>NZ_BAABHF010000023.1:0-77521 GCF_039541955.1 Actinoallomurus oryzae | reverse complement strand
TGTTCCACGGCCACGAGACGCACGTCGGCGAGCTGCCGGCCCGCCCCTTCGACGACCTGGCGATCGTCCTGCTCGCCCTCCAGACCCTCCCGCTCGCCGTGCGCCGACGGTGGCCGGCCGCTTGCATCGCCCTCATCTCGTTCGGCTTCGTCGTCACACAGCTCCGCGGCTACCACATGGTCGCGAGCACCGCACTGTCCTTCGCGCTGCTGAGCACGGGCGCCCACCTGGAGCGTTACCGGCGCGCCACCGCGGCGGTCCTGTCCGCGGTGTACGTCGTGCTGGCGGTCGAGCTCCACCGGCTCGGCGGGAACGAGAAACTGGGCGGATTCGTGGTGTTCTACGTGGGGCTGGCTCTCGGGTGGGGCATCGGGTCCTGGCTGCGCTCCACCCGGGCCGCCGAGGCCGAGCACCGGAGCCGTATCGCCGAGGCCACCCTCACCGCCGAACGCACCCGCATCGCCCGCGAACTCCACGACGTCGTCACCCACCACGTCACGGCCATGGTCGTCCAGGCCGAGGCCGCGCGCTACCTGACCGCCGCACCCGACCGCCTCGACGCGACCCTGACCGCCGTCACCGACACCGGCCGGCGCGCCATCACCGACCTGCGGCACCTGCTCGACCTGCTCAACCCCGACCACGACACCCAGATCGACACGCCGTCCGTCGGCGACCTCCGCACGCTCGTGGAGCAGACGCGCCAGGCCGGGCAGCCCGTGGAGTTCACCGAGGAGGGCGAACGCGCCGAATCGGCCGGCAGCGCCGAGTTCGTGGCCTATCGGGTCGTGCAGGAAGGCCTGACGAACGCCCTCAAGTACGCCCACGGCAGCCGCACCGTGGTCCGCGTACGCCATACGAGAGAGGAGATCACCGTGGAGGTCGGCACTGACGGCTCCGGATCGCGGAGCGGCTCCCCCGACGGGAGCGGGCGGGGTCTCGTCGGGCTCCGCGAGCGGGTCGACGCCCTGGGCGGAGAGTTCAGCGCGGACCGGCGGGCGGGCGGCTTCCTCGTACGGGCACGCATCCCCGCGGGGAGCCCGTCGTGAGCGCCTCGGTCCGGGTGCTGGTCTGCGACGACCAGGCACTGATCCGCACCGGGTTCGCGACGATCATCGATGCGCAGCCCGACCTGGAGGTGGTGGGTGAGTGCGGGGACGGGCGCGCGGCGGTCGACCTCGCCCGCCGGCTGAAGCCCGACATGGTGGTGATGGACGTACGGATGCCGGTGCTCGACGGCATCGAGGCGACCCGGCTGCTGGCCGGTGCCGGGGTGGAGCATCCCATCAAGGTGCTCGTGGTGACGACGTTCAACCTGGACGAGTACGTCTACGAGGCGCTGCGCGCGGGGGCGAGCGGGTTCCTGCTCAAGGACGCCCCGCCGGCGCAGCTGCTGCACGGCATCCGGACCGTCGCGACCGGTGCCGCGCTGCTGGCGCCCGAGGTGACGCGGCAGCTCGTGGGCAGGTACGCCGCGCGGATCCGCCCCGCCGAGCGCACATCGGGCGACACCGCGCTGACCCCGCGCGAACTGGAGGTGCTGCGCCTCATCGCCAACGGCCTGTCCAACAGCGAGATCGCCGCGACGCTGGTGATCAGCCAGGAGACCGTCAAGACGTACGTCTCGCGCATCCTCACCAAGCTCGACCTGCGTGACCGTGTGCAGGCGGTGGTCTACGCCTACCGCAACGGCCTGGTGACCTGAGAGCTCTGGCCGCGGAGGAAGTGTTCCACGATGTGCGCGCACAGCTCTTCGTCGAGCGGTTCGGACGTGAGGAGGCGGCGGTAGACCAGCGGCCCCAGCAGCTGGGCCAGCGCGGTCTCGACGTCCAGGCGCGGCAGTGAGCCGTCCGCGACGGCCTCCTGCAGCACGGCTCTGACGGGCGCCTGCCGGTCCGCGACGAACCGGGCCGCCACCGTCGCGATCTCAGGCTCCCGCCGGGCCGCGTCCAGCAGTGCCGGTATGGCGTGTGCCCACGGCTCGACCTCCATCTGGCGTGCGAGCCCGCCGAGGACGGAGGTCAGGCGCTGGGAGAGGGTTCCGTCGGCCGCCGTCCGCGGTACGGGCGGCGGCAGGAGGTGCCGCAGGCCCGCCAGGACCAGTGCCTGGCGGGTGGGCCAGTGCCGGTAGACGGTGGCGCGTGCCACTCCGGACCGTGCCATCACGGCGTCGACGGTGACTCCCCGGACGCCCTTTTCGACGAGCAGGGACGCCACCGCGTCCAGGACCCGTGCCCGGCTGCGCACCACCCGCGGGTCGGCCTCATCGCTTGTAGCAGTCATAACGAGACGCTAGCATCTTGTAACAAGACGTTATTGTCTCGTTTCTTCGCGTAGCGCTGAGAGGGAGGTCATGGCATGACCGAGCGACATGAGGCCGAAGGGCTGGCCGGCATCGCCGCGACGAGCCTGGTGGTGGCGGCCGCTCGCGCGGCGGAGCAACACCGGGACGACCGGCTCTTCGAGGACCCGTTCGCCGAGCTGTTCCTCCGCGCGGCCGGCGCCGAGGGCACGGCCACCGGCGCCGACGACACGGCCACCGGTGACGAGGCGCGACTTCTCATCGGCGAAGGGATGCGCACCTTCCTCCGGGAGATGGGCGACCAGCCCGCGGTGCGTACGGCATACCTCGACGAGCAGCTGCTCCGCGCGGCGCGCGAGGGCTGTCACCAGGTCGTGCTTCTCGCGGCGGGGATGGACACCCGGGCGTTCCGGCTGCACTGGCCGGAGGAGACCCGGGTGTTCGACGTGGACTTCGCCGAGGTGCTCCGCTTCAAGCTGCGGGTGCTCGAGCAGGCCGGGGCCACCGCCCGCTGCGATCATCGGCCGGTGCCGGCGGACCTGCGCCGTGACTGGCCGGCCGAGCTGCGGGCGCGGGGTTTCTCGGCCCGGGAGCCCACCGCCTGGCTGGCCGAGGGCATTCTCTACGCCCTGCCGTCCACCGCCGCGGACGCCCTGCTCCAGCAGATCACATCTCTGTCCGCGCCCGGGAGCGTCTTCGCCGCGGACCACATCAAGGGGTCACCGGCCCTCGACTCGGCCATCGCCGCCATGTCCGCGGACCTGGTGGACAGCTGGCAGAGCGGCCCGGCGGGCGCACTCGACGCGTGGCTGGCCGGCCACCACTGGACGCCCCGTGTCGACAGCCTGGCCACGGTGGTCGGCCGATATGGCCGGCCGGTCCCGTCGGTGTTCGACGCGCGGCGCTCCGACACCAGCCGGGGGTGGCTGGTCACCGCCCGGCGCGGCCGCTGAGCGCTCGACCTCCGAGTGCCTGTCGGCACATTCACGCAGGTCAATGGGAGATTCGGTATGTTTTTGGGGTGATGTCTGGCAGCCGTCCGCCGGGCGTGTCCACCCCCGGTCCGGGGGGTGCGGCCGACGGCGGCTTCGGAGGGGCGTCGCGGTCCGGCTGGCGCGGCAGGGACCGTGAGTCGGAGATCCTGACGCGCCTGCTGCGCGCGGCGCACAGCGGCCGTGGCGGGGTGCTGCTGGTCGAGGGCGAGTCGGGAATCGGCAAGACCCGGCTGCTGGAAGAGGCGGTCGAGACCGCCGCGGCGATGGGGTTCATGCTCGCCCGTGGCGCGGCGGACGAGCTGGGCCGCGTGGTGCCGCTGGCGCCGCTGATGTCGGCGTTCGGGGAGACGACCCAGACGCTGCTCGGGTCCCAGGAGCCCGCCGACGGGACGGACGTGCGGCTGCGGCTGGTGGAGGGACTCCAGGCGCGGTTGGAGGAGCGCGCCGCACGCGGCCCGCTCCTGGCCACCCTGGACGACCTGCACTGGGCGGACCCCATGACCCTCCTGGCGTTGCGTTCGCTGATCCCCGAGCTGGCGTCCTACCCGCTGGTGTGGGTCCTGTCGCGGACGACGGGGCGGGGGGACTCCGGTGCCGAGCGGTTGTACGAGGCCCTGGAACGCGACGGTGCCACGCGGATCGTGCTGGGTGCGCTGGAGGATCGGGCCGTGGCCGAGATCATCACCGACGAACTCGGCGCGGAGCCGAGCCCGGAGCTGTTGCGGCTGGCGGACGGGGCGAGCGGCAAGCCGTTCCTGCTGGTGGAGTTGCTCTGCGGGCTCCGGGACGAGCACGCGGTCCAGACCGTGGACGGCCGGGCGAGGCCGGCCTCGTCGCGACTGCCGCGCCGCATCCAGCAGATCGTGCACGGCCGGCTGTACGGGCTGTCGCCCCGTACCCGCCATCTGCTGCAGGTGGCGGCGATCTTGGGCCGTTCCTTCGAGGCGGACGACGTCGCGGACATGCTCGGTGAGCCGCCCGCCCGGCTGTTGCCGGCGTTGGAGGAGGCCGAGGCGGCAGGTGTCCTGACGGCCGGCCCGGGCTTGCTGAGCTTCCGGCACGACCTGGTCTGGCTGGCCGTGACGGAGACCATGGCCCCCTCGGTGCGCCAGGCCCTGCACCGCCAGGCCGGGAGGATGCTTCTCGACCGCGGCGGATCGGTGGTGGTCGCCGCCGCGCACCTGAGGGACAGCGCCCGCACGGGCGACGCGGCCGCCTTGGCGGGCCTCGACCAGGCCGCGCGGGAGGTCCTGCCGGCGTCCCCCGAGACAGCGGCCGACCTGGCCGTACGCGCCCTGGACCTCACCGCCCCCGGCGACGGCAGGCGATCCGACCGCGCGCTGATCGCCGTGCGCGCGCTGACGACCGCAGGTGCGCTGAACGAGGCGGTGAGACTGGCCCAGGCCAACCTGAGTACGGCCACGCCGCCCGGCCACACCGCGCGGTTGCGCTATGAACTGGCATACGCGCTGCTCCAGGCCGGCCGCATCGCGGATGCCGTGGCCGAAGCCGAGAAGACGCTCGGCCAGGGCGATCTTCCCGACGAGCTCCGTGGCCTCATCGATCAGGTGCTGTTCATGGGACCGCTGGGCAGCCAGGCCCACCGGCGTGCGCGGAGTCGCGCCGAGGGCGTTCTGGCCGCCCCGCGGCGGCACAGCGAGTCATCGCTGGTCGCCGCACACCTGATCCTCGCCGACATCGCGTGGGGTGAGGGCCGGGCCGCCGACGGCCTCGAACACAGCCGCGAAGCCGCACGCATCGTCTCCGGCGACCCGATCCGGCTCAC
This sequence comes from Actinoallomurus oryzae, assembly GCF_039541955.1. Lineage (NCBI taxonomy): Bacteria > Bacillati > Actinomycetota > Actinomycetes > Streptosporangiales > Thermomonosporaceae > Actinoallomurus > Actinoallomurus oryzae. The sequence continues at coordinate 72,438 of NZ_BAABHF010000023.1, read as the reverse complement.
CCACCCGCACCTCCTGCACGCCTGCACGCTCATGGACATGCGGCGGCTCCCGGAGGCGACGACCGCGCTGCGGGTCGCCACCGAACAGATCACGGCGCTCGGAACCACCGCGTACGCCGCCGTCCCCACGCTGCTGCGCGCCCGGCTGCGGCTGATCGAAGGGCGCCTGGAGGACGCCGCCGCCGAGGCCAGGGCCGGGCTCGCCACGGCCGACGAGCTGGGCGCGCACCTGTACGACCGGTTCGGCACCACCGTGCTCGCCATCGTAGCCCTGCGCCGCGGTGACCTGGAGAGCGCCGCGGACTTCGCCGGCCGCAGCCGCTCGCATCACCTGCCGGGCGTCGACCCCATGTCCGCCTGGTGGTGGGCCAACTGGGGTCCGGCGCTGGTCGCCGAGGCCCAGGACGGGCCGGAGCAGGCGTTCGACCTCCTCCACCCCGTGTACACCGACCCGGGCGAACGGTATCGGCTGCTCATGGCCGAAGCCGACGCCGCGGCGTGGCTGACCCGGATCGCCCTCGCCGTCGGTGACCGTACCGGCGCCCGGACCGCCACCGACGCGGCCGAGCGCCTCGCCCGCGACAACCCCGGCTTCCCCACCCTCGCCGCCTCCGCCGCGCAGGCTCACGCGCTGCTGCACCAGGACGCCGCGGCGCTGGCCCGCGCCGCAGCCACCCACGTCGGCCCCTGGAGCCGCGCCTCCGCCGCCGAGGACCTCGGCGTTCTGCACGCGCACGGCGACGCGGACCGCGAAGCGGCGATCCACCATCTCGACCAGGCGCTCGAGGCCTACCAGGGGGCCGGCGCACCACGGGACGCGGCGCGCGTCCGCGCCCGGCTGCGCCGGCTCGGCGTACGGCGCCGCCACTGGGGCCAGGCCCAGCGCCCGTCGTCCGGATGGGCCAGCCTCACCGACACCGAACGCAAGGTCGCCGCCCTCGCCGGCCAGGGACTCACCAACCCCCAGATCGCCGCGCAGATGTTCATCTCGCGAGAGACCGTGAAATTCCACCTCAGCCAGGTCTTCCGCAAGCTGAACATCGCCTCCCGCGTCGAGCTCGCCCGCCTCATCAGCCGGCCCGACCCCCCGCGGCCCTAGCCGGTGTGAACCGGTCCTGACCGGGCCCCAGCCTTCCCCTCTGAGCAAGGGCCCGGTCAGACCGCCAGTACCGCGAGCTCGAGCGGCGGCGGCGGCGCTTTCAGGCGACCGAGCCGTCTCCCCATAGCGGCCCGGCCAACCGCTTCACCGCGAGCTCAGAGCGGCACTGAATGAATACTCGGCCGAGAACGCGTGCGGCGTATCCCCCATCGGGTGGGGGTTGTCCGATGAGGGGCTAGGGACGGGAGTTCGACGGCCCGCCGGCCTCGTACCCGTTGGTCCCGTAGTGCAGCGGGATTCTGATCAGCAGTGACGTGCCCTCGCCCGGTGGGCTGGTGAGCCGGATGTCGCCGCCGAGCGGTTCGACGCGGTCCCTGAGCCCGATGAGCCCGGACCCGCCGCCGAAGTCGGCTCCGCCCACGCCGTCGTCGTCGACCGCGATGCGGACGGTTTCGTCCTCGACGTGGATGACGACGTCCACCTCACTGGCGTGCGCGTGTTTGAGGGCGTTGGTCAGCGCCTCGGAGACGGTGTAGTAGGCGGCCGCCTCCAGGGGTTCGGCCAGCTGCCGGCCGATGCGCAGGTCGAGCTTCACCGGGATGGGGGAGCGGCGTGCCAGCGATCGGACGGCGGCGTCGAGTCCGCCTTGGGTCAGGGCGGCCGGATACAGCCCGTGGGAGATCTCCTGCAGGTCGTGCAGGACGCTGGTCAGCCCGCCGGCCGTACGGGCCAGCTGCTCTTTGAGTTCGGGGTGTTCGGGTGGGACGGAGGCCTCCACGGCGCGGAGTTCGAGTCCGAGGCAGATGAGGCGTTGTTGCGCGCCGTCGTGCAGGTCGCGTTCGAAGCGTCGGCGGGCCGCGTCGGAGGCGGCGACGACGCGGGCGCGGGCGGCGAGGAGTTCGGCGCGGGTCTCGGCGTTGGCGATCGCGGTGCCGACGAGTGCCATGAACCGCAGCATGCGTTCCTCGGTGTCGGCGGGCTGTGGCGTGCGACCGGACGACGCGTTTCCCGCGAAGCCCCACAGACGGCCCTGGACCATGATGGGGCAGGCGACGGCGTACTTGATCCCGCGGGCGCGGGTCCACGCGCCGATCTCGGTGTCGGCACGGGCGTAGTCGGTGAACCGCGCCGGCCTTCCGGTCCGGGCGACCGCGGCGTCCACGATGCCGTCGTCGATGGGCCAGCGCCCGCCCAGAGGAGGCATGATGTCGGGTATTCCGGCGCGTCTCCAGTGGCCGACCACGGTGCTCGTACGGTCCGGCTCGTAGCGGTTGATGATGACGTAGTCCGCCCCCAGCAGGCACCCCATCTCGCGGGCGACGGCACGGATGATGTCCGCCGACGGGACTCCCTGCGCCACGAGCGTCGCGACGCGCAGGAGCGCTCCCTGCTCGTCGGCGAGTCGCTGGAGGCGTGTCCGGCCGCCCTCCGGAGACGCCGAGCGCACCGTGTGCGGCAGACGGCCGGCGACGTGAGCGGACCCACGGCGGACCAGGCGGACGACGAGGTGGGTCAGACGGCCGGCGGCGAGTCCTACGGCATCACGTGCGTTGCGTAGCCCAATGACCTCCATGAAGATCACTCCGTGCTCTGGCGGATCGGGCGAGATCGATGGCCGGGCGGGTGGCGATCGATGACCGTCCGTGGCTTTTCCCCAGCCTACCGAGGCCACGGAGACACGCCGGAGCTGAGGCGCCCGCGGTCACCCGCGCCCGCTGTTCACATAACCCGGAACGGTCTGCTGGCGAGGCGTCAGGACGAAGTCCTGGTTCACGGGTGCGGCCATGCTGAGCAGCAGGCGTGTGGCGACCGGCTGCCGGCCCGGGCCACCGGCGACGACCACGGCGAACCCTTCGTGGAACCCCGTGGCCGCGTACTCGCCGTTCTGGTCCGTACGGGTATGGAGGAGCTGGCGGCCGTGCGCGTCGGTGACCGTGATCGTGACGCCGGCCAGCGGCTCGCCGACGGGACCGCTGACCCTCCCGGTGAGCATCGCCGGTTGCTCGCCGAAGTGATGCCGGTGCGGGGGAAGCGCGACCGGCTCGGGGAGCTCCACGGTGGGATCTTCCGGGGGAGGCGCGGAGACGTATCGCGTGATGCCCGCCTGCGCCTCGCGGACGAGCTGTCGTAGCTGCTTGACGTACCCGAGCACGATGAGCGCGGTGCCGGCCGCGATCCAGGCGCACAGCACCGCGGTGGGCCGCCCCAGCTGCCGGTCGTCGAAGTAGTTGACGTTGCGCAGGGCGTCGGCGGCATTGCCCATCGGCAGGATCGGGTGGAGGAAGTGGAAGAAGCCCGAGAGCAGGTCGGCGGGGACGGTGAGGCCGCTGGAGGGCACGCTGAGCATGATGAACAACGTCACGGCGGCCCCGGGGAAGAACGGGCCGAGAAAGGCCACGAGCCCGTACGAGGTCAGTGACACCGACTGGGTCAGCAGGAACAGATACAGCATGGCGAGCGGGTGCTGCGGGATCGCGTCCATCCCGTACGCGCCGGCGAGGTAGCAGGCGACGGTGGTGACGGCGCCGGCCAGGAGCATCGTGGCCACATGCGCCCGGCGGCTGAAGCCCACCGCGCGCTGCATGGCGACCACCAGGAAGTAGGCGGGGAGAGTGCAGGCCATCAGCAGGTAGAACGGGCTGGTGCCCAGGGCGTCTCCCCGCCTGGTCGGGACCAGTTCGTGGAAGCCGAGGGTGGCGCCGGTCTGCTGGGTCGCGGAGGTGAAGACCTGGCGGATCATCGACTCCATGGCGGCGCCGTCCGCCTTGGCGCCGTACAGCTGCGGATGGTGGGGAGCCGGCGTGAACGCCGCCACCGCGTCGTTGTTCAGGACGGCGGAGCGCGCCTCGGCCGCGGAGTCGAACGGCTGCAGGGTGAAGCCGCCGGGGATCGCGGTGTCGAGCTGGTGTTGCAGCTGCGCCGTCGCGGCCGGTGGAGCGGCGACCGCGACCTTGACGTGGTGCGGCGTCGGGTCGTGGAAGGCCAGCAGGAAGGAGAAGAGCAGTCCCGCCAGGAAGAGCGCCGGGAGCCAGAGGCCCATCACGAGTGTTCGCACGACCTCGCCGGCACGTGTCTTCTTTGCATGCGCAGATGCCATGCGGCTCAGCTTAGCGAATCTTGCAGTTCTGCAATTTTGCGCCCATGCAACTCGTCCGTCACGAGTACGCTGGCGCTCGCCGCGATGAGAGGACTTGATCGACATGCAGGGCGCGACTCCAGGGCTTCGCGAACGTAAGAAGGCCGAGACTCGCGAGGCCCTGCGCGCCGCCGCCATCCGGCTCTTCCTGGAGCGCGGCCCCTCGGCGGTCACCGTGACCGACATCTGTGAAGCCGCCCGGGTCTCCCCCCGGACCTTCTTCAACTACTTCGAGAACAAGGAGGCGGCGGTCCTCGCCTGGGACCAGCGCCTCGCCGACGAGTTCGTCGCCAGACTCGGCGCACGGCCACCGCACGAACCACCGCTCACCGCCGTGCGCCGGGCGCTGGACGACACCCTGCCCAGCTTCGCCGCACAGACCGGATGGCACGCGCGCAAGGAGCTGTTCGGCACGTATCCCGAACTCAGATCGAAGATCCTGCAGGCGGTCTTCGGCCTCGAGGCCAGGCTCGTCGGCCCCCTCGCCGACCGCATCGGATGCCCGGCGGACAGCCTCTATCCGCAACTGCTCGCGGGAGCGACCGTGGTGGTCTTCCGCGTCGCCTTCACCACCTGGACCCCGGACAAGGGGATCGAGGGCCTGCAACTGCTCATCGACCAGGCGTTCGACCACCTGGCCGCCGGTCTCTCCGCCCCCGCTTCCTGACCGCCGCGCCCGGCGGCCCGGTCCGCGGCGGTGGCACGGAGGACCGTTCGCCGCCCGTGCGGCCGGTCAGGGTCTTGGGTCCGGGGTCCGTCCGGACGGGCGGCCCTGCCGGGGCTCGATGAGCGTGAAGAGCCGGATGCGGGTCAGTCGCGGCTCCACTCCGGTCAGGCCGCTGCGGATCCACGCCAGGTGGACGGTCAGGCGGATCAGCTGGCGGGCCGCGTAGAAAAAGAGCGCCGCCAGCGGCAGCTCGCCGACCAGCGCCGTCACGACACTGAGCGGGAACTCGTCCGAGCCCCACGACAACATGACGTCGAACCACGCGTCGCAGACCAGCAGCGTGGAGGTGACGAGCATGCCGACGATCGCCACCTGCCGCTTGCCCAGTATGGCCAGCGCGGTGCCGGCCAAGGCCGCCAGCAGGGCGATGTCGAAGCCCGTCCAGGTCGCCGACCACTGGTCGGCCGTGTAGTTCCCGGGCAGGGTCAACGCCAGGTAGACGATCCAGGGAACCAGCCACACACACGAGCCGATCGTCAATGCGATGAAGAGCCGGCGCCCCTTGCGGTGGCCCGGATCATCCAGCGGATCCTCCTCGGCGAGCTCGGCCAGCGCCCGCATGAGCGCGGCGCGCTCGCTCGGCTCCATGCGCCGCAGGTCGTCCCTGCTCCACTCCATCGCCCTGACTCCATCGTGTGCGTCCTTCACCGTACGCCGCCGGTGCCGTCGCCGGCCATGCGGGCCGCAGCTCCTGTCGCGTCCGCCGCCGTTCCTTGATCTCCTGTGCGTATCGGCGCAGGTCAAAAGGCTATTGAGGCCTTGACAGCCGACGGGTCGAGCGTGCATATTTGAGTGACTGGTCAATCAAGAGAGGGCGACATGGCTGAGGTTCCAACGCCGACCGGCGCACCGCGGCGCCGCGCCGCCAGGCGGCGGGCGCCCGGTGCGGAGGGCGCCCGGGAGCGCATCATGGACGCCGCTCAGCGCCTGTTCGCCGAGCGCGGCTACGACGCCACCTCGACCGCGAAGATCGCCGCGGCGGCCGATGTCCCTTCGGGCCTGGTGTTCTACTACTTCGCCACCAAGCGGGACCTGCTGATGGCGGTGATCCGGGAGCGTGCCTACCGCGGCACTCTGCCCCGGGTGGTCACCGGGGCCGGTGACGACGGCGTCGAGGAGGTGCTGCGGCGCGCCGTCACGGAGCTGGCCGAGGTCTTCGGCCGCAGCCGGAACAGCCAGATGATCCTGTTCCGGGAGGCTCACGTCGACCCGGAGCTGCGGGAGCTGGCCGCGCGCCTGGTGGCCTCCTCGACGGGAGACCTGGCGGACCTGCTCGCGGCGGTCCCGGAGGTCGAGGCGGATGCCGACGGCCGGGCGGCGGTCGCCCGCCTGCTGATCAGCGGTCTGCTGATGGACAACTTCCTGCGCCCGGACGGCGTGGACGCGGCGCGGTCCGAGCCTGCCGTACGCCTGCTGGCCGGCGCGCTGACCGGCCGTGCCGCCCGGCCGGACCCCGCCACCGAGACGGGCCGTACGGAGCGGCGCCGCGCGCAGGACTCTTCGGGGGAGGAGCGGTGAGAATGACCACGGAGCCGGGAAGGGTGGCCCTGATCGCGGGCGGAAGCCGCGGCATCGGCGCGGCGACCTCACGCCTGCTCGCCTCGCGGGGCATGCGCGTGGTGGTGAACTACCGGTCCAGCGTCGAGGACGCGGAGGAGGTGGTCGCCTCCATCCACGCCCGTGACGGTGAGGCCATGGCGGTGCGGGCCGACGTGGACGACCCGCCACAGGTGCACGCGCTCGTGGAGGCGGTGGCGACGCGCTGGGGCGCGATCGACGTCATGGTGAACACCGCCCTGATCCCGTACGCCATCAAGTCCTTCCAGGAGATGAGCTGGGAGGAATTCGGCGGCAAGATCCACGACGAGATGCTGGCCGCCTTCGAGCTCACCAAGGCCGTGACACCGGCCATGATCGACAAGGGGTACGGCCGGATCGTCCATGTGGCGACCGATCTGGCCCGGCACCCACGAGCGGGCATGATGGCGTTGGGCAGCGCGAAAGCCGCGCTGGTGCAGTTCACCCGCTATGTCGCCCAGGAGCTGGGGCCCTACGGCATCACCGTCAACGTCGTCTCGCCCGGTCCGGTCGACACGCGGATCGGCGCGTCGCGCTCCCGGGAGCTGGAGGACCGGATCGTGGCGTCGACGCCGCTGCGGCGCATCGCCCGGCCGGAGGACGTGGCCGAGACCATCGCCTTCTTCGCCGGCGACGGGAGCGGATTCCTGACCGGCACCTGTACCCCCGTCAACGGCGGACTGGCCATGGACTAGACGCGGCCACGGAAAGCGCACGGCCACGGGGGAAGGAGAAGGCATGCGACTGGTGATCGGGATGACCGGCGCGACAGGAGCCGTGCTGGGCATCCGGCTGCTGGAACGCCTACGCGACCTTGAGGTGGAGACCCATCTGGTCCTCAGCCGGTGGGCCCGCACCACCATCGAGCTGGAAACGCCGTACCGCGTACGAGAGGTCGCGGACCTGGCCACGGTGGTGCACGGCGCCGCGGACCACACCGCACCGATCGCGAGCGGATCGTTCCCGACCTCCGGCATGATCGTGGCGCCGTGCAGCATGAAGACGCTCGCGGCCATCCGTCACGGTTACGGCGAGGGGCTGATCCCCCGCGCCGCGGACGTCACGCTCAAGGAGCGCCGTCGCCTGGTGCTGATGGCCCGGGAGGCCCCGCTCAGCGAGATCCACCTGGAGAACATGCTCGCGCTCGCCCGGATGGGCGTGGTGGTCCTGCCGCCCGTGCTCGGCTTCTACAACGACCCCCAGAGCCTGGACGACGTGGTCGCGCACCTCACCGCCCGGGTGCTGGACCAGTTCGGGCTGGACTCGCCCGCGGCCAAGCGCTGGACCGGCCTGCCACGTCCCGCGGACGAGGCGTCACCCCGGAGGAGATCTGATGCCGTACGCCGACCTGCGTGAGTTCCTGCGGGCCCTGGAGAAGGCCGGGCAGCTGCTGCGCATCACCGACGAGGTCATGCCCGAACCGGACCTCGGCGCGGCGGCACGCGCCGCGAACAACCTGGGTGACCGCTCCCCGGCGCTGTTGTTCGACAACATCCACGGCTACCGGGACGCGACCGTGGCGCTCAACGTCATCGGCTCGTGGCCCAACCACGCGCTGATGATGGGGCTGCCCGCCGACACCCCGGTGAAGGAGCAGTTCTTCGCCTTCGCCGAACGCTACCGCGCCTTCCCGGTCGCGCCCGAGCGCCGAGGCGCCGCGCCCTGGCAGGAGGTCGGCGTCCGCCACGGCATCAACCTGTTCGAACTGCTGCCGCTGTTCCGCCTCAACCGGCACGACGGCGGCTTCTACATAGACAAGGCCTGCGTGGTCACCCGTGACCCGGACGATCCCGGCGACTTCGGCAGGCAGAACGTCGGCATCTACCGCCTCCAGGTCAAGGGCCCCGACGTCCTTGGCATCCAGCCGGTGCCCCAGCACGACGCCGGCCTGCACCTGCGCCTGGCCGAGGAACGCGGGGAGAACCTGCCGATCGCGATCGCGGTGGGCACCGAACCCGTCATCGGCGTCGTGGCCGGCATGCCCCTGGCCTACGACCAGTCCGAGTACGAGATGGCCGGCGCCATCCAGGGCGCCCCCTACTCCATCACCGCCGCGCCGCTGACCGGCCTGGACGTGCCCTGGGGCGCGGAGGTCGTGCTCGAAGGCGAGGTCCTCGCCGGGCGGCGGGAGCTGGAGGGTCCCTTCGGGGAGTTCACCGGGCACTACACCGGCGGGCGCCGCCTGCCGGTGGTGAAGATCCACCAGGTGTCCATGCGACCGCGTCCGATCTTCGAACAGCTCTATCTGGGCATGCCCTGGACCGAGCTCGACCACATGGTGGGCATCAACACCTGCGTGCCGTTGTACGAACAGCTCAAGGCGGACTTCCCGGAGATCGAAGCCGTCAACGCGATGTACACCCACGGCCTGGTCGCCATCATCTCCACCCGGCGGCGGTACGGCGGCTTCGCCAAGGCCGTCGGGCTGCGGGCGCTGACCACCCCGCACGGGCTGGCCTACTGCAAGGTCGTCATCGTGGTCGACGAGACGGTGGACCCCTTCAACCTGCCGCAGGTGATGTGGGCCCTGTCCACGAAGTTCCACCCCGGCCGTGACACGGTGCGCGTCCCCGGCCTGTCGGTGACGCCCCTCGACCCCGGGTCCGAACCCCCCGGCGTCACCGACAAGCTCATCCTCGACGCCACCACCCCCGTGGCTCCGGACGTGCGCGGCCACCACGGCCACCAGGTGCACGACCCGGCGGAGACCGCCCGCTGGGAGGCCTTCCTCAAGGAGCGAATCGCATGACGGCCGCGACCACCACCTGTCCCCGCTGCCGTTGTGACCAGGCCCGTACGGTGGCCGCCTCACCGGTCCCCGGCTGCTGGACGGTGCACTCCTGCCCGGCCTGCTCCTACACCTGGCGCTCCACCGAACCGCCCGAAGCCACCGATCCCGAACGCTTTCCGTCCGCCTTCACCATCGACACCGACACCATTTCCACTCTTGCGGAGTTTCCGGCGATTCCCGCCCGCCGCGGCGACGGTTAAAGTGCCGCCATCGAGAATGCCGACCCGGCGCCAAGTACGACCGCCGGCGTTTCGGTGAAGCCCGCCGAGGGGACGACGTCAGTGGATCATGCGGCATGAACTGAGAATGGCGAGCCGTTGACGTGTTTCTCGCCCTAGGGAAGTCGCCGCCGCGAGGCATGGTCATTGCCTGAGAACGCGAGCCCGGTCCGTTGTCTCGTTCTGCCAGGGCGGTTGCTTCATGGGGATTCCGAAGAGCTTGGCGATCGCCGTGTCGGGCTCGGTTCTCGTCGGATGTGCCTCTCTCGCCGCGGGTGCCGTCACGGCCGGTGCGGCTGCGAAAGCCGGCCCCGGCGATGGTTGCTGCGGGCCCCACGGTGACCGGTCGCGCGACCTCACCCGGAACCGCCATCGGCAACGGGTCATCGCCAGAATCCGGAACGGCAACGTCAACAAGAGCCGCAGCGACGTGCGGCAACGCCGGCACCGTGCACCCGAGTCCGTCGCGCCCGCCTCCGGCGCGACCGGGTCGTCCGCGCCTCCGGCTCCCGATCCGCTGCCCACCTCACCGGCGCCGCCCGGCGATCCGACCGCCGCGGCGATGCGGGCGTACCTGCGGGGCCTGGCCGAGAACGGCTTCACCGGGTCGGTGCAGGTGGTTCGCCGTGGGCAGGTGCTGGCGCGTTTCGCCGCCGGCGAGGCCGACGAGAAGAACCACATTCCCCTCCGGCCGGACACGGTCTTCCGGCTCGCCTCGGTCACCAAGCAGTTCACCGCGATGCTCATTCTCAAGCTGCGCGACCAGGGGCTGCTCCGCCTCGACGATCCGGTCTGCCCGTACCTCATTCCGACGTTCATCAAGGCCTGTCCCAAGGCGTGGCGGACCATCACGGTCCGCGAGACCGTCACGCACACCTCGGGAATTCCCGATATCCAGAACCTGCCCGGCTTCTACGCCGAACTTTCGCAGCCGACCACCATTCAGGAGCTCATCCAGCGGTTCATCAACCTGCCACTGGACTTCCCGCCCGGCACGAGCTGGAAGTACACCAACTCCGGCTTCATCCTGGCCGGGGCGATCATCGAGACGGTGACGCACAAGCCGTACGGCGCCGTACTGCACGATGAGATCACCGGGCCGCTGAAGCTTCCCCACACCGGCTTCAGCCCGGGAGACCCGCCTCCCGGGTACGCGAAGGGCTACTTCACGCTCGGGTCGCCCGCCCCGCCCATCAACGGCTCGCAGGCGTACTCCGCGACCGGCATCTTCTCCAACACCGACGACCTCGTCCGCTGGGACCGCTCGTTCGGCGCGTACCTGGTCGCGCCACCCGCCACCGTCAGGGAGGCGTTCACACCCCAGGCGCCGTGCCCGCCCGGCGGCTGCCTCAACCTGCCGTCGTACGCGTACGCCTTCGGCTGGCTCCTCGACCGGCTGGACGGGCCCAGTTTCTCCCCGACCAACCCGCCCCGACCGACCTCCCGGTTCTCCCCGACCAACCCGCCCCGACCGACCTCCCGGCTCGTATACCACCCCGGTCTTCTCCAGGGGTACGCCGCGAGCAACATGTACCTGCCCGACGACGACATCGAGGTGGTCGTGCTCAGCAACGTGCAGGACACCGACACCAACGGCATCGCCCGCCACCTGGCCGAGATGGCCCTCGAGTCCTAGGCGAAGCGCGGGCTACAACTCGGCCAGCAGGCGCTCCTCGATCGTCTTGGCGGCCTCGGTGACCAGGGGCGCCAGGGAGTGGGCGGTGCCGGGATCGGGCATCCGGCTCGCCGGGACGACGACCGCGACGGCGGCGAGTGGGGCGCCGGTGAGGTCGCGCAGGGCCGAGGCGACCGCGCAGATTCCCGTCTCGCCCTCTTCCATGTTGATCGCGTAGCCGGTGCGGCCGATCTCTTCCAGCTCCCGCTGCAGGGCCTCCCACGAGACGACGGACGCGGTGGTGCGCGCGCTCAGGTCCTGACCGGCGTAGCGGCGGCTCAGCTCGGTGAGGGACAGGGCGGCGAGGATGGCCTTGCCGCCGGCCGTGCAGTGGGCGGGGATGACCACGCCGGTGCGGTCGCCGACGCGTACGGTGCGCGGGCTCTCGACGCAGTCGATGAAGCGCACGTCCCGGCCTTCGAGCAGGCTCAGGCTGGTCGTCTCGCCGGTCTGGTCGCGCAGCTCCTCCAGCACGGGATGCGCGACGCGGCGGATGTCGATGCGACCGATGGCGGAGAGGCCGATCTCGTTCAGCACGGGCCCGGGCCGGTAGGCGCCGTTGGGCCGGTCCTGCAGGACGAAGCCGTGGTGCCGCAGCGCGGACAGCAGGCGGTGCGCGGTCGATCGCGCCACACCGAGCAACTCGGCGGCCTCGGCGACCCGCAGCACCTTGCGCTCCCCGATCAGGCGCAGCAGCCGGAGCGCGTTGTCCACGGAACTCAGCCCGCTGGGCGAAGGATTTCCCATAGCGGAACTTTATCCACAACTATTCCATTCTGGAGAACTTGCCACTTATGGTCCCGTGCCATGGATGACACAAGCGCAAAGCCGGTGGTGGTCGTGGGTGCCGGTCCGGTCGGCATGACGGCCACCGCGGCGCTCGCCCGGCACGGCGTGCCGGCGGTGCTGGTGGAGGCCGACCCGGAGCCGCGGCCGGACTGGCGTGCCTCGACGTTCCACGCCGCCACGCTGGAGCTGCTGGAGGAGCTCGACATCACCGGCACGATGCACGACGAGGGTCTGGTGGTGCCCAAGTACCAGTTCCGCGACCGTGCGGAGGGACTGATCGCCGAGTTCGACCTGGGCCTGCTCCGGGACGAGACGCGGTACCCGTACCGGCTCCAGCTCAACCAGCAGCGGCTGGTCCGCATGCTGTACGACCGGCTGCGCGAGGCGTCCGGCGTGCAAATGCTCTTCGGCCATCGCTTCACCGGGGTGACCGACACCCCGGAGGGTGTCGAGGTCACCGTCGAGACCCCGGACGGCGGCACCGAGACGCTGCGGGGGTCCTACCTCATCGGCGCGGACGGCGCCGCGAGCTCGGTGCGCAAGGCGCTCGGCGTCCCCTTCGAGGGCCACACCTACTCCGAGCGGTTCCTCATCGTCAGCACCCCGGTGGACATGCGCGAGCAGGTGCCCGGCATCGCCGAGGTGAACTACGTCGCGGACCCCGAGGAGTGGCTGTTCATCCTGCGCACGCCCGAGTCGTGGCGCGTGCTGTGGCCGGTGCCGGAGGGCGTGCCGGCCGAGGAGGCCACGCGGCCGGCGGTGATGCAGGAGCATCTGCAGTCCGTCGCCCCCTTCGAGGGCGGCTACCCGATCGTCGATCACCAGATCTACAACGTGCACCAGCGCGTCGCGGCGACGTTCCGTACCGGGAACGCCTTCCTGATCGGCGACGCCGCGCACATCAACAGCCCGGTGGGCGGCGTCGGTCTCAACAGCGGGATCCACGACGCGATGGATCTCATCCGCCGGCTGGTCCGGGTCCACAGGGACGGCGCGGACGCCGACGCCGAGTTCGACGCGTTCTCCACCTGCCGCCGCCGTATCGCCCTGGAGTACGTGCGCGCCGACACCGAGCGCAACACCCAGCGGCTGAAGGAACGCGACGAGGCCGTCCGCGAGGAACAGCGCGGCGAGCTGCGCCAGATCGCTGGGGACCCCGATCGCGCCCGTGCCTGGCTGCGCCGGGTCTCCCTTCTTGAAAGCGTGCGCCGCTTCGGCATCGGCACGCCCCCCGAACGTCTCTCCGAGCTGCTGACCGTCCCCCAACCGGCCTGACCCCTGTTTTCCCCCGATCCGGTCAAGGAGTCCTCATGGCCGTACCCGCCCCCCACCGGGTCGACGCGCACGCGGAGCTCAGAGGCGCGTCGATGTCCCGGTTCCACTGGATGCTCACCGGTGTGGTCCTGCTCATCACCATCTTCGACGGCTACGACACGCTGAACGCCTCCTACGTGATCCACTACGTGGTTAAGCCGTGGGGCCTCAGCCATTCCCAGACCGGATTCCTGGTGTCCGCCGGGTTGATCGGCTTCGCGGTCGGCGCGCTCGCGCACGGCCCGATCGCCGACCGGTACGGGCGGCGGCCGGTCCTCGTCGGCGCGTTGTTCCTGGCGGGTGCGGGCAGCCTGCTCACCGCGGTCCTGGCGAACTCGTTCGTCTCGTTCATCGCGCTCCGCGGGTTCACCGGGCTCGGCCTCGGCGTGCTCATGCCGCTGGGCACCGCCTACATCAACGAGTTCGCGCCCGACGCCGCACGCAGCCGGATGGTGTCGATCGCGCAGTCCGGGTACGCCTTCGGCGGCGTGTTCGCCTCCGGAGTGGGCATCTGGCTGACGCCCGCGCACGGCTGGCAGATTCTTTACTGGGTGGGCGGGGCGTCCGTCCCGCTGGCGATCGCCCTGTGGTGGCTGCTGCCCGAGTCGGTGGAGTACCTCGCCATGCGCGACCGGCAGACGGAGGCGATCGCCGCGCTGCGCCGGATACGGCGTGACCGCGTCTACGAGGGGGCGGCGCTGGCCGAACCCCGGCACGAGCGGGCCCGCACGGGGGAGATCGTGCGGTCCCTGCTCTCCTGGCGGTACCAGCGGACGACGATCATCCTGTGGATCTGCGCCTTCATGGTGCTGTTCGACATCTACGGCCTGGCCGGGTGGATGCCGACGCTCATGGAGGCGCGTGGCAGCGGCTTCGGGGAGTCGTTCTCGTTCGGCGCACTGCTGCAGATCGGCGGCATCGCCGGCGGTCTGTGCGTCGCGCTGCTGGACGACGGCGGGCGCGCCGACCTGCGCCGCGGCATGATCGGCCTGCAGGTCGTGAGCGTGGCCGCGGTCATCCTCGTCGCGCTCGTCGACACGACGGTGACGAACATGATCCTCGTGCTGGTCGCGGGCTTCGGCATCATCGGCGGGCAGTTCGTCCTCAACAACCTGTGCGCTCGCTCGTACCCGACCAACATGCGCGGCACCGGAGTCGGCGCGATGTTCGGCGTCGGCCGCGTCGGCGGCATCCTCGGCCCGTACGTCGGCGGCTGGCTGCTCGGATGGTTCGACGGGAACAACGCGGTGCTCTTCTACGCCGTCGCCATCGCGGCCGCCGTCGCCGCGCTGTCCATGTTCGCGCTGGGCGGTCAGAAGAGCGCCGTGCCCGTCCCGGCCGAGCAGTCGGCCTGATCGGAGGAGATTCATGACGACCGATGCGACGGCGACCGGCACCGACCGGGAGCTGGACACCTTCTACCGCGACGTCGACGCCGCCGGCCTGACGCCGCTGTGGACGATCACCGAGGAGCTGCTCACCCCGGTACCGCGCCCGAAAGCCGTGCCGTGGCTGTGGCCGGCCCGTACCTATCGCCCGCTCGCCGAGCGCGCGATCGGGCTGATCCCGATCGAGCGCGGCGGCGAACGCCGGGTGCTGAGCCTGCGCAACCCGGGACTCGGCGGACGTCCGTACGCGGCGGGCACGCTGTGGGGAGCGGTGCAGTGCCTCGGCCCGCACGAGACCGCGCCGGCGCACCGGCACACACCGGGCGCGATCCGCTTCGTCATCGAGGGCGACGGGGTGTTCACCACGGTCAACGGCGACGCCTGCGACATGCACCCCGGCGACCTGGTCCTCACCCCGGGCTGGGCCTGGCACGACCACTCCAACCCCTCCGACGGGACGATGTTCTGGTTCGACGGCCTGGACCTGCCGATGATCGAGGCTCTGGACGGCGTGTTCTTCGAGCCGCACCCCGACCTGAACCAGCCGGTGGAGGGCCCGCACAACCGCTCGGAGGCGGTGACCGGCCCGCGGTTCGCGGACGCGCCGGTCACCGGCGAGCTGGACCCCGAGCCCTCGCCGCTGCTCGTCTACCGCTGGGCCGACACCGCCGCCGAACTGGACCGCCGGGCCGAGGCACGGCCCGACGACTCCGAGGTGGAGCTCGAGTACGTGAATCCGCGATCGGGCGCCAGCGTGCTGCCGACCCTGGCGTGCGGGATGCACCGCGTCATCGCCGGACGGTCCACGGCGCCGCTGCGCCGCGCGGGCAACCAGGTCCGGGTCGTCCACCGAGGGCACGGCCACAGCGTGATCGACGGCCGCCGCTTCGACTGGGGCCCCGGCGACATGTTCGTGGTCCCGTCCTGGGCGGCCGCCGAACATCACGCGGCCGAGACCGCCGACATGTTCACCATCAGCGACAGCCCTGTTCTGCGCGCCCTCGGCATCTACCGAGAGCAGAGGCTGCCGGCGCCGCAGCAGGTCACGTCCGTTTTCCGTACCGGAGAAGACGCATGAAACTGGCCCTGTTCGACGACAACCGCCTCGGAGTGGTCACCGATGCGGCGATCACGGACGTGACGACCGCGCTGCCCTGGCCGCACGACCCCGACCCGCTCACCGCCGGATGGTGGCGCGCCCTGTGCCGTGACTTCGCCGCCGTACGGGCCGATGTGGAGAAGGCGGTCACCGGCCTGCCGTCGCGACCGTTGGACGCCGTACGGCTGCGCGCGCCGGCGCTGAGCCCGTCCAAGATCGTCGCCTGCGCGAGCAACTACGCCGCGCATGTCGAGGAGATGCACACCGTCCAGGAGCGGACGCTGGGCCAGGTCGAGTCGTGGATGATGAACTTCGACGTCTTCCTCAAGGCCCCGTCGTCGCTGACCGGCCCCGGTGAGCCGATCGTGCTGCCCGAGGGGGAGATCGCCGCCGGGCACGAGATCCACCATGAGGCCGAACTCGTGATCGTGGTCGGCCGCGGCGGACGCGACATCCCCGAGGAGCGGGCGCTGGAGCACATCCTCGGCTACACGGCGGGACTCGACGTCACCGTGCGCAGCGCCGCCGACCGTTCCCGGCGCAAGAGCCACGACACGTTCAGCCCGGTCGGTCCGTGGATCACCACCGCCGACGAGCTGCCCGACCCGGCGAACCTGACCATCGATCTGGTCCTCAACGGAACCGACCGGCGCCAGCACGTCACGACGAAGGACCTCATCACCTCGGTGCCCGCCATCGTCTCGTACGCCTCGCACATGATGACCCTGCTGCCGGGCGATCTCATCTTCACCGGGGCTCCCCCCGGCGTCGGCCCGATCCACCGCGGCGACCGGCTCGACATGACCATCAGCGGAATCGGCCGCATGCACACCCCGGTCACCTGACCCCTCCCGTTGGGGGTCACTCGTGGACGGTGAGGTGGTGGGTGTCGCGGAGTAGGAGAACGAAGGCGGCCAGCAGGACGAGCAGGCCGAGGCCGGTCGCGGTCCCCGGCAGGTCGTGTCCGGCACGCTGGGAGAAGCGGAGAAGGTCGGCGGCGTTCGCCGCCGATCCCGCGATCAGGATGGCCGTGCCCGCGCGGAGGCGGCGGGGGCGCGGCGGGTCGACGAGTGAGCCGGCGGCGGCGATGGCCCGGCAGGTCTGGACGGCGCCCAGCGCCAGCGCCGCCCACCAGCAGGCGACCACGGCGGCGCGTACGACGGGCGGCGCGCCGCCGGCGCCCACGTGGACGGCGATGACGACGCCCGCCCCGAGCGTCGCCGGGAGGGCGAGACGAGTCACGCCGATCCGGCACGTCGCCGCGAGGCCGCGGAGGCCGGGGAGCGGGGCGAGCACCAGCAGGCCCGCGAGAATCAGCGACATCCCCGCCGACATGAGCGGAGCGTGGCCGGCCGCGTGTGCGGACCGTCCGCCCAGCTCCACGGTGATCATCGAAACGAACCCGCAGGCGAGCGCGACCGCCACGGCCATCGTCGTCATCCGCAGCCGGCGCCGGCGCGGCGACGCGTCCGGCCAGATCGCCGGATGCAGCCAGAGGTCGGCGATGCCGGCCAGGGTGCCCGGCAGGGCCCGCCACCCGGCCGTCCGAAGCTCGGCCTCCAGGTCGAGGCCCCAGCGCGCGCGGACGGGGCGGGGATACAGGCTGAGCAGCACCGGTGTGAACCTCATGCGGGCCCGACCCCGAGGCTGCGCAGGCCGACCGAGGCGACGTGCGCCATCGTCCGCAGCTCCCGCTCCAGGGCGGTGCGGCCCTTGTCGGTCAGGCGGAGCGGGCGCTGCCGGCCTTCCTCGGCCAGCGGCTCGATGAGCTGCTTGGCCTCCAGCCGGGTCAGCGCGCCGTAGAGGCTGCCCGGACCGAGCCGCCGGCCGGTGAGCTGCTCGATCGCCGTGTTGATCGCATACCCGTGCAGCGGGCCGTCCGCGAGGACGGTGAGCACCAGCGTCTGGGCGTCGTTGCTGTGCATGGCTTCCCTCCCCGGCATGGGCCACGATACTACTTGGCGCGTATTACTTGCCACGTACTACGCGTCGCGTACTATGGCCGCCATGGAACACACCGACGGGAACGGACGAACGCCGCTGGTCGCCATCCTGGGATGCCTGGGCACGGCGGTCTTCTTCGAGGCGGTGACCGTTCTGGCCACCCAGGACAAGACGGTCAGGGCGGCCAGTCCATGGCAGGACGACCCGTACGACGCGGTCGTGTCGCTGACGCAGCTCGCGGTGCCGATGCTCGCGCTGGTGATCGCCCTGCGGCTGGCGGCCTGGCGGGCGCCCGGCGGCCCGGACCGCGAGCAGCAGACGGCACGCGCGGCCGGGGTGATGACCGCGCTGGTCGGGATCACCCTGGTCTTCGAGTGGGCCGCGGTCGTCGCCCGGGCACACGCCCCGTCCTGGGACACGTGGACGTCGGTGCTGATCGGCGGGCTGGTCGCGGCCTCCCTCCTCACCGTCACCGTGACGGCGATGCTGGCGCGGGGCCGCCGGCCGCGCGGCTCGTCCCGCCGATGGCGGCACGACTGGCTCGGCGACGTCGTCCTGCTCTGCGCGCGGGTCCCCGTGCTGCGGCGCTGGGCCGGACCGGACGCCGCGGCCTGGGTGCGGCGGCGCGCGATGACCGTGTTCGTCACGCTGAGCGTGCTGGCCGCAGCGGCGGTCACCGGCTCGCAGGCCATCGGTGAACGATGGACCGATCCGCTGCTCATCGCCTGGATGCTGGTGGTCCAGACGGCCTCCGACCTCGCGTTCTGTGTGATCAGCAACGCGGTCGCCGGATTCGTCGCCCGCCCGCCCCGCACCCGTACCCGCCGCGTCGTCGAGACCGCGGTGGTCGCCGGATGCGTCGCGATCCACCTCGCGACCGCGTTCCGTGACGCGCTGTGGCCAGGGGCGCGTCCGCTGACGTCCGTACCGGATCTGGTCGCCCTCACGCTCGGGACCGGGCTGCTCACGTCCCTGGTCGTCGCCGGGACGCGGCTCGCGCCGGCCCGTCACCCGGACCCGCCGGCGGGCCCGGGTGACGGGCCGGCGCATCCGCTCACCCAGCACTGACGACCCCGGCACGCACCTGTGAAAGGCACCCGATGGAACCCTCCACCGACCCGATGGTCCGCGCCCGTGAGCTGTCCAAACGGTACGGACGCACGCAGGCCGTCAGCGAGCTCGGCTTCGCCGTCGAGTCCGGCCAGATCTGCGGCCTGCTCGGCCCCAACGGGGCGGGCAAGACCTCCACGATGCGGATGCTGGTCGGCCTGTCCGCCCCGGACACCGGAAGCGCGGAGATCCTCGGCTCGCCGGTCGCCCTCGGCGCCGGCGTCCTCCGCCGCGTCGGCGTCCTCATCGACGGTCCCGCGTTCGTCCCCCACCTGTCCGGCCTCGGCAACCTCAGGCTCCTGTGGTCGGCGACACGACGCGCCTGGCCACCGCCCGCGCTGGCCGACGCGCTCGACCTCGCCGGGCTCGGCCCGGCGATCGACCGGAAGGTCAAGGGCTACTCGATGGGCATGAAACAACGGCTGATGCTGGCCCAGGCCCTCATGCGCGCACCCGACGTGCTGATCCTCGACGAGCCGGCCAACGGGCTGGACCCCGCCGAGGTGCGGGCCCTGCGCGAGCACCTCGCGGCGCTCGCCCGGCACGGCGCGGCGGTGCTCGTGTCCAGCCACCAGCTGGCCGAGGTACAGCAGCTCGCGACCCACATCGTCGTGATGAACCACGGCCGCCTGGTCACCGCCGGGCCGCTCGCCGGTCTGCTCGACGACACCAGCACCTACCGCGTCCAGGTGGACGACGGCGAGCGAGCGGCCACCGTGCTGCGCCGTACGGCGGGCGCCGCGACGATCACCGTCCGAGGCGGGGAGGTCACCGTCACCGCCCCCGGCGTTCCCGCACGCGAGCTCGTCCACTCGCTGGTCACGGCCGGCGTCGGCGTCACCGCCGTGCACCAGGCGAGCCGGTCCCTGGAAGAGGTGTTCCTCACCATGACCCGAGGAGACGACGACCATGCTGCGCGTTGAACTGACCACCCAGCTGCTCCGCGTCCGCAGCCTCATCGCGCTCGCCTGCCTGGCCGCCGTGCCGGTGGCGGCCGGGTTCGCGACCGCCTCCCACGCCGGACACCGCAACGGCACCCAGGGCGGCCTGTTCGGCGCGTCCACCTACTCCGCGCTCAACCACACCATGGCGAGCCTGGCGTTCATCGCGCCCCTGCTGCTCCCCATCGCGGTCGCGCTGCCGGCCACGGCGATCGCGTCCGCCGACCGGGACTGGGGGACCCTGCGCTATCTCTACGTCGCCCCGGTCACCCGGTCGCGGCTGCTGGCCGGCAAGCTCGCCGCCGTCGCCGTCACCACCCTCGCCGCCACCGCGTGCGTGCTCGTGGCCGGGCTGCTCAGCGGCCTGGCACTGTTCGGCTGGCATCGTTTCCACGTCATCGGCGCCCCCACGCTGACCACCGGCGCCGCCCTCGGCCGCGTCCTGGCCGCCGGCGGGTACACCTTCCTGTGCATGCTGAGCATCGCGGCGATCGCCTTCGCCCTCGGAGTGCTGCTGCCCCGCGGCACCGAAGCCCTCGGCGCCGCCATCGCCTTCGTCGTCGTGGCCGGCATCCTCAACGGCCAGTCCGCGCTCCACGCCGTGACCGTGGTCCTCCCCGTGCACTACTGGCAGAACTGGACGCACCTGTTCGACCCGGCCGGCGCCGCCCACCTCGGCGCCGGAACCGCGGCGCAGATCGCCACGATCGTCCTGGCCACCGGCCTCGCCGTTCTCGTGCTCAGCCGACGGGACCCGGCGGCATGACACTCGCCTCCCCGATTGCCCGGACGATTCGGCCGGTACCAGGATCGGGGCATGACTGTGCACGATGGGCTCTGGTCGGCCATGGAGGTCGCGGGGTCGTCCACGTTGCTGCCGGTCGGCCCGGCCCTCGGTGTCGTGATGGCGGTGCTGGCCCTCGTCGGGACGGCCGTGGCGGCCGTCGGCCGGCTGGGGTACGGCCCGGCCGTGCTGCGTTCCGGCGTGCGCGCGGCGGTGCAGCTCGCGCTCGTGTCCGTGGTCATCGCCGCGATCACCCGGTCGATCCCGCTGACCGTGGCCTTCGTCGTGCTCATGTACGGGGTGGCCGCCCGGGTCGCCGGACGGCGTATCACGACCGGCCGGGCGGCGTGGTGGGCGGCGGTACCGATCGGCGTCGCCACCGCGCCCGTCATCCTCATGCTGGTCGCGACCGGCCTGGTGCCGCCGCGCGGCCTCACGATGATCCCGATCGCCGGCATCCTCATCGGCGGGGCGCTCACCGCCACGACGCTGGCGGGCCGCCGCGCCGTCGACGAACTGGCACACCGGCGCGGGGAGGTCGAGGCCGCCCTGTCCATCGGCCTGACCGACCGTGACGCCGCACTGGAGATCTGCCGGCCGCACGCGGCCACCGCGCTCATCCCGGCCCTGGACCAGACCCGGACCGTCGGCCTGGTCACCCTGCCCGGCGCGTTCGTGGGCATGCTGCTGGGCGGCGCGTCACCGGTCGCCGCCGGCGCCGTCCAGCTGTTCGTCCTCATCGCGCTGCTGGCGGTCGAGGCCGTCGCCATCGTGCTCACCATCGAACTGGCGGCACGCGGACGATTCGGCCACCCGGTCACGATCGCCGTCGCCGGAACGGCGCGTCCACCCCGAGCGGAGCGCCGGCGATGGCAGAGAAAAGACCAGCCGGCACGGTGACGGGGTCCGATCGTCAGGACGGCCCAGCGGGTCCGCTCTGCGGTGGGTTTACCGGAATGTCCACGAACAGGGAGGTGCCGGCCCCGGGAGGGCTGACGATCCGGAGGTTCCCGCTGAGTGCCTCGATGCGGTCCTTCAGGCCGATGAGGCCGGAGCCCTTCCTGAGGTCGGCTCCGCCTCGTCCGTCGTCTCGGACCGACAGCCGTACGGTCTGGTCGTCCACCGCGAGGTCGACCCGCGCCTCGGAGGCCGTCGCGTGCTTGACGACGTTCGTCAGCGCCTCACAGACCGTGTAGTAGACGCCGACCTCGACGGGCTCGGGCAGGCGTCCCTGGTGACACGCGTGGAGTGTCACCGGTACGGATGAGCGGCGGGCGAGGGAGCGGAGCGCGGGGCCGAGCCCGCTGCGGGTGAGGATCGGAGGCACGATTCCGCGTGAGACGTCCTGCAGGTGGTCCAGGATGCCGGACAGGTCATCGATGACCTTGGCCAGGTCCCCTTTGAGGCGGGCCTGTCCCGGTCCGGCGGTCGACTGGATCGTCCGCAGCCTGAGCGCGAGGGTGACGAGTTGCTGCTGGGCTCCGTCGTGCAGGTCCCGTTCGATGCGTCGGCGGCTCTCGTCGGCCGCCGCGACGACGCGGGCACGCGAGGCGAGGAGGTCGTAACGGCTCTGGGCGTTCGCGATCGCGGTGCCGACCAGCTCGATGAACTGCTGCATGCGCGCCTCGGTGACCCTCGGCAGCGGCTCGGCCTCCAGCGAGTTGATCACCAGCGCTCCCCAGACACGGCCCTCCACCTTGACCGGGCAGCCCACCGCGGACTGGACTCCGGCGGCATGGGCCCAGACGCCGATCGCGCTGGTGGCGTGTTCGTAGTCATCCATCCGCGCCGGCCGTTCGGTGGTGCGCACCGCGGACGTGACACTGTCGTCCTCGATCGGCCAGTGCCCGCCCAGCGGCGGCATGACCTTGGGAGCCTCGGG
Source organism: Actinoallomurus oryzae (assembly GCF_039541955.1). Lineage (NCBI taxonomy): Bacteria > Bacillati > Actinomycetota > Actinomycetes > Streptosporangiales > Thermomonosporaceae > Actinoallomurus > Actinoallomurus oryzae. Next base: position 49,963 of record NZ_BAABHF010000023.1, on the reverse strand, counting down.
GTTGTTCCAGTAACCCAGCGTGCGCGCCGTGTTGTCGGACTCGAAACGGATGATCTGCGTGTGGTCCCCGTGCAGGACGTGCCCGACCTCTTCGGCGACCGCGTCGAACACCTCGGCCGGCGACACCCCTCGGGCCACGAGCGTCGCGACGCGCCGGAGCGCGCTCTGCTCGTCGGCCACCTCGCGAAGCATCTCCCGGCTCGTCTCCAGGGACCCGACGATGGTGTTGAACCGGCGCTCGAGCCGGCCGAGCTCGCCGGGCGAGGTCTCCGGCATCCGCACGGTGAGATTCCCCGTGGCGAGCCGGTCGGCCACGTCGACGGCGTTCCGGAGCGGGCGGACGATCACTCTCGTCAGGTGGGCGACGAAAAAGAAGATCACCAAGAGGGCTCCGACGACGGGCACCGCCGCGAAGATCAGGAGCGTACGGGTCGCGTCGTGCAGGCGAACGATCGCCAGGAAGAGCGGTACGAAGGCGCCGGCCACCAGCAGCGCCATCACTCCGCCTGTGATGATCATGTGACGGGTCAGACTCCGGCGGGGCGCGAGCCTCTGCCTCCTGCCCGGTAGGGGGATTCTCACCCGGCATTCCCTGACCAGAACCGTTCCGGGCGTCGACGTACCGTCCTTCGCCACGGTGGCGCGGTGCCGCGTCGTGCATGCTGATTCATGGCAGGGAGCTCGGGCCTTCTCCGGGGGAGGCGATCGTCGTTTTCATGCCGCGTGCGGTTCACCGGCGCACGAGCGGCACTGCACATCGTCCTGGAAGAGCCCGGGGCGCCGTATCAGCCAGCCGGGCAGGTCGTCACTTCACGCGTCGCGGTATCCAGGTCCCCGGTCAAGAGTCTCGTAAGAGGCGTTCGGGACGGGTAGGGGTTCCTTAGTGGACCATCCGGGGGGCTTTCGTGGACTCGGGTGAACGTTCGGTGATCGGAGTGCTCAACCGTGATCACCGACGGATCGCGGGCCTGCTGCAGAAGCTGTGCGCGGTCCGCGACGCGGGTGAGCGCCGCAGGCTCGCCGAGGAGATGACCGGCGAGCTGATCCGGCATGCCGACGCCGAAGATCTGTTCCTGTACCCGGTGGTCCGCGCCATCGTGCTGGACAGAGGCGCCGACGGCAGGCTGGAGACCAACGCTCATGAGCAGATCAACCGGCTCCTGGCCGAACTGGCGCAGATCGAGGCGGGCAGCTGCCGGTTCGACGTCCTGATCACCAAGCTGATCTGCGCCGTGCGCAACGAGGTCCGGCACGAAGAGGTCGAGGTCTTTCCCTGGCTGGCCTGCTGCGCGGGCGAACAGACCCTGATCGCGCTCGGCGACCAGGTCCGGGCGTTCCAGGGCACGCGGTCTTGACCTCGCCGCGGTGTGGTGCGGTCAGCGCAGGAAGTAGGTCCGGACGGTGGTCCCGCCGGGCCGCGTGTGGATTCGTACGAGGTCGGCGAGATGGTTGACCAGCAGCAGACCTCGCCCGCCGGGACGGGTGAGCTCCACGGGACGGCGACCGGCCAGCGGGTCGTGGATGTGGCCGCGGTCGCGCACTTCGCACACCAGATGAAAGGGCTCGACCCAGATCCGCAGCGTTCCGGCGCCGCCTCCGTGCACCAGGCTGTTGGCGGCCAGTTCGCTGATCGCCAGCTCGGCGTCCAGTGCCCGGTCGGCGACGAGGCCGGCGTGGCGGGCGTGCCGGACGACCAGGGCACGGACCGCCTCCAGCCCGGAGTGGTCGAACGGGAGTTCGGCGATCCGCGGTGGGCCGTCAGGTCCGGCCGGTGGGGGCAGCGGCCGGTTGCAGGCCTGGACGACGTGGTCGGCGGCGTAGTGGCCGCTGGGGCGTTCGCCCTCGGCGTCGGCCAGAACGGGGTGGGTGGCGGCGGCGTCGGCCAGCACCTGAGCGCCGAGCCGGTCGGCGTCGTACGGGCACAAGATCGTGGCGTGTCGTCCGGCGAACGCGTGGTTGATCAGCGCTTCGTGTTGCAGGCAGGCGGGGTATTCGGCGTCGCTGCGGCCGGGCCAGATCGGCTCGCCGATGATCCGCACCCGCTTGCCGGGGTGGGCGTCGGCGAACGCTCGCAGCACAGCGGGGATGATCCGGCCGGGGTTACGGCCCGCCTGCCCCATGTCCAGCAGCGTCACCCACGCCGCGTCACCGGTGAGTTCCTTGCGCAGCAGCGTCAGGTTCGGCTCGGGAACCGCCGCGGCGACCGGTTCGCCGGCGGCCAGCCCCGCGTGGACGAACGGCACCGTCGCGGCCAGGTACTGGTCCTGGCCTCGGTAGAACAGCGCCGGGTGATGAAACGGCCCTGCGGCCTCCGGTGCCGGGAGTGGCGTGTTCACCACCCGGTCACCTCGATTCCCGCCGCTTTTGGCCACATTAAGACCAGTATGCGGCATAGTGTCCCGCCGCTCGTGGCCGTCACGGGGTGCGGAACCCGCGGAAGGTCACGCGCTTGCGGGTCTGGAAGCCGAGCCGTTCGTAGAGCGCGATCGCAGCGGTGTTCGCCTCGGCCACGTGCAGGAAGGGGCGTTCGCCGCGAGAGGCGATGCGTGCCACGAGCGCGCGTATCAGGCGGGCGGCGTGGCCGCGCCCGCGTGCGTCGGGGGCGGTACAGACGGTGCTGATCTCGGTCCATCCCGGAGGCCGGAGGCGCTCGCCCGCCATCGCGACCAACGTGCCGTTGTCGCGGACGCCGACGTAGGTGCCGAGTTCGCGGGTGCGCGGCCAGAACGGTCCCGGCCGGGTCCGCGCTACGAGGTCGAGCATCTCTGGGACGCTGTCCGCGCGGAGCTCGACCACGCCGGTGTCGTTCTCGGCGCAAGGGTGAACGCCGCCGTGCCAGACCATCTGGAGGCCTTCGAGGACGAACATCGGCTCCCAGCCCGGCGGCGGGGTCGCCGGGCAGCTGAACATGTCGGCGAGTTCGCCCCGGCCGAGCAGCCGGGCGAGGTCGGCCCAGTCCGCCGGACCGGGGTCGATGGACACCGCGGAGAAGGTCGAGACTCCCGGTGGATAGGTGGCGGCCCGGCCGAGCCGGCGGGCGAGGTGCGTGTGGTGACCGCGGAGTGACTCGCCCACCGGGTCGTCGAGCACGACGGCGTCGCGGTCCTCCATCGTGGCGTACCTCTCCGGTCGTGCGGATGAATCCGACGACCAGGATGCCATCGGGCGTCGTCTTCGACCCGCACGGATCGTACGGCAGGGCGGCACGGCCCGTGCCGGCGGTCACCCGGAAGGACAGCGGGCTCGGCTGTCGGTCCGTCGTCGGCTCAGGTGCTGTTCGAGCTCCGTGACGGTGCCCTTGCGCAGTTCGTTCACGACGGGGATGGAGGTGGAGATGTGGCCGTGGGGCTGGAGGCCGATGAGCGCGCGCAGTGGCTGCTCGCCGGTCAGCACCGCCGCGTACTCCTCGCCGACCTGGAAGGCGCTCCGGACCTCGGCCGGGCTGCCGGCCGGGATCCCGGGGCCCCAGCCGCCCGTCACCTGACGCTGGAAGTACGTCTCCACGAGGAGCAGTAAGCCGGCCGCGACGGGGATCGGTACCTTAAGCGGACGGCGATCGTTTGTTGAAGACGCGTGCTTTCCCGACCGCCGCGGAGTATGGCGCTGCGTACGAGCGTATGGCTCCGCTACGAAACGACCTTCCACATTCCGCCGGAGCGGTGAAGCCGGAATTTCGGCTGCAGCGTATAAACCGTCATATTCCCCTTGGTCCAGCTGAGGCCCGAAAAGGGAATCGTCGCGTCGCCGTGCTCATTGAGGCCGCCGCCCGACACGGTGACGCTTCGTAGTGCGCGTCGCTCGTCGGGCTTGAGCAGATGCGGCATTTTCCGCATCTCTGCGCGGCAGTCGCCGTGCATCGCCTTCCGCGCGAACACGCTGTTCTCCGCGACGTAACGGCAGGCCGCCGCGTCGGCTGCGGCGCTTCCGCGCAGGAACGCCTGGAGCGTCAGCCGCGCTCCTTTGATCCCCGCCTGTCCGGACGGGTCGGACGCGGACGGTGCCGGTGTGGGCGTCGACGGGGTCGGACTCGGCGCCGATGCCTCTGACGTGGTGCTGACCGGTTCGGGGGACGGTGCGAACCTGTGCTCCCCATCCGACCTTCCGGAACAGCCGGCCAAAAGGGCGCCCACGGTCAGCGTGCCGCCCAGGTAAACGGCTGATCGGTACGACATCGCACACGCTCCTCGGTCCATGGTTTCGAGGGGATCTCATGATCAAACAACTACGGGGGCCGCGTACTAACCGCCCTCGGGCTCCGTGCCGAGCCACCGCGCGACCGCGGCGGTGCGGTGCTCCACCCCCAACTTGGCGAAGATGTGGTTGATGTGGTTCTTCACCGTCTTCTCGGTGAGGAAGAGCCGCCCGGCGATCTCGTGGTTGGCGTAGCCCTTGCTGATGAGGTCCATCACCTCGGTCTCGCGGGCGGACAGGTCGTACCGGGCCCGATGGGCGGTCACGCCGCTCGCGGACGTGGTCCGGGCCGACTCGACCAGAGCCGTGGCCGCTGCCGGAGAGAGCGGGTTCGCCCTGCTGCGGACCGTCTCGCGGACGGCGGCGCGTAGCTCCTCGTCGGTGAACATGCCGTGGACGAGGTACCCGGCCGCGCCGTTGCGGATCGCCGACATCACCACGCCGGGGTCGTCGGCGTGGGTCAGCATGACCACCCTGCTGGTCTCGCTCAGCGTCTTCGCGGCCGCGACCCCGTCGACCAGCGGCATGCGAACATCGAGCAGGACCACGTCGGGCCGTACCTGACGCACCACCTCGATCGCGTGCCGGCCGTTCCCGGCCTCGCCGACGACGTCGATGTCGTCCCCGGCCTCGAGCAGCGAGACGAGGGCGGACCGTACGAGGGGGCTGTCGTCCACGACCACGACCCGGAGGCGGCGGGCGTTCGTCATCGGCCTGCTCCGGGGCCGGCGCCACCGTCCGTCAACGGCAGGCTCATCGTGACGGTCGACCCCATGCCGGGGGAGGACGTCACCGTGAGCCGCCCGCCGGCCCGCTCGGCTCGCTCGTGCATGCCCACGATGCCGTAGTGCCCGGCGCGGGTGAGCGCGTCCAGCCAGCCGTCGTCCCCGGGAGGTGTGGGGAAGCCCCGGCCGTCGTCGTGGACGCCGATCTCCAGCCGTTCGCCGTAACGGGACACGCGGACGTCCACGGACGTGGCGACCGCGTGCCTGCCGACGTTCTCCAAGGCCTCCTTGACCATGGCCACGGCCTCGTGCCGTACCGGCAGCGGCAGGTCGGGTTCGGCGGTGATGACGGCGCGCGCCGGCACGCCGCTCGCCCGCGCCCAGTCGTCGACCGCGCGTCGGATCGCCGTGCCCAGCGGCTGCAGGACGGTGTCGTCCCGCAGCTCGGCGATGAGCGTACGGGCCTCGCGTGAGGCGAGCGAGGCGACGGACGCGATCCGGCGCGCCTCCTCGTCGACTCGTTCCGGTGCCTTCCGCGCCCAGGCGGGAAGGGCCATCGCCGACAGGGAGATCGCGGACAGCTTGCTCGCCAGCGAGTCGTGCATCTCGCGGGCGAGCCGGGATCGCTCCGCCGCGGCGGCGGCCATGGTCTCGACCCGCCACCGGGCCTCCTCCACGGCGGCGTGCTCGTCGAACAGACGGCGCAGCATGGCGCCGACGAGGGCGCCGATGGGATAGAAGGCCGGCAGCCCGACCAGCAGCAGGAATCCGCTGACCCGCATCCCCTCGGGCAGCCCGTTCTCGCTGACGACGACGTAGTACAGGACGATCTGCTGGACGCACAGCAGCGCCACGGCCTGCCACCGGTACAGCAGCCCGGCGATGGCCGCGGTGACGACCGTGAGCAGGAAGTACGGGCCGAGGATCTTGCCCACCGCGAGGACCGTGTACCCGATGAGCACGTCGAACCCGAGCAACGTCGGATGGTCCAGCAACCACGGCACGACGCGCTTCCATGCGACGGCCGCGGCCCCGGAGGCGACTCCCATGAAGGCGAGGACGGCCAGCGCCCGGAAGTCCCCACGGACGTTCGCGTCGAACAGGACCGTGACCCCGATCATCAGGATCCGTATCTGAACGAGAAGGACGAAGGTGGTGCCGACCGTGGGAAAGGAGGTCGCAAGCCCCGTGCTCCGGTCAGCCGCAGGAGACATCGCGGCGTCCTCGGTCGAACGGGAGTCGCGGGAAAGGGCGTTGTAAGGCGCTCCGGCGACGGACACTGACCATATCCCCTGACCCCCGTTACGATGGCCACCAAGTCAGGAAATCAGGCGGGCTGCTAGGAATGATAATGACCGGTACCCCTTATCGCCGCAACCCGATGACGTGAGCCCCTCCGCCCCCGGCGCGGGCCCTTCCCGTCACCGCAGGCCACGGCGTTCGCGCTTCGTCTCCGTGCTCGTCGCCGCGCCCGTGGTGGTCACCGCCGTGATCGTCGGCGTTTCCGTGCTGTCCGCGATGCGCCCCGGCCACCTCGCGAAGCCCGCCGCGTCCGAGCCCGCCGCCTCACGCTCGCGGAGCCCGGCGACACCGCTTCCCGCCGACGGCTGGTACATGGTGCATCCCGTGTACGCCGCATCCTCCGGGCCCGTCGGCCGATGCCTTTCCATCCTGCCCGACAACGGTTTTGTGCCGACGGTCGCACATGACCGGTGCGATCCCGAGGACCAATTACAGCGGATGCATTTTGAATCAGCCGGGAAAGGCGCCTACACCATCAGGGCGGAGGATCTGGACAACAAAATCAAATGCGCGGCCGTGGACTCTCCGGCCGACCAGGCGCGCATCCACCTGCGGCCGTGCGCCAAGGCCGAGCGGAGGCAGCTTTTCCTCCTGACGGTGGCCGGCGCGTCATCACCGGCCGTCTACCGCCTGGCCTCGGCGACCGCCGCCGGCTCGTGCGTGGGGATCGACGCCGCGGCGGCCGATGAGAACCCGCAGGCGATCCAGACGAACTGCGCGCACACCGGCGTCCAGGGATACTCCCTCACTCCCGCGTCCGCACCGGAGACCTCCGCCGGATGACGGGCTCGACGGCCCGCCCGCCTCTCAGCCCTGGTCGCGGCTCGTCCGTACGGCCTTCTGGATCTCCTCGCCGGACAGGGCACGGTCGAAGACGCTGACCTCGTCGACGGCTCCGTGCAGGGCATCGGTGGCCTGTCCTTCGTACGACGCCTGGCCGACGTCCATCGGACCGGACGCACGGCGGACTCGCGGGCCACCGGCCGTGCCCTCGAGCCGTCCGTCGACGTAGAGACGGAGTTGCCCGCCACCGTCGGAGACCGCGGCCAGATGGGTCCAGGAGCCGACTCGGGGAGGGGCGATCGACCGTACGGCGGTCACCGGCCGCCCGGTGGTGCCGTCGGGGGTCATGAACGCCCAGCGTCCGGCGTCCTCGTCGAAGTCCAGCAAGAAGGCGTCGTACCGTCCGTCGTGCTGGCTGATGACCGTTCCCCACTTCGCGGCCGAGTCCAGGCGCACCCAGGCGGTCACCGTGAACGCCCGATCGGTGCGGATGACGGGCCCGGCGGTCGTGGCGTGGCCGGCCCCGTCCACCGTCAGGGCGCTGCCCCCGGGCGCCTTCGTCAGAGTCGTACGGCCATGGAGCGTGACCGCGAAACGATGCCCGGAGGAGTCGGCCACGGTCTGACCGGTCGCCTCGTCGAAGTCCCACCGGGCGGCCGGATCGGATGAAGGCGCCCCGTCGGCCGGCGGCGCCTCGAAAGACGACACCGCGGGTTCGGACTCCTGGACGGTGGGGCCGGGCGCCGGCGTCTCGGTGCGCGGGGTTCCGCGGTGCGGGGGAGCGGTCGTCGGCGCCTTGGCAGCGTGTTCGCGCGACGCCGGACGGCCGTGCGAGGACCACAGCGGCGAGGCGACGACCACGGTGATCACGCTCGTCACCAGGAGAGCGGCGACCACCGGCGCCGGCCGTCGTGGCTTACGGTGCCGGGGCTTGTACCCGGCGGGACGCGACGCGACGGCCGGCGCCGGTTCGGGCGGCGTCGCGGAATCGGCGGCGGACCGGTGGCCCGGCGACCCGCCGGACACGGCCGATCCGCCGGGCACGGCCGATGCCCCTGACGCGATCCGGTCGCGAGCCCGCAGCCACTCCGACCGAACCTCCGGCACATACCCGCACGCCTCAAGGAAGGTCCCGAGCGTTTTCGCCGAGGGCAGCACGTTGAGGACGGAAGGGTCGATGAGAGCTTCGCCGGGAGACAAGGTCCCGCGAACTCTGGCGCGTTCCTCCAGATCGTCGAGCGTGAGCCCGGACCACTCCAGGAGCCGGCGCAGGAGCCGGAGGAACTCAGCAGGCGTGTTGACGTCATCGGGTCTCGGAGCCGACCTGGTCACGGGCATCGTCGGCCTCTCAACCTCGTACGAGGGCGGGCGGCCTGAACGCCATCCGGGGCGTGCTCACCGTTGCGGCCGGTCGACCTCCGTCGATATGCATGGCCTCCCCTTTCGCCTGCACGGATGGAGAACGTGCTCAGTAGCGAACGGTAGGAAAGGCGATCGACCGGCGGATGGGCCCCGGGACCCTGGACGAGCCCGTCGTGACGCGTTCGTCTCCGGACGAGCGAGTTCCCGTGGTCCACCTCACGTGGTCACACGCCTGCGTACGATTGCAGGCCGGAGAAGAAGATGTTGACGCCGATGAGGTTGAAGAGCAGGCAGCCGTAGCCGAGGACGGCGATGGCCGCGGCTTTGCGGCCCCGCCAGCCGAGGGCGGAGCGGGCGTGCAGGTGGGCGGCGTAGACGATCCAGGTGATGACGGCCCAGCTTTCCTTGGGGTCCCAGCCCCAGTAGCGGCCCCACGCCTGGTCGGCCCAGATGGCGCCGGCGATGATGGCGAAGGTCCAGATCGGGAACGCCGCGCAGCCGCGCGGTCGTCTCCACCGCCACTCGTACGCTCATGTCGGTCAGCACGTCTCGGTCTGCGGCAGGTACGCCACTCGCGTCGCGGCGCCTGCCAGATCGGTGCCGACATCGGCGCCCAGCAGGCGTACCGTGCCGTGCTTGCGGACGCAGCAGCCCGACCAGATGGCGGACCAGCGTCGACTTCCCGGCTCCGTTCCGGCCGAGCACCCCGAACATCTCCGCGGGCGCCGCCGTGAAGCCCACCTCGCACAGGGCGGGCCGGGCGCCGGGGGCGTACCGCCGGCTCAGAACGCTGACCTCGTACGCGGGCGCGGTGGCCTGGCCGGTATGCGGTCCGGCCGGGCCCGACCGCCGCTCACGATCGCCGAGGTCGCCACCCGTGCGGAGCTGGCCCGTAGCGTCGTCTACAACTACTTCGCCGACGTCCGGTCCCTGCTCGTCGCCCACGCGGAACACGAGACCCGGCGGTTCCTGGCCGAGCTTCAGGGCGCCCTGGGTTCGGCGGGTACCGCCACCGAGCGCGTCACCATCTACGTCCGCCGCCAGCTCGCCGACTTCGCCGCCAACCCGCAGCCGGCCGGACCCGAGCTCGCCCCGCTCCTCGGCCCGGACGGGTACCGGGAGATGCACGCCCACGTCCAGCCGCTGGCGCAGCTCCTCGTCGACATGATCGGCGACGGCATCGCCACCGGCGAGTTCGCCCCGAGTGATCCCGCCACCACCGCGACCCTCGTCCACGGCTGCCTCGGTGCCGAGCGCCATCTCCTCGGCCGCCACCCCGACCGTCTCGCCACGACCACCGACCGGGTCACCACCTTCATCCTGCGCAGCCTCGGCGCCAGAACCTCCTAGCCGGTCCCTCGGAGACGGCGAGCGCTCGGGCGGAGGCTCCGCAGGCCGTGCGTACGTGAACGGCCGATGATCCGGCGGGGGGGAACGCGCGAGCAGCGTTAGGCCTGGTCACCGAGGTCTCGAATGAGACGCGCATCACATTCTTCTCGGGATTCACACCGGCCTCTTCGCTGTTCAAGCGATGTATCCGCAGAAACGGGGACAAGCTCCCCGGTTCTGCGACACGGGGCTGAGGGGGCAGGCATGAGCAGCACAGATGCGGCGCGGTCGCAGGGTGCGCGCGGGTGTCTGGCTCCGTGCCGCAGAGCCGACGCGTCCCGTAACCATGAGCGGATTCTGACCGCCGCTCGTGCCGTCTTCGTCGAGGACGGGCTCGAGGCGTCGCTCGACGAAGTCGCCCGGCGCGCGGGTGTCGGCAACGCCACTCTCTACCGCCATTTCGGCGACCGTGAAGATCTCATTCGCCAGGTCGCCACGCATGTCATCGCGCAGGTCGCCGATGATGCCGAGAGCGCGCTGGCCGAGGAGGACGATCCCTTCCAGGCGCTTCGCCGCTGCGTCGAGGCCGCCGCCTCCCACGGCGTCGGCGCGGTGCTGCAGGTGGTGCGGGGACAGTTCGTCAAGGACGAGGCGTTCTTCGCGGTACGCGCCCGCGGTACGGCCGCATTCGAAGAGATCATGCGGCGGGCCCGGGAGAGCGGGCAGCTCCGTCCCGACGTGACGTTCGACGACGTGTGGGGCATGCTCGCCCAGCTCACGCGGCCACTGCCGTGCTGCGACCGGGCGGATTTCGACGTCCGTGCCGGCCGGTACATCGAGCTGTTCCTGGCCGGTCTGCGCGCCCCCGCGCCCAGCGAACTGCCCGGCTCGTCCCCCGCGTCAACCGATTCCATCTCTCAACGCTGACCGAAGCGGCGAAGCCGCCGCTGACCTCCATATCTCGCCTGAACGCTGGAGATACCTTCCGTAATGTCGACAACCGCACCGACCGTTCAGCGGAACGGCACCATGGCCGCACAGCCGGCCGTCTCCCGGCGATGGACGGCCCTGCTCTTCATCGCCCTCGCCCAGTTGATGGTCGTGCTCGACGCGACCATCGTGAACATCGCCCTACCGTCCGCGCAGCGGGCATTGCACATCTCCGACGGTGACCGCCAGTGGGTGATCACCGCCTACACCCTCGTCTTCGGCGGTCTGCTCCTGTTCGGCGGCCGGATCGCCGATCTCGTGGGCCGCAAGCGTACGTTTCTGATCGGCCTGGTCGGCTTCGCCGGTGCCTCGGCCATCGGCGGCGCGGCCGTCAACACCGGCATGCTGCTCGGCGCCCGTGCCCTCCAGGGCGCGTTCGGTGCCCTGCTCGCGCCGGCGGCGCTCTCGTTGCTCGCCACCATGTTCACCGAGCCGCGCGAGCGGGCCAAGGCGTTCGGCATCTACGGCGCGATCGCGGGTGGTGGCAGCGCCGTCGGCCTGATCCTCGGCGGTGTGCTGACCGAGTACCTGAACTGGCGCTGGGCGCTCTACGTGAACGTGCCCATCGCGGCCGTCGCGTTCGTCGGCGCGGTGGCGTTCGTCCACGTCGCGGCGTCCACGGGCGGGCAGCAGCGCGCCCGCCTGGACATTCCCGGCGTCATCCTGGTGACCGCGGGTCTGGTGTCGCTCGTGTACGGCTTCACCCGCGCCGAGTCGCAGGGGTGGAGCGAGGGCGGCGTGATCGGCCTGTTCGTCGCCGCGGGCGTACTGCTGGTCGCGTTCGTCGTCGTCGAGGCCCTGACTCGGGCGCCGTTGCTGCCCCTGCGCGTGGTCCTGGACCGGAACCGCGGCGGCGCCTACCTCGCGGTCGGCCTGGCCGTGATCGCCATGTTCGGGCTCTTCCTCTTCCTGACGTACTACCTGCAGATCGTCAAGGGCTACTCGCCGGTCCGCAGCGGCCTGGCCTTCCTGCCGTTCACGGCGGGCATGATCACCGGCTCGACGCAGATCGCGGCGCGGCTGATGCACCGTGTGCCGGCGCGGGCCCTGATGGTGCCCGGACTGCTCGTCGCCGCGGCCGGGATGGTCCTGCTCACCCAGCTCAAGGTGGACAGCTCGTACGTCGGCGTGGTCCTGCCCGCCGAACTCCTCATCAGCCTGGGGCTGGGCTCGACCATGATGCCCGCCATGAACCTGGCGACCAGCGGCGTCGCCCCGCAGGACGCGGGCGTGGCGTCGGCGATGGTCAACACCGCCCAGCAGGTCGGCGGCTCGATCGGCACGGCCCTGCTCAACACGATCGCCGCGACGGCCACGACCACCTACATCGCCTCGCACGCGCACGGCCGGCCGTCGGGCCTGCTCGTGGCGGTCGGCCAGGTGCACGGCTTCACGGTCGCCATCTGGTGGGGGGCGGGCATCATCCTGCTGGCCGCCCTGTTCGTGGCCGTACTGATCAACGGCAAGAGGGGCGGCCGGCGGCTCTCCGCATCGCCGGCCGACCGGTCGGAAAGCGTAGTGGAGGCGTCGGCACGGGCTCGCGTCTCGGCGGGCGCGCACGCGGGAACGAGGCCGGTCCGGGCCGCTCAGCCGAAGCCCGCACTGAGCGCCGAATCGCCGTCCGCCGGCGACGCCTCCGTACTCGGCGGCACGGCGGTCGGAGGCCGGATCCGCGGGGCGGGGGGCGCCCCACTGCCCGGCGCCACGATCACCCTGGTCGAACTCGGCGGGCGCCAACTCGGCCGGGCCACGACCGGAGACGACGGATCGTACGCGCTGGCTGTCCCGGCCGCCGGCTCGTACGTGCTCATCGTGGCGGCCGACGGGCACCAGCCGCAGGCGGCCACGGTCACGGTCGGCGACGAACCGCTCTTCTACGAGCTGGCGCTGTCCGGCACGTCCGGCCTGGCCGGCGTCGTCCGCAGTGCCACGACCGGAGGCGCGATCGCCGGGGCGACGGTCGTCGTGACCGACCTCCGCGGTGACATCGTCGCCTCTGCCGAGACGGACCAGAGCGGCAGGTTCTCCGTCAATGACCTGGTCTCCGGCACCGTCACCCTGGTCGCCGACGCGAACGGCTACCGGCCGAGCGCGGTACGGGTCGAGGTGGGTGACCAGGACACGACCCAGTGCGACGTGGAGCTCCGGGCCGGTGGCCGGCTCAAGGGCACCGTGCGCGCCGGGGCGGGGAACACGCCGCTGGGCGATGCCCGGGTCGCTCTGGTCAACAGCGCGGGCGACACGGTCGCCGTCACCACGACCAGCCCCGATGGCGAGTACGCCTTCACGGACCTGGACCACGGGGAGTACACCGTGACCGCCAGCGCCTACCGGCCGGCCACGGCCACGATGACCGTCGACGGCACGGACCCGGCCACGGCCGATCTCCGGCTCGGCCATCCCGACGAATGACGAGGTGAACGAGAGCGGCGGTCGGCGGCTCTGTGAGACAGATTGACTCACAGACGCCTTCGTGAGAGCGTGACCTCCTGTGAGACATTTCGTCTCGCAGGAGGTTTCGTCTTTCCAGGGAGAGTCGTGCGTATCGTCGTTCTGGGCGCCACCGGAGCCACTGGCCGCCACGTACTGACCGTCGCGCTCGACCGGGGGCACCAGGTCGTCGCGCTGGCTCGGCGGCCCGAGGCGCTGTCCGGCATGGCCCACGGCCGTCTGGAGGTCAGGCGGGCGGACGTGCGTGTTCGCGACACGGTCACCTCGGCCTGCCGCGACGCCGACGCGCTCATCAGCGCATTGGGAAACAGGAGAGAACCGGCCGACACCCTGTCGGCCGGTGCCCGCGCCGTCGCCGAGGCCACGCTGTCCCGGGTCGCCTGGATGGGCACGTTCGGCGCAGGGGATTCCCGCCACCGCGCGGGGCCGCTGTACGACTTCATCCTGCGCCGCGTGCTCGGCGACGGCTTCGCCGACAAGGCGGCCGCGGACGCCGTGGTCGCCGGTCCGCGAACCACGCTGTTCCATCCCGTCATGCTCACCGACCGGCCGGCGACGGGTGAGGCCACGGTCGTCCCGCTCGACGTCCTTGACCGGTCCTGGCGGCTCATGCCGCCGAAGGTCACCCGTGCCGATGTCGCCGTGGCGATGGTCACCGAGATCGAGAGTCCGGCGTACGCCGGCCGTACCGTCGCGGTGTACTGAGGAGATCCCCGATGTCCACTGCGACGTGGCTGCTGGTGTACGGCATGCTTTCCGCGTACTGCCTGGCCGGCTGCCTCATGGAGCACTTCGCCGTGTTCTCGGGCTGGACGGCCGTCGGCTCTGAGGAGTTCGAGGCCGTCCAGACCGCCCAGGGCCGTGGCAGCGGGGTGGTCTACGTGCTCCCGAAGCTGGCGCTCACCGCCCTGGTGATCGTGCTGCTCGTCGTCGCGCCGGACGGCATACCGTCATGGGCGCTCTGGGCCGGCCTGGCCGCGCTGACCGTGGCGTGGGCGGTGAGTGCCTTCGTGGACGTCCCGCTCCAGCGCCGCCTTCGGCGGACCGCCGACCGGCGTGGCATCGAACGGCTGGTGCGCACCGACTGGTTCCGCGTCGCGGCGATGGCCGTTCACTTCGGCTTCGCCATCGTCGTCGTCGGCACGTCAATCTAGCGGCGCCAGGTCCCCACGCTGTCGATGAGGCGGTCGATGAGGTCGTCGGAGACCGCGTCCTTCTGCATGGTCGTGAGGTAGACGATCGGCCCGACGAGCATCGCCGACAGATCCGCCGGGCCGACGTCGGTCTCGACCTCTCCGCCTGCGGCGGCCGCCCGGACGGCGGCGTGGATCCGTTCGGCGATCGTCTTGACGGACTCGTCGCGCTGGTGGGCGATCCGCGGGTCCCAGATCGCGGACTGGTGCAGCGTCAGCGCGACGGCGGCGACGGCCGGTACGGAAAGCTCGTCGGCCATCTGCCGCAGCTGCCGATGCAGCCACGGGCGGACCGGTGTCTCGGGATCCTTGAAGAGCGGCTGGTCGGCTCCGCCCATGACCTCGAGCAGCAGTTGCTCGGCCCGTGGCCAGTGCCGGTAGACGGTGGCCCGCCCCACGCCTGCCTGCTGAGCGACTCGCTGATGAGTGATCGCGCCGGGCCCCTCGTTCACCAGCAGTTCCCGGGCGGCGACGAGCATCGCCTCCCGGCTGCGCGCGGCCCGCGGATCCGTCGAGTAACTCACCGTCAGATCGTATGAGACGCCTTGGCTCACTGCCATGGACGGCGCCTGTGGATCACGGCGCCGTGCCGGCGGTCCCCTCGTGGCGCTGCAGGAGACGACGTCGAAGTACGGGTCGAGGATGTAGGCGATCTCGTCGCCGAAACGGCTCAGCGCACGCGCCAGCGCGGGGACCGGCCGGCCGGCGTCGGTCACGCCGGGTGGTTCGCCCACCGGCCAGACCAGCGAGTGCAGGTAGCGCACGGCCTCGCCGTCAAGGCGCAGGACCGCGGCCAGGGCGTCGAGGACCTGGCGCGACGGCGAGCGGTCCTTGCCCCGCTCCAGCCGCGTCAGGTATTCGACGCTGATGCCGGCGAGGGTGGCGACCTCTTCGCGGCGCAGCCCGGGAACGCGACGTCCCGGCACGCGGGCGACGAGGCCCGCCTCCTCCGGAGTCACCAGTTCACGGCGGGCCCGCAGGAACTCGCCGAGCCGGTTGTCATCACGCACGGCTCGAGGCTAGTGCGGTTCCGGCCACGCTGAGGGGCCCTGTCAGGTCCCCTCCAGGCAGGGCCTTCACGAGGCGGCGCGGTGGGCGCGAGGCTGCCGCCATGACCACCGACACCTCCCGCGCCCCCGACCGGTCGCTGCGGGGCAAGGTCGCGCTCGTCACCGGGGCCTCCTCCGGGATCGGGGCGGCCATCGCCCGCGCCCTCGCCTCCCGGGGCGCCGCCGTCGCCGTCGCCGCGCGCCGGCGCCCGCTGCTCGACCGGCTCGTCGCCGAGATCGAAGCCGGCGGCGAGACCGCGGTCGCGATCGAGCTGGACGTCACCGACGAGACGGCATGCCGGAACGCCGTCGAGCAGTGCGCGCAGCGGCTCGGAGCCCTGGACATCCTGGTCAACAACGCCGGAGTGATGTTGCTCGGGCCCATCGAGGACGCGAACACCGAAGACTGGCGCCGGATGATCGACACCGATGTCCTCGGCGTCATGTACATGACCCACACGGCCCTGCCCCACCTGCTCCGTGCCCGTGGCACCGTCGTCCAGCTGTCCTCGGTCGACGGACGGGCCGCGGGCGCGTTGACCGGCGTCTACAACGCCGCCAAGTGGGCCGTCAACGCCTTCTCCGAGTCGCTGCGCCAGGAGGTGACCACTCGGGGAGTCCGCGTCGTGGTGATCGAACCGGGAGCGACCGCCACGGACCTGGCCTCTCACATCACCCACGCCCCGACCCGCGAAGCCGTGGCCGAGTTCGCCGCCGCGCTGCGGCCCCTGACGCCGGATGACGTCGCCGCCGCGACGCTCTACGCGGTGACACAGCCTCCGCACGTGGCGGTCAACGAGGTTCTCCTGCGCTCGGTCGACCAGCAGCGCTGAGGTTCACATCGGCACGACCGGCCGTTCGAGCGCAGGTGAGCAGGTCGAGCGGCGGCGTCTGGACCGCAACCTTTCCGCCTGATGATCTGTTGCCTGCGGTCGTGCTGTGCTGAAACCAGTTCGTCGGGAGGTGTGCGACGGGCGGGGCGGAGCGATGGTCGTCTGCGGTGAGCCATCGTCGCGGCGGCCGAGGAGGAGCGTTTCAGCAGGCGCAAGCACGGTAAGCGGCCCGTGCCCTTCTCCGCCTGGGAACAGCCCGTCCTGTCGGCCCGCTGCCAGGCCGTCGAACATTCCGCTCTCGCTCCGCAGCTCGTCCACGAGAGCGGCGAGCGAGGTGTCGGCCGGGTAGCGCAGGGACGCGGTCCGAAGCCGGGCGGCGAGCATGGTCTCGAAGCCGGCCACGCGCTCGGCGGTCCGCCTGACCCGGCTGGGCGCACCGCCGAAGGTGCGCCACGCGATGTTCCCGTCCCAGCGGTGCGCGGTCGGTTCCCCGCACCGCAGCGCCGCCCACGCGCCGTTCCAGGCGACCACGTTCCACGCCGCGTCGCACAGGCACACCGGAGTGCCGTCGAGCCGTTCGAGCAGGCGTATCGCGCCCGCCCCGACCTCGCGTGGCACCTGCCCGTCGGCCGCGGCGTGCCCGGACAGCGCGCACAGCCGCTCGTACTCTGCCCGCCCCAGCCGCAACGCGCGCGCGAGGGCGGCCACCACGCCGGCGGACGGGTGGCGGCCCCTGATTAACGGCGTAGCGCGCCCACAAGAGCGGCCCCTACGCAATCACCCCGTGCCGATGTAGGCGATAAATACCTATTCGCGTCGGTGCGGGGTTATGTCCGTTGCGGACGCCGCCATGGTCGAGTCGCTCGAGTGCTCCGGCCATCACCAAGCTGAGGACCAGCGGTGTCCGGCGCCCGCTGGTCACCATTGCTGACCGACCAACACGGATATGCGATAGCGCACCATGATCCACCTAAGAATGTACAGTCTTCATCCCGACAGAATCGACCGGCTCAAAGTCGACTCTGCCGATCGATGCCGAACACAAGGCCGTCATGGCCGAGGTGATCGCGAAATACGAAGAGCCGCAACGTCTCCTTGACATTCGCGCGTAGCGGGCACTGTCCCTCGCATCCCTGGGTCGCCCTTGGATGGCGGCTCCACGCCGTGGCGGCACCGACCTTCCGGTCCGGGCCTGCCGGCTCCGCTGATCGAAAACCCCAGGTCACCGTCGGTAGTCGACTTCTGGGCATCACGCCGTACCTCGTGGGAGAAGTCCCACCACGGCAAGCCAGGTTGTTTACCTAAGGAACCTGATATAAGGTTCCTGATACACACCACGCCACGGACTCCATGAAGAGAAGGAACGATGGTTACTCCCACTGCGGCCGGCACTCTCCGGCCCACCCGCACCGAGACCCGTACGCTCCAGGTCGGCTCCGTCGGCCCCGTCGAGGTCACGGTTCAGGACCGCGATCGCACCCGGCCGTTCTTGCTCCTGCACGGCGGAGGCGGCGCGCGGACGATGGCCGGCTTCGCCGACCTGCTCGCCGAACGCACCCACTCCCGGGTGCTGCTGCCCACTCACCCCGGCTTCGGTGGCACGCCGAAGGCCGAGGGGCTGACCGGCGTCACCGAGCTGGCCCGGGCGTACGTCGCCCTGCTGGAGCAACTCGACCTCACCGACGTGACCGTGATCGGCAACTCCTTCGGGGGGTGGCTGGCCGCCGAGATCGCCCTACAGGAGAGTCCGCGGGTCAGCGGCGCGGTGATCGTCAACGGAATCGGCATCGAGGTCGAGGGCCACCCGATGACCGACGTCAGCGGCCTGTCGCCGGCCGAGCTCCTGTCGTACTCCTTCCACGACGCGAGGAAGGCGCCCGCCCCGCCGAGCGGCACGGGCACCGGGCCCAGCCCCGACGTACGGGCGCTGGTCGGTTACACGGGCCCGACCATGTCCGACCCGACGCTGGCGGAGCGGCTCGGCGGACTCGACCTCCCGGTCCACGTGCTGTGGGGCGAGAGCGACCGCATCGTCGATCCGGAGTACGGCAAGGTCTACGCCGCCGCGATCCCGTCGTCGACCTTCACACTGCTGCCCCGCACCGGTCACATGCCGCAGGTCGAGACGCCCGAGGAACTGCTGGGCGCGCTGCTCGACCTCGGTGACCGGTGACATCCCGACCTGGCAAGGAGAGAACATCATGAGCACCCCACTGAACGTGACCCGGATCGGGCACGCCTGCCAGCTGATCGAGATCGGCGGGACCCGCGTCCTCACCGACCCCTGGTTCACTCAGACCGCGACCTACTACCAGGGCGAGCCGGTCGCCTCGGGCGTCAAAGAGCTGGGGCGCGTCGACGCGGTCGTGGTCAGCCACGAGCACTACGACCACTGCGACCTCGACGCTCTCGTCGCCGCGAGCTTCGACCTCGACGTACCCCTGATCGGGCCCGGCACCGTCGCGACCATCGCGCGGGACAAAGGATTCCGCGACATCCGCGCCATCGAGGCGTGGGAGGCCACCGCCGTCGGCGACCTCACCGTGACCGCGACGCCCGGCCGGCACGGCGTCCACGAGGTCACGTTCATGATCGAGGCAGGGGGGCGCGCCGTCTTCTTCGGCGGCGACTCGCTGCGCGTGCCGGAGCTGGACACCATCCCGGACAGGTTCGGCCACGTCGACCTGGCCATCCTGCCGACCAACGGCCTGTGCATCCGGCCGATGAACCTGCGCCAGGTGGTCATGGACGCCGAGGAGGCGGCCGGGCTGACGGCCGTGCTCAAGCCGACGCTGGCCGTGCCCCACCACTACGCCTTCCACAGCGGCCGGCTGGGCGACCGGATGATCACCAAGGGCGACCGGGATCCGCGGCACTACGCCGACGCGGTCGCGAGAATCGCCCCGGAGATCGAGGTCCGGCTCGTCCTGCCCGGAACTCCGGTGACGGTCCCGTGAGCGCCACACCGGCCCACCTGACTGCCAGTCACGGATGGAAATCATGGACCTCAGGTCACTTCGATATGCGATCACGCTAGCGGAGGAGCTGCACTTCGGCCGTGCCGCGCAGCGGCACTACATCAGCGCGCAGCCGTTCGGCCGCCACATCCGGAATCTGGAGCGCGAACTGGGGGTCCGGCTGTTCGAGCGCACCAGCCGGCGGGTCACCGTGACCCCGGCGGGTGCGCGGTTCCTGGCCCAGGCCCGGGCGATCGTGAATGCGGTGGACGCGCTCACCGACCCGCGCCGCTGGGCCGAGCCCGACGAGGAAGACCCGGCCATCAGGGATGCCATCGACCGCCCGTCCCTGTTCGCCGCGGCCACCTCCCGCCGCGTCCCGCGCTTCGTGCCGCTGGACCGGGCGTGCGGCGGACGGCGGACGTCGCGTGCCGGCCGCCCTTTCGTCATGCCTTTCGTTATGTCCCCAGACCATCACCGGTGGAGACTCTCCTGACCGGCGGCCGTGCCCCGGACGCGCGCGAAAGCCGGCCCTTCGGTGATCGCGATCAGGCACCGAGCCGGCCGGCGGCCGACCCGGTGGCGGCGATCAGGCGGTGACCGTCCCTCCGGCTTCGGTCGTCTGGAGGCCGGCGAGGGTGGCTCGGGCCTGCTCGGACATGGCCGGGACGTGCGCGAGGGCGGCCTCCGGCAGGTACGCCATGACGACCTCCAGTTCGGCCGGGGTGCCCACCTGCTCGAAGAAACCGATGTTGAGGTGGAGGCCTACGGGCGGGGCCGAGGCGATCACCGCGCGGGAGAACTCCGCCCAGGCCTCATCGGTCATGTGCACCGCCAGCGCGGGGAACAGGACCGGTTCCTCGTGCTCAAGGTGCGTGTGCACCAGGTCGCGTACGGTGGCCGCGGCTTATCGCGAACCAGGCATCAAGGGCTGCGAAAGCTCTGTCGGCGATCACAACCTTTTCGGCCGTTGATCCCCGCCACGCGTTGTGCCGCAAGCGTGGCCTGACAGGTCACTCCGGCCGGTCGAAGGTCAGCTTGAGTTTGAACACGCCCGGTGGCCGGACCCACGGCCCGCCTTTGTCGTCGGCGTCGACCACCCGGGCGTTCCTGAGGTCGAATGCGACCGTTCCGCCGGTGGTCTTGTCCGGCACCGAGAAGACGACCGTCGCGGTGGTGGAGGTCGGCACCGAGGCGAAACCCACGTCTCGCTTCTCCCCTTCCGCTCGTACGGTCTCTCCGCCGCCATCCGGAGTGAAGGAGAACGCCGTGGAGTCGTTGAACTTCACCGAGTAGGTCATTCCCAGCATCGCGTCACACGAGATGCTCGGCAGCGGCAGCGTGAGGAAGGCACGGCCCGCCGGCGCCCACTTTCCGCCCTGGTAGTTGGTCAGCGTGGCGTGGTCGGCGAACGGCGCCTGTGTCGTGACATGGTTCGACAGGGAGAGCCTGCCGCTGCCGAGTGAGGGGACGCCGCTGTTCGGCAGCATGACCCGTGAGTCACCCCGCCACTTCACGTCACTGTCCCGCTGCGTGAACGCTCCCTGCCCGCTGACCGCTCCGGTGCGCAGGTCCAGGTCCAGCCGCCGGCCGGAGTCGGTGACCTCCAGCCTCACCGACGACCGCGGCTTGGCGCCGACCATGATCAGCACGGTGTCGGAGGCCGTCGTCTCGCTGTCGGCGAGCGGAAGACCCTGCACCGGCGTCGCGGCCCCGTCGACGAGCACGGAGGCCGTCGCCGGCTTCTTGGGCTTGAACGCCGCGCTGGTGGCCCTGGGGGAGATGACGGCGAGAACGAGTTCCTGGCCGGCGGCCGCCCGTACCGGCCGGACGCCCAGGTTCTGGGCGGACCTCGGGTTGAGCTCCCGGCCGGTGGCGATCCAGGACAAGCCCAGGCTGTAGTGCGGCCCGACCAGCAACGGGGTGTCACGCATCGTCTTGACGTGCATGTCGTACGGCACCTCGACCGTGCTGGTCGCCGACTCCACGTCGGCGGCGCGGACGCCGGTCAACACCTGTGCGGACGAGTGGGACGACGAGCAGGCCGTCGGCGCCGTCAGCGCCGCGGCCAGGGTGAGGGCCGTCGGGAGTGCCGCCCTCATGCCGTCCGCAACCAGTCGCTCAGCCGGTGCAGTCCGTCGGCGCAGTAGCGCTTCACCGCTCCGTCGCTCACTCCCATGCTCTCCGCGGCCTCCCGCACGCTGAGATCCCACACCATGCGCAACACCACCGCCTCGCGTTCTCGCCGGGGCAACCTGTCGAGGAACCGGCGCAGCGTGACCCGGTCCAGTACCTGGTCCGCCGCGCCGCCGTCGGGGCGGTCGCCGACGTCCGCGGGATCGCCGCCGTAGCGTTCACGGTCGGTACGCGCCCGTGCGAGCTCGCGCCAGGTCTCGTGGCGCACCGCCGTCTGTACGTACGCGTCGATGTTGTCGATCTCCGCCGGGCGCAGGCGCCGCTGCCACACCTTCTCGAATGCCTGCTGGACGACGTCCTCCGCGCTCGCCGCGCCGTGGCGGCGCGCGTAGGAGACGAACGACGGGTAGTGCCGCTCGTACGAGGCGGTGAGCCGCGCCTCGAAGTCGGCGTCCTGGACGCGGGACACCCGGAGGATTCCCGATCGCGGCCCTCGCGGCACGAGGCCCAGGATGAGCTCACGTCCGGTGGCGGCCAGGCCGGCGAGCGAGCCCGTCAGCACATCCTCAGTGACCAACCCGGTCTCCATGGTGATCGTCATATCTGGGGCGAGTGGGGACGGGTCCCCGCGGTTGTGTCCGTCGCGATGTGACGCTCATCACAGCGTGCCGGCCCAACCGTGTCCGGGCCCGCCGTGCTCGAGCCCGGTATGAACGCACCACTGGCCGGCTTCACGTCGGCGGAGAGATTCGCCTGCAGGTTCACGTTCGGTAAGTTCATCCGCCGCTTCCTTCCCATGATCATCGGGACCGGGCTGGCCACGCTGATACTCCTCGGGGCACTGCTCCCCGGTCTGGGCGCCGGGGTTCTCGCTCTACCGCTCGCTCTGCTCCTGAGCGCGGGCGCGGTGGTCGCGCTGACCGCGGTGAAGAAGTACCAGTTCGACCAGACGTGGGGGACGACCGAGCTGGTGCTCTCCCCGGACGGCGCCACCATGGCCGGACGCCATTCGCAGCTGCACATCAGGTGGGACCACATTCGCTTCCTCGGTAAGGCCGACCTGGTCCGTGCGGGGCGCTTCACCTTCGGCCCGGTCATGGCGCGACTGTTGGCCGAGCTCGCGAGCGCCGCGGCCCGGCGGCGCGGGCGCCCCGCTCTGATCGGCATCGCCACCATGAAGGTCGCGGCGGAAACGCCGTCCGTGGTCAAGTCACAGATCGGACAGAACATTGCCTTCCGCCGGATCGACCCGCAGACCGGCCACACGCTCACCGCGATCCCGCTGACGATCTTCGACGAGCACTGGGACAGGGGACGGATCGGCGAATGGATCATGGCCTACCGCCCCGACCTGGCGCCCGGCCGGTGACAGGGCCGGCGTGCGCTGCTCCCCGGGGGCAGCAGCGCGCGTTCGGCCGCGGTGAACGGCCGGTCGGCCGCCGCGCAGAGCCCGTCGAACCACCGCTCGGCGTCGACCGGAACCGCGACGGGAACGATCGAGTTGACGGTGCCGAGTTGCAGGCTCCCTCTCTTGACCGTCTGACCGCTGTCGAACGAGGGCAGGACCAGCGGGTCTCCCGCCTGACCGCTGTGGATGTCCACGAAGGTCGCGACCCCGTTCTCCGGCGACACGACCAGGTAGCCGTCGGAGGTGAAGCCGATGATTCCCGAGACCGGAACCGCCGGGCCCTCGGGCCGGCCGCTCTCCACCCGCCACACCCGGACGCCGTGCTGCGGGGTGAGCGCCGCGAACCGGTCGCCGGTGGCGTCGAACACCGGCCCGGACGCCGCGTCGGCGTGCACCGTGGTGACCACGCGCCGGCTCGACACGTCCCACAGACGCACCGAACCGCTGCCGTCGGCGACGGCGACCTGTTCTTCGTGGCCCGGCCGGAACTCCGACCTGGCCACCGGCGGGCCGAGGCGCGTCGGATCGCCGATCATCCGGTGCGTACGGGTGTCCCAGACGGCGAGGAGGCCGTCGGCGACGACCACGAACCGGCCGTTTCGCACGGCCGCGAGGACGTCCGGCTCCGCTGTCGTGTCACCGGGCAGCGGCAGGTCGTACGCCGCCTCCTGCCTGAGCGTCGGCAGCGAGTACAGCGTCAGCCGTACGCCCGCCTTCACCCGGACGACCAGCAGCAGCGAATGCTCCAGCTCCAGCCCGCGTTCACCGGGCACCGTCACCCGGCCCAGGCGTGCCCCTGACGTACGGTCGTGCACCTCGACCACGCCGGACTCGTCGACCGGGCGGACGATGACATACCTGCCGTCGACCGACGGCTCACTGGTCCAGTTGCCGGGCAGCGACGCGAACCAGTCCGGGTTCATCCGGCCGATCCGCAGCAACGAACCGTGCTGCGCGACCAGGAGCACCGGCCCGGTCGCGCCGTGGAACACCACCGTGGTGCCCTGCCGTGGCGGAGTGCTCGCGGTGTACGCGCGGCCGGTGCGCAGGTCGGTGACCTTGACCAGGACGGCGCCGCCTCCCGGCTGGTCGACGTCCTCGACCAGGAAGCCGTTGTTCAGGGTGGTCTGGTCGGCGTCGGTCGGGCAGGCGCTGGAGATCAGGCTGAACCCCGTGACCCGCCGCCCGGTGCCGGCCGCCGTGACGGTCAGCCGGGCACGGCCCAGCACGCCGTGGCCCTTGACGCAGCTGACGACCTCAGCCCCGTGCGCGGCCAGGAACGACCCGGAGGGCAACCGGCGACCGCCGGACACGGTCAGCGTGTGGCCGTGGCCGAGCACGACCCGGCCGGGGTCGCCGGTCAGCGCGAGGATGGTCGCCGGCGTGACCGTGTCTTCGGAGTCGGTGCCGCGATCGAGGTCCCGGACGGTCAGGTGCCGTCCGTCGAGCCACGCCAGCCGCCGGCCGTCGGGGGAGAAGGCGGCGAGTGCTCCGGGCGTGGGCATCGTCTCCGGGCCGGTGCGCCGCGCGATGTCCCACAGGAGGACGGACCGGCCCGGGGCGGTGGCGGCGAGCCTGCGGCCGTCGGGACTGAGGTGCACCTTGGCACCCTGCGGAATGCCGGGCGGCTCCCATCGCCGTACCGGCGCGCCCCCGGCCAGGCCGATGAGCACGATGATCCTGTCGCCGCCGGCGGTCACCGCGGTCCGCCCGTCGTCACTGACCGCCATGCCGTCGACCGTCGTCGGGGCGAGCCCGGGATAGACCGCGTCGACGGACCGCATGGCCAGGTACTCGCGGGCGAGCGCGGTGCGCGCGGTGAGGTTCCCGGGGACGGTGCCGTAGGCGGCCAGCGCGAGCTGGGCGGCGGTGACGGGGTCGGTCGAGGCTCGTTGCGCGGCCCGCTGCCCGAGCGCCTCGGCGCCCGCCGCGTCGCGCTGGTGGCGGATGTGCTCGCCCCGGTCGACGGCCACGGCGGCCAGCGTTCCCGCCGCGACGACCAGCACCGCGAGCATCGCGGTGACCAGGCGCCACCGGCGGACGTCGCGCCGCTGGCGCCGGTGACTGAGCCGTACGTACCCGTGCGCCTCGGGTGGGACGTCGCCGGCGCGCGTGCGCGTCCATTCCAGCGAGGCGGCGAGCGCCGTTCCCCGGAGTAACGCGCCCGGGTCCTGCGCGGCGGCCTTCCACTGCTGGTAGTGGGTCTCGAGCCGGTGCAGCCAGGACAGGAAGTCGCGGTCCTCGATGAGCCATTCGCGCAACCTCGGCCAGTGCTCGATCAGGGCCTGGTGCGCCAGTTCGACGGTGGCGGTGCCGTCCGGCGCGCTCCCGATCACGACCAGCCGGTCGGCGGCGAGCCGCTGCGCGGTCTGGAAGAGCTCCGGATCGAGCCGGCCGAGGGCGACGGGCCGCCGGACGAAGTCGTCGCCGGCCGGCCGCGCGAGCAACGTGAGCAGCCGGCGGACCGCCCCGTGGTCGACCACCGCCCTCTCCGCCAGTTGGATGAGCGCGCCGTTGACCCCGCCGAGCGCCTCGTAGTCACGCAGCGTCAGCGAACCGCCGCGGCGCCCCCTCCACAGCTCGGTCAGCAGCGACTCCACGAGCGGCAGCCGTCCCGGTTCGGAGCCCGCGTCGTCGAGGATGCGCTCCACGAGCCCGTCCTCGAAGTGCAGCCCCGGCGCGTACTCGGCCGGCCGGACGATCGCCTCGCGCAGCCCGCGACGGCTCATCGCCGTGACGAACACCGTGCTGTCCTCGAACATCGCCGCCAGCTCCGGCGTGAGCAGGCTGCCCAGCGACTCCCATCGCAGCGTCAGCACCACCCGCAGACCGGTGTCGCCGGCGAGCGACACGGCCAGCGACAGCAGCTCGCGCGCGCCCTCGGGGTCGGTGGTGATCGCCTCTTCGAACTGGTCCATGAAGAGGACGACCGGCCGCGGGGCGACCGGCGGCTCGTGGCCGGCGCGCAGCCGCTCCGCCAGGGACGCCGCGTCGAGGTTCAGCGGCCCGGCCAACGCCGCCGCGAGCGACGTGGCCGCATCGGGGCCCAGCCTGCACTCGGCGATCGCCGCGCCCTCCCGCCGCAGGACCGGCAGCAGACCCGCGCGTACGAGAGAGGACTTGCCCACCCCCGACCGGCCCGCGACGGCGACGACGGAGTGCCGGCGCGCGGCGGTGACCAGCCGGCCGACGTCCTCATCGCGGCCGTGGAAGAAGGCGGCGTACTCCTCGTCGAACGGGGCGAGTCCCTGGTACGGGCACGGCAGCAGGTCCGGATCGAGGCCGAGCACCTGGGCCATGGGTACGACGTACGCGGTGGTGGTCGCGCGATCCCGGTCCCTGGCCACGGTCATGCCGACGACCGCCCCGACCGTGGCGTCCCAGACCGGCGACCCGCTGTAGCCCTCGTCGATGCCCTGGTCGGTCGCCGCCCCCTGGAGCTGGAGCCAGCCGGTGCCCTGGACGTCGCGGATCCGGCCGGTGGCCCACACCCCGTCGGCCATGTCCGCGGGGAAGCCGAACACGTGGAACTCGTGATCCCACAGATCGCCGCCGCCGCGCATCGGGGGCACCCGCGCCCCGGGCGGCGCCGCCGTCTCCAGCCGTAGCAGCGCCACGTCCCCGCTGCCGTCCTCCTCGGTGGGCGCCCACCGTGTGACCCGGGCGAGGCCACGCGGCGGCGGGCCGCCGGCCGCACGCGCCATCGGAAAGTCGACGACCACCGGCTCCGCGGGCGGACCGCCGTCGGCCGCGACGGTCACGACGTGGGCGCAGGTGGCCACGACGTCGGGGGCGACCAGGAACCCGGCGCCGGCCACCATTCCGGCATGGTCGAGCACGCGTACGACCGAGAGCGCGTAGGAGCCATGACTCTCCACCGCGTTCCCGTAGTCACTCACCGAACATGAATGATAACCTCGGATGTCGCGACCGACCGGTGTCATCAGGGCCGATCGGGGCATCGCGGTCACCGTGCCGGGGGCCGTGTCGGGTTTGCATATGCCGGCGATATGTCGTGCTGTCTAGCCTTCGGGCATGCGCGTGCTGATCGTGGAGGACGAGCCCTACCTGGCCGAAGCCGTACGTGATGGCCTGCGGCTGGAGGCGATCGCCGCCGACATCGCCGGCGACGGCGACTCCGCCCTGGCACTGCTCGGCGTCAACTCCTATGACCTGGCGGTCCTCGACCGCGACATCCCCGGCCCCTCCGGCGACGAGATCGCCCGGCGGATCGTCGCCTCCGGCAGCGGCATCCCGATCCTCATGCTCACCGCCGCCGACCGGATCGATGACAAGGCTTCGGGGTTCGAGCTCGGCGCCGATGACTACCTCACCAAACCGTTCGAGCTTCGCGAGCTCGTCATGCGGCTGCGGGCGCTGGACCGCAGGCGCGCGCACGCCCGGCCCCCGGTCCGCGAGATCGCGGGCCTGCGGCTGGACCCCTTTCGCCGGGAGGTGTTCCGCGACGGACGCTATGTCGCGCTCACCCGCAAGCAGTTCGCCGTGCTCGACGTCCTCGTCGCCGCCCAAGGCGGTGTCGTCAGCGCCGAGGAGCTCCTGGAGCGGGCCTGGGACCAGAACGCCGACCCCTTCACCAACGCCGTCCGCATCACCGTCTCGGCACTGCGCAAACGACTCGGCGAACCATGGCTCATCGCCACGGTGCCCGGCGTCGGCTACCGGATCGACACCGGCATGGACACCACCCGCCCCGGCGGCACTCATGAATAGGCGACCAGGGCTCAGCGCCC
The DNA here is from genome assembly GCF_039541955.1 of Actinoallomurus oryzae. Taxonomy (NCBI): domain Bacteria; kingdom Bacillati; phylum Actinomycetota; class Actinomycetes; order Streptosporangiales; family Thermomonosporaceae; genus Actinoallomurus; species Actinoallomurus oryzae. Next base: position 22,503 of record NZ_BAABHF010000023.1, on the reverse strand, counting down.
GGGTGAAGCTCACCATCAGCTACGCCGGATTCCTCCTCCTCGCCGGCGCTCTCCTGCTGGCCGTGGTGTGGGTGTTCGTGCTGCGCCACGTACCCGACGACGACCCCAAAACCATCCGGAGGACGTTCGGCGGCGTGATCATCGTGGCGGCCAACCGCTCCGACCTCCTGCGCGGCTTCGTCCCCGCCGCGGCCGCGACACTGGCCTTCCTCCTGGTGTTCGGCCTCCTGGGAGGATGGATCCTCGCCGGCCGGATGCTCGCTCCGCTCACACAGGTCGCGGACGCGGCACGGATGGCCGCGAACGGATCACTGTCGCACCGGATCCGTATGGCGGGCCCCGAAGACGAGTTCCGCGAACTCGCCGACGTGTTCGACACCATGCTCGAACAGCTCGAATCCCACGTCGCCGAGCAGCAGCGATTCGCCGCGAACGCCTCCCATGAGCTGCGCACCCCGCTGGCGATCTCCCAGACGCTCTTGGACGTCGCCCGCAAGGACCCGGGGCGGGATCAGGGCGAGCTCATCGAACGCCTCCACACCGTCAACACGCGGGCGATCGACCTCACCGAGGCCCTCCTGCTGCTCAGCCGCAGCGACCGCGGGGTCTTCACCCGTGAGCCCGTCGACCTCTCCCTCATCGCCGAAGAAGCCACCGAAACGCTGCTTCCCCTCGCCGAACAGCGCCAGATCACGCTGGAGGTCACCGGCGGGACGGCGAAGACCGCCGGCTCCGGGGCGCTCCTCCTGCGGATGGTGACGAACCTCGTCCAGAACGCCGTCGTCCACAACCTCCCCACCGGCGGCACCGTGACGATCCACACCGAATCCCGGCACGACGCGAGCGTGCTGCGGGTCGAGAACACCGGCCATCCGCTGCCACCGGAACTGGTACCGACCCTCACCGAACCCTTCCAACGCGGAACCGAACGCAGACGCACCGACGAGCACGCCGGCGTCGGCCTCGGGCTGGCCATCGTGCACAGCATCGTCCGAGCGCACGACGGGACCCTCGACCTCACACCCCGTCCCACCGGCGGTCTCCTCGTCACCATTCGCCTTCCCGGCACGCCGCAGGCATCGTCCCCGAACCGGGCCCACTGAGTCCGGTTTTTTCAGGGACTCCTTGACGCCCGGGATTCGAGGAATCGCGTGTATCGCGGGCATATCGAAAATCGCATACGCCACCGCAACACTCTTCGGTCTTGAGTGGAGGCATGGACGACAGCAGTCCATGCCGCGGGCATGGTGCCCCGGCTTCGGAATGTGATCGGAAAAAGGGGAAGGCCGTGGCCGATGACCGAGAATGGGACCGGCGTTCGCTGCTCCGGGGCGCCGCCGTGGTGGCCGGTGCCGCCGCGACCGTGCCGCTGCTGGGAAAGGCGGCCACGGCGCAGGCCGGCAGCAGTGACGCGGACGCGCTGTTCAAGGCCGGGAAGTTCGAGCAGGCCGGCCGCGCGTATGAGGAGATCCTGAAACAGGACCCCACGAACCTGAACGCGGCCCGTCGGCGCGGCTATGTAGGGCTACTGGCCAACAAGTTTCCCGAGGCCGAGAAGTATTTCACGATGGCCCTTGAAATCGCGCCCGGCGACAAGGAAACCAACCAGCTTCTGGGCGACTTCTACATGCGGCAGGATGAATTCTCCCTCTCCGTACCCCGCTGGAAGGCGGCCGGCAAGGAGACCTACGCCAAATGGTTCGCGGCGGTCAGCGGCGAGGCGTATCGGATTCACGGCGACATCGCGCACGTGCCATGGCAGCAGATGGACCCGGAACCGCTGGTGGAGGCCTCGGTCAACGGCGGACCGGCCAAGCGCTTCACGTTCTACACCGGCGAGCCGTGGCTGGGCATGTCCACGGAAGTAGCCGAGGAGGCCGGGTTGAGCGCCGTGGCCGAGCAACGGATCGACTACCTCGACGGCACCAAGGTGCAGTACTTCGGGGTGCTGGAGTCCTTCAAGCTGGGCGACATCGAACTGCGCAACATCCCCGTGTCGTGGTCGGACTCCGACCCGGCCACGCCCGGAGGGCCCAGCGACGGCATGATCGGCACGTGGGTCTTCTACCACTTCCTGACCACCTTCGACTACGCGGGCCGGTCGCTGATCCTGCGTCGCCGGACTCCGGAAACGGCCAAGAAGGCACGCGCTGACGCCGAACGGGCGGGCGCCAAGCCCCTGCCGCTGTGGCTGGCTCGTGAGCACATGCTGCACAGCAGGGGCAGCATCGCCGGCTCCGGCCCACGGGTGGTGGGCGTGAACTTCGGCGGACCCGGCGAGACGGTCGCGGGCATGCACGGGGAAACGGCCGAGCAGCTGCGGATCCGCACCGACTACGACCGCCCGATCGAGACCTTCGCCCACAGCCACCCGACCGTCGCCTACCCCTGCTACCCGAAGGAGGTCCGCCTCGGCGACGCCGTCGCCGAGGAGGCCTACTGCGAAACGGACCCGAACATGCCCGTGACGCAGGCCTACGGGTTCGACGTTCCGGCCCACTTCTCCCACTGCTTCTACAAGCCCTACAACGTCACCCTCGACTTCACCGAAATGAACGTCTACATCGTCCGCGGCAAGGCCGGCCGACCGCAGAAATGACCCTTGTGCGCGATACCCCTCGGAAAGGGAAAACGGTGAACAAGTTGCTGGCCGCCTCGGCCGCCGCCCTCGCCCTGACCGTCGCGGGATGCGGCGGCTCCGGTGACGCGAAATCCAGCTCCTCCGGCTCGAACACCCTGGAGCAGGCGGTGAAGTACGCGCAGTGCATGCGCGAGAACGGCGTGACCGACTTCCCCGACCCCGACAAGAACGGCAGGTTCGTGATCGCGGCGGGAGGGCCGAACCGAAACTCGCCGCAGTTCAAGAAGGCGCAGCAGGCGTGCAAATCGCAGGAGCCGCCCGGGACCAAGGACGACCCCGCGCAGATCGCCAAGGCCCAGAAAGAATGGCTGAAGTTCGCCCAGTGTATGCGCAAGAACGGCATAGCGAACTTCCCCGACCCGCAGGACGGGCGCCTCAGGGTGGACAGGAGCCGGATCAACACCAAATCGCCGCAGTTCAAGAAGGCGCTGAGCGCATGCCGTGACGTGGCCGACGTGGGAGGGGGCTCCGGGAATGGCAACGGCTGAGATCGGGACTCCGGCCAGCGCCGGCGTCTCCCCTGAGACGCCGGCCCCGCGGCGGCGAAGGCGCGGGCTCCTCGGCGCCGGCGTCGCCCTCGCGCTCGTGGCCGCGGGCGGTGGCGTGGCTCTCGCCGTGACGGGCCTGTACGGCGACGACGGCAAGCCCGCCACGAGGGCCGGCGACGGCACGTCGCTGGTGGCGGTCCAAGAGGGCCCGCTGTCCTCGCAGGTCAGCCAGAGCGGGACCCTCGCGTACTCGACCCGCGCCGACGGGACCCCGTACTCGGTGGTCAACCGGGCGAGCGGGACCTACACCTGGGTACCGGCGGTGGGGACCCAGATCGACTGCGGCGAGACGCTGTACAAGGTCGGGGAGAAACCGGTGATCCTGATCTGCGGAAGCACACCCGCGTACCGGAGCCTGGCCGAGGGCGACCACGGCAAGGACGTCCAGGCGCTGAACACGACGCTGGTGAACGAGGGCTACGCCGACAAGACCGAGCTCGACCCCGATTCGCACTATTTCGGCGCGGCGACCGCGGAGGCCCTGGAAAAGCTCCAGGACAAGCGCGGCGCGGACGTGACGGGCAGGCTGAACCTCGGCCAGGCGGTGTTCCTGCCCGGCCCACTGCGGATCAGCAAGGTGACGGCCAAGAACGGCACCAGCGCGGGCTCGGGCCGTCCGATCATGGAGGCGTCGTCGAACCGGCGCGAGGTGACCGTGAAGCTCGACGCCTCCCAGCAGTCCGAGGTCAAGAAGGGCGATCGGGCGCAGATCACGCTGCCGGACAACCGGATCACGTCCGGCGTGGTCCGCCGGATCGGCACGGTCGCCACATCCTCCGGCAAGGACGACTCCGACTCCGGGGCCGCCACGCTCCCGGTCTACATCACGCTCGAGCACCCGAAGGACGCCGGCACCCTTGACCAGGCGCCGGTCCAGGTCCAGATCACCACGGACGGCGTCGAGCACGCGCTGATCGTGCCGGTGACCGCGCTCATCGGCCAGGCCGGCGGGGGATACGCGGTCGAGGTCGCGGCGGGGGACCCCGGCCAGACCCGGATCGTTCCGGTCACGCTGGGACTGTTCGACGACGCCAACGGGCAGGTGCAGGTCTCCGGGGCCCTGTCGGCCGGTGACCGAGTGGTGGTGCCGTCGACATGAGCGAGAACGTCATCGAGCTGGAGCAGGTCACCAAGACGTACGGCACGCAGCCTCCCGTCCACGCGCTGCGCGGAGTGAGCTTCACCGTACGGAGCGGGGAGCTGGTCGCGATCGTCGGCCCGTCGGGATCGGGCAAGTCCACGTTGCTGCACATCCTCGGCACGCTCGACCGGCCCAGCGGCGGCACCGTACGGATCGACGGACAGGACGTCGCGACGCTCACCGACCGCCGGCTCGCCGCCCTGCGGGCGCGCAGCATCGGCTTCGTCTTCCAGCAGTTCCACCTGTCCGAGCACGCCACCGTCCTGGAGAACGTCGCCGACGGCCTGCTGTACGGCGGCGCGAGACCCGCCGAGCGGCGCGAGCGCGCCGCCGAGGCGCTCGTCCGGGTCGGGCTGGAGGACCGGGCGGGCTTCCGTCCGGGCCAGCTCTCGGGCGGACAGCGCCAGCGCGTGGCGATCGCCCGCGCTCTGGTCGGCCGCCCGGCCATCGTGCTCGCCGACGAGCCGACCGGCAACCTCGACAGCAGGACGGGCGCGGCCATCATCGAGCTGCTGCACGAGCTCAACGCCGACGGGGCGACGATCCTCATGATCACGCACGACGGCGGGCTGGCCGCGCGGCTTCCCCGCCGGTTGCAGGTCCTCGACGGGCAGATCGTCGCCGACAGCGCGGCGCGTACAACGGAGGACGTATGAGGCTGTCCGACCAGCTGCGCGTGGCCGGTATCGGAATCCGGGCCCGCCGCCTGCGGGCCGCCCTGTCCGCGCTCGGGATAGCGATCGGCACCGCGGCGATCGTGGCCGTGCTCGGCCTGTCCGCGTCCTCCCAGGCCGGGCTGCTGAAAGAGATCGACCAGCTCGGCACGAACCTGCTGACCGCGAACACCGGCCAGTCGTTCACCGGCGGGCCGGCGCAGCTCCCGGTCGCCGCGCCGCAACGGATCTCCCACCTGCCCGACGTCGAGCACGTGGCGCACGCCGGGGCCATCGACAACACGAACGTGTACCGCAGCCCGCTGATCCCGGTGGTCGACACCAACGCGCTGAAGGTCCGGGCCGCCAGCCTCAACCTCCCCGACGTGGTCGGAACCGGCGTGGCACAGGGCCGCTGGCTGAACCCGGCGACCGAACGCCAGCCGGTCACCGTGCTCGGTGCGCTCGCGGCGCAGCGTCTCGGGATCGATCGCGTCTATCCGGGACAGCGGATCTGGCTGAAGAACCAGTGGTTCTACGTCACCGGCATCCTGAAGCCCGCGACGCTGTCGGCCGACATCGACACCAGCGCCCTGATCGGCTACCCGGCCGCCGAGCGTTACCTCAGCTACACGACCGTCGACAAGGGCAAGGCGGTGGCCGGACCGCCGACGACGGTCTACGTACGGGCCCGTACGGACAAGGTGGAGTCGGTGCAGGGAGTGCTCGCGCGGACCGCGAACCCCGAGGCGCCCGGCGACGTCGACGTCAGCCAGCCCTCCGACGCGCTCACCGCGCGGGCCGCCGCGAAGGGCGCGTTCAACAGCCTGTTCCTCGGGCTCGGGCTGGTGGCGCTGATCGTGGGCGCGGTAGGTGTCGCGAACATCATGATCATCTCGGTGCTGGAACGCCGATCGGAGATCGGCCTGCGCCGGGCGCTCGGTGCGACCCGGGGACAGATCCGCACCCAGTTCCTGTCCGAAGCGGTCATGCTCGCGTTGCTCGGCGGGGTGGCCGGAGTCGCGGCCGGAGCGCTGACCACCGCGATCTACGCGAACACGAAAGGCTGGGCGGTGGTCATCCCGGCCGAGGCGTGGGCCGGCGGGATCGGCGCCGCGATCGTGATCGGTGCGATCGCCGGCCTGCTACCGGCCTTGCGAGCCGCCCGTCTTTCCCCCACGGAGGCGCTGCGCACGCTCTGACCGCCCAAGCGCCCGGCCACCTGAGACGCGCGTGACGACCATCGGCCATGGCGGGGAGCCGGCGGGTTTAGCGCGCGTTCAGGTCGTCCTTAAGTGCGCCTTAGGACCGGCCTCCGGCGGGTCCGGGCGCCGTACGGTCGTACCGCCCTGCAGGCGCAACTCCGCGAAACCCCCGCCTTTTCAAGGAGGAATCCGTCATGAGAGCGCACCGAGCACGGCGCCGTCGTCATCGGCCGGCCCTGTGGGCCACGAGCGGTCTGGCCGCCGTCGTCGGCGCCGGTGGAGTCGCCCTCCTCGCCACCGGCGCCGGACCGGCCGAGACGGCGTACAGCGCGTCCTACCAGCAGCCCGCCGCGCGGCACGGCGGCCATCCCGCCCGGCACAAGCGGGCCGTGACCACCACCACGGCCACGCTCTCCCGTGACGCGGCGTCGAGCGGCTTCGCCCCGTACGTCGACGTCGGCCTGTACCCGCCGTACGACCTGGTGGACGCGGCGAAGCGGACCGGCGTCAAGACGTTCAACCTGGCGTTCGTCGTCTCCGGCGGTGGTTGCGTGCCCAAGTGGGGCGGCTCGCAGGAACTGGGCGACAACGAGGTGGCCAAGAAGATCAACGACCTGCGTGCGGCAGGCGGCGACGTGCGGGTCTCCTTCGGCGGCGCGAACGGCGTGGAACTCGCCCAGGCGTGTTCGAGCGCCGCGGACCTTGCCGCCGCGTACAAGAAGGTGGTCGACACCTTCGATCTGACGAAGGTCGACTTCGACGTCGAAGGCGCCGCGATCGCCGACAAGGCCGCGAACGACCGGCGAGCCGAGGCCATCGCGACGCTGCAGAAGCAGGTCAGTGGACTCGAGGTCTCACTCACCCTGCCGGTGCTGCCCAGCGGGCTCACCCAGGACGGGGTGAACGTGGTCTCGGGTGCCAAGGCCAAGGGCGTCGAGGTCTCGGCGGTGAACATCATGGCCATGGACTACGGCGACGGTCAGGCGCCGAACCCGGACGGCAGGATGGGCGACTACGCCGTTCAGGCGGCCACCTCCACGGAGAAGCAGGTCGAGCAGGCCCTCGGTGTCGGCGATGCCTGGAGCAGGATCGCCATCACTCCGATGATCGGCGTCAACGACACCAGCACCGAGGTCTTCCGGCCGGCCGACGCGACCAAGGTGGCCGCGTTCGCCAAGGAGAAGAACCTGGCCTGGACGTCGATGTGGTCCGCGACGCGCGACAAGCCCTGCCCCGGCGGCCCGCAGAGCACCGCCAGCCCGACGTGCAGCAGCATCGACCAGCAGGCGGACGCCTTCGCCAAGGCGTTCACCGGCTGAGAACCGCCACGGCGGTACCCCTCCTTCCCCGGGGCGCCGACCTAGGCCGACGAACCCCCTGGAGGATCCGGGCTCGCCGACGAGGCTCCTTCAGGGGGACCGGCCTGCTTCCGGAGCTTCACGGGGCGGGTGCCAGGCGCCGCCTGGCCGCGGCGCCGACGTGGTGGCGGGTCACCGTCGCGATCTCGTGCCAGAACGGCCGGGCGGTCAGGTACGTGCCGAGCACGGACAGAATGCCCAGGCAGACGTCCACGCTGAGCCGCCCCTGCTTCGCCCAGTAGACGTCCCGCAGGTCCAGCAGCAGGGCGAACTCATCGGTGATCAACGCGGTGCCGGCGCCGTACGCGGCGGCGATCGCGGGGTGCCCCACGGCCCGTTCGTCACCGCGCACCGCGATCAGGCCGACGCCGGCGAGCGTGGCGATGCCGAGGTTGTAGTGGTGCAGATGCCGGCCGCCCGTCGAGATGTTCCCCCAGGGCAGCCACCCGCCCCGGATGCCGTGTGTGATCAACCGGACGGTGCCCCAGGTGGTACCGAAGGAGATCCACATCGCCAGGAGAGACCGCTTCGTGGGGTCGAGGTGCCGGTCCGCCGACTCGCGCCACCGATCGACGAGGGCCGGCCGGCCATGTTCCGGTTCCGTACCCATGCCCGGGCCGCGTTGCGATGACAGGGCCTTTGATCCCATGGTCACCTCACCTACTGGTCCGCACGCCTCCCGCGCCTGCTCACCACTCCTGCTATTTCGATGGTAGGCAAGCCCGGGTCAATCGGTGATGGTCGTCCTCTTCGGCCGGCGGCGATCAGGCGTCGGGGTCGGTCGGCCCGTTGAGGACCCGGCTGACGGTGCCGGCCGGCCGCCGCAGCAGGGACTGGGCGAGTCCGACGACCGTTCGCTCCCGCCCGCACAGATAGGAGATGAAGGCCGGGCCCCTTGTTGGCCGGCAGCAGTACGAGCTGTTCGTACACGAGGCGGAACGTCCGTACGGCAACCCCGCGATCGGCGGGATCGGGCGCGCTCAGGAGATCGCCGCGCAGCCGCCACAGCAGATCGAAGGCTTCCTGGTGGTCGGCCGGCACCGGACTCCGCGCCAGTATCTGCCTCGCCGAAGGTGTGTCGGGAGATCATCCCTGGCGAGTCGGTCGGATGGTCAGGTCCCCGATCTCGACGTCGTCGGGTTGGTCGATCACGAAGGCGATCGCCCGGGCCACCGCCAGGGGATCGATTCCGAGTTCGGCCATGTTCCGCCGGGCCTGTTCGCGTACGGCCGGATCGTCGACGGCGTTGTCGATGAGCTCGGTGCGGACGTAGCCCGGGGAGATCGACGTCGTCCGCAGCACCCCGTCGGTGCTCTCCTGCCGCAGGCCCTCCAGGAGGGTCCGTACCGCGTTCTTCGTCCCGGCGTACACCGCCTGGGTGGGGACGATCTTCAGGCCGGAGGTCGAGACCACGGTGACGAGGTGACCACCGCCCTGACGGCGGAACACCGGCAGGGCCGCGGCGATCCCGTGCAGGATCCCCTTGACGTTCACGTCGACCATCGCCGACCAGCCCTCGACGTCCAGGTCGGCGATGGAGCTGATCCGGCTGACCCCGGCGTTGCCCACCAGGACGTCCAGCCGGCCGAAGCGCTCGACGGCGACGGTGACGAGCTTGTGGAGGTCGTCGGGGTCGGTGACGTCCACGCGTGTGGCGACCGCCTCGCCGCCGGCGGCTTCGATCTCGGCGACCAGCCGGTCCAGCCGGTCGGTGCGGCGGGCGCCGAGGACGACGGCCGCACCGAGTGAGGAGAGGTGGCGAGCCGTCGCCTCACCGATTCCGCTGCTGGCGCCGGTGATGGCGACGACCTTGCTGTCTATGGTCATGAAGATCCTCTGGCTAAAATGGACACATGTCCGGTTACTCCGACCACCTTAGCGGACATGTGTCCGGTTCTGCCCAGGGCGGCGGAACACGGCGCGCGGACGCACAGCGCAACCGCGAACGGATCCTTCAAGCGGCGCGCGATCTCGTGCACGAGCCGGGAGAGCTGAAGCTCAACGCGGTCGCGAAGGCCTGCGGCATCGGGCAGGGCACGCTCTACCGGCACTTCCCGACACGTGAGGACCTCCTCGCCGAGGTGTACCGCCGTGACGTGGAAGAGCTGGTCGCCGCGGCTCCGCGGCTGCTGGCGAGTCATCGGCCGCTGGACGCGTTGGCGGCGTGGTTCGACCGGGTGGCCGCCTACGCCCGGGTCAAGCGCGATGTGTTCGCCGCCGTCGAGGCGGCGACGTGGCGTGACCTCGCCGCCCACAGCCTCGGCCCGATCGGTGAGGCGGTGGAACTGCTGCTGGCCGCCGGTCGCTCGGACGGCAGCGTCCGCGCCGACGCCGAAGCCCGAGACGTCATCGTGCTCATCAGCTGGTTGTCGCGACTGGACGACGCCGAACTCGACGCGCGAGGACCGCGGTTGCTGTCGATCCTCGTCGACGGCCTCCGCGCACATCGCCCCTGATCGCGGTGTCTCGATGCCGTCCCGGGGATACGTTTCTCAGATGGGTACGGATGAGGTCGAACCGCAGTTGTTGCCCAACCGGTTCGCGGACGCCGTCGGGTCAATGTCAGGCGGGCCTGACCGGGATCGGTGCCGCTGCGTTGGCCATTCGATCGCGACCCGGCCGGCGACCGTTTCCTTTCACGGGGACCGGCAGGACACCGAGGCGCCGGGTTGGCGGCATCTGCTGGCGCTGATCGATGAGGCGGCCGCAGACGGGCGGACGGTGTTCAAACCGTTCGTGGAAATGAGCGCCCTGGAGCGACGGCAGATCGTCACGCTGCCGCCCACGATCGCGAAGCTGACCGCCGTTACACATCTCGTGCTCTACGGTACGAACCTGGTGCGCATTCCGCCCGAGATCGGAGCCATGACGAGCCTTGAGATCTTCGAGCCCTACACCTCGCACCGGTTGCATTGGTACCCGTACGAACTGACCCGGTGCGTAAGGCTCGCCGACAGCACGGTGAGCACGCGGGTCCTGTACGGCAACTTCAAGTTCCGGCCACCGTTTCCGGCACTGCGGCCCGTGACCGACGCGGGGGATGCGGATTTCGCCGCGCTCGACCCAGCCGTGTGGGGTGCCGACGCGGTACGGAACTGCAGTGTCTGCGGCGGGCCGGTCGACCATGAGCTGCGTCAGGTGTGGATTTCTTGCCTGGTCGGCACCGACGTGCTCCCGCTCCTGGTGAACGCGTGCTCCGCGGCGTGTGTGGCGGCGCTTCCGGAGCCGCATCGCGATTACCCGCCGACGCCGCACACCGGCGGCCCGGACATCGCGCAGCCCGGCAGCAGATACTGAGGCAGCGGCATGGAAATTCCGCGCGGCATGCCGATGAGATTGTTGGACGACGCCGCCCTGGAGAGTTCTTCGGTGGTGGCGAACTGCGTGATGAATCGTGAGCGGTCGCTCAGCGGTTCGAACGGTTATGGCCGTGAGCTCGGCGTGGACATCATCGCGGAACTCACCGGCCGTGCGAGGGCGGGCGTACGGTGGCTGGACGTGTGCTGTGGAAGCGGGCGCGCGCCGGCAGAGGCCGCCCGGCTCCTGGCCGGCCGGGACACGGCGGGGCGGGTGGAGATCGTCGGGCTGGACCTGGTGGACCACTTCGCGGCGGGTTTCTTCCCGCCGGCATTGCAGCTGGTCACCGGTTCGGTGACCGAGTGGGTGCCCGACGGCCGGTTCGACCTGATCACGTGCGTGCATGGGTTGCACTACGTTGGCGACAAACTCGGCGCGCTGACGCGTATAGCCTCCTGGCTCGCCGACAACGGGCTGTTCGTCGCCAATTTCGACGTCCGTTCGGTCCGCTCCGCGGATGGAAGACCGGCCGGCCGTCGGCTCACGGCCGAACTGCGCCGGCAAGGGTTCGTCTACGATTCTGCTCGCCGCCGGATCTCCCGTCATGGCGGTGCGAAGATCCGGCTCCCCTACCGTTATCTCGGGGCCGATGACCAAGCCGGCCCGAATTACACCGGCCAGCCCGCCGTCGATTCTTTCTACGAACCATTCAGCCATTGACCGGTCATGCCGAACGACCACCATGGCCCTCGACGACCCTGCACACCGACGTGCCGCACTTCTGTCCCGAAGTCCTGCCGTATCGGCGTCCGAGCTCGGCTAGGTTGGCCGCGTGGACATCCAGGTTCTGGAAGGTCGGCTCGTCGAGGTGCCGACTTCGGAGGCCACCGGCATGGACCGCCGGGCCTTCGGGGAATTCGTCGGCCCTCGGGGCGAACTGGCCTCGTACGCGTTCGGCTGGACCACGGGGTCGGAGCCGCACGTCGCTCGGCTGTCGATTGGAATCGGCGTCGGCAATCCCGGCGGCGGCACGTTCCACGCTGTGGTGTTCGAGCACGAGGACGGCCACGCGTTCTCGCTCATCGACGAGCCGTACGAGCAGGTGCCACAGGGCGGACCGGACCTGACGGCGGACCAGGCACGCGCCCACGAGGATCTGCCGTTCGTATGGTGGGTCGCGGACCACGTCATGGAGCGCGATCGACGCGCGCGGTGGATGCGGCACTGGCTCCTGGGCACCCGCTGCATCCAGACCGTCGAGGTCTTCGAGCTTCGTGAGCCCGTCCTGCTCATAGGTAACGACGCCGACGACGGCCTTTGGCAGCTCATCGGCACCACGGACGCCGGCGACGGTGCGGTCGGGCACCTCCACCACTCCGTGGACGAAGATCCGACGTTGGTCGATGCGGATTGACCGGCTCGACCTCAGAGACGGCGTTCATAGGCGATCGCGAACGTTGCCTAATGCGACACTAGATTCCACTCCTGTCGTACAGCGCGGCGCAGACGATGAGCCCGACCGAAGCCGTGACGAGCACGTAGTGCGCCGTCGCCCACCACCATCCGACCCACTTTTTGACCGTGGCGACGAGGAGAGGTGCGACAGAAATCGCGGAAATGAAAAGCGACAGAATGCCTATTGGCATTCCGCAAGGATTGCGGTTACTTCCATCGCTCGGGTGCAATGAACGCCAGTAACCGACATAAAGCATATAGATCATAAACGCGGACAGTATTGCATGGACATGTAGCTCGACGTCAAGAGTCTTGACGTCGAGCTTGTGGCGAGTGCAGGATACCTCCGATCTCTTGACGTCAAGATTTTTGATGCGGATCGGGGGCGGCCATGGGGCGCAGGGGAAAGGGACCTCGGCGGCGCGGAGACGGTCTCGTGGCTCAGCTGCGTCATCCGCCCGGTGGCCGTGACGCGCGGATCATGCTGGGTGCGCAGTTCGTCGATCGGGCGGGGACCGGGGTGTGGGCCGCGTCCTCGGTTCTGTACTTCGCGTTCGTGGCTCGGCTGAACGCCGGGCAGATCGGTCTGATGCTGGGTATCGCCGGGATGGCGGGCATCGTTGGATCGCCCCTGGCGGGTCGACTCGCCGGGCGGTTCCCGTTGCGGCCCCTGCTCGTCGGCTGCCACCTGATGCGTCTCGGAGTCCTCTGCCTGTTGCCGTTCTCCGGCGCCTTCGCCGTACTGCTGCCCGCGGTCGCCGTCATGTACGTGGGGGACGGCGCGGCGAAGATGCTGGAGATGCTGTTCGCGACCGAGGTGGCAGGGGAGCGGCGCTCGACGTTCCGTGCCCTGTCGAGGAGTGCCGTGAACGCCGCGTACGCACTGGGCGCGGGCATCGCCGCGCTGGGGCTCGCCGTGGGAACCACCGGCGCCTACCGCGCCTTGATCGGAGTGAACGCGCTGTCGTTCCTCGTCGCGGCGGCCATGGTGTGGCGCACCCGGGAGCCCCTCGGTGCGGCGCGTTCGGCCTCGCGACCCGCCCGTACGACGGCGATGGTCCCGCGGAGCCCCTGGCGGGACAGGGGCTACCTGCTGTTCGTGCTGCTCGACACCCCGATGAACCTGGACGACTCGATCCTCAAGGTGGGGCTGCCGCTGTGGCTCGTGAACCGTACGGCCGCGCCGCACGCGCTTGTCCCGGCCTTCCTTGTGATCAACACGGTGCTGGTCGTGGCCCTGCAGATGCGGGTGTCGGCGAGGACCGAGGGCCCGCGCCGCGCGGCGCGGGTTCTGACGCTGTACGGACTGACGCTGCTGACGAGCTGTGCGGTCATGGCGGCGGTCGTCGGGGCGGGGCCGTGGGCCGCCTCGGCCGGGCTGCTCGCCGCGGCGGCACTGATCACGCTGGCCGAGCTGGCCCGTTCGGTGAGCTCCTGGGAGCTGGCGGTCTCGCTCGCACCCCGGGAGGCGCGGGCGGCGTACCTCGGCGTGGCCGGAATGGCCCAGTCCGTCCAGCGGTCCGCCGGGCCTCCGCTGCTGACCGGGGCGGTACTGCCCCTCGGGCCGGTCGGCTGGCTGTCCCTCGGCGCCGTGGTCACCGGGCTGTCGCTGGTGCAGCGGCGTGCCTGCGAGCGGCGACTTAACGCCCTGCGACTCTGTGGTCCCGGCGAGCCGTCACGGAAGCCGGCGGTGGGCACATCCGCGTGAGGACCGGAGACGGCGGGTCGGCCTGTTGTCTTTGGGCAGGCGCTGGAGACGGCGGCGATCAACCGGACGCCCTGCGCCGGGCGGGTAGATGCTGTTCGATGTCGCGGAGGAAGTCCGGGCAGTTCCAGATGGGTGTCGCCGGACAGCCCGCGGCGTGGCGGAGCCGGTCCCGGGCCGCGGTGAGCCGGGCGATGCTGACGTCGAGTTCGTCGGCCTTGGCGCGGAGACTGTCGCGCAGTTGCCGATCCTGGTCGCTGGCACCGTCCAGGAGTTTGGCCAGTTCATCGAGGCGGAAGCCGGCCTGCGTGGCCGCGGCGATCGTGGCGAGCCGGTCGATGATCTGAGGGTCATAGAGGCGCCGTTGCCCATGGCGGCCGGCGGAAGTGATCAGGCCGAGCTTCTCGTAGTAGCGCAGGGTCGAGGCCGCGAAGCCGGTGCGCTTCACGACGTCGCCGATGTCGATCAGGGGTGATTCCGCCATTTGACTTGACCTAAAGTCGACTTCAATTGCGAGCCTGCATCGTATGACGAACCCTCGTTACCGACCCCGACGGCTACCTTGCGTCGAGCGGTTTGCCGTCAGGCGGTTCACAGCAGCCGTCTTTGCACGACATCGGCGATGACCGTGGTCACGACCTTGTTCACAGCGTCGGCACCCGACGGGGTGCCCTCTCGCGACGGTGCCGGTCCCAGGAGGCCCGGCAGTTCCAGGCCGCCGGCTGCACGGTGCTCGGCGTCTATCCCGACGCGCGGACGGGGGGCGAGGTTGAGGTGGCGACCTTCGAGGCGTGGGACCCTGCCGGCCGGGTGTTCGGCGCGGTCGTCGCAGACCACGGCTTTTAAGGTGTCGCGTACGCGCGGCGGCCGGTGGCCGGTGGGGCCCGGCTGGGCGGGCTCGGCGTCGATATCGACCGGCAGAATGGATGGCCCGGCCGGTGCGGTGGTGAACAGGACGTTGGCGGTAGCGGGCTCCGTGCCGAGGGCAACGATTACATTGCTGGTGGGCTTTTGCGCTGGTTGGCATTGAAGCGCGCTTTCTTCTGACGATTCCCGCACGTGTTCATGTCACACCATTTGCGGGTGCGACTTTGGCTCGTGTCGAAGAAGGCGGCTTGGCAGGTCGGCGATGCGCACAAGGCCAATTTTCCGTCTCGTTCGCCTGCGATGATGCTGATCGCGTCGGCGGCGATCACGCCTAGGGCATCTTCTACGCAGGAAGCCGAGCTGAGTTGCCATCGCCGGTCGCCCTCGGGCGTCAGGATGGCCGCGGCCCGGCCCTGAGTGCTGCAGTCATTGATGACCTGGACGGCAGACGCAGGGAGAGCGTCTTGGGTCGCGGCCGCTGTCGCGGCGGCGTGAATTGCTTCCCTCAGTTCCCAAGCGCGTTCGAGCTGGGCGGTGGTGCAGGACTCCACGGCGAGGCCGTTCACCGTCAGCCAGTCGACGAGTCGGTGCGGCGTGGGAATGCGCTCCACGGCGTTGCCGCGACGCTCCGTCAGAGTCCCCGTGAAGCTGGTCGCCAGCACGCTACCGAGGCGGAAGTCGGGGAACCGAGCACGCATGGAACCACCTTAGCCGGTTGTACACCGGCATCGAGACATGTTAGAACCGTCTTAGCCGGTTCTAGACAGGCCTAAGCCGGTTCCACGATGAGCAGGAGGTCTCATGACCACGCATCGGTGCGTCGCCGACGCTGCGCCCGGCACCGACCGTGGCGTTGTCACCACGACAGCCCACTCCGGCGGCAACGCCTCATGAACCGTCTGACCAGCGACGTGCAAGCATTCGAAGCCCACGCAACCGACGCTGACCTCGACGACCTGCGCGCGCGACTTGTCGCGGCGCGGCTGCCGGAAGCCGAGACGGTCCATCGCGCAGCGCCCGGTCCTCGCCGATGGGAACAGGGCGTACCCCGCGCCGACCTCGTCGATGTCGTGAACTACTGGCGCACCGGATACAACTGGCGGTCGTTCGAAGCGCGCCTCAACCGGATCGGCCAGTTCCGTACGACCATTGATGATCTGGGAATCCACTTCCTGCACCGCCGATCAGCGCGCGCGGACGCCACTCCTCTGATC
This sequence comes from Actinoallomurus oryzae, assembly GCF_039541955.1. Taxonomy (NCBI): domain Bacteria; kingdom Bacillati; phylum Actinomycetota; class Actinomycetes; order Streptosporangiales; family Thermomonosporaceae; genus Actinoallomurus; species Actinoallomurus oryzae. The sequence goes on along the minus strand of NZ_BAABHF010000023.1, from coordinate 6,419 downwards.
TTGACGCACGGCTGGCCGGGCAGCATCGCTGAGTTCATCGATGTAGTAGACGAACTGGCAGATCCGAAAGACGCAGACACGCCGGCGTTCCACGTCGTGGTCCCGTCGTTGCCAGGCTTCGGCTACAGCGACAAGCCGACCACCACCGGGTGGGGAACCGAAAAGATCGCGGCCGCATGGGTGGAACTGATGGAAAGGCTCGGCTACAGCAAGTTCGTGGCCCACGGCGGCGACTGGGGAGGCGTGATCACCACGATCCTCGCCGGCAGGTTCCCGGCGCACGTTCTCGGCATCCACACAACGCTCGCGCAGGCACCGCCCGGGCTGACAACGGACGGGCTGACGGCGACCGAGCGCAAATGGACCGAGGACACCCGCGATTTCTGGCGCCACCGCGCGGCGTACGCGAAGCAGCAGGCGACCCGACCGCAGACCATCGGCTACTCGCTCGTCGACTCACCGGTCGGGCTTCTCGCCTGGATCCTTGACAAGTTCGCTGAGTGGACGGATACCGAAGATAGCCCGTTCGAGACGATTTCCAGAGACCGCATTCTTGACGACGTCACCCTGTATTGGCTGACGCGGACCGGCGCATCGTCAGCCCGCATTTACTACGAAAGCCACAACTCGCTCGACCCCGAACTTCGGGTCGACGTCCCGTCGGCAATCAGCATGTATCCCCGCGACATCGAGAAGTGTCCGCGTCCCTGGGCACAGGAGCGGTACCGACAGATCGTCCGATGGAGGTCGCCCGAAACCGGGGGACATTTCCCGTCGCTGGAGGTTCCCGAGTACTTCATCAAGGATCTGCAAGAAGGCCTCGCGGCAGTGCTGGCCGCCAACTGACCTCGACCTCGTGATCTGCGCAGATCCAAAAGGGGACCTACAGCCCGATGGCTCCGTCGATCCGTTCGCGGAGCAGGTCGGCCGGGGCGAGCCTTCCGGCCCGGGCCCGGTCGAACTGGGCGTCGATGTACGCGCTCACGTCGCCGGCTCGGGGAACCCAGGTGAACGTACGCGCTGCGGTCCTCCTCGGCTGCCGCGCCCTATGTCGTCGCATCTGGTTTTCCGCGGTGTCGTGGGAGGGCCAGGGCGGGGATGACGGCGATGGCGGTGAGGGCGAGCGTCCACCAGAAGGCGTTGTCGAACGCGGTGGCTCTACCCGCGAGCCCTCCGGTGCGGTGGGCGGTGAGTTCGGCTTGGATGATCATGGCCGTGATCGCTGCGCCGAAGGAGCCGCCGACTTGTTGGGCGATGCGAGTAGCGGCGCTGGCGTGGGGTATCTGCTCGCGTCGGAGCCCGATATAGGCGGTCGCCATGAGGAGGATGGTCACCGCACCGAATCCGGCGCCTCTGACGAGGAGGCTGAGGCCGAGCAGGATGTCGTTGGTGTGAGTGCCGGCCTGGGTGTAGGCGGCGGTGCCGATGACCATGAGCAGGAGCCCGCCGAGCACGACGGGCCGGGAGCCGACGCGGTCGGTGAGCTTGCCCGCTTTGGTCCTGGTGAGCAGCATCCCGAGTCCTTGCGGGGCGAGGAGGAGCCCGGCGTCGAGCGCGGTCTTGCCGCGCAGGGCCTGGTAGTAGAGCGGCAGAAGCAACAGGGCGCCATAGAGGGCGACGCCGGAGACGAACAGCAGCACCGTCGATGCCGCGAAGGTGCGAACCTTGAACAACCGCATGTCGACGAGCGCCGGCCGTGAGGTGCGCAACGCGTGAAAGACGAAGACGGCAAGGAGCGCGACGCCGGCGGTAAGGGGGACGACGACAACGAGGTGGTCGAAGCCGGCGTGGATGCCGACTTCGGTGAACCCGAAAATGATGGCGGCCAGCGCCGGTGAGAGTAGGAAGAGGCCGGTGAGGTCCAAGTAGGCGTTCTTGCGTCCGGTGCCTGGCTCCAGGCCGCGCCAGGCGAGGACGAGGCCGACGACCGCGATGGGCACGTTGATCCAGAACACCCATCGCCACGACAGATCCGCGACGATCACGCCTCCGATGACCGGCCCGAGGATCGGTCCGAGCACGCCGGGAAGGCTGAGCGCGGCCGCGACCCGACCGAGGTTGCGGCCCCCGGACGCCCGGACCAGCACGTTGGCCAGGATCGGATAGAGCAGTCCACCGGCCAGGCCTTGGAGCGCCCGGAAGATGATGAGGGCGTCCATGTTCCACGCCAGGCTCGCAAGGATCGAGCCGGCCATGAACAAGGCCAGGGCGCTTTGCCACGCCGCTTTTGCCCCGAAGCGTTCCATCGCCCATCCGGCGATGGGCACCGCCATGCCAAGCGCGAGCAAATAGCCGTTGATCGTCCACTGAGCAGCTGATACCGACGAGTGCAGGCCGTGGGCCAGAGCGTCGATGGCGACGTTGACGATGCCGCCACCAGCCAATTCAAGGCGCTGGGCCACCCGATGCGGCACCGGCTACTGGCCGCCCTCGCCGGAGGGGAGGCGACCATCAGTCAACTCGCCGTGGCGCTGGACAGTAACAAGGGCAACGTCGCGCACCACCTGAAGGTGCTCGCCGACGCCGGGCTGGTCGAGCTTGCGGGGACACAGCGGGTCCGCGGCGGCACCGAGCAGTACTACCGGCGCACCATGTCCGGCCCGGATGTCAGCCAAGCCGTGCCCGCCGAGGAAGAGTCCAGCGCCTTCGCCGCGGCGGAGCCCGGCGTTTTTCTAGCGCTGCGGACGCTCAGACTGACCCCTCGGCACGCCGAGCGGCTCACGACGATCCTCCGCGACCTGGCCGGCCAGCCGGACGATGCGGACGGCCGGCCCTACAGCGTGATCCTCGGTCTGTACCAGCTCGACCAGACCCTCCCGCCCGGCACAGGTGCGACCAGCGCCTGATCCAGGGGCAGCCGCCTTGTGATCCTCCAACTGCGCACCAGTAGGTGCCAAGTCGTGGAGGTCCACTTCTCCTCGGGAGCCTCGCTCCGACGACCCCAAGTCGCCGCAGTGCCTTAGTGGCGATATCCGTGCGTGTACTCGAGGTAAGGCGGTTTGGCCTCGGTCAGCTTCGGTCGGCGGTGGCCCAATGGCGACGGATGTGCGAGGAGAGTTCGTCGGCGCGCTCATGAGGGAAGAAGAGCTTTCCGTCGGCGATCTCTACCAGGTCACGTGCGCCGGGGATGGTGTCGTACAACCAGTGCGCCCACTTCAAGTCGAAGAACTCATCGTCGGTCGCCCAGGCGATCAGTGTCGGTACGCGCAGAGCACGCAGAGCCGGCTCGGCGGCGAGCAGGTCATCCGGCCCCAGCCCGGCGATCAGTGCCTGGAAGCGTGCCGCGGCCTCCGGAGTGCCGATGACCGGTTTGAGGAACGCGTCAATCAACTCCGCGCTCAAGAACTGCGGGTCCTGGTAGCCGGTGGCGAAGAACGCCCGGGCGGCGGCGGGGTCAGTGAGGATCGCCGGAGCCGCCGCCGCGAGTTGGCCGGCGCGAGCCGCCTCCACGGTGGCAGCCATCGCGGCCGGTGGGATGTTGTCACGCGTCTCGCAGTTGGTCAGGGTCAGCGTGCGTACCAGTTCGGGATGGCGGGCAGCGAAGATCTGGGCGACCGCACCACCGGTGTCGTGGCCGACCAGGTCGACCTGGCCGAGACGCGCGCCCGCGCAGACCTCGGCGAGCGTGTCGGCGAACGCGCCGACCGTGAGTTGGTGTTCGGGTGCGGCCAGGCTCTGCCCATGGAGCGGGAGGTCGATGGCGACGCAGCGTCGCGTGTCGGCAAGCAGCGGAATCAGGTTGTGCCAGACGTAGGCGTTGGTCGCGATCCCGTGCACGAACAGCGCCGCCGGACCGGTGCCGATCTCGACATAACTCACCTCGCCGGACTGGGTGCGTACGGTGTGGCGGTAGTCGTCGAACCCGGTCAGGAACATCGGTTGCCCTCCGTGATCGTAGAGTGAACGGCGATAACACCAAGAAACCGACCGTTGGTCTGGAGGTTATTAAACCGACTGTCGGTTTGGCAACTGGAGGAGAGTGTGGATCGACGCGTTGACCGGGGGCAGGCGACCCGGCAACACCTGGTCGAGGTGGCGACGGAGTTGTTCGCCGACCGAGGCTATGAGGGCACTTCGATCGAGGCCGTCCTGGAGCATGCTGGAGTAAGTCGCGGATCGCTATATCACCACTTCGCGAGCAAAGACCGCCTGTTCGAGGCGGTTGTGGAGGCAGTCCATGCGCAGGTCGGTGAAGCCACCCTCGCCGCTGCCACAGCCAGCGGGGAGACCGAGGCTTGCAGCCTGCTCAAGGCGGCGGAGATGGCCTGGATCCGCCTCGCCGGCGACGCGGTCGTACGCCGAATATTGCTGATCGACGCGCCGACCGTGCTGGGCTGGCGTCGCTGGCGCGGCATCGAAGAGCAGTACGGCCTGGGCATGCTCAAGACCGTTCTGCAGCAGGCCGCGGATGCCGGTCGTGTGCCAGCGCCGCTTGTCGAACCGTTCGCGCACATCCTGCTGGCCGCCGGCAACGAGATGGCACTGGTCATCGCCCTGGCCGACGACGTGCCCGCCGCCCAGACCACTGCCGAGGCCGCCGTCGAGGAGTTTCTCAATCGCATGTTGCAGCCGACCGAACCCCAGAAGAACACCGACACCTAGACCAGGACGCGGACGGCGACAGCCCATTGGCCACCGTCGCATGCCGGCCCGGTGGCCAGGACCGTTCGCAAAGGTTCACTCGTGTCGTGCTTGATCTGCTCGTCCAGGGCCTGTCGGCGGGCAACTTCAGAGCCGTCAGGCCACCGGCCGTGAGGGCGAGAGCCATGGCCAGTGTGTAACAAGCTGAACAATTAATCGGACAGCGTGGTGACGGCCATCATGGTCGCCTGCATGAGAGCGACAACCTTTCTCGACCCATCTGCGGCGACGCCGAACACCTCGCCGCGACACGTTGTAAGTGTGCGGCCATTGCGCAGCACGGAACCGACGGCGATGAACTTTTCTTGGGTCGCCGGCGCGACCAGGGAGACTGAGAAGTCGACGGTCAGCACGTCGCGGTCCAGTGGGAACACGGTTAGGGCGGCGAACCCGCACGCCGAGTCGACGAGGGTCGTGATGGCGCCGGCGTGGATGAAGCCGTGCTGCTGGCACAGGTCGGCGCGTCGGGCAAGCTCCAACTCGGCGCGTCCGGGCGCCAGGCCCAACAGCTTGATCTCCAAGGTGGACAGCATGGACTGGCTGGCGATGGTCGCGCGGACGCGTCGATCGATCACCGGGTCCAGCTTCCCGTTTGGTGATTCGAACTCAACGCCAGAACCCAGCCGTTCTGGAGGCGGGTTCTGATCGGCAGCGTCGACGTATTCTGGGTCGAGAGTCAACGTGATTCTCCTGCTCGGACCTCATTCGGTCTTATTGAGCCTTGAACGTGGTGCGTGGTCAGCCGGGTAGGCCCCAGAACGGGCCGGTCAATCCTGCCTGAGCGAAGTAGGCTGCCGCCGTCTTCGGTTCGCGGCGAACGTAGCCTTGGTCGAGGCGACCGTCGTACCAACCGGAGGCCAACCGCCAGAGCGTCGTCAGGTCCATCACGTAGCCCAGCGGCTCGGCGGTCCGGCTCCGCCAGGTGTCAACGCACTGCTCATTGCAGAAGATCCGCTGATGACTGCAGGTACGGACGACGTCGTCCCACATGCGTGCGACCGGGGTGAGGAAGTGTGCGACCTGATCGCCGGGCGGGGGTGCCTGGTTCGTGACGGTCCACGCCAGCGCTGCCCCGCAGCCTGGGCAATTGGTCGCCACCAGCACCTGCGGGTCGTCGGGTAGCAGGTGCGGCAGCGCGAACGAGTCCCATGCGCAACCACCCCACCACAGCGTTCGCTGTCCCATCACAGAGAAACCCAGAGGGATCGACGCGAACGGATGCGCCATCAAAATCCGCTCGCCGGACGAGTCGAGGGCGAGGTGGTGTTCCTCGTGCAGTGCCTGCAACCCCGCGTCGACCGCAGCAATCGGCAGCCCTGTCGTTCTTGCCAACTCGCTGCGTGACGGCGGGCGCCCGGTTGTGGCGAACGATCGGTAGACCGCAAGTCGCAGCTGCTCCGTATCCATGGATACCCAATCTGAACAGGTGTCGAGATCAACCGGATGGTCCTTGTTCAGCGCTGCTCTGTCGCCAGCCTGACACCGAGTGCGAGGAGTACGGCGCCGGTCACCGCGTCGAGGGCACGGCGTACCGCCGAGCGGCGCAGCAGGTCACCCATCTTGGCGATGGCCACCGCGCAGCCGGCAAGCCACAGGAACGTCATCGAGCAGAACACCAGCCCGAGCAGTGTCAACGCTGACCGTCACGGCCGTGTCCGGCCCGGGAGTCACAATGACCAAGGCTGACACGCCGAGGAATGTAAGGAACGAAGCGATCATGGCTGATCATCGCAACGGCGCCGGCGGACCGCCCGGGGCACCCATCCGCCCCTGCACGA
>NZ_BAABHF010000022.1:0-496671 GCF_039541955.1 Actinoallomurus oryzae | reverse complement strand
TGTTCCACGGCCACGAGACGCACGTCGGCGAGCTGCCGGCCCGCCCCTTCGACGACCTGACCATCGTGGCGGTCGCCCTCCAGACCCTCCCGCTCGCCGTGCGCCGGCGTTGGCCGGTCCTCTGCATGACCCTGGTATCGCTCGGGTTCGTCCTCGACCAGCTCCGCGGCTATCACGAGATAGCGGGCACCGCACTGGCCATCGCGCTGATGAGCGTCGGCGCCCACTCAGAACGCCGACGGCGTGTCACCGCCGTCGTGTTCAGCTTGGGGTACGTGTCGCTGGCGGTGGAGCTTCATCGGCTCGGCGGGACCGAGAAGGTGGAGGGATTCGCGCTGTTCTATGTCGCGCTGGTCATGGTGTGGAGGGTCGGGTCCTGGCTGCGCTCGACCCGGGCCGCCGAGGCCGAGCGCCGGAGCCGTATCGCCGAGGCCACCCTCACCGCCGAACGCACCCGCATCGCCCGCGAACTCCACGACGTCGTCACCCACCACGTCACGGCCATGGTCGTCCAGGCCGAGGCCGCGCGCTACCTGACCGCCGCACCCGACCGCCTCGACGCGACCCTGACCGCCGTCACCGACACCGGCCGGCGCGCCATCACCGACCTGCGGCACCTGCTCGACCTGCTCAACCATGGAGGTCGCCACCCACGGCGCCACCTCGCGGACCGCATCCCCTGGCGGAAGCGGACGCGGCCTCACCGGCCTCCAAGAACGCGTCGACGCCCTCGGCGGTCACTTCACCGCCCACCGCCAAGACGACGGCGGCTTCCTCGTACACGCACGCATCCCCGCGGGAAGCCCCGCACGAACCGAGTGCTCGTCCGCGACGACCAGGCGCTAACGCGCCACCGGTCACGCGCCGCGCATCCGGCGGGCATCGTCGACGATCGCTTGCAACCGTTCGCGATGGGCGCCCTTCCAGTAGAGCCGGTCGCAGGTCTGGCAGCGGGCGAACTCGTCGTGGCAGCGGCGGGTGCCGGGTTCGAGGCGGTGCTCGATCTCCGCCTTGGCGACGGGGGCGAGCAGCCCGTTGCAGGCGGTGCAGCGCGTCCAGGGGTGCAGGGGCGGTGCGAACCGGTCGAGGAGGTCGTCGAACTGCTCCTCGGGCCGGCTGCCCCGTACGAAGGCGCCGAACCACAGCTTGCGGCGGCGGAGGATGCCGCGATCCTGGGTGAGCAGGATCCTGCGCTGTGTGTTGGCCATGTCGATGAGGGTGTCGTCGTCGAGGTCGTTGTCGTACGCGGCGTCGACCCCGACGAGCCGGAGCCGCCGTGCGAGCGTGCCGAGGTGAACGTCGAGCAGGAACCTGGGCGGGGACGGCGTCGGCTGTGGCCGTGAGACGGCGAGTACGGTGACGTGCTCCCCGTCGGTGGGCCGGTGAGACGGGGCGACCGGGTCGCCCTCCCGGAGCAGCGTGCCGACCTCGGGCAGCGGCACGCCGAGCGACTCGATCACGTGTCCCAGCGAAGACGTGCCGTCGACGGCCGCCTCCACCCGCCCGTTCCGGTGCCGGGCGGCGAGGAACAGCCGCAACTCTCGCGCGAACTCGATGACGATGCCCACGCTCTCATTGTCCGCGCTCTCGGGTCTGTTGGTGTTCGTCCGTGGTCAGGGCCCGCTGCATGAGCAGCGTGTCGATCGAGTGGCCGTGCTTGTGTCCGACGCCGGTCAGCCGGCCCGCGTGGGCGAAGCCGAAACGCTGGTGCAGCGCCGCGGAGGCGCCGTTTCCGGTGTCCGCGATGACCGCGATCATCTGGCGCATGCCCGCCTGGGCGCATCGGGGCAGCAACGCGCCGAGCAGCGTTCCGCCGAGCCCCCGGCCGGTCTGGTCGGGGGCGAGATAGATCGAGTCCTCCACGGTGTACCGGTAGGCCGGTTTCGGGCGCCAGGGGCCGGCGTAGGCGTACCCGACGACGACGCCGTTCACGTCGGCGACCAGGAAGGGAAGGCCCCGGTCGGCGAGGCCGTCGAGCCGCTGCTGCCATTCGGCGACGGTCGGCGAGACCTGATCGAAGGTGATCACGGTCTGGGAGACGTAGTGCGCGTAGATTTCGGCTACGGCCCGCAGGTCGGCGGAGGCCGCGGGGCGGATGACCGCTTCGGGGACTGCCACGGCATGCTCGATTCTCTATAGCGAAACTAAGCTCTATTATAGAGGAATGCTGGAGCTCGTGACGTTGGGCAGGCGCGTTCAGGGACTGCGACGCGATCGGAGCCTGACGCTTCAGCAGCTGGCCGAAGCGGCCGACGTGAGCGTGAGCATGCTGTCGTCGGTGGAGCACGGGCAGAAGGCGCCCACGATCGTGGTTCTGGCCCGCATCGCGGACGGTCTGGGCGTGCCCCTCGTCGACCTCGTCGCCGAGCCCGATGACACTCGGATCGTCGTACGCCGCGCCGCCGACCAGGACAGCGTCGACGAACCCGGAGGGTGGCGGCGGACGATCCTCTCGCCGGTGGTGCCCGGCGTGAACTTCGAGTGGATCCGTACGACGCTGCCGCCGGACTGTGACGCGGGCGAGTTCCCGGCGTACGCCCCGGGCTCCCATGAGTACATCGTCGTCGAGTCCGGCACGCTCCGCCTGACCATCGCCGACAGGTCCGTCGACCTCGGTGAGGGTGACTCGGCCTACTTCGCCGCCGATGTCGGCCACGCGTACGCGAACGCGGGCTCCGAGCCGTGCACCTATTACGTCGCCGCGCTCATCATGCGTGCCCGTACGCCGCGTGGTTGACGCGGAGTCCGCCGGACCCGGCCCGCCGAAATCGTGGTTTCACTCCGATTTAATCGGTCGCCACTACTTTCTCTACGGCGGAGCAGCGGCTGATTTCAAAGGTGGTACAGGTGAAACTCTGGCGAATCGGGACCCGAACGGTCATCGCCCTTTCCGTTCTGATCGGCGCGACCGGCGCGGCGGGTATGACCGCCGCCGCGCGGGCCGACGAGCCGCAGACGCCGGGTGAGGTGCTGCAGGCCGGCGTGGCGAGAATGCAGTTGGAACAGAAACTGCCCGGCGTCATCGGTATGGTCCGCGACGGAGACAGCGTCGCTTATGCCCACGCGGGCTGGGGCGACATGTTCATGCGGTGCCGGCGGACCCGAAGGCGTGGTTCCGTATCGGCAGCAACACCAAGCAGTTCACGTCCACCGTGCTGCTGCAACTGGAGGCCGAGCCACAGCCTGCCTTTCGCGTTCGCCGAAAACGTTATAGCGAACGTATCCGTCGGGACCGAAGGCTGCATCAAGGCCTTCCGGGCTGCGGAAAAAACCCGTTGATCTGCGGAAGAGGGATCGCTCTACGATTCGTCCGACGTGAACCATGGAGGTAGAAGCCTCGCAGACTGAAATACCATTGGGACCGCACCGGTCACGAACGCTCGCCGGGTGTGAGGGTGCCCCTCACAGGGCCCGCGGGTCTGCTGGGGGTTCGTCGTTACTGCGCTCGGCGTCGGGTGCTTCCGGGCGGAGCTGCCCGGACAGCCGGTGGAGCGTCCGCAGGTCGTCGTGTGACAGTTCCGACAGTACGGCGGGTGGCCGGTAGAGGCGGTTGCGCACTTGTGTGCGGAGGCGCCTGCCGCGATCGCTCAGCACGACGACCTTGACGCGCCGGTCGGTCTCGTGGGCCTGGCGCTCGACCAGGCCTTGCTTCTCCAGCCGGTCGACGATCCAGGTGACGGTCGAGGCGTCGCAGCGCCACATGTCGGCCAGGGCGCGCATCGGCTCGCGGCGGCCTGGGGCCAGCCGCATGAGGGCCTTGAGATCGCCGGCGCTGACGCCGAACTCGGCGACGGACGCCAGATGAAGCTCGTGCTCGTCCAGGAAGAAGTCGTACAGCGCTTTCCAGATCTCGGCCTTGAGTTGCTCGTCCTGGTCGGGGCCGCGTTCTTCCATGACGGCCATGGTACGTCCGTAGGATCGCTCAGAATATTCGATGAGTCAAATAGTTGGACTCATCAAAGCTTCTGCTACCGTCGAGGCTCACAGCACATCGAGCTTCGGGAGTCGCGATGACCGTCCTGGTGACCGGTGCCACCGGTCGAGTCGGTAGCCGGTTCGTCCCCCGCCTGCTGCAGCAGGCACCACCCGTCCGCATCCTGGTCCGTGACCCGGTTCGGGCCGAGCCTCTCGGCCGGCTCGGCGCCGAGCTCGCCGTGGGCGACCTGCGTGACCCGGGCACTCTCGAGCAGGCGCTCAAGGGCGTCGAGACGATCGTTCACCTGGGTGCGGCGTTCCGCGGCGTGCCCGATGAGGAAGCGGTCACGGTCAACCACACCGCGACGGTCGCGTTGGCCGAGTCCGCCCTTCGAGCAGGCGTCGGCCGGTTCGTCTACGCCAGTACCACACGGGTCTACGGGCCGGGCCGGGGTCGCCCGGCGTCGGAGGCCGACGAGCTCGCGCCACCCGGGCAGGCCTACCCGGCGAGCAAGGTGGCCGCCGAAGAAGCACTCGTGCGACTCCACCGAACCGAGGGACTGCCCCTGCGCATCGCCCGGTTGGCGTTCGTCTACGGCGAGGGAGATCCGCACCTGGCCGAATCGCTGCTGTGGGCACGTGACTGGCCGCTGCACAAGCGCCTGCACATGGTGCACCACGCCGACGTCGGCCAAGCCCTCCTACGCCTCGTCCAGGCGAACGGCGTGGACGGCCAGATCTACAACGTGGCCGACGACGCGCCCGTCACCGCCCTCGAACTGCTCGACCTCAACCGCGAGCCGGCCGCCGATGAAGCGGCGAGCCGGACCCTCGACGATCCTTGGGAAGGCATCGTCGACACCGCCAAGATCCGCCGCGAACTCGGCTTCCGTCCCGTCCACCCCACCGTCCACACCGCCAAAGACGCCGGAGCTCTGTGACGCGGCTAACCGGGGAACGTGAGCACTTCGGCGCCTGGGCGGAACGGGCTCAGCAGGGCGGACTCGGTGCCGTGTAGTTCGCCGGCGATCAGGTCCGCCAGCAGGGGTGCGAGTGTGATGCCGTCGCGGGTGACCACCGCGTACACGCGGTACGCGTGGTCCACGAAGCCGGCGGCCGTACGGCCGCGGCACGGGCCCGCGTGCTGGGCGACGCGTACCTGTTCCACGTGTGCGCCGTCGGTGCCGGTCAGCAGTTCCGGCAGTCGCGACAGCAGTTCCGCGCCGACTCGGGGAGGCGGTGGCAGCGCCGGGTCGGCCGCCGCGTCCAGGTCCGGGGCGCGCAGCAGCAGGCGGCCCCCGCCGTCCGGGCGCACGCTCAGGCGGTCCGTCGTCAGGACCCGCGACAGCGGGGCCGTCACCGGCGTCGTGCTCGCCAGGAAGCCGCCCGTGTGCGCGCCCGGCATGCGCGAGTCGAGCGTCGCGACGTCCAGCAGCGTGCCGGTCCAGCGGCCCGCGCAGCTCACCACGTAGTCGGCGGTGCGCACGTCGCCGTCCGCGAGCACGACGTTCGCCCCCGACCCGTTCGACCGGATCTCCCGTACGGCGACGCCCGTCTCGACGTCGGCGCCGCCCGCGCGTGCCTCGGCCAGCAGGCGGCCGAGCAGCCGGGCCGGGAAGACGTGCGCCTCCTCCGGGAACAGGACGTACTCGGTGCCGTCCGGGCGTGGGACCAGGCCCGGTTCCAGCTCGGCGGCCCGGTCGGCGGTGATCCGCTCGACGGCGTAGTCGCGGCCGGCGAGCCAGTCCACGCGGCGGTTCAGCTCCTCCAGGCCCGCTCGCTCCGTCGCCCACATCAGGTGTCCGGTCGGCACGAACGCGTCGCTGCCGAGCGCGTGGTGGGCGTGGACGGCGGCGTGGGTCAGCGTGTGGTACGACTCCGACTCCGGGTGGTCCGCGGCGACCAGGCCGAATGACGCGCCGGTGGTGCCGGCGCCGGGGAAGCGTTCCTCCAGCACCGTGACCCGCGCCCCGCGGCGGGTCAGCCCGGCCGCGACCGCGGCGCCCACGATGCCCGCTCCGATGATCACGACTCGCACGAGGGCTCCTTTCGCTCCCCCGCGCCTCGCGGAGGCCTTGATCGCGACGGTAGCGAACAGAAGGGGCGCGATCACCAATGTTCAACCTGGTCAGATGGTGTGTCGCGGCTCCGGGCGGGTCCGCTGGGCCCAGCGGGCGAGTGCCGGTAGGGGCGCCGAGCAGCCGAGGAACACCACGGCGACGAGGAGCCATCCCGCCGCACCGAGCCCGGTGAGCGCCAGCGTGAACACCGCGGGCGCGAACATCTGCACCGTCGCGGTGGCCGCCTCCGACGCGCCCTGGTACGCGCCGCGGGCGTCCTCGGGCATCAGGGTGATCGACAGGCCCCAGCTCGCCGCGACGAAGCCGAGCTCGCCCGCCACGTGGAACAGCGCCGCGACGACGACCACCGTCGCCGCGACCGGTACGGGACCGGCCCCCGTGGTGGCCAGGAGCACGCAGCTCGCCGCGAGCGCGACGCCGGACCGCACCGCCGTACGCGCCGAGGCGCCGACGCCGCGCGCCAGCCGGGAGGCGGGCACCTGGAGCAGGGCGATCCCGACCGAACTGATCACTACGACGGCGCCGCTCAGCGCCAGCGGGAGCCGGCCGGATCGGGAGACCCACAGCGGAAGACCCGTGGACAGCATGGCCCAGCACAGGGAGAGCCCCGCCGTGGTCCCGACGACGGCGAGGTACGGGCGGTCGCGCAGCACCGGCCGGACCCGGGCCGTACGCGACCGGGCGACCGGCGCCACGGCCGGGACGGTCGCGGTCACGGCGGCCAGCACGAGGAAGCCGGCCGCGTCGCCCCCGATCGCCGCGAGGTATCCGGCGGGCCGGTCGGCCGACAGCACCAGCGCGCCGAGTCCGGCGCCGAGGGCGTACCCGACGTGCTGGGCGACGCGTTGCCCGGCGAGCGTCCTCACCCGTTCGGCGTCCCCGCCGACCAGGCCGGCCACCATCGCGGTCCGCGCCGCGGTGGCGCCGTTGGCCGGCGCCGTGAACAGGACCGTGACCACCAGGAACGCCACGGTGCCGTGGACGACCAGGTAGCCCGCCATCGCCGCCGCCCGTACGAGAGTGACCGTGATGAGGACTCCGCGCGGGCCGTGGCGGTCGGCGAGGGCCCCGATCGGCACGGCCAGGGCCAGCCCGGCGCCTCCGGCCAGCGCCATGGCGAGGCCGACGGTCGGCGCGGGCAGGCGCAGGACCCGGGTGAAGTACAGCGCCCAGATGGTGAACCACAGGCCGTCGCCCAGCGCCGACACCCCGCGCCCCCAGAGCAGGCGCCGCAGCCCCGGCCGTACCGCCGAGAGCGTCATCGTTGTCACCATGCCACCCTTCAGAGATGCCTGAAAGGTGAATGTAGCCACGTAGGCCGGGAGGCGGCAATCATCATTCACGGTTACATGAATGGTGATAGTCTGGGCGGCGTGGCGGAGTGGATCGATCCTCGGCACCCGGTGACCAGCGCGGTGACCGCGCTCGCGCGGGAGCTCGCCGATCCGATCCGGCTCACCGCCCTGCAGTTCCTCGCCATCGAGGGCCCGCACACGCTCACCCAGCTCGCCGACGCCCTCGGCGTGACCGCGCCCCGCCTGGGCAACCATCTGGCACGGCTGCGCGCGGCCGGGCTGGTCGACGTCGAGCACTCCGGACGGCACGCGGTCTACCGCGTGTCCGCCCCCGGTCTCGGCGATGTGCTCGCGGCGCTCTCCCGGTACGCGCACGCCGATCCCGGGGCCGGGCCCCGACGGGCCGTCACCACCGCCGACACCGCGCGGACCTGCTACGACCACCTCGCCGGGCGGCTCGGCGTCGCGGTGTTCGGCGCGCTCGTCCAGCGGGGCGCGCTGACCGGCGACGGCCGGAGCCTGGGACCCGATCCCGCGTTCTTCGCCGAGCTCGGCGTCGACGTCGCGGCGGTCGACCCGGGGCGCCGCAAGCTCGCCACCGCCTGCCTGGACCGTACGCGGAGGCTTCCGCACCTCGGTGGGGCGCTCGGCCGCTGCGTGCTCGACGCCTTCGTCGACCGGGGCCTCGTCGCGCCGGCCGGTGGGCGGGAGCTGACGGTGACGGCGGCGGGCGCCGAGCGGCTGCCCGTCCTGCTGCCCGGGTTCACCCCGTCCTGAGGAGCGCGAGCCGGTAGTCGCCGGGCGTGACGCCGTAGTAGCGCGTGAACCAGCGCGTGAGGTGACTCTGGTCGGCGAACCCCGTACGGGCCGCGACGTCGCTCAGCGGCTCGCCGGCGGCGATCAGCCCCCGGGCGGCCCGCAGCCGCAGCTGCCGCTGGTAGTCGCTCGGCGCCATGCCGTACGACGCCCGGAACGCGCGGTAGACCGCGTAGCGGGTACGGCCGGTCGCGGCGGCGAGGTCGTCGGCGGTGATGTCCTCCAGGTACGCGTCGTGGATGACGTCCCGCGCGAGGGCGGCGACCGCGGAGTCCGGAGCCGTGGTCCGGTCGGACCGCGACCGCGTGGCGCGGCGGGTGAGGCACGCGACCGTGGCCGCGAGCAGTTCGTCGCGCCGCAGGGCCGGTGCGCCGCCGAGCAGCGCGCGGTGCAGGGCGTGGACGTGCCGCGCGGCGACCGGATCGTCGATCACCGGCTCGGCGAACAGCGGCAGAGCGGCCGGGCGCCCGTCCCGGTCGGAGAGCACGTCCCGTACGAGACCGGGCCCGATGTGCACCATGCGGTAGGTGAAGCCGAGCCCGTCGGCGGCGTGTCCGTCGTGCGGATCGTCGGGGTTGAACGCCATCACCATGCCGCTGGCGCTGGTGTGCGCACCGCCGCGGCACGTGAACGACTGGGCGCCGCTCTCCGTGACGCCGAAGGAGTAGGACTCGTGGCTGTGCCGGTGGTAGACATGCCGCTCGAAGTGCGCGTGCATGGCCTCCAGCGGTCGGTCACCCGAGTGCCAGTAACGGGACCAATCGCGTGACATCGCCCCATTGTCGCTCGTCAGAGGCGCACGAGCGTTCAAGACCCCGGCGGGCCGCCGCGCCAGGATCGGTCCCATGCGATTCGATACCAAGATCGGCATTGTGGTCCGGGAGGATCTGGCCGTCTGGCAGAAGCTCAACGTCACCGCGTTCCTGGCCGGTGCGGTCGCCGCGAACCACCCCGAGGTCATCGGCGAGCCGTACGAGGACGGCTCCGGCACCGGGTACCTGTCGATGTTCCGCCAGCCCGTGCTCGTCTACGCCGCCGACGCCGAGGCGCTCGGCCGGGTGCGCGCCTCGGCCGTGAACCGCGGCCTGGACGTCGCCGTCTTCACCGAGGACATGTTCAAGACCGGGCACGACGAGGCCAACCGCGCCGCGGTCCGCGCCGTGGCGGCCGAGGACCTGGCGCTGGTGGGTCTCGTGGTGTTCGGGTCGAAGAACCCCCTGGACAAGACGCTCAAAGGGCTGCCCCTGCACCCCTGAGGTCAGGACAGCGTCACGTCGTCGAACTTGGCCGACGTCGGGTCGCCGAAGTAGCCGTCGTCGTGGCTCAGCAGCGTGAGGGTGTACGCGTGGCCGGCGACGACCGGAGCCTCGGCCTTCTCCCACCTGTTGTCGTACGTGCAGGTCCGGGGGAGCACCGTGCGGGTGGCCCCGGTCGTGTCGTCGCGCAGTGAGGCGGTCACCCAGTCGTAGCGCACCCGGTCCGGGCAGCTGACGTTGTACCAGAACGACAACCTGCGGTTGCCGCGGACGGCGGTGAAGCTCTGCCGGATGACGGAGTCGCCCTTCTTCGGGTCGTCGGGGTACCCGAGCAGCGCCGCGTACCCGCCGCTGTGCGGATGGTCCTTGGTCACGCCGGTCACCACGCCTGCGGACGTCCAGCCGGCCAGCGAGCCGGTCTCGAACCCGCCGTTGGCGAGCGGCCGGAGCGCCACCGCGGCCGTACGCGCCACGGCGGCCGTACGCGCCGGGACGCCGCCGCTCCTGACGGCCTGACCCGCGACGGCTCCGCCCGCCACGGCTCCGTGCGGTACGCCGGGACGGGACGCCGCCGGGGCCGGGTGGGCGGCGCCGGCCTCGCGGGCCCGCGCCCGGCTCGACCCCGCCTGGCCGGCGCGGAAGGCGTCCACGCCGTCGGGCGTGCCGAGGCCGGTCGGGCCGTCGTAGCCGGGGCCCGCGGTGCAGAGGTACGGCGGGGTGCAGGTGCCGGTGCTGCCCTCGACGATGTCGTGCAGCCTGCCCGCGTGCGCGTACGGCACCGAGGCCGCGTACCCGTTGGCGGGCAGGGAGCCGGCCAGGGCGTAGGTTCCGGCGATGATCGGCGCTGCCGCGCTGGTGCCGCCGACGACCTGCCAGCCGCCGAACCCGAACGTGTCATAGACCGCGACGCCCGTGTGCGGGTCGGCGACCGCCGCGACGTCGGCGACGGTGCGGCGTGAGCAGCCGGTGTCCTTCTGCCACGGCGGCTTCGGCGCCCGCGTCGAGCAGCCGGAGCCCGAACCGCTCCACGCCGTCTCGTTCCAGCCGCGCGCGTTGGCCGCCCGGTTGAGCGACGTGCCGCCGACCGCGGTGACGTGCGGGGCGGTGGCCGGGAACAGCACGCCGTAGCCGCTGTCGCCGGAGGCCGCGGTGATCGCGACACCCGGATGGTCGAAGTGCTGGAAGTCGCTCGCGCTCGCGGACGCCGCCTCCGGGCCGCCGTAGCTGTTGGAGATGTACCTGGCGCCGAGGCGTACGGCGGTGTCGACGCCCTTGCCCAGACCGGGGATCGAGGGCTGGTCGGCCTCGACGAGGAGGATCTTGCAGTTCGGGCAGGTCGCCGAGACCATGTCGAGGTCGAGGGACATCTCCTCGGCCCAGCTGCTGTCGGCGCGGGGCAGCCGGCTGCCGCCGTCGGCGTTGACCTTGCGGAAGCAGCCGTTCGCGGTGGTGCACGGCGGCAGGCCGTACTGCGCGCGGTACACGGCGAGGTCCGACTCGGCCTTGGGATCGTCGTAGACGTTGATGATGGCGACCGTCTGGCCCTTGCCGGCGGTCGCGGTCGGGAGCCGGTAGGCGTCGCGCAGGTCGGTGGCGCCCAGCCCGGCGGGCGCGCGCTGCGGCTGGACGCCGTGCAGCGGTTTCACGTCGGTGCGTACGAGCGCGAGGCAGGTCACCATGCCCGGCTGGGACGTGTCGGGGCACGCCCGTTTGACCGGAGCCGCGGCGAGCGGATCGGCGCCGTGGTCCGGCGAGCCGACGTCGGCGCGGGCCGGCGCGGAGACGAGCGCCAGGGCGGCCAGCGCGGCGATTCCGGCACGTCTCGCCCGCCGGGTGGGGATGAACACATCTGCTCCCTTCACGGCGGGAACCGGGCTCGAGACGAACGAGACGAGCGGCATCCGCGCGGCGTATCGGTCATTTAACTTCTGTCGCAGACAACGCGGCCACAGATCGGGCCGCGCATCAATTCAATTCCCGCGACCGCTTCCGTCAATCTGGCTGCTGACCTGCTAAGAGTCGGCGGACGGCTGTCGTTTATTGCTGCTTATCGTGCAAATTGTCAGAGCAAAGGAGATCAGTGCCGCCTTTCAGGGAAACGGCCTGACCTGGTCAGCTCGCGTGCTTTCGTCGTTCGGCGATCTATACTGCGGCAATGTAAGACGGGAGAAAAAGGGGCGGCCTGTTGCGTGACGAGAGTGCGACGACCGGGGCCGATGGTGGCTGGGAGAATCAATTGGCCGGAGATGTCGCCGGAGCCGCCGTGCAGGCCCGCTCCATTCACGGCGACGTGCAGTTCAACTTCGGCACTCCCGCCGCGCTCCCCGCGCCGGCGCAGTTACCCTCCGCCGGGTTCTTCGCCGACCGCACGCGCGAACTGGCGGCGCTGCGGCGGCTCGCCGAGCGACCGCCGGAGACCGGCGCTCCGCTGATCGTCGTGGTCAGCGGTACGGGCGGCGTCGGCAAGACCACCCTCGCGCTCCGCTGGCTGCACCAGATCCGCGAGTCCTACACCGACGGCCAGCTCTTCGTCGACCTGCGCGGATTCTCCGGGCAGCGGCCGATGCCGCCGGCCGAGCCACTCGAACGCTTCCTGCGCGCGCTCGGCGTCGACGCCGCCGCGGTGCCGGCCGACGCCGAGGAGCAGGCGACGCTGTTCCGCACCCTGACCACGGGCCGGCGCCTGATCGTCATGCTCGACAACGCCGTGTCGGCCGCCCAGGTGCGCCCGCTGCTGCCCGGCCCGGGACCGGCCCTGGTCGTGGTCACGACGCGCCACCGCCTCACGGGCCTCGCCGTGGACGGCGCGCGCTTCCTCGACGTCGCGCCGCTCGACGACGAGGGAGCGGTCGAACTGCTCGACCGTCTCCTCGGCGACGGGCGCGTCGCGGGCGAGCGTGAGCAGGCCGTCGCCCTCGTCGCGCTGTGCGGGCGGTTGCCGCTGGCCGTGTGCGCCTCGGGAGTGCGCCTCGCCGCGCGGCGGCGCTGGCCGATCGCACGGGTCGTCCGCGAGCTGACCGACGAGACACGCCGGCTGGCCACGCTCGTCGGGGATGAGGACGACGCGTCGGTGCAGGCGGTCTTCAACGCCTCCTACGGCGCGGTCCCCGACGAGGCCGCCCGGAGGCTGTACCGCCTGCTCGGCCTGCACCCGGGCACCGACTTCGACGCCGGAGCCGCCGCGGCGCTCCTGGGTGCCGGCGCCGAGGAGGCCGCCAACCTGCTGGACCTCCTGGCCGGGGCGAACCTCCTCCAGGAGGGTCCCGGCGACCGCTACCACTTCCACGACCTGGTGCGCCTGCACGCGCGGGGCGAGGCCGACGTCTCCGAGTCCGCGGCCGGTCGCGCGGAGGCCGTGCGGCGTCTCACCGACTGGTACCTGCGGACGGCCGTCGCGGCCGACCTGGCCGTCATGCCGGGCCGCTGGCACCTGGGCGGTCACTACGACGAAGCACGGCGCGGTGCCGCCGCCTTCGACGGCCGGGAGGACGCGCTCGGCTGGCTGGAACGCGAGCGCGCCAACCTCGTGGCCGTGGTGGAGAACGCCCACGACGCGGGACTGCACGAGGCCGCCTGGCAGCTCTGCGAGGCGATGTGGCCGCTGTTCCTGCTGCGCAAGCACTACGGCAGCTGGCTCGAATCGCACGAGGTCGGGCTGGCCGCCGCGCGGGAGTGCGGTGACGCCAAGGCGGAGTCCCGCATGCTCACCGCGCTGGGCACGGCCCACCTCAACCGCCGGGACTTCCGGTCCGCCATCGACTACAACGGCCGAGCGCTGCGGCTCGACCCCCCGGGCGGGCATCCGCTCGGCGAGGCGTCCGCCCTGGAGGGTCTCGGCGTGGCCGAGTTCGCGACGGGCCACGGCGAGCGCGCCATCGGTCACTTCGCGCGGGCCCGGGCGATCCACGAGGAGCTCGGACGCCCGCGCGGTGTCGCCCTGATGACCCGCCACCTCGGTGAGGCGGAGAGCGCGATCGGCCGCCACGACGAGGCGATCGCGCACTTCACAGCGGCGCTCCGCTGGTTCGAGGCGCAGGAGGAGCACTATCACCAGGCCCGTACGCTGGGCGGCCTCGCGACGGTGTACCTGCGCGCGGACCGGCTCGGCGAGGCCGCCGACGCGCTGGCCCGGGCGCTCGTGAGCGCCCGGACCGCGGGTGCCCGGCACGAGGAGGCCGGCGTGCACGTCTTGCTCGCCGATCTCGCCGAGCGGCGCGCCGAGCCGGACGAGGTGCGCGACCGGTTGCGGGCCGCGCTGACTATCTACACCGAGCTCGGCGCACCGCAGGCAGACGAGGTCACGAGGCGACTTGCCACACCTCCGGACGCCCCATCACGCTGATCCGCACGCCCGTCCGGCCGTCGTGCAGACATCCGTCGTCGAGCGCGTCGAGGGGCCGGCCGGTCACCGTCCACGTGTGGACGAACGATGCGTACGGCCACACGTCCACGGTCCCGGGCCCGAGCGGCACCAGCCGCGCGAACCAGTCGGCGGCGACCTCCAGCAGATACTCGCCGCCCGGTCGGCCGAATGCCGCCACGAGACACCCCGGGCATCGGGCGCGCAGGGCCGCCACCCGTCCGAGCGGCCCGTCAGCGACGATCACATCCGCGATCGGCGGCCAGGGCCCGGGGACGCCGGCGTCCGCGAGCAGGTGCTCGTCGGCGAACCCAGAGTCGCCGGGATGACGCATGTCGATCGCCACACGGTGGACCACCGCCGTGGTCGGCGGCGTCGCCGGTCCCGTGACGACGACGCGCCGCCGGTCGGGGCCGGGTAAGGGGTACGGGTCCGCGTCGTCCGGCGCCGGATACACCCGGACGCGCCACGCGCTCGTGTCCATCAGGCGGCCCGCAGCCCGTCGCGAGACACGCAGTACGGCAGCGGCACCGGTTCCAGCCGGGCCGGGTGGTCCGGTTCGGCCAGCCGCATCAGCCGGTACATCTCCCGCCGCAGGATCTGCGCGGCGCGCCCCGGCACGGAGGTGAGCTCCGTACGGAGCGCGGCGTGGACGTCCTCGCCGAAGCACCCGGTGGAGGCGCGGAGCTGCGGGGACAGCGGCGCGTCCCAGTCGATCCTCGGCGCGATCGCACCGAGGCGGGAGATGTGCGAGCCCGGCTCGACGTCATCCTCGGCGAACGCCCCAAGGGCGACGGGCACGCCCAGCGCGGCCCCGTAGTAGGTGACCGAGCCGTGGTCCCCGATCACGTGGTCGGCCGCGATCAGCGCGGCACGCCAGCCCTCCTCCGGCGGCAGCAGCCGTACGCCGTGGCGCAGGCAGTCGGTGTGCCAGCGCGTCACCTGCCGCCGCCCCGAGATGGTCCAGATGCCCGGGTGGAGCGCCGCCACCACCGCGTACTCCTCGCGTGAGAGCTGGGCGGCGACGCGGAACAGCACGTCCGGGTGCCGCCCGAACAGCGAGTGCGCGCCCCAGGTCGAGGTGACCAGGACCAGCCGCCGTCCGCGCCCGACGCCGAAGGCGCGCCGGTAGGCCGCGCGCCGCCACCGGCTCTCGACGAGCCGGTCGAAGCACGGGTCGCCGCCGACGACCGCCACGGGTAACGCCTCGGGACAGTCGCGCTCGAGCAGGCGCAGGTGCCGCTCGTGCGGCAGCACGTACGCCGACGGGACGACCCGTCCGCCGACCACCAGGCGGTCGCGGAGCACGCCGGTGACCGGGCGGGGCGCGGCCGGCCCGGCTCCCTCGATGCGCGGGTAGAGCTTGCCGGGACCGGACCCGTGCGGCAGCGTCAGGACGGGCGCGTGCAGGCTCTCCAGCCGTCCGTTCGACGCCGCGACCGCCAGGTCGAAGGGCGTCCGGATCGCCTGGCTCCAGGGCACCGTCAGGCCGCCCAGGCGGTGTAGGTAGTCCGCGAGCCCGCCGGTGAAGTGCGACGACGGCGCGGCCGTGTAGACGACCTGAATCCGGCGGTCGCTCTCCAGCAGCGGAAGCACTTCGGCCAGCCGCGTGCCGGCGGTGAGGTGATGGACGACGGCGAGCACCGTCCGCTGGCCCGGCACGGTCGTTCCCCTGGCCGCGTCCAGCCCGAAGGGCCCCGGGACCCATTCGTCGTTCGACAACCTGATCCTCCCCCTACGCGGCGTGGAACGCCGCTGTCATCGGTTTCGGCCGGCGGAGCTTCATCTCCGCGCGCCCGGTCACCAGGAAGTGCGCCGGTCGCCCCGCGGTCGCGGCGACGTACCGGCCCACGGCCACGACCGCCTCGTCCAGGGCGGTCATCGAGATCCCCGCCGTCTGCCAGCAGTGCACCGCCGAGCCGTACATGGCGTAGCAGGAGCCGATACCCGCCGACGCCGGCGCGATCCGCGGTCCCGCCACCGCCAGCAGCCGCCCGTCGCGTAACCGCAGGTCGCAGCCGCCCGTACGGTGGCCGACGACGACGTCGCCGCGCCGGCGGGCGATGAGGTCGCGGAGTCCCCGCCGTACGAACACGCCCGGTACGGCCGGAGCCGGGCGGTCGTGGCGGCTCCGCGCGCAGACGACGAGATGAATGTCGGTCGTGATCCACCCGGCCGGCCGCGGCAGCCGGTGCCGGTCGGGGTCGGTCATGACGACGAGGTGCGGTTCGGACAGCCCCCGGCCCGACGGGATGACCAGCATGCCCGGCATCTCCGCCTCGGGCCGGGCCGGCCGGTACGCGGCGCGCCCGTCCGGCGGCAGGTGGTCCAGGGCCAGTGAGTCTTCGACGCGCAGCAGGTGGGCCGCGATGAGGCTCGTTTCCACGATCGTGTCTCCCGTGTCTAGTCGAGGCGGAACGGCGGAGAGACCGGATCCGTCGTGGGGATGCTGAGCGGCTGCCGGAGCCGGAGGTGGCGGTACAGCAGCGACCGCATGTTGCGGTTGAACCGGCCGGGCTCGGAGGTGATGCGCTCCAGCACCGGCCGGTGAAGGTCCGGGCGGTGCCGGGCCGCGGCGGCGTGGAGCTGCGGCTCGACGGGCCGGTACGGCGACAGCCGCGGCGCCACCCGCGCGAGCTCGGCGAGAGCGGAGTCCGGAGCGATGTCGGCGTCCTCGACGCCGCTGAGCAGCACGGGCACCCCGGTGACCGCGCCGTACGGGCCGACGGCACCGTCGTCGATGATCCAGTCGGCGGCGACGAGCGCGGCGCGCCAGTCGCCCTCGGGCGGCAGCACCCCGAGCCCGCCGCGCAGGCAGTCGGCCAGGCCCACCCCTCCCGGGCCCGGCTCGGGCGGGAACAGCGCGATCACCCGGTACTCCTCCGCCGGCAGCTCCCTGGGGAGCCGGGCCAGCAGGTTCGTCGCTCCGGGCGGGCGCGCTGTGGACCGCGCGACCACGACGACGAGGCGCTGCCGCGGGCCGACGCCGAGCGCGCGCCGGTAGAAGTTCCGCAGCGGCAGGCTGGCGGTGAGCCGGTCGTAGGTCGGGTCGCCGGCGACCGTCGTGACCGGCAGCGTCTCCGGGTGCCGCCGGGCGAGGCGCGCCACCTCGGCCTCGTGCGCGAGCACGATCGACGTCGGCCCGGCGCCACAGCGGTGCACGACCCGATGGGCGCCGGACGCGCACGGCAGGTCGCGGCGGTGGGCCTCGCGCAGCGCGGCGGCCTCGATGCGCTCGCCGAACGGCATCACGGCCGACGGCGCGCGCACCCTGCGTACGGCGGCGAGGTCGGTGGCGACGGCCAGCCCGAAGTCGCGCGCCGTGGCGTCCCGCCAGGAGATCACCACGGCACCGACGTCGCTGAGAAGCCGCTCGACCCCTCGGTGGTAGATGTCGCAGTCGGTGGTGAACGCGACCTTGACGCGCGGGTCCGACTCCACCAGCCGGACGACGTCCAGCAGATGCTGTCCGCACGCGGCGCTGCGGACCACGACGAGAACGGTGTGGCGGTCGCCGGGCGCCCCCCAGATCCCCGTGTCGTGTCCGACCGGAGACCGGCGCCATTCGAAACCGAACATGTGGTGAGAGTCGGCGACGCGCCTTGACGAAAACCTTGCCGCAACCTTGCCATGCGTCAGCGGGGCGACCCATATCGGCCAAGGGGGCTTCTGGTCATGATGACACCGTGAGTGAAACCATGTGATGAATATGTGAAGATCCACCGAAGAGGTCGTTGGTGGAGTTCCGAATTCTCGGTCCGGTAGAGCTCTGGTCCGATGGCCGGCGACACGCCGTCGGGCGCACCAAAGAGCGCTGTGTGCTGGCGATCCTCGCCCAGACACCCGGTGTTCCGGTGCCCATGGAAAAGCTCGTCAACTGGCTCTGGGACGGGGCGGAGCCGCCCGGCGCACGTGCCAATCTGCACACATATGTCTCGCGGCTGCGCGCACGGCTCAGCAGTATCGGCGACGACGCGACCATCGGAACTCTCCGGCCCGGCGGATATGTCCTCCAGGCCGATTCCAAGGACATCGATCTGCACCGGTTCCGCAATCTGCGAAGACAGGCGCGGGCCATCGCGGCGAGCGGTGACGACGAACGGGCGCTCGAACTCCTCCGCGGCGCGCACGCCCTCGTACACGGCCGGCCACTGGCCGATCTGTCCAGCGCATGGGCGGACGGCATCCGCCGGGCCATCGAGGACGAACTCCTCGGCGCCACCCTCGAACGCGTCGAGGTGGAGCTGCGGCTGGGGCACCACACCGACCTGGTGAGCGAACTCCGCGTCCTGGTCGAGGAGCACCCGTACAACGAGAAGCTCGTGGAGCACCTCATGAAGGCGCTCTACCGCGCCGGACGGCACGCCGACGCGCTGACGGTCTACCACGACGCCAGCCACCGGCTGTGGAAGGAGCTGCAGACCCAGCCCTGCCCGGAGCTCCAGGAACTCCAGGCGCGGATCCTGCGGCGCGACCGCACCCTGCTCCCGGTGCCGCGGGCGCGGGTCGTCGTGAGCGATCCGCGCCGCACCCTGCCCGATGACATCCGGCACTTCACCGGACGTGAGGAGGAGGTCCGCGCGCTGATCGAGGTCGCCTCTCCCACCCGCCCGAGGCGTCCCACGGTGATCGCCCTGGACGGCATGCCCGGCGTCGGGAAGACGGTGCTGGCCGTGCATCTCGCGCACCGGCTGGCCGAGGAGTACCCCGACGGGCAGCTGTACCTCGACCTGCACGGCCTGGACGCCGAGCAGGAGGCGACCACCCCCGCCGCCGCGCTGGACGCGCTGCTGCGGATGCTCGGCATCCAGGGCGTCCCGCCGTCGGTCGAGGAGCGCACGGCACTCTGGCGGGCCGAGCTCGCGGGCCGCCGGGTGCTCGTGGTCCTCGACAACGCTCGCGGGCGTGAGCAGATCCAGCCGCTCCTGTCCTCGGCGCCGGGCTGCCTGACCCTGATCACGAGCCGGCGGCGGCTCGTCGGCCTGGACGACGTGTGGTCGCACTCGATCGACGTGATGAGCCCCTCCGACGCCGCCGACCTGCTCGAACGCGCGATCGGACCGGATCGCGCGTCCCCGCCCGGCGACATCGCCGAGGTGGTCGCGCTCTGCGGCCACCTGCCACTCGCGATCCAGCTCGTCGGCAACCGGTTACGGCACCGCCGCGCCTGGACCAGCGCCGTCCTCGCGAAACGGCTCGCCGCGCGCAACCGGCGGCTCGCCGAGATCCGGGCGGCGGACCGCGAGATCACGGCGGCCTTCGACCTGTCGTACCGCGGGCTCGCCCCCCGCGTACGCCGGGGGTTCCGCCGCCTGGGCCTGCACCTCGGCGCCGACTTCGCCCTCCACGGCGCGGCGGCGATCACCGGCGAGCCGCCGGGCGACGCCGACCGGCTGATCGAGGAACTGCTCGACCACCACCTCCTGACCGAGCCGATGGAGGGGCGGTACCGGTTCCACGCCCTGGTCCGCGACTACGCGCGTCAGCGGGCGGCCGGTGAGGACTCGGAGTCGGTGCGCCGGGACGCCGTATGGTGCCAGCTCGACCACGCGGTGTCCGCCGCGCTGCTCGCCGACCGGCTGCTCCACGCGCACGGCCGCGACCTCGGCCGCGACGTCCCGCCGCCCGACCCGGCGCCGTTCGCGACCCCGGCCGAGGCGGACGCGTGGATGACGGCGGAGTACGCCAACCTTCTCGCCGCCGCCGAGTACGCGGAGAGCGTGGGCGCCCTGCGGCATACGGCCCTGCTCGCGCACGCGCTCGCCGGGTACCTCGACGCCGGGGGCCACTGGGACAGGGCCGACGTCCTGCACCGGCGCGCGGTCGAGGCCTGGCGGGAGCTGGGCGAGGCGGCCGGGGAGGCGCAGGCGCTGCTCGACCTGAGCGGCGTGCGGTTCCGTACCGGGCAGTACGGCGAGGCGCTCGACCACGCGCGGGCGTCCCTGGAGATCTACCGGTCGCTCGGCGACGCGCGGGGGGAGGCCGATGTCCTGGCCCATCGCGGACTCATCCTGTGGCAGCGGTCGCTGTACCGCGACGCTCTGACCAGCTCGCGCGGAGCGCTGGCGATCCGGCGGTCGCTGGGCGACCGGCGCGGCGAGGCCCGGGTGCTGGACCACATCGCGATCTTCCTGGAGTTCGTCGGCCGGTACCAGGAGGCCGCCGACCGCCGGAACACGGCCCTGGAGATCTACGCGTCGATCGACGACCCGCGCGGGCTGCTGATGTCGCTGAACAACCAGGGCGACCTGATGCTGCGGCTGGGCCGGGTCGACGCCGCGCGCGGGTACTACGAGGACGCCTCCCGCGTCATGCCGGAGATGAGCCGTCAGCACGATGCGATCTGGCGTAACAACATGGCGCGCATCCATTTACACACCGGACGGTACGACGAAGCGCTGACCGGGTTCCGCTACGCATTGCTTACATATCGACAGATTGGGGACAAGCGGAACGAGATAGAAACGCTCATCGAGATCGGAACGACCTATTTCGGGATGGGGCAGCACGGAGAGGCGCTGATCCACTTCGAGCAGGCTTTGGCCTTTTCGCGGCGAATATCGGAAATGTTCGAGCAAGCGAAGGCGCTGCGGCGCATCGGGGAGGTACTGCTGGCGGACGAGCGCCTCGCGGACGCCGACGAGGCGTTCCGCGAGGCGCTGAAACTGGCCGGCGTCATCGGCGAGCCGTACGAACGGGCCAAGGTGCTGGAAGGCCTCGGACGCCTCCACCTGCGCAGGGGCGCCCGGCACAACGCGCGCCGCTGCTGGCGCCAGGCACTGCGCTTCTTCGAGCGAGCGGGCATGCCCTCGGAGTCCGAGACCCTCCGAACCCTCCTGGAGGCCGTGTAGAGCGACGGCCGGTCCCGGAGGCGCCCACTCGGTGGGCTCGCGTTCAACGCCACGTGGGCCGGACGAGATCCATCCCGTCCGGCCCACGGTCATGCGCTGAACTGTTTGGTTCAGAAGTAGATCGAGGGGGTCGCAGTCATGTGCGTGCCCGGAATGTAGGAGATCACCTCGAACGCGAATGCTGAGATCATAGCCGCTCCAACGACGTATGTGAGTACATATTTCATGTTTGTCCTCTTTGGGTTGCTTTGTTGATCGTCCCCCCGAGTACAACCAAGATCATAATCCCTTGATCCACTTGATTGGCAAACTTTCTCAAAAATCGCGTGAGTTGCGAATCGGCGGATCACATTCGCCCGGAAAGTGTCGCAAATCTAGGCGTATGCGTGCTTATACCGTGATGACCGGTCTGGCGGGCGGGAGCAGAGCGGGGCACACTGGGGCATCCCTGGTGGCATCGGGAAGTACGGGAGAGAGCACTGGCTTCCACGCGAGAGACCGGAACGCCCGAGGCGCCGGTTCGTTTCGAACGTTCGTCGGTTCTACGGTTCGCCGCGGAGCTGGTCGCCTGGGTGGCGACGCCGTGGGCGCTGGCCTCCCACTCGCCGGTCCTCGCCGGCGTGGCGCTGCTGCTGCTGATCGGGCTGCCGACCGTGTTCGTCACGCCGGGCGACAAGATCCAGGTTCCCGTCGCGGCGCCCGGCTGGGTCACGGTCGGGCTGGTCGTGCTGCAACTCTTCGCCGCGGTCACCGCGTCCTGGGCGGCCTGGCCGGTACCGGTGGCCCTCCTGGTCTGGGCGCTGGTCATCGGCACCGTCTACACGGAGATCCCTCGCTGGCGGCGGCTCACCGGCGGGGATCTCGTCGCCACCGGTCCGGTGCACCTGGCGAACGAGGGGCTGGCGTTCGTCTTCGAGCTGCTCGCCCTGGCGTTGCTCGCCTGGTGGGGCGCGACGGTCGGGAGCGGCCTGGCCCTCCACCTGGTCCTGGGCATCGGGACGCCACTGGTGGCGGCGGTCGTGTGGGGGCTGTTCGCCGCGCCGAAGGCCCGGGTGGCGCTGCCGCTCGCCGGGGTGCTCGCGGTGAAGGCGCTGGTCTTCGTCACGGCGATGCTCTGCCTGGACGTGCTCGGGCACCGTACGCTCGCCGTCGTGTTCGGCGTGCTCGTCACCGCCAACACCGTGATCGCCACCCTCGACCGGGAGGCCGCCTTCCGCAAGGTGGACGTCTCGCCTGGCGCGGTGATCACGAACGTCCGCCGGGTGTTGTGACACGGCGGCTGACGGACGCAGAAGGTCGGCGGCCGACCCGGGCCCCTGCGCGCGGCAATGCCCACTGTCGTGGTCGCCGCGCCAGGTGGGACCGATGGCCACGCCGGGCACCCGATCGGCTGTTGTTGTCACGACTTTCGGTTGATGCGGTGTGACCGTCTGGTCGATGTGGAGCCCGGTGCGCGTTCGCCAGTCTGGCCGGGAGTCCGCGGTGGGCGCGGGCACCGGGAGGAGATGGGATGCGCGGAGCGCGAGGGCGCCGGCGGATGGCGATACCGGCCGTGGTGTCTCTGATCATGCCGCTGACCGCGATGACGGCGTCGGCGGACGCCGCCGTGCCGCGGGCGAACGGCGACTGGCCGACCTGGCAGGGCGACCCGCTCGGCTCGCGGTTCAACCCGGCCGAACACACCATCACGCCGGCCGACGTCGGCGGGCTGAAGCTGAAGTGGGCCTTCGCGTACCCGAAGGAGGCCGGCACGCCGCGCAGCCAGCCCGCGGTCGCGGACGGCACGGTCTACTTCGGCGGCCCGGACGGCAAGATGTACGCGCGCGACGCCCGTACCGGAGGCGCGCGGTGGACCTTCGACCTGGCCTCCGTCGGCACCGGCCCCACGCAGGTGCAGGACGGCCCGGCGGTCTCCGGCGGCAGGGTCTACTTCGGCGACATCCGCGGCTACCTGTACGCGGTCGACCAGCGCACCGGACGGCTCGACTGGGCCACGCGCCTCGACGCGACACCCGGGGCGGTCGTCACCAGCTCGCCCCTCGTCTTCCAGGGCCGCGTGTACGTGGGGGTGTCCAGCGGTGAGAACGTCGCCGGGAAGGACCACGCCTGCTGCACCTTCCGCGGGCACCTGGACGCTCTCGACGCCCGTACGGGAAGACTCGCCTGGCGCTACTACACCGTGCCGAAGCCCAAGCGGGACGGCACCTGGCCGAACGGTGTGCCGAAGTACGCACCGTCCGGCGGCGGGGTCTGGAGCACCCCCGCGGTCGATCCGGTGACGCGCACCGTGTACGTCGGCACCGGGCAGAACTACACCGGCAGCGGCGGGCACTTCGACTCGGTCCTGGCACTCGACGCGCGGACCGGACGGGCCCGCTGGACCGAGAAGATGACCGACGTCGACACCTGGCGGGCCGAGTGCGCCAGCCAGGACCCGGCGGACCAGAAGTACTGCCCCAACCTGCCGGAGGGCACCGCGCTGGACTTCGACCTCGGTGCGGCGCCGAACCTGTTCACCGTGGGCGGCCGTCGCCTGGTCGGCATCGGCCAGAAGGTCGGCGTGTACCACGTCCTCGACGCCCGTACGGGCAAGGCGGTCTGGCGGCGGCAGCTCTCCACGCCCATGCCGAACGGCGGCCTGTCCGGCATCCAGTGGGGGTCGAGCTACGACGGGCACCGGCTGTACGTCGCGACGTACATGGCCGGCCCGGGCACGCTGTTCGCGCTGGACCCGGCCACCGGTCACGTGCTGTGGAAGACGCCGAGCCCGGCGGACGGCTGCACGACGGGCGGCGCGGCGAAGTACCCCGACATCTGCCAGCGCGGATTCACCCCGGCGGTGACCACGACGCCCGGCATCGTCTGGGAGGGCGGCATGGACGGCAAGATGCGCGCCTACTCGGCGGAGACCGGCAGGGTCCTGTGGAGCTACGACACGATGCGCGACTTCCAGGGCGTCAACGGCCTGCCGGGCCGGGGCGGCGCCCTGTCCGGCGGCGGAGGCGCGGTCGTCTCGCACGGCCTGCTCTACACGCAGGCCGGGTACGCCTTCACCCCGTACCCGAACGACCGCGGCTCCGCGCTGATGGTGTTCGGCCGCTGACCGAGCGGGCGGCCCCTGCGGAGGGGCCGCCCTCTCTCACATCAGTTCCAGAAGGTCACCTCCGGATAGGCCGATGAGGGCCCGTCCAGCAGGGGCTCGGGCCGGTGCCGGAGGCTCCGGTCGAAGAAGGCGCCGACGTAGGCCCGCGTGATCTGTACGGCGCGGGTCCCGGAGATGTCGGCGCCGAAGGCGAGGCCGAGCTGGTCCGCGAGCGGGTGAAGGTCGGTGAAGGAGGAGTGCTGCGTGCCGGCCACGGTGATCCACCGTTTCCAGCCGGTGAGGTGCTGCCACGCGTCGCTCCAGGTCGTGTCCTTGGAGGTCGGGGTGTGCATGACCGCGGTGCCCATGAGCAGGAACGGGCGGGAGAGTCCGGTGACGGGTGTGTTGAACGTGCCGTCCATGTTGACCCCGGCCCGTACGCGCGGGTCGGCCGCCATGGTCACGGCCGTGCTGTCCCCGCCGAGGGAGTGCCCCGCCATGCCGATACGGGACGCGGAGATGCCGCCCTTCCACACGGGGCGCGGGCCGGTGAGCCGGTCGAGGACGAACGACACGTCGGCGGCACGGCCGGCGGCCAGCTTCCGCGCCAGCGCGGGCGTCTGATCGAGGTCGCAGACGACACACGTGGTGGTGTGGCCGTCGGGGAAGGTCTCACCGAAGTTCTCGTACGTGTGGTCGACCGCGGCGACCACGTATCCCCGGCTCGCCAGGTCCTCGCCCAGCGAGGTGAGGGACGAACGCGGCAGCGAGAACCCCGGAGAGAGCACGACCAGCGGATGCCGCCCGCGGGCCGGCGTGGCGTCCGCGTACGCGTCGGTGCGGGTGTGGCTCAGCGTGTCCGGCGGCACGGTGGTGATGCCCTCTCCCTTGAGTAGCAGCGCCGATTCGTCCGGGGTCATGTACGCGGCGCGCGGGCCCCGCGCCGCCGACGCCGGGTACCACAGCGACACCATCAGCCGGCGCGCACCCGACGACGGCACCCACGGGTCCGTACGCGACGAGTCGACCAACTGCAGCGTCGTGGCGCCCACCGGGCGCGGGCCGGTCGGCCGGGGGAGGCGAAGGGCGGGCTCCGCGCTCGCCTGGGTGGCGGCGGTGCAGGTGAGAAGGGTGGCGGCCAGCAGGCCGCCGAGAATGGATTTCCGCATGGACCGCAGCCTTCAGCGATGCGGCGGCGAACACGTCTGCCGGTCGGCGGTCGGCCGGCTACGACTTTCGTCGGCGGTCGGTACGACGATCGTCGTGCGCTCATGCCGCGGGCCGGCCGTACGCTCGAGGCCATGGAGCGACGCCGGTGATGGAGAGGCTGAGGCGTATCGACCGCCTGATCGACCCGGCGATCCCGTGGGTTCTCGGCGCGGTCGTCGGGCTGCTGTCCGTGGTCTACGCCGAGGGCTTCATCGGCATGCTCTACCCGCCGGCGACCGGCCCGGCGGCGCCGTGGCTCCACCCTCTGATCATCGTCTTCTGCGTGGCGTGCGGGGTCGCGGCCGGTCTCGCCCGGCGCCGGCGGTGGCCCGTGTTCGCGCTGGCGGCCCTGGGCTGGGTGTGGCTGGCGCTCTGGCCCGCCTCCATGGTCGCCGCGTACTACGCCGGCACGAGCCTGCGCCGGACGCGCGTGGTGACCTTCGGCCTGGCGGCGCTCGCGGTCGCCGGCGTGTCGATCGGGACCGGGGCCGCGGTCGGCGGATCCCGATACCTCGCGACCGCGACGTTCCCCAACATCGCGATCCTGCTCGCCGTGCTGGTGGGGCTGCCGCTGGCCACGGGCCTGTGGGTGAACGCGCGGCGGCTCGCCTTCGCCGCGCTGCGCGAGCGCGCCCGGCGACTGGAGCGTGAGCAGGTGGCCCGCGACGAGCAGGCGCGTGCGCAGGAACGGACCCGGGTCGCCCGGGAGATGCACGACGTCGTCGCCCACCGCGTATCCCTGATGGTGCTGCACGCGGGGGCGCTGGAGGTCGGCGCCGGCGACGAGCGCACCGCCGAGGCGGCCGCCCTGATCCGCGGCATCGGCCGCGAGGCGCTCAGCGACCTGCGAAACGTCCTGGGCGTGCTCCGCTCGCCGTACGCGGGCGATGCCACGGTGCCCCAGCCGACGCTGTCCGACCTCGACCGGCTGCTCGACCAGACCAGGAGCCTGGGCATCCGCGTCACCCGGCGCGACGAGGGCGAGGTACGGGCACTGCCGGACCTGGTCGAGCGGACCGCCTACCGTGTCGTACAGGAGGCCCTGACCAACGTGCACAAGCACGCCGGCGGCGCGCCCACCGAGGTCGCCCTGCGCTATCTTCCGGACGAGATCGAGGTGGCGGTGTGCAACGATCCCGGTGACGGTCCGGACGACCCGCTGCCCGGCGCCGGCCTGGGCCTGAGCGGGCTACGGGAGCGCGTGGGGCTGCTGGGCGGCGCGTTCGAGGCGTGCCCGCGGCCGGACGGCGGGTTCGAGATGATCGCCAGGCTGCCGGCCGAAGGAGGTACCGGGTGATCAGGGTGCTGATCGTCGACGACGAGGCGCTCGTACGGTCTGGGCTGCGGCTGATCCTGGAGGCCGCGGGCGACATCGTGGTGGTGGGCGAGGCACGGGACGGCGCCGAGGCCGTCGCCGCGGTCGAACGGCTCCGCGCCGACGTCGTACTGATGGACGTCCGGATGCCCGGCATGGACGGCCTGACCGCCGCGGAGCGCATCACGCGACGGGACGATCCGCCCAAGGTGATCATGCTCACCACGTTCGACCTGGACGAACACGTGCACCGGGCGCTGCGCGCCGGCGCCGTCGGGTTCCTGCTCAAGGACACTCCGCCCCGCGACCTGGCCTCCGCCGTCCGTACGGTCGCGGCGGGCAACGCCATGCTCGCGCCCACCGTGACCAGGCGGCTGATCGAGTCGTACGCCGAGCGGCGCCCATCGCGCGCCCAAGCGGCACACGACCGGTTCGCCGCCCTCACCACACGGGAACGCCAGGTCGTCCGCGCGGTCGCCCGCGGCCTGTCCAACGCCGAGATCGGCCGGGAGCTCACCATGCGGGAGGCCACGGTGAAGACACACGTCAGCCGCGCACTCGCCAAGCTCGGCCTGACCAACCGCGTCCAGGCGGCGATCCTGGTGTACGAGGCCGGCCTGATCTGACTCTGGACGGCGAACTCGGGATGAGAGGCCTACTGGGGGGTGGGGCGGTTGGCGCGGATGCGGCTGGCCAGCCAGCCGGTGTAGCCGGCGGTGCCCGCCAGGCCGAGGAGGCGTGTCTTCTTCGTGGTCAGGGCCAGTCCGAGGGCGACCTCGATCGCGCCGTTGCGGTAGGTCCACTGGCGGGTGTCGTCGGGGAAGGCGGCCTTGGAGATCGGGTCGAACACCTGCGGAGCGGCGAAGTGGGCCGCTCCGGTTCCGGCAAGGATGATTCCGGCGAGACGCAACATCGAAGGCCTTTCGGAAAGGGAGGAACCTCGACCATAGTCCTCCAGCCGCCGATGCCGCCGAGCGCTATTCACCCGGCGCGGAAGCCGAGCCTCAGCCGGTCGCTGACCGGGCGGAAGCCGATCCGCCGGTAGACGCCGTTGCTCGTCGGGTTGGCCAGGTCGGTGAACAGCACGACGTGCGAGGCGCCGGCGTCCAGCGTCGCCTGGGCCAGCGCCGCGGTCACCGCGGCTCCGTACCCGCGCCGGCGGTGCTCCGGCGGCGTGTAGACCGGGCCGATCCGCGCCATCCCCGCCACCACGCGCGTACGGCCCGCCAGCGCGACCGGGCGGCCCTCCGCCTCCCACAGCAGCAGGCCGCCGTAGCCGAGGCGGTCGTCGATCAACGCGGTGTTCGCCAGGCCGCCGCCCGACGCCTCGTCCTGGAACGCCGTGTACCAGTCGCGTACGAGGGCGTGGTCGGCGGCGGTCGCGACGCGCGGAGTGCCGTCCGGCCGGGGCTCCGGCGGCTCCAGCCGCCCGAGACGGAACAGGCGCTGGCGCATGTGCACCTCCGCGATCGTCTCCGTGCGCTTCTCCCAGACGTCGGCGAAGGCGCGGGCCGCCGTCGGGTGGCCGGTGATGCCGCCCAGGCCGACACCGCGGTCGGCGAGTTCGTCGGCGAGCGTGGCGGCGGCGTGGTCCGGCATCGCGCTGAGCAGCAGCGGGAAGGTCCCGGTCTGCAGGAGCGCACCCCGTACGCCCGCGTCCGAGCGCCACCAGCCGAACAGCGGCCCTTCGCCGAAGGCGTCCACGCCGCTCGCCCGCAGGGTCTCGACCACGCCCAGGGGCACGGTGTTCTCCACCGGGTCCGCGCGCAGGAAGTCGCCGGCCTCGGCGACGTAGGCGTCCAGATCACCCGTGATGTTCCAGCCCATGCCCCATGGTCGGCGCGACCGCCCCTCCCGCGCATCTGGTTTTTCCGGCCGCCGCCGTCATCCCGGGCCTAAGGAGGAGGTGACCCACCGGCCGCGTACCTCCCAGGAGCCGCCGTCGGCGGTGGCGCCGCGCAACCCGCGCACGGTCTCCGGGCCGGCCAGCGCGGGCAGGCGGGCGTCGTGGAGTGAGGCGAAGGCGAAGGTGCGTCGCGGGTCCCAGTCGGTGCTGTACCGCAGGCGCCGGCTCAGCTGGGCGAAGCCGAGCGTGGCGGCGGCCACCACCCACGCGTCCGGCACGGAGGCGGTCAGCCGCCGGGCGGGGCGGAGCCAGGAGGCGGCCTCCTCGGGCCAGTCCACCGTCGCGACGATCTCCTTGCCCAGCCGCTGCCAGGCGACGGCGAAGGCCCCGGCGGCCGCTCGGGAGGCATCGTCGCGGCCGTGGCCGACCACGACGGTCCCGATCCGGGCCCTCGGCCTCGTCAGCAGGCCGATGAGGGCGGTCAGCTCGGCGTCGGTGTGCGATGACGGCGGCGGCGATTCGCCGTACGCGGTCGTCTCGGTGATCAGCGGCGAACCGGGGCGCCCGGGTTCGGCCGCGATGGCGGTGGCCATGGGTCAGGCGGCGTCGTGGAAGACGAGGCCGAGGGCGTGGCGGCGGCCCGTCCGTACGGTGCTGACGCCGTGGCGTACGGCACCGGCCGACCAGCCGCGCTTGGTACGGACGGGACGGTCGCGGGTGGTGAAGATCAGGCCGTGGCCCTGTTCGAGCACCTGCACTGTGCCGCGGGACTGGGCGCGGGGACGCTGTTCGACCAGGAGGAACTCGCCGCCGGTGTAGTCGGTGCCGTGTTCGTCGAGGCCGATGACGACCTGGAGCGGGAAGAGCATGTCCCCGAACACGTCGCGGTGCAGGGCGTTCCAGTCGCCCGCGTGGTAGCGCAGCAGGATCTGAGCCGACCGGTCCTGCCCGGCCTCGTGGCACATCGCCACCCACTCGGAGAGGCCGTCGGGCCACGGCGCGGTGCGGCCGAGGCGGGCCGCCCACTCACGGGCGATGGGCAGCAGGTGCGGGTAGAAGGCCTCCCGCAGGCCCGCCACCAGGTCGGGCAGGTCGTGGGTGAAGTACCGGTACTGGCCGGAGCCGAAGCGGTGACGGGCCATGTCGATCGTGGTCCGGAACAGCTCCTCCCGGTCGTACAGCGCGGCGACGTCGCGGCACTGCTCCGGGGTGAGCAACCGCGGCGTGAGCGCGCAGCCGTGGGCGTCGAGTTCTTCGGCGAGCGCTTCCCAGTCCGCCGCGTCGACGTTTCGCCTGCTGTCGTCGGTCATCACCCTTCTACTGTGCGGCAGAGGAGATGACGTCCGCTGGCGGAAAACGGACGTCACGTTCGCCCGTTGAGTCAGGCCGTCACGGTGTGGTCGGCGTGCGCGGCGGCGGCGAAGGCCCGGATGATCGGGTGGGCGCGGCTGCCGTCGCCCGCCAGCTCGGGCTGGAACAGCGTGGCCAGGTAGAACGGGTGTTCCGGCAGTTCTGCGATCCGTACCTCGCCGTTCTCGTCGGCGCCGCTGAACCGCATCCCGTTCTCGCGCAGCACGTCGAGGAACTCCCGGCTCAAACCGTACGAGCAGTGGTACCGCTCGACCGTCCGCTCGGCGCCGAGGATGCGCCGGGCCAGCGAGCCGGGCGCGACCCGTACGGCGCCCTCGTGCCCGACGAGCGAGCACGCGAGCGGCGCGATCAGCGGGTCGCCGGTGGCGGACGGATACTCGGCGTGGCCGGCCGAGGCGAGCCCGCAGGCGTTCCGCGCGTACTCCAGGAGGGCGTGCTGGAAGCCCCCGCACGTGCCAAGGAACGGGATGTTCCGCTCTCGGGCGGTACGGGCGGCGGCGACCGCGCCGGTCAGGCTGCGGTACGGGCTGCCCGGCACCAGCCAGATCGCGTCGAAGCCGTCCACCGCGCCGTCGGCCTCTTCGGTCGGGATCCAGTACGCGTCGAGGACCAGCCGGTCGCGCTCGGCGAGCGCCGTGAGCAGTGAGGGGATCCGGACGTGCGCCCGTACGTTCGGGGAGCGGTCGCCGACCAGGGCGATCCGCGGGGTGAAGGTGTCCATGCGGACATCCTGACCACGAAGGCGAGTTCAGCGCCAACGATGATTTCGCGACTTGTCATCAGGGATACTTATGAGGCGTGGACACGCATCTGCTCCGCACCTTCGTGGCCGTGGCCCGCCACGGGTCGTTCACCGCCGCGGCGAGCGAGCTCGGTTACACCCAGTCGGCCGTCTCCCAGCACATCGCCGCGCTCGAGGCCGACCTGCGGACTCCGCTGCTGCGCCGCCGCCCGGTCGCGCTCACCGACGCGGGCACCCGTCTGCTCGAACACGCCGAGCCCTTGCTTTTGCGCCTCGCCGCCGCACGCGCCGACGTCACGCGTCTCGTCGCCGCGCCCGCCGAGCACCTCGTCGTGGGCGCCTCGGCGCTGGCCGTCACCGGCGAGCTCACGGGCGCGCTGGCGGCGGTACGGTCGCGGCGCCCGCTCGTGTCCGTGACCGTCCGGGTGCTCTCACGCGCCGAGATCGCGGCACAGGTCGCCGACGGCACCCTGGACCTGGGCCTCGTCGACGGTGTCGCGGCCCCGACCGACCCGCTGCCCCTGCCCGACGTGGGCCCGCTGAGCGCCGTCGCGGTGGCCCAGGCGCCGCTGGCCGTCCTGCTGCCGCCCGGCCATCCGCTGGAGGGCCGGCGCGGGCTCCGCCTGGCGGACCTGGCCGACGCCCGCTGGATCGACGCGCCCGAGGTCGCGATGCCCCTCGACCGGCTGCGCGCCGCGAGCGGCTCGGACGGCTTCCGGCCCTCACTGCGCTACGAGGGCACCGACGTACGCGGCCTCATCGCCCTCGCGCTCGCCGGGCACGGGCTGGCGCTGCTGCCGGAACCGGCGCTGGACGGCGTGGCGCCCGGTGTCCCGGTGCCCCGGCTCGTCCACCGCATCGAGCTGCTGCACGGCGGCCTGACCGACGGCCCGGCCGCGCTTCTCGCCGCCGCCCTCACCGGCTGACCTGAGCCTGGGCACGGACTCACCCACCGTCCGAGGAGCGCGCCGTTCGGTGCTTAGTGGCGGAGATCGGGATCGACTGGTAATGGCGTGATTCGGGGTAGTCCGGCCCGAACTCCTGGCTAGGATCGGCTGCGCTTGACGATCAACGGTGATCGCCAAGGCCCCCAGCGAGTCATATCCGCATAAGGCCCCATAGGGGGCGAAATGGCTTCGGCGGTCGTCCGGATTCGGCGGCCCGCCTTGCATGCGTCGATGCCCGGAACGCGAGGCGAATCAGCCCTGATCACGTGAGGGCCTTGCCGGTCGGCTGCCGGATCGTCGGCCTGGTGGGGCTTACCAATCCTGAGGATGTGCCCGCGCGCTGCTGCGACGAGCGTCGGTTGCGGCGGTGGCCGGTGGCCGGCGCCTCGCGACCGGTGGCCAGGGAGGTGGGGCATGCAGAAAGGGCCGGAAGAGCCGCGCGCCTGGCCACGGGATCCGGGTGGCACGGCCACGCCGCGAGCCGACGATCACGGGCAGGGCGACTGGCCGCGTGAGGCCGGCGCACCGCGGCCCGGGACGCCCGGAGGTGAGGCGGAGCGCGCGGTGTCCGGAGGCGGGCCACCGGAGCGGGTGGTGCTCGGGCGCGAGACGCCGGGCACTCCGGCGCCGGAGGCGGCACCGCCGGAAGACGATCACGCCGCCAAGATCTCCGAGTTGGAGGACCGGTGGCGGCGGGCACTGGCTGACCTGGACAACTACCGCAAACGCAGCGTCCGCGCCCTGCAGGAGGAACGGGACGCCGAGCGCGCCCGTACGGCCGCGCGGTGGCTGCCGGTGCTGGACAATCTGGAACGCGCCCTCGAACACGCCGGCGCCGAGCCCGGTGCCGTCATCCAGGGCGTCCGTGCCGTCCTCGACCAGGCCCGCGACGTCATCGCGCGCCTCGGCTACCCCCGCCAGGATGACATGGGCGTACGGTTCGATCCGGCGCGTCACCAGGCGGTCACCGTCGTGCCCTCCGAAGCGCCGGACGGCACGGTCGTGCGCGTGCTGGTGCCGGGGTACGGCGAGGGAGCGCGCCAGTTGCGACCGGCACAGGTGGTGGTCGCCCAGGGTCGACCCGAAGACCGAGCCCGCTGACCTGCGGCTCCAGTGATGCCCGACCGTGTGACGTCAAGAGTGACGTCATTATCGGCTTGACGTGACGTCGTCATGGCGTCATAGTTGGGGCATGGACCTGATGCCGTACGTGGACAACCTCCGCCGTGAGCTCGCCGTCGCCGCCGAGGCGGGCGGTCCGGAAGCTCGCGCGCTGGCCGAGCGCCTCACCGGCGCCCTGGAGTCGGCCGCCAAACTCACCCTGCTGGAGGCGTTGTCTGCGGCGGCGGACGAGATCACCCGCGATCTCGCGCCGGGCTCGGTCGATGTGCGGCTGCGCGGCGGCGACCCCGCGTTCGTGGTGACGCCGCCGCAGCCGGGGCCGTCCGCAGGCGGTGCGACCGGCGGCGGGGCGGAGACCGCGCCGGAGGCCGCGCCGCCCGTCGGGCCACCGCCTTCCGAGGAGGGCGGCACCGCGCGGATGACCCTGCGGCTGCCCGAGCACCTCAAGCTGCGCGTGGAGGAGGTCGCCGGCCGGCAGGGGCTCTCGGTGAACGCCTGGCTGGTGCGCGCCATCTCCGCGGCGTTCGAGCCCGGCGCCGGCCCCCGCCCCGCCGACCGGCCGCAGCCGCAACAGGGCGGGCGCAGCTTCACCGGCTGGGTGCGCTAGCCCCCCATCTCTCACCACTCATCACCCGGCCCCGAGGCCGGGAAGTTCCACCGGACCCATGAGGAGGGCTCCGCCATGCCTGCTTTTGACACCCCCGAACCCATCACCCTCGACGTCGACATCTACGTCGGCCGCGTCCAGATCAACGCGAGCGAGCGCGCCGACACCGTGGTGGAGGTGCGCCCCAGCGACCCGTCCACCGAGGCGAGCGTGCAGGCCGCCGAGCGCACGATCGTCGAGTTCTCCGGCGGGCGGCTGCTGGTCAAGGGCCCCAAGCCCAAGGGGCTCGCCTACCTGCGGGCCTGGCGCGGATCGGTCGAGGTGACCGTCGACCTGCCGGCCGGATCCCGCGTCGAGGCCAAGGCCGCCGCGGACTTCGTCGCCACCGGCCCGCTCGGCCGTACCGTCCTGCACAGCTCGACCGGTGACCTGCGCCTGGAGGAGACCGGTCCGCTGGAGGCCAAGGCGTCCGTCGGCGACATCTCCGTGGACCGGGTGACCGGGCCCGCCGAGGTGACCGCCTCCACCGGGACGGTCCGGATCGGGACCATCGACGGCCCCGGCACGGTGAAGAACTCCACCGGCGCCATCGCCGTCGGCGACGTGACCGGCGACCTGCAGCTGAAGACCGCCACCGGCGACATCACCGTCGGCCGCGTGCTGGGCGACCTCACCGCCAAGACCGCGCACGGCCGGCTCCAGGTCGGCGCGGTGGTGCGCGGCGCCGTCCACCTGGAGACCGGTTACGGCAAGGTCGGGATCGGCATCGCCGAGGGCACGGCCGCCTGGCTGGACCTGCACACCAAGAACGGCGTGGTGCGCAACAACCTGACCGCCGCCGAAGGCCCCGAGACCGCCGACACGGTCGTCGAGGTGCACGCCAACACCCACTACGGCGACATCGACGTCTACCGGTCCTGACCTCCGAAGATCGGTGAGGCGCCCCCTGATGAGCCGGTACCTGACCGCTCGGCCCACCGGCCGTCGGTGTTCAGGCGGTGCGCTGGAGGGTCAGGCGGGTCAGTTCCACCCGGGAGCCGATGTTCAGCTTGCGGAAGACGTGGCGCAGGTGGAAGGCCACCGTGTGCGCGCTCATGAACAGCTGGTCGGCCACCTGGCGGTTCGTCAGGCCCTGGGCGACCAGTTCGGAAACGGCGCGTTCGGTGTCGGTGAGACTCGCCCAGCCGGAGACCGGGCGGTCGGCGTGGTTCCAGTGCCGGCGGCGTACGCCCAGGCGCCGCAGCCGGCGGCGGACCCGGGCCGCGTCACGGCCGGCGTCCATCGCCTCGTACGCGGACAGGGCCGTGTCGAACGCGGACACCGCACGGCGTCTCGCCTCGGCGGTCTCCTCCTCGCCGGCGACGATCACGGTCAGGTCCTCCAGCGCCGACGCCCGTGCCCACGGGTCCGGATGATCCGCGGCGGCCCGTTCCAGCGTCGCCGGTGAGCCGTCCAGCAGGCCCCGGGCGTGGTCCGCGGCGGCGCGGACGGCGGGGAAGGCCGGGTTGCCGGCGGCGAGGCGCTCCACGGCGGTGACCACGGCCTCGGCCGCCGGCCGGGCGTTCGCGGCGAGGGCCGTACGGACCAGCCAGGCAGCCGCCGCCGGATCGGCGACCAGCGTCCAGCGGTGCCGCAGCACCTTGTCCCGCAGCGCGCCGAGGTCCAGCGATCCCGCCCCGTCCCGCGCCTCGGCGACCTGCGCCGCCGCCAGGGCGAGCGCGGCGTGCGGATATCCCGGCGCGGAGCGGTGCGCCGCCGCGTGATCGTGGGCGGCACCGAGGTCCCCGGCCCGTAGCGACGCGGTGATGAGCACCGACAGTGCGGAGGCGACGAGCAGCCGCGGGCCTCCCGTCGAGGACAGGCCCTTCTCGGCGGCGGCGATCGCCTCGTGGAACCGGCCCGCCGCCAGGTGCGCCCGCGCGGCCAGGACGGCCGGCGCCGCCGACCACGCGAGCGGCCCCAGCGTGTCGTCGCCGGCGCTCGTCATGACGGTCCGCGCCGTGTCGTGCCGCTGCGCGTCGGTGAGGAGCATCGCGAGGACGAGCCGGGGATGGACCCGGCGGGTGTCCGCGGAGACCGCGCGGCGTACGGCCTCCTCGGCGAGCGCGAGGCCGGACGTCAGCCGGCCCGCGTCCCACTCGGCCAGCGCCAGGGTGACGAAAGCCCCGGCGACCAGGGCGTCGCCGTGCTCACCCGTCGAGGAGACGATCGCCTGCGCGCGCTCCCGTACCCCGGTGCCGGAGCCGGCGCGGGCGTTCAGGAGGGCCAGTTCGGCGTCGTCGCGCAGGCCGCCGGGCAGGCCGGGCTCCGCCAGCGCCGCCGACGCCTCTTCGGCCGCCTCGTCGTCGTGTCCTCGCAGGCTGAGGATCTCCGCCAGCGTGCAGTGCAGCCGCGCGCAGGCCGGGGCGGGCATCGGCCGGTCGAACGCGGCGCGCGCGAGCCGGGCGGCCTCATCCAGCCGGTCCGTCGCGGTGAGGGCGCGGACCGCGGTGAGGGTGCGGTCGGGCCGGGCGGGTTCGGCCGGGCCGGTGAGCTCCAGGGCGTGCATGGCGAGCGCCGCCGCGTTCCGTGGCGACCGGGGCAGCACGAACGCGATCACCTCGTCGAGCCGGGCCAGCGCGCGTGCGTCCCCCGGCCGTACGCCGCGGACCAGGTGGGCGGCGGCCGAGGCGACCGAGTCCTCGCGCCCGATCAGCAGCTCGCCGATCTGCCGGTGCAGAGCCTGCCGTACCGGAGGTGGCACCGCCTCGACGATCACACGGCGGATCAGCTCGTGCCGGAAGCGCAGAACCGCCGGCGCGGCGGCCAGCAGCCCGGCCTCCAGCAGCTCTTCCAGGTCGGGTACGAGCGCCGCCGGGGTCGTGCCCAGCACTTCGGCCACGTCCTCGGGGGAGAAGGAACGCCCCAGGACGGCGCTCACTGTCAGCAGGTGGCGCGTCCTGGGGCGCAGTCCGCCGAGCCGGCGGGCCACGCCGGTGCGGACTCGATCCGGCAGCCGCGCGGAGGAGAGGCGCGCACGGCCGCCGGAGATCCTGACCGCACCTTCGTCGCGAAGGCCGGTCAGGAGTTCGGTGATGAGGAAGGGGTTGCCGCCCGCCTCGGCGGCGGAGGCCAGCAGCCCGGCGTCGGGCACGGCACCGAGCAGGTCGATCGTGATCTCGGTCACCGCGTCCTCGTCGAGTGGGCCGAGGCGGCAGCGCGCGGCGCCGTCGCGTTCCCCGCGGTCGAACAGGCGTGCCACGGCGTCGTGATCCGTGCCCGTGCACCGGACCAGCAGCCAGGCCACCGCGTGACGAGTGCCTCGCGACGTCAGCGGCTCCAGGGCCGCGAGTGTGCCCGGGTCGGCCCACTGCAGATCGTCGAGCGCCACCAGCACGGGGCCCGCGCCGGCGCGCCGCTCCAGGGCGGGCCGCAGCCGCTCGATCGGCGGCTCCGGCGGCGACGGCTCGCCGAAGGCCGCCAGCAGGGGCTCGGCGGGCGCGGGCGAGCCGAACTCCCGCGCCCGGCCGGTGACCGTGATCAAGCCCCGAGCGGCGGCCGCGCGTACCGCCTGGTCCAGCAGCAGGCTCTTGCCCGCGCCGGGTTCGCCCTCCACCAGGAGGGTTCCCGGCCGCCCGGACTCGGCCGCGTTGAGCAGCTCGAGCACCGTGGTCCATTCGCGCCTCCGGCCGCGCATCGTCCTCGCCGCCGGGCCCGGATCGCGGGACACGGTAGCCGTCATGGCTTCAGCGTCGGGCGGGCGCCCAGGGGCCCGACAGGTCACCGCGGGGCCAAAACCGCGCTCCCGTACGGTCCGGGCGTCACGCCCCCTCACCTACTCCGACCTGACGGGTGTCCCCGAGGGTCGAAACGATCAGCGTTCACCGTCCTGGGAGCCGGTGGTCCCGAAACTGGGTACGTATGCTGGTAAGAGGGGGGAAATGGCTGGTCATCGCGCTTTCTGGGGCCGCGGCGCGACGCATGACGCCGCCACGCGACGCAAGGGGGGTGCGTCGCGATGCCGATTATCCCGGAGTCGCCGCCCGGCCCTTCGCCCGGTCCGTCCCCGCAGGATCAACTGTCCGGCATGCGGTCGCTGCTCGCCCTGTCCATGGTGATGAGCGAGAGCGAAGATCAGGACCACATCCTCGGGCTGGCGGCCACGGCCGTGCCCTCGCTCGGACAGTGCCGGCTGGAGGGCCTCTACCTCACCGAGGGCGGCTGGCAGGCGGTACCCGGCGTGCACGCCACCTCGGACGCCCGGGGCGATCTCGAGACCCAGTTCGCGGTGCTGAGCGTGGCCGGCGGGCCGGTGGCGGTGCTCGGGCGCGCGTGGGCGTGGGCGTTCCCGCTGCGCAGCCTGGACGGGCATCTCGGCTACCTGGTGGCGAGCGCCGCCGGCGAACCCTCCTCGGCGGAACAGTTCCTGCTGCGCGTGCTGGCCCAGCAGGCGGGCATCGCGATCGCCGGCGCCCGGCAGCGGGCCCGCCAGCGGGCCGACGCCGAACGCCTGCGCGCCGCCAACGCCGCGCTCGCCGAGACCGTCGCCGAACTGGAGTTCAGCACGAACGTGCACGAACGCCTCACCCGCGTCGCGGCGGCGGGCGAGGGACCGGAGGG
Source organism: Actinoallomurus oryzae (assembly GCF_039541955.1). NCBI lineage: Bacteria > Bacillati > Actinomycetota > Actinomycetes > Streptosporangiales > Thermomonosporaceae > Actinoallomurus > Actinoallomurus oryzae. The sequence continues at coordinate 459,257 of NZ_BAABHF010000022.1, read as the reverse complement.
CATCGCGGTCGCGCTGCACGAGCTGACCGGCTACCCGATCGCGGTCGAGGACCGGTACGGGAACCTGCGGGCCTGGGCCGGGCCCCGCCGCCCCGACCCCTATCCGAAGGAGCCGTGGGAGTCGCGAGAGCGGACGCTGAACGAGGCGGTGCGCTCATCCCGGCCCCTGCGGCGCCAGGACCGCCTCGTCGTCACGGCGGGCCCGCGCGACGACGTCCTGGGCCTGCTCGCCCTGATCGATCCGGGCGAGTCGGCCGGCCGCCCCGAACGCGTCGCCCTCCAGCACGCCGCGACCGTGCTCGGCCTTGAACTCGCCCACCTGCACAACGTCGCCGAGGCCGAGCTGCGGCTCGGGCGCGACCTGGTCGAGGAACTGCTGTCCGGCGTGAGCGAGGAGACCGTGCTGGCCCGCGCCGACGCCCTCGGCTACGACCTGCGGAGACCGCACCGCGTGGTCGTCGTCGTGGGCCCGGTTGACGAGGGGTTCGGGCGCGCCGTCGGCGCGGCGATGCGGGACACGGGGGTCGGCTCGCTGTTCGCCGTACGGAGCCGGGAGGTGGTCGTGCTGTCCGATACCGACCGGCCGTGGCCGCGCTTCCGCGAGGCCGTACGCCGCGAACTCGGCGGCGGCCTGTGCCGGGTCGGCGTCGGTGGGGCGTACGACCGGCCGCTGGACCTGCCGCGCTCCTACCACGAGGCCCGGCTCGCGCTGCGCCTCCAGACCGCCGTCACGGGCGACCACCAGGCCACGGAGTTCGACCGGCTGGGGGTGTACCGGCTGCTCGCCGGCGTGGGCGAGCCGGCCACGGTCGAGGGCTTCGTCCGCGAGTGGCTGGGCGACCTGCTCGACTACGACGCGCGTAAGGGCTCGGAGCTGGTGGGGACGCTGAGCCGCTATCTGGAGTGCGGTCGCGGCTACGAGGCGACGACGTCCGCGCTCGCGATCCACCGCAGCACGCTGAAGTATCGCCTGCGCCGCATCCGCGAGATCTCCGGCCACGACCTGGCCGATCCGGACACGTACTTCAACCTGCAACTGGCCACCCGGGCCTGGAACACCCTGGCCGCCCTCCGCGCCGCCGACCGCCCCTGATCGCGCGCGGGCTCAGCGGTAGCCGGTCACGTCGGCGGGGAGCCCGGCCTCCCGCACCTCGACGATGTAACGCCAGGAGTCCGGGCGGCTTCCGTCGACGTCCGTGAAGCCGTACTCGCGGGCCAGCTGCCCGCTGGACAGCGACCGGCCGTTCCAGCGGGCGACGTCCGGGTCGGTCACCAGCGCCACGACGGCCCGGCCGGTGTAAGCCGGTGTCTCGGTGCTCCCAGAGCGCTCCCGCGTGCTGCGCCCGGTGACGTACACCGTGAACGCGGCGGCGCCCAGCTCCACGGCGATGCCACGCCCAGCGCCGCGCGTCGCGCCCGCCACCAACGCGATCCTGTTCTCACCCATGGAGCCCGATGCTCGCAGGGGGCTCCGACAGGCCGCCGGTGCGTTCGACGACGATCACGGCGGCGTCGTCGGGCAGTCGGCCGCCGACGTACGCCAGGAGATCGTCGCGGAGGAGGCGGACCAGCGTCTCGGGGTCGCCGTCCTGCCAAGACGCGAGACGTTCCGCGAGGGGATAGAAGACGCCGGACCGGTTTCGTGCCTCGATGACCCCGTCGGTGTAGAGCACGAGCAGGTCGCCGGGGCGGAACGGCAGGGTCTCCACGGGGTGATCGCTGGTGATCAGCTCGGTCATCCCCAGCGGCGGCGCGGGGTCGGGGAACCGCGGTTTGAGGACCCGCCGTCCGCGCAGCACCAGCGGTGGCGGGTGGCCACGGCTGATCATGCGCACCACCGGCTCGTCGTCGGGCACCTCGGCCACCGCCGCGGTGATGAAGAACTCCACGGCGTGCGGGGACGCGCCGCCGAGTTCGGCGAGGTTGCGGGCGACGCTCTCCTCCAGATGGCCGACGAGCGTGGGAAGGTCGACACACCGGTGCGCGGCCTCGCGGAACGCGCACAGCGCGACCGCGGCGTCGCTGATCGCCGCCAGCCCCTTGCCGCGCACGTCGCCGATGAGCAAGCGGCTCGCGCCGTTGGTGCGGACGGCGGCGTACAGGTCGCCGCCGATGTGCGCCTCGGCCGCCGCGGCGACGTAGACCGAGGCGATGCGCAGCGGCCCCAGCCGGGCCGGCATCGGGCGGAGCACGACGCGCTGCGCGGCCTCCGACACCGAGCGGACCTGCGCGAGCTCCCGCTGGCGCCGGTCGCGGAGCAGGCAGTAGATCACCAGGAAAACGGTGATCAGCACCACGGCGCTGAGCTGCAGCTGGTGGTTGAGGGTGCTCAGCCCGCCGTGCAGCCGCCCGACGAACAGTAGCGCCAGCAGGGCCAGGAGGCCGGAGAGCCCGGTCATCCACGGGCCGGCGAACATGGCGGTCAGGGCCGGGGCCACCGCCAGCAGCGGGCCGAGGTGGACGGCCGCGGGCAGGAGGCGGTCGGCCACCACGATCGCCACGATGAACAGGATCGGGATCAGTCGCCACGCCTGGCTCGGTCGCCAGGCCGAGCGGTAGAGGCCCTCGGGCTCCCGATGGTGCACGTGGGTCTATCTACCCCGGCGCACTCACCGCCGACCGTCGCCCGGCGCCCCCACCCGAGCATCCTGCCGATATCGGGAGAGACGTGACTCAAGTGGGTGGAATGGCCCCAACGTTGCTCGTCGGGGTCGTAAGATCACGCGGATGTGACCAGAACGTGCTTCCGTCCGGACCGGACGGCATGGGTGCCGTCAGGACTGTCGTCGCACCCGGACCGGCGGAGCCGTCCCGTACCCGATCCGGCCCGACGACCGTTCCTGTCTTAGTCCCACCGCCCGCGAGGATCTGATGGAGCAACAACTGTTGGTGGCAGCGGTGTGTTGTCTCGCCGTGGTCACCGTCATCGTCATCGCCATGCTGGTGTGGCAGCGGCGGACCACCAAGCGCCTGCGCAACCGGGTCGGCGCGCTCGAAGGCGGCGCCGAGATCCGGGAGAAGGAGCTGGCGCACATGGTCACCACGCGCCTGCCCGCCCTGGTACAGACCCTGAACGGCCGGCCGGTCGAGATCCCCGGCCCGCTGAACCCCCGGCTCGGCGAGGTCGCGTACGGGCGGCATCTGGACAAGATCGTGGAGATGTTCTCCGAGTCCGGCGGCCGGGCCAAGGCGCGCGCCGACGAGTCGGCCAAGGCCACGCTGAAGTCGATGATGCGCGGCGTGCAGAGCCTGGCCAACGAACAGCAACTGGCGATCTCCCGGATGCAGGCCCAGCACGACGACCCGGACGTGCTCGAGGGCCTGCTCAAGATCGACCACATGAACGCGCAGCTCGGCCGGCGCGCCCAGGTCAGCGCCGTGCTCTGCGGATCATGGCCCGGCCTGCAGCGGTCCGCCTCCCCGCTCACCGACGTCGTACGCGGGGCGACCTCCCGGATCCGCGACTACCTCCGGGTCCAGGTCCACTCCCAGGTCAGCGACGCCGTCGTCAGCCGCGCGGTGGAACCGGTCGTGCTCGCCCTCGCCGAGCTGCTCGACAACGCCGCACGCCACTCGCAGCCGAACACCCCGGTCGAGGTCAACTTCCAGCCGGCGCACAACGGGATGGCGATCGTCATCGACGACGCGGGCGTCGCGATGACCACCGAGGAGCTGAAGCGGGCCGAGCGCCTCCTCGCCGGCCAGGACACGGTGGACATCAACCGGCTCGGGGACCCGCCGCAGGTCGGGTTCGCCGTGATCGGCGTGCTCGCGGCCCGGTACGGCTTCAAGGTCTCGGTGGACACGCGCTCGCCGTACGGCGGCGTACGGGCCGTGGTCTTCCTGCCCACGGCGCTGCTGACCCGGATCGACGACCGCCCCAAGGCCAAGGCCACGAGCAAGGCCGAGGCCGAGGTCGCGGCCACCGGACCCGCTCCGGCCCCACAGCCCGAGACCACCGTCGCGGAGGAGAAGCCGTCGCTGACCGCGAACGGCCTGCCGCGCCGTCGCCGCGTGTCCGGCGCGACGGCCGGGTCCACGGACACGGCCTCGGCGCCGGCCGCCGTACCGGAACAGCGGACGCAGCCGCGTGAGGTACCGTCCGGCGAGCCCGTCCGGCCGGCCCGGCGGACCGCCGCCGGGCTGGGCGCCTGGCAGCGCGGCACCAGGTCCGGCCGCGCCACCGTCCCGCCCGACTCCGAAGGGAAATCGCCGGAATGAACGACGCCGCGACCAACAAGCTCGGCTGGATGCTCGACGATGCCCTCAAGATGCCGGAGACGCGCCATGCCGTGCTGCTGTCCGCCGACGGGCTGCTGATGGCGCACTCCGAGCGGATCAGCGTGGACGACGCCGAGCGCCACGCCGCCGGCATGGCCGGCCTGCAGTCGCTCGCCCGGAGTGCGGCGGAGTTCTGCAGCAGCGCGGAGACGACGTGGCGGCAGACGGTCACCGAGTTCGACGACGGGTACGTCTTCCTCGTCGCCGCGGGCCCGGGCGCGTACCTGGCGGTCTCCGCCACCGAGAACGTCGACATGGAGGCGGTGTCGTTCCGGCTCCAGGAGCTCGTGCAGCGCCTGGGCAAGGAGCTCACCACTCCGCCGAGGGGTGATCTGGGCGGCGTCCGGTGAGTCCGCCGCGGAACGAACGTGCGCTCGTCCGCCCCCACGTCGTCACCGGAGGCCGCGCGCACCCGACCCGCAACATCTTCGACCTGGTCACTCTCGTGATCGTGAACAGTACCCAGGTCACCGGGCTGAGCCCGGAGAAACGCAAGGTGATGGAGCTGTGTCAGGGCGGCGCACTCTCGGTCGCCGAGGTCGCCGCCCATCTCGCGCTGCCCGTCAGCGTTACCAAGGTTCTGCTGTCCGACCTCGTGGACAGCGGGCACATCGTGACCCGCGCGTCCGTCGCCGAGCCCGACGAGCCGTCGGACCGTCTGCTCAGGGAGGTATTGGATGGGCTCCGCGCTCGTCTCTGACCGTTTGTACGTGCGTGAGAGTGTGCGCCACTCCGTGAAGATCCTGATCGTCGGGCACTTCGCGGTCGGCAAGACCACGCTCGTCGGAGCGCTGTCGGAGATCAAACCGCTGCGCACCGAGGAACAGATGACGCAGGTCGGTGAGTCCGTCGACGACCTGACCGGTGTGCCGGGCAAGACCACCACGACGGTGGCCATGGACTTCGGCCGCCTCACGCTCAGCGATGACCTCGTGCTGTACCTGTTCGGCGCGCCGGGCCAGGACCGCTTCAAGGCGCTGTGGCACGACCTGGCGCGCGGCGCCCTCGGCGCGCTGGTGCTCGCCGACACCCGCCGTATCGAGGACTCCTTCGACGTGATGACGCTCCTGGAGGAGCGCGGCCTGCCGTACGCGGTGGCGATCAACGAGTTCGACGGCGCGCCGATGTTCCCGGAGGAGGAGCTGCGCGAGGCACTCGACCTGCTGCCGACCACGCCTCTCGTCACCTGCGACGCGCGCGACCCGGTCTCCTCGACCCAGGCGCTGATCGCGCTCGTCGAGTACCTGATCGAGACCAAGAAACGGGAGTCCGCGTGACCGCCGGTCCGTCCGAGGCCGGCGCCCCGCCGTCCGGCTGCCCCGCGCACGGGGGCCGATACCCGCTGTACGAGCTGGGGGCCGACGCGCCCGCCGTGTACGAGCGCCTGCGCGCGCGAGGCCCCGTCGTGCCGGTCGAGCTGTCCCCGGGCGTGCCCGCCTCTCTCGTCACCGGGTACGACGAGGCCCTCCAGGTGCTGCGCGACCCGACGACGTTCCGCAAGGACCCGCGCGGCTGGCAGGAGACGGTCCCGGAGGACTGCCCGGTGCTGCCCCTGATGATGTACCGGCCGAACTGCCGGCTCGCCGACGGCGCGGCCCACAGCCGGCTGCGGCTGGCCGTCACCGACAGCCTGGAACGCGTCGACCTGTTCGCGCTGCGCGGGTACGTGGAGAAGAACGCCGACGTCCTCATCGGCCGGTTCGCGGGCCGGGGCGCCGGCGACCTGGTCGCCGACTACGCCCGGGTGCTGCCGCTGCTGGTCTTCAACGAGATGTTCGGCTGCCCGCCGGACGTCGGCGACCGTCTCGTGCTCGGCATGAGCGGCATCTTCGACACCGTCAACGCCAGGCAGTCGAACGAGATCATGAGGGACGCCGTCCTGGAGCTGGTACGGCTCAAGCGGCGGGAGCCCGCGCAGGACGTCACCACGTGGCTGGCCGAACACCCCGTCCAGCTCACCGACGAGGAGCTGATGCACCAGATCCTCACCCTCCTGGGCGCCGGCACCGAGCCCACCCAGAACCTGATCGTGAACGGCCTGCGGCTGCTGCTGTCGGACGAGCGCTTCGCCGGCGACCTGTCGGGCGGCAACCTCCAGGTCGAGGACGCGCTGGATGAGATCCTGTGGACCGACCCGCCGCTGGCCAACTTCGCGATCACTTATCCGGCCGAGGACGTCGAGTTCCGGGGTGTGACGCTGCCGAAGAACCAGCCGGTCGTCATCAGCCTCGCCGCCGCGAACACCGACCCGGCCCTGGCCGGCGAGCACCGCGGGGGCAACCGCGCCCACCTGTCCTGGAGTGCCGGCCCGCACACCTGTCCGGCCCAGGGCCAGGCCCGTCTCATCGCCTCGGCGGCCATCGAGAAGGTCCTCGACGCCCTGCCGGACATGGAACTCGCCGTGCCGGCGCACATGCTGACGTGGCGGCCGGGCCCGTTCCACCGGGCGCTGCACTCCCTGCCGGTCAACTTCCCGCCGGTGACGGTGACGACGGGGATCGTCTCGGCGCCGATTCCGGCGGCGGACGTGACCGCTCCGCAGGAGGGCCTGGCGGCCGTCCTGACCGCCCGCAAGCAGGAATACCGGCCCGAGCCGGCCTCACGGCTGGGGCACTGGCGCCGCGCCACCCGGGACTGGTTCCGCCGCCTCTGACCCAGGCCGTACGGACGGCGATGACGCGGTGGTCGACTCAGAGGGCGCCGAAGTCGCCGTGGCGGCCGCTGCCTTCCGCGAAGCGGGTGGCGCCCTGGCGGGCCTCGGCCTCCAGGGCGACCTGGCCGTGGCGCCATTCGTTCGCCATCGCGGTCTCGATCGGCAGGCCCGCCTGTTCGTAGGCGGACAGGCGGTCGTGGCGCATGCACAGCTGCGGGAAGCGGGCGATCTCCGCCGCCAGTTCCTCGGCGCGTTCCCGTGCCTGGCCGGTGGGGACCACGCGGTTGGCCAGGCCCAGGCGGGACGCCTCCTGCGCGCCGACCGGGCGGCCGGTGAGGATCATGTCCATCGCCGCGCTCAGGCCGATCAGGCGCGGCAGGCGTACGGTGCCGCCGTCGATCAGCGGGACGCCCCAGCGGCGGCAGAAGACGCCGAAGACCGCGTCCTCCTCGGCGACGCGCAGGTCGCACCACAGGGCCAGCTCGAGGCCGCCCGCGACCGCGTGCCCGGCCACGGCGGCGATCACCGGTTTGGACAGCCGCAGCCGGGTCGGGCCCATCGGGCCGTGGTCGGACTCCTCCGGCGCGGCCACGTCGAACCGGCCCGCCGAGACCGCCTTCAGGTCCGCTCCCGCGCAGAACGTGCCGCCCTCGCCGTACAGCACCGCGACGCTCGCCTCCGGGTCGGCGTCGAAGGCGGTGAACGCCGCGTACAGCTCGGCGGCATGCTCGGGGTCGACGGCGTTGCGCACCTCGGGCCGGTCGATCACCACCGTGGTGACCGCGCCCGTACGCTCGACGCGGATCATCGGGCCCCGCCCGTACGCTCCACGCCCGCCCAGAGGGGGTCGCGCAACGCCCGGCGGAGCACCTTGCCGACGCCGCTCTTGGGAATCGACGCGACGAACTCCACGCGTTTGGGCACCTTGTAGCCGGCGAGCCGGTCCCGTACGTGCGCGGTGAGCTCGGCGCCGGTCACCGTGACGCCCGGCCGGGGCACCACGAACGCCACCACGGCCTCCACCCAGCGCTCGTCCGGCGCGCCGACGACGGCGCACTCGGCCACGGCCGGGTGGGAGTGCAGAGCGTCCTCGACCTCGCGCGGATAGACGTTGTACGCGCCGCTGACGATCATGTCCGAGGTGCGGTCGACGAGGTACAGGTAGCCGCGGTCGTCGAAGCGCGCCACGTCGCGGGTGCGCAGCCACCCGTCGCCCAGGAAGGTCGCGGCGTTCAGCTCGGGGGCGTTCAGGTAACCGGCCATCGTGAACGGCGCGCGCACCGCGATCTCGCCCGGCTCACCGTCCGCGACGTCCGCGCCGTGCTCGTCGATCAGCCGGATCTCCGCGTCCACCGACGGGTGTCCGCACGAGCCGAGCGGCGAGCCCGGTCCGACGTGGTCGGCGGCGGGCAGCACCGACAGGCACAGCGGCGCCTCGGTCTGCCCGTAGTACTGGCTGAAGATCGGCCCCCAGGCCGCCATCGCCTCCTCGATCACCGGGCGCGGCATCGGCGAGGCACCGTAGATCACCGAGCGCAGGCGACCGGTCTCGGCGATGGCGCCGCCGGCGGCCAGCAGCATCTGGAGCATCGTCGGCACGAGGTTGGCGTGCGTGACGCCGTAGCGGGGGATCGCCGCGAGGTACCCCTGCGGGTCGAAGCCGTCGAGTACGGCCGCCTGCGCGCCGCGCAGCCAGAACGGCAGCACGAACGTGCCGCTCGCGTGGATCAGCGGCGCGGCGTGCAGCATCACGTCGTCGGGCGCCGGGCTGATGAGGTTGGCCATGATGTTGGCGACGATCGCGGCGTAGCTCGCCTGGGTGTGCTGCGCCGCCTTGAGCGTGCCGGTCGTGCCGGAGGTGTACAGGGCGAGGATCACGTCCTCGGGCCGGGCGGGCAGCCGCGGATCGGCCGCCGACGCCGCGTGGGTCTGCTCCAGCAGGTCGTCCAGACCGAGCGTGCGCAGCCCGTCGAGGCGTTCGCCCAGCTCGCCGGCGCGCTCGGCCAGCGCGGACTCGTGCACCAGCGTGCGTACGCCGGCGTCGGCGAGCATCCGCGCGTGCTCCTCCAGCGACAGCCGGGCGTTCAGCGGCACCCGGCACGCCCGCGCCTTGAGGCACGCGAAGTCCAGCGGCACGGTCCAGAGCCCGTTGCCGAGCAGCAGCCCGACGCGTTCGCCCGGTTCGACCCCCATGCCCAGGAGCACGTTGGCCATCCGGTTGGCCGCCTCGTCGACCTGGCGGAACGTGAGCGACCGCTCCCCGTACCGGATCGCGACGCGGTCCCCGTGCCGGCGCGCTCCGGCCCGCACCATGTCGACGGTCAGCATCCATCCTCCTCAGCAGTGGGTTCGTACATACCTATCGGCCGGCGCGGGCGAGGTGCGCGTGCAGCAGCGTGGCGAACTCCTCGGGCCGCTCGGCGTACGGGAAGTGCCCGGTGCCGGTCATGACCCGCTCCTCGTAGTCGCCGTACCGCTCCAGCACCCGGCGGGTCTGGGCGATCATCGGCTGTGCGGGGAAGACCTCCGCGCCGGGCCAGCCGGGGACCATGCCGAGTGCCCCGAGATGCCCGAGATCGGTCATCGCGGTGTCGGAGACGATCGCGTCCCGGTCGCCGCGGATCCACAGCACCGGTGCCCGGCAGCCCGACTCGGGGAAGTCCTGCCAGCCGAAGTACTTCGGGGAGATGGCGTTAAGCACGCCGCGGGTGCCCGGCGCGGTACCGGGCCAGTGCGGCGAGGGCGTGGCGTCGCCGGGGTAGTGGTCGTCGCCGATCCGCGCGCCGAGGATGCCCGCCAGCAACTCGTCCTCGTTCCGTACCGCCGCCGGCTCGGAGAAGTAGAGCGTGCGGACCACGTTGCGCGGCGACAGCGGGTCGGCGTCGGTCCGGTCGCCGGCCCGGATCGCCGCGACGAGACCGGGATTGGCGGTGCCGCCGCCGGACCCGGCGAAGTCGGGTGCGCACGGCGTGCCGTCATCTCGCGTGCCGCCATAGCCGTACGGCGAGACGGGCGCGACCAGGGTGATGGTCCGGACCCGGCCGGGATGCCGGGCGGCCAGGTCCATGACGATGCCGCCGCCCATCGAGTGGCCGACCAGGTGCACCGCGCCGAGGCCGAGGTCGTCCAGGAGCGCGACGAGGTCGTCCCGGAAGTCGCCGACGCCACGCGTCGCGTCCACCGGCTCGGGCCGGCCGCCGCCGAACCCGCGCAGGTCGGGTGCGATGCCGCGCAGACCGGCCGGGAGCAGGCCGAGCTGCTCCCGCCAGGCGGATCCGTCGGAGAGGTTGCCGTGCACGAACAGCACGGGCACCTCCGTGCCGCTTTCCCCTACAGCCATCGTCACTCCAGGACCCTAGATCGATCCCGACAAATTAGTGCCGTGTCAGTCAACGTTTGCCTCGTTGGGGAGGCGGGGTTGGCTGATCCTCGCTGTGGTGGGCGAGCGACTCCCCACTTCTGGTGGGGCGGGCCACGGCCGGCCATGGGACCCCGGGTGCGGTGCCGTGATGGGGGGACCGTCGGGGGTCACGCCGGGACCGTCCGGCACCGGACAGGTGCCGTCCGGCTCGACGGTGCGTGATCACCACCGGAAACATGTTGGTGGTGATGGTGCCGCCCGGCCTGCGCCGGGCGATGTTGGCGCCGCCGACCAGGTCGCGGTGCCCGCTGAACCCGCAACGAATGCAGGTGAAATTCCGGTTCTTGGGTTTGGGAACCCGCTGCCGACAGGTGGGGCAGGTCGAGGAGGTGCCCCGCTCATCCACCAGCACCAGGTCGATCCCGGCCTGTTCGGCCTTGTCGGTCAAACACCGGATCAGGTACCCGACCCGCCAGGCCTGGACCCGCTGGTGGTGCCGCCGCCCCGCCTTGAGGGCCAGGACGCCACGCGGGTCCCCGACAACCAACGTCCCGACCCGGCGCGCGGCCGCCCAGTCGACGACCGTTTTGGCGGCCTCGTGCTGAGCCTGGCGCACGCGTCGCCGGTGACGCGCTTCGACCTCGCGCTGCCGGGCCCGATACTTTCGCCATCGCCGCGACCCGGCCTGACCCGGTTTCGGTGGCCGCCGCGACACCGTACGCCGCCGATGTTTGGTGTCTTTAAGGTGGAGGTGGGCTTCGGCGCGGATCGCCCGTCCCGACACCACCAGCCCTTCACCGTCCGGGCCCGCCACCGCGAACGGATGGATCAACCCCGGATCGACCCCCGCCACCCGCCCGGGATCCGGCTCCCGCTCTGGTGGATAGGCGGTGATGGGGACTTCGGCGGTGACATCGACGAACAACCGGCCGCCCTCGGCCACCAACGTCACCGACCGCACCTGCCCCGCCTCATAGGGGACCGGCCGGTCCAACCGCACCCACAACGACGCACACCCACGACCGGTCGGCAGCCGCAACCGCCGGCCGTCGAGGGTGAACGTGCCGTGGTAGTAGCGCACCGGCATCAACCCGCGTTTACGCCGAGGGTACCGCGCCGTCTCCTCGCCGTCTTTTCGGCGTTTGGCGGTGGCGAACCAGGCGTCCCTGTAACGCCGCAGCACCGACCGTGCTCCGACCGTGTTCAACTCCCCGAACGTGCCCGGACCCGCCGCCGACAACTCCCGGCACAACGCCTGATAGCCCACGATCGGCCGCAGGCCGCGCTGCCGCCGCCACCGGTTCACATCAAGCACACACGCCCACACATCACCGGCCGAGACCAGCAACCCGAAACACCGGCGCCGCTGACCGGCCGAGACCCGCAGACCGACGCGGGCGGTCCGCATGACCACCCGCTCACCATCACCGTCATCACGTCGAGGCACCAGGCGATTACAGTAAGTACCTACGACAGAATTCGGCCCCAGCCCGCAACACCTGATCGACGCCTGCCCGAGGCCAAAACACAGCGGCCAAGCCGCCTGACAAGCCCCCGCGCTTCCCCAACCCGTTCCAGACAGAACCCACCACAACAGGGCAAACATTGCCTGCCGCAGCACTAGCACGCACGTGGCCGGTCGCTGGGCCGTCGCGGGGTACGGAAGGACGTGGAAGCCGCAGGTGACAGCCCCGGCGCGACATCGCGCGCACCGCACGGGGGATACGCGTCCGGGGGAGCAGATGTCGGAAGCAGGCAGGCCGCTGGGTCTCTCCCGGCCCGTGAGGAGAGCCGCCTGGTCGGCCGTGGCCGCCGGGGCCGTGGTGAGCGGCCTGTACGCGGTCATGGGGCTGATGGGCCACGGCGCCCACCTCCTGCCGCCCGTCGTGTTCGTCGTCCTCGTGCTCGTCGGCCGTCCGCTGGCCGTGCTGGGCGGCCGTACCCTCCTCACCGGCGACGGCATCGTCGCGCGCCGGCCGCCGCTGCGGCGCGTCGTCCCGGGCTCGCGCGTCGGGCTGGTGAAGCTCCGGCGCGGGCTGCTCCTAGAGTGGCCGGTCCTCTGCCTGCGCGACGGCGGCCTGGTGGAGCTGGCGGCGCCGGCCCGGTTCTGGTTCCGCGCCGACCCGGAGTTCGACCGCGACCTGGACGCGCTGCGCGCGCACGTCCGGACGCACGCGTCCGTCGTGACCTGGCCGCATCGGGGCGTGCTGCGGCCGGCCACCGGCCCGCTGCTCACCGCGCTCGCGCTCGCGCTCGTGCTCATCGATCCACCGTGGGCGAGCGACGCCTGGCCGCTGCGCCGGCATGCCCGGCACCTTCCCGACGCGTGCCAGATGTTCGACCCCCAGGCGCGGGCGCTGCTGCCGGGAGCCACGGTGGACCGGATGCTCAGCCGCGTCGACGACGGCCCGCACGTCGCGCGGCACGCCTGCCAGTGGAACTCCACCCGCCTCGCGGCCGACGGGACGACGCTCGTCGTCATCGGGCGGCTGAGCGTCGTGATCGAACTGGAGCACGGCGTCGGCCCGATCAGCGACGCCGGGGAGGCCCACCGGGACTTCGTACGGGAGACGCGGATCGACGCCGGCGAGTACGAGACGAGGATCCCGCGGCTGGGCGACGAGGCCGAGCTCATCGACGTGCGTCCCGGTTCGAATCTCACCTGGGTCGCCGTCGCGGTGCACCGGGCCAACATCGAGGAGAAGATCGACCTGATGTACCGGGACCGGTCGCGCGAGCGGGAGGCCGCCAGGGCCGCCGAGAATCTCGCCCGGCTGGGCCTGTCGGAGATCCACTTCAACCGAACGTAGTGCACGGTCATCCACAGGCTGTGGACAACCGGAGCTGGCGGGCGGGTTGGAAGAGGATGTCCGCGCAGGACAGAGCCATGAGACGGGAGGGCCACTCTCCGGCCAAGTCGCTGACTTCGAGCCGCCTGACCGGCTACTCCTGGTAGTCGGTGCGTTCGCTGGAGTCGCCTGCCTCCCTCGGCTGCGGGTCCGCCGGAAAGGAGGCCGGGAAATGCCGCGTACGCAGCCTGCGGAGCGGTACTGAGATGGATTACGGCGGCGTGGTGCTGGCCGGGGTGGACGGCACCGACTCGGGGCGCGCGGCACTGCAGACCGCCGCGGCCGAGGCGGTGTCGGGCGGCCTCCGGCTCGTGGCCCTGCACGTACGCCGGTCGCCCCGGCCGCTGGAGCTGATGGCGTGGGAGGCCTATCCGCTGGCGGAGCAGTGGCGGGACGAACTCGAACTCGAGGCCTGGCTGCAGTGCGCGCTCCTGCTCGCCGACCTGCCGCTGGAGTGGGAGTACGCGGTCGTCGACGGCGAACCGGCCCCGGCCCTGCGCTCGTACGCCGCCGACCGAGCGGCCTGCGCGGTCTTCGTCGGCTCACGGATCCGTACGGGCTGGGCGGCCCGCCTGCACCGCTGCCCGGCTTTGGACCTGGAGCGCCGTTCACCCTGCCGCGTCCGCGTGGTCCGCTTCCCCGACGTGCCGAACACCGTGTGACCACGTCCGCCCCGGCCACCGAGGGTCAGGGTGCGGTCACCGGCGTCCCGCCGTGTGTCGTCGCTTGCCGTGACTTCTACAGCGCTCGGGAATAAAAGCTGGTTTTGGCGGTCCGAATCTAGGTTTATGGAGTGATTTGGCTGCGACCCAGCCAGGCGCATACCGGAAGGAGAGCGCCTCTGCCCGGAACCTGTTTCGGTCATTGAGCGGTGTAGCAAGCCCAATCCGGGTTTGGTCGATTCGTCACTTTGCTGCTCTCGTGTCCGACCCGGGCGAGGTTCTACCCGTCCTGGAGTAATAGCGGTATGTCGCCAATGAGGACTGGGACGTCTGGTCAAACACAGCACGTCAACAGGAGGTCGCACGTATGGCCGGCGAGATCGTCCCAGAAGCGATCGGGGACGACGAGTGGCTCAGTCAGTACGGCACTATCCACAAGCCAATCGCTGGCAAACCGTTTAAATGCTGTCCGACCTTCGGGCAAACTGACATCTCAATGATGCGTGGCCGACGCACAGTGGACGAGATGGCACGGTCAGTGAACCGCAAGCGCTCTGACGGAGCTATACCAGGTGAGGGCGTGAGGCGGGTGTTAGCAAGTACGCTGCGAGACGCAGGGTTCTTGGCGACTGGAAGGAGGGGCGCCTTGAACGATCTCATTGAGATCACCATCGGCGCGAGGCCGTGGCTGCCCTCCGACGGCACTGAGAGCGTTGCCGAGTTCGACCGCTATGACTTCCCGACCTGCGGTCTGGTGAGGCAGGGAGATGACCTGTTCATCTTCGACTGCGTCGAGGGGCATCTCATGGAGGGGAACGTGTGGATGTACGCACGCGTATCCCCAGAGGAGGCTCGGGAGCTCCAGGCTGCGACGGGCGAGGATCTTGTACGGGCGATTGACGCGGTGTTCGAAAGTCGCCCTCTGATGGGTGTTCTGGCTATCAACGGCCGTGTCCGCTCGGGTTCGCCTGTGACAGCCCAGAGTGTCGCAGAGAAGGGTGTTGAGCAGGCACTCTTGGATGAACTGGACAAAGGGCGCGCCGTAGCGAAGAAGACCGCTGGTGCGTTGAAGCATCTGGTTGACGTCTGATTGAAGGCGCAGGAGGCCACGTCCGTATCGCCGGCCGACTCTGGGCCTGGAGCACTACTCGCCCTGCCGGGTACGCGTGGTTCCTAGGCGTGCCGAACCCTGTGTAGGGACGGTCCGCTCTTCCCGCGCGGTGACCGGCGAAGGTGTTCCGCCGGTCACCGCGTTCGCGCTAGCGGTGGTCGTCGAGCCAGGCGGACAGGCGGTTCAGGAAGACGGCGCCCACCGGGGGCTGCGGGGCCGGCAGGACCGTGATGTGAAACGCGTGCGGCATGCCCTCGTAGACGTCCAGCGTGACCTCGACGCCCGCCCCGGCCGCCGCCCCGGCGTAGCGTCGGCAGTCGTCCAGCAGGATCTCGTCGCCGCCCGCCACCAGGAGCATGCGCGGCAGGCCCGTCAGGTCGCCGTGGATGGGTGACTGCGGCGCCCGGTCGTTCGGTCGGCCGTTCAGGTACTGGCCAACGACGTGCTCGACGACCTCCCGGCTTACGACGTCCCGGCCCGCCGGGGCGTCGATCGACGGGTTCGTCAACGTGAAGTCCGTGATCGGCGAGACCGGTACCACGGCGGCCGGGAGCGGCACGCCGTCCGCCCGCAGCGTGAGCAGCGCCTCCAGCGCGAGTGTCGCGCCCGCCGACTCGCCGAACAGGACCGTGCGTTCCGCCGGTACGCCCTCGGCCAGCAGCGCGCGGTACGCGGCGACCACCTCGTCGTGCGCGACCGGGAACGCGTGCTCCGGAGCCAGCGAGTAGTCCGCGTTGAACGCCGGACGGCCGGCCGCCTTCGACAGGTGGTAGGCCATCAGGTGCTCGAGTTCGGGGGTGCGCTGCTCGAATCCGCCGCCGTGGAGGTACAGCACGACGCCCGCCTCCCGCGGCGTGCGGCCCGAGGTGTTCGCCCAGCGGCCCGGCACGGGCAGTGCGAACGGCTCGGTGGTCTCGGCGTCCGGCGGCAGCGGCGGCGCGCCGGCGCTCAGGCCGGTCAGCGCGGCGAGCACCGTGTCGAAGGTGTCGGGGCCGGTGACGCGGTTGCTCGTCAGTCGAGACTCCCGCCGGAACGCATCGTTCATCGCCGTCAGAAGGTCACCCTCGGGCCGGTCGGCATGGCTCGTCCGCACCGGGTGCAGCGCGACGACGGGGATGAGACGCGCGGTCTTCCGCTGGTACTCGGCCCAGCCCGGGTCGGACTCGACGGCGCGCGCCCAGACCTCCTCGCGCTCGGCTCCCTGGAGCACGACCGCGTCGGCCTCCAGCGTGGACGAGCCGGTCTCGACGGTGACGCGTGGCTCGGCCACCAGATTGTGGTACCAGGCCGGATGCCGGTCCGCGCCGCCCGCCGAAGCGATCACCAGGAACCGGTCGGGGTCGGGGAGGAAACCGACAGGGACGGTGTGAGGACGGCCGGTGCGCGCTCCCGTCGTGGTGAGCAGGATCAGCCGGGCTCCTTCGAACATGCCGCCCACACGCCCGTGGTTGGCGCGGAACTCCTCGATGACCCGCTGGTTGAAATCAACGATGGGGGTGGTCAAAACTCTCCTTTGCTGTTTTGTCGCATGACAGAATGAACGACAAATAAATGGTGATAAATGGCGCGCTCGTTCGACAAACGGCATGGGCCGAAGAAAAACGGTGACGGCGCGAGTATCAGGACGCGTTCAGCTCACGGCGTTCCGGAGACGGCGTGCAGGCAAGGGCACAGGCCAGGAACGACCCGAACGGCGTCGGACGCGGCTAGGCGCGATCCATGCGGTAGGCGGCCACCTGCATCATCCCCTTCGGGCTCTCGCGGTGCTCGCCCACTCGTACGCGGTCTGGCTCGCTGTCCTTGTCAGGGCGCTCTTGCGTACGCCACGCGGCACCGACGTACATTCAACGCAAAAACCGCGCCGAACGTCAAGCAAGGTTTCGTCGCTTAACGAACAAGCGCCTGACCTCCATCGAGTAGGTCAGGCGCTTGGTCACCTTGCTTCTGTCAGGGCGTGGCAGGGCCCTCGCCCGCGCCGGTGTCCTGAATGGCGGCGGCGATTTCGTTCAGGTCGGCCTCGGACAGGTTCAGGCCGGCGGCCGCCAGCCAGCCGTCGACCTGGTCGGGGCGGCGGGCGCCGACGATGGCGCCGGTCACGCCGCTCCAGGCCAGGGTCCAGGCGACCGCCACGGCGGCGGGCTGGACGTGGTGCCGCTTGGCGACCGGTACGAGTGCGTCCGCGAGCGCCAGGTTGGTGTCGAGCTTCGTGGTGAAGTCGGGGCTGTGCCGGCGCCAGTCGTCCTCCGGCAGCCTCTCGACCCGTTCGCGGGAGAACGCGCCGGTCAGCAGGCCCGCCTGCATCGGCGAGTAGACGATCACGCCGGTGGAGTGCGCCTCGCACCAGCCGATCTCGGCGGCGGCCGAGCGGTGGATGGCCGAGAACGGCGGCTGGAGCGAGTCGACGTGCCCGAGCTTGTCGGCGGCCTCCAACTGGCTCAGGTCGTGGTTCGACAGGCCCGCCGCACGGATCTTGCCCTGTTCCTTGAGGTCGAGGAGCGTCTGCCAGTACTCCTCCAGCGGTGTGCCGTCCTCGGCCGGCCGGTGCATCTGGTACAGGTCGATGCGCTCGACACCCAGGCGGCGCAGTGAGTCTTCCACCTCGCGGCGGATCTCGGCGCCGGTCCGGCGCGCCGGCTTCCGGCGGTCGGTGGGATCCCAGACCAGGCCGCACTTGGTGAAGATGTACGGCCGGTCGGCCTCGGGGATGTCCTTGAGCGCCTGGGCCACGATCTCCTCGGAGTGCCCGAGCCCGTACACCGCGGCGGTGTCGATCCAGTTGACGCCCTGCTCGACCGCGTACCGGATCGCCGAGACCGACTGCGCGTCCTCCTGCGGCCCCCAGGCGTACGCCCAGTCGCCGCCGCCGATCGCCCAGGCCCCGAAGCCGACGCGCGTAATCCGCATGTCGGTGGTGCCGAGCTGCTTTGTCGGAAGTGCCATGGTTCTCCTTGGTGAAGTGGATCAGGCCGCGTCGAGCTCGGCGAACTCCTCGGCGGTGAGTTCGAGGTCGGCGGCCTTGGCCGAGTCGATGATCGTCTCGGGCCGGCTCGAACCGGGGATCGGAATCACGACCGGCGACTTGGCGAGCATCCACGCCAGCGCGATCTGCTGCGGGCTCACCCCGCGCGCCTCCGCGATCCGGCCGAATGCCGCGTGCTCGCCGCCCAGGTCACCGGCCCGGGAGATGCCGCCCAGCGGGCTCCACGGCAGGAACGCGATGCCGAGCACGTCGCACAGGCGCAGCTCGTCCTCGCTGCTGCGGAAGGCGGGGGAGAACTGGTTCTGCACCGACGCGAGGCGTCCGCCGAGGATCTCGTTCGCCTCGCGGATCTGGCCCGGGTTGGCGTTCGAGATGCCGGCCATGCGGATCTTGCCCTCGTCCAGCAGGTCCCGGAGGGCGCCGATCGAGTCGGCGTACGGCACGGCCGGGTCCGGCCGGTGGTACTGGTAGAGCCCGATCGCCTCGACGCCGAGCCGCTTGAGCGAGGCCTCACAGGCCCGCTTGAGGTACGCGGGAGAACCGTCGCGCCCCCACGAGCCGTCGCCCGGGCGGGTGTGGCCGCCCTTTGTGGCGACCAGCACGTTGGAGGTGTCTCCGCCGTACGTGGCCAGCGCCCGCGCGATCAGCGACTCGTTGTGCCCGGCGTCGTCGGGGCCGATGTGGTAGGCGTCCGCGGTGTCGATGAGGGTCACGCCCGCGTCGAGCGCGGCGTGTATCGCGGCGATCGAACGGCTCTCTTCGGGGCGTCCCTCGATCGACATGGGCATGCCCCCGAGACCGATCGCGCTGACCTGGACGTGACCGATCCTGCGAGTACGCATGTGACAAGACCTCCAAGGTGGCGTGCGTCAGGGCTGCAGCCGCCGGCGGGCGCGGGCCCGGCGCGCGGGCCGTCGGCCGGTGTCCGGGCCGACGGTACGGCTCTTCGGGGCGCACGGGCACGCTGATCGGCGGCTGTCGTCAACAGCCTCCCTGCACGGCTTCCCCATGTCCAACAGAAAAAACAGATGAGATCAAGCAGTTAAAGTGATGAGTCGTGGAACTGCGCCATCTGGAGCACTTCATCGCCGTCGCCGAGGAAGAGCACTTCACCCGCGCGGCCGAGCGCCTGCGCCTCGCCCAGTCGGGCCTGTCCGCCTCGATCCGTTCCCTCGAACGCGAGCTCGGCGCCCCGCTGTTCGTCCGCAGCACGCGGCGGGTCGCCCTCACCGAGGCGGGGCGCGCGCTGCTCGCCGAGGCCCGGCGTACCCTCGCCAGCGTCGCGGCCGCCCGCAGCGCGGTCGCCGCCGTCCAGGGCCTGCTGCGCGGCACCGTGTCCATCGGCACCGAGCAGTGCCTGGCCGTCATCGACCTGCCCACGGTGCTGTCCCGGTTTCGCGCCGTGCATCCGGGCGTCGAGGTCCGGCTCCGCCAGGGCGGCTCGTCCGGGCTGCTGGAGGAGGTCCGTACGGGCGGGCTCGACCTGGCGTTCGTCGCGCTGTCCTGCGGGCGCGCGCCGGCCGGGGTCGGGCTGACGCCGCTGACGACCGAGCCGATGATGCTGGTCTGCCACCCCGGCCACCCGCTCGCCGCGTGCGAGGCGGTCGACTGGTCCGCGCTGCCGGACGAGACCTTCGTGGACTTCCACCCCGACTGGGGCGCCCGGCAGGTCACCGACCGCGCGTTCGGCGCCGCGGGCCTCGAACGGCAGGTGGCGGTGGAGGTCAACGACGTGCACAGCCTGCTCGACTTCGTCGCCGCCGGCCTGGGAGTGGCCCTGGTACCGCGGCCGATCGCGTACAAGAAGAACAAGAAAGTGGTCGCGGTGCCACTGCGCGCGACGGCCCCGGAGTGGGTGGTCGCGGTCGCGGTCCCGGCCAACGGCCCGGCCAATCCGGCGACGGGCGCCCTGCTCGCCATCGCCCACGAGTCCACCTCAGCCCAGGGCACCGTGCCCGCGCCGGCGTAGTACGTCCGGCGGAGGCCCTCCTCCCGAACCACGGAACGGTCGCGAGTGTCGGACCCGCCGAGGAGGATGGCCGGGTCCACGACGAGGGGAGACCACATGATCGCCGAGCTGAAGACGGTGGCGTTCGACGCACCGGACATCGCCGCGGAGGCCGGCTTCTACGCCGCCCTGGCGGGTTGGACCCAGAGCTACGCCGAGGACGACTGGATCACGATGAGGACTCCGGACGGGTGGCGCATCGCGTTCCAGCTCGCGCCGGATCACGTGGCGCCCCGGTGGCCCGACCCGGCGGCGCCGCAGCAGGCCCACCTCGATCTGCGTGTACCCGACATCGACGCCGCCGCGGACAAGGCGGTCTCGCTCGGCGCGACGCCGCTGCGGCGTGACGAGCGCCGGCACACGCTCGCCGACCCGGCCGGCCACCCGTTCGACCTGTGCGCCAAAGAGGACGACCCGAACACGACGGTGATGGGTGTGATGCTCGACTGCCCGGACACGAAGGTGCTGAGCACGTTCTACTCCGAGTTGCTGGGCAAGCCGATCACCCATGAGGCGCCGGGCGTCGCGATGATCGGCGAGGACGGCAAGATGCCCGTGCTGTTCCAGCAGATCGAGGACTACCGCAGGCCCCGGTGGCCCGACCCGGCCGCGCCGCAGCAGGTCCACTTCGACCTGCTCGTCGAGCGCGCCGACCTGGAGTCGGCGGAGCAGGCGGCGCTCGCGATCGGCGCGACGAGGCTGCCCGGCGAGGGCGACGACTGGCGTGTGTACGCCGACCCCGTCGGCAAGCCGTTCTGTCTCACCTGGACCGAGTCGTCGGAGTAACCATCAAGCGGACCGGGCTCGACTCACGACCTGGCCGCCGCCCCTGCGAACCACCTCACTCAGTCCGAATCCCAATAACGGGGTCTCGTTGAGGTCGTCGACAGGGTCTCCAGCTCAGGCGGATCCGCCGGGGTCTTCGGTGTTTCCTCGGGCCGGTGCGGGCCCTCCGTCCCCCGACGCCACCGAAGCCAGAGCCGGCTCGTCCGCCGCGGGATCGGAGGACTTCTCCAGGGAGCCCTCCCGGCGGGGCAGCAGCAGGGGCGTGGCCAGCAGGAGCACGCCCGCGATCGCGATCGCGGCGCGAGGACCGGTCAGACCCGCCAGCAGGCCCCACAGCGCGGTCAGCGCCGCGACGGTGGCGTTCTTCGTGACCGACCAGGCGGACAGCACGCGGGCGACGCGGTCCGTTGCCGTGAGCTCCAGCCGCCGGGTGGCGAGCACCGGGTTGTACACGCTGATGCAGGTGATCAGCCCGAGTTCGACGACCATGACGAGGACCAGCCCGGCGACTCCGGGGCCGATGAAGGCCAGCCCGACCGGCCAGCACGCCGCCAGCGTCCCGGCGACCAGCACGACCTTCCGCCGCCCGTACCGGGCCACGAGCCGCCTGGACAGCCGGGAGCCGATGAGCCCGCCGGCGCAGGGGGCCGCGAAGGCCAGGCCGTACTCCCAGGGAGCGAATCCCAGCCGGCCGAGCATGAGGACGGAAAGCAGCGGCTCGGTCGCCAGGATCAGGCCGCCGACCAGGGACGAGTTGAGGAACAGCAGGCGCAGCTCCGGGTGGGACAGGATGTAGCGCCACCCGTCGAGCAGGTCGCCGGCGCGCGGCCGTGACGTCTCGCGCCGCGCGGGCCGCGGCTCGCCGCCGCCGATCGCGCGGATGCCCAGCGCGGACAGCAGGTAGCTGGCCGCGTCGGCCACCACGGTCGTCACCGGGCCGAGCAGCCCGATCGCGGCCCCGCCGAGCGGCGGCCCGATCATGGTCGCGGTCCACGACGTGGACTCGAACCGTCCGTTCGCGACGAGCAGGTCCTCCTGCGGCACGAGAGCCTTCAGGTACGCGCCGCTCGCCGACCGGAACGCGATGTCGGCCGCCGCGACGACGATCGACACGATGAGGAGCTGGACGAAGGTGAGCAGGTCGAACGCGTACGCGACCGGGACGCTCAACATCGCCGCGCACCGGACCAGGTCCATCCCGACCATCACCGGCCGCTTGCGGCGGAACTCCACCCAGGGGCCGAGCGGCACCGCCACCGCCGCGCCCACCGCCATCCCCGCGGCGGCCAGCACGGACACCTCCGGCGACCCGGCGTGCAGCACCCGGATCGCGATCAGCGGGAACGCGTTGAACGCCAGCCACGTGCCGACCGTGCTGACCCCGAACGCCGCCCACAACCACCGGAACTCCCGGCCCAGCGACCGCCTCATCCCGATCCTCCCCGTGGCATCGACCGAGGCGATCCAACAGCGCCGGACCTGCCGGCGGCAAACAACCGTGAGGTGTCGGACCACAGCCGCCGGTTGTGCGGCCTGGCCTCTCAACGCGTCCGGCCGCTCAATGAGTCCTGCTGCTCAGGGCGTCTTGCCGATCAGCGTGCCGAGCGAGAGCCGGCACTGGACGTACCGGCCGCACCGACCGTTCAGCCGTCCGTGAATCCCGCCGACGCGGGTCTTCGGGACCGACAGGATGGAGGGGACGTGAGGAGGCTTCAATGCGCGTAGCGGTCCTGGCCGACATCCACGGCAACCTTCCCGCGCTCGAAGCGGTGCTCGCCGAGGTCGAGACCTGCGGAGCCGACGCGATCGTGCTGAACGGCGACATCGCGGCCGGGCCGATGCCCGCCGAGACGCTGGACCGCCTGGCCGCGCTGGGCGAGCGCGCCGTCTGGGTCCGCGGCAACGGCGAACGCGAGGTCGCCGACGCCTTCGACGGCACGCTCGCCCCCGAGCTGCCGGACGTGGTCCGCCGGACGGCGGAGTACTGCGCGACCCGGCTGGAGCGGCGGCACCGGGCCCGGCTCGCGGACCTGCCGCTGTCCGTCACGCTGGAGGTCACCGGGCTCGGCGCCGTACGGTTCTGCCACGCCACCGCGCGTGACGACGCGGAGTTCATCCTGGTCGACTCGCCTCTGGAGCACTACCGCGAGGCGTTCGCGGGCACGGACGAGCCGACCGTCGTGCTCGGCCACACCCACATGCCCTTCGACCGTCTCGCCGACCGTCGCCGGTTCGTCAACCCGGGCAGTGTCGGCATGCCGTACGGCGCGGGTCCCCGGGCGCACTGGGCCCTGCTGGGTCCCGACGTGGTGCTGCGGAGCACGGCCTACGACCTGGAGGCCGCGGCGCGGACGTTCCGCGCCGCGGCGCCGGGCTACCCGGGCCTCGCCGGCTTCATCGCCGAGAACCTGCTGACCGTGCACTCCGACGCCGAGGCCCTGGCGGCCTTCTCCGGCGCGGCCGGGTCCTGAGGGCCGCCCCGTCAACGGGCCGGACCGTACGACTGCGATCGGGCGCGTCGGGCCGGGCGTGGCTCAGTAGTAGTGCCGCAGGCGCGGCCACATCGCCGACCACGGTCCGGTGGTGCCGGAACACACGTCGACGTGCGCACCCCGCTCCTCGTTGTCGGTGCCGGTGGCCACGCGGCTCCGCGTCCGGCAGCCGGTGAAGAACCGGTCGACGTCCTCGTCTCCGTCCTGGTACACCAGCACCACCGGGCCGGTCGCGGAGTCCGGCGGCGGTCCCCAGTCGGCGTCGCTCATGTGACCCGAGTACGGCATCGGCAGGCCGTGCCGCGGCCCGTACCGCGCGATCGCCCCGTGCTCGCCGTAGTTCTCCGCGAAGATCACCGCGTGGGCGCGCTCCGCCGGGGGGATCGCGGACCACTGCGCCGCGACGGCCGAGGTCAGCGCCTGCCAGCCGACCTGCTCGCCCTGTTCCTCGTTGAGCGCGTTCGCCGGCGCGAGCGCGCTCGGCGGCAGCAGCGGCAGGGAGACGAGCCCGGACGTGACGGCCGCGAGGGCTCCGGCGACCACGACGACGGCCGTACGCAGCCGGCCGCGCGTCCACCGTGCCAGCGGCTCGCAGCCGGCGGCGGTCAGCACGAGCAGCAGCGGAAGCGCGTAGTAGGGCTTGCCGCCGGACGCCACGACGACGACGCACAGCAGCGGGTACGCCACGACCACCGCGCGGGCCCAGCGGAGCTCCGGGTCGCGCCACAGGCGCCGGATGCCGGCGATCCAGACCGGGACGAGAAACGGCGACAGGTAGACGATCTGCAGGGGCACGAACAGCGCGCGGTTCTCCGCGCCGTCGTCGGCGCTGATGCCCCCGGCGACGGTGAGCTGCGGCCAGCCGTGCGTGGCCTGCCACCACAGGTTCGGCGCGGCGATGACGGCGGCGATCACCACCGCGGCGACCGGCCACGGGCCGCGCAGCGCACTGCGCGGCCCGACGGCGAGCACCGCGAGGAGCAGGGCGACGGCGAGCATGACGACCAGGTACTTGTTCAGCGCCGCGAGCCCGACCACGGCACCGAGCACGAGCCACCGGCGTCCGTCGCCGCCGGTACGCAACAGCCCGAGTGCCAGCCACGCGACCACCAGCCAGGCGAGCAGGTCGAACGTCGCCGTCGAGACCATGTGCCCGACCGCGAGGACGAACCCGGACACCGCCGCGGCCAGCGCCGCGAACACCTGCGCCCGCCGGCCGCCGTTCAGCTCCCGTGCGATCAGGGCGGTGACGAGCACGGTGGCGGCACAGGCGAGAGTGGCGGCGATGCGCAGCCCGGCGGGCGTGTCCCCGAACAGCGCGGTGGCGCCCCGGGCGACGAGCGGCGTCAGCGGAGGCTGGTCGACGTATCCCCACGCGGGATGCCGGCCGGCGACGAGGAAGTACAGCTCGTCACGGTGGAAGCCGTACCGGGGAGACAGCGCGCTCAGTACGGCGGCGAGCCCGACGACCACGCCCGCCACGGGCCAGGCCGCCAAACCGGGCCGCCCCGTGTTCGGCCTTACGGTCGTCATGGCGTGACCCTCCCAACGCGCGGGCGCGGGCGCAAGGCCTTGCGTCGGCCGGATCCGGCGTCCCTGGGACGGGTGTGCGTTCCCGTACGCCGGAACGCACCGCCCCGGGCCGTACGGTGCGAGGGCAACGCTCATCGCCAGGCATGTGAGGCGCCACGTGACGACGCAGCAGGACCCCTCTCGTGAGACGGTCGACCGCTGGGCCTTCGCCGATACGGTCGAGTCCGGCTCACCGGCGCGCAAACCGGGTGTACGACTCGGCCCGGCGATCGGAGCGGCGGCCGCCGCCGCCCTCGTCGTGGTCGCCGCCACGGTCATCCCGCAGATCAGGAAGGATCCGCTCGGGGCGGCACGCGGTACGGTCCCGCAGACCCCCACGGGCGCACCGGCGGCCCAGGCACCGGCCGGACAGGCTCCGGTGGGGCAGGAGTCGCTGGCTCCGCAGCAGACCCCGCAGGGCGGTGGCGGATCCCTCACGTACGCCAACCACGCGATCGTCGGCCCCGGCGGCGCGTGCTGCTCGACGTCGGGCGGGGCCTGGACCGCCGCCGGGACCGGCGGCTACCCGGCGTACACCGGACCGGTGCGCACCTCCGCCGACCGGAACGCCTGGTACGAGTGGAACCTCGGCCGGCCGGCGAGCGGCGCGCGGTGGGACCAGATCAAGATCCGCCTGTGGATCCCCCAGGCCCAGGCGGGCGCGTGGGTGCGGATCACGGTCACCTCGACCGCCGGCAGCGCGTCGAACGTCGCGACCTTCGACGTCGCCGAGCAGGAGTACCAGGGCTGGTACGAACTGCCCGCGACCTTCACCATCGGCACACCGGACCGCCGCACGGGCTCGGCGTGGGTGAAACTGACCTACCTGCGCCCGTACACGGACCAGGCGGCCGCCCAGGCCTGCGCGGACGGCTCCTGCGACCGTATGGCCGCCGCGCAGGCCGAGTTCCTCTGGAGCTGACCGCTACCCGTTCCACTGCTTCGCGAGCGCGCCGTCCGTCATCAGGTAGTTGTTGTGCACGTGGCCGAGCGCCACGTAGAGGTTCCGCAAAACCTCATACACCTGATCTGCCGCCTGGTCCCAGTTGCGCTGGGCGTCGTCGTAGGAGATCGACGCGTTGCTGTTCCAGTCGGCCTTGAGCTTGAGCAGGAACTGCTGGAGGTTGTCGTGTTCGGTGACCAGCGCGTTGTGCACGCCGCGGATGTAGTCGGCGGCGTCGGAGATCAGGGGGAGATTGGCGTCGATGGAGTCGATCGCCGGTACGTTCGCCATGAGAGCCCTCACTATCCGTTCATCGCGCTGCCGGCCTGCGTGATGCCGAGCAGGTTGTCCTCTTCCATCTCGTTGTAGGACTTGTGGGAGGTGCTGAGGTTGTCGGCGATGACGTACAGCGCATCGCGCACGGCTCCCGCCCGGGTGTCCCAGTCGACCATCTGCTGATCGCAGTACGCCGTGGCCGCAGGGCTCTTCCAACCGCCCTTGAGGCTGTCGATGTGGTTGCGCAGCTGGATCAACTGCGCGTGGATCGAGTCGGCGGCGTCGTGCACGAACTGTGACGCGCTGACGATTGTGTCGAGGTTGGTCTGCAGCATCGACGAGCTTCCCGTCGTGCCCTGTGGGGTCGTTCGCACGGTGATCCTCCATCCGGGGCGGTCCGGTACGGCTGTGCCCCAGCGCAGCGTACGGACGGCAGGCGTGCGTTCAGGCGAGCCGGAACGCGCACCTCGACCTCTCAGCCGAACATGCCGCCGAGCAGGTTCGACAACCCGTCGAACACGCCGAGCAGGGCGAGGAGCACCGGCGCGGTCGCGCCGTCGATCAGGGCCCACCCGGTCGTCACGTGGCGCAGGCCGTCGCGCGAACGGCGCCGTACGGTGCTGAGCGCCGCCACCGCCACCCCGGCGACCAGCGGGATCACCACGGCGGCGCCCGGCAGGCCGTGCGCGACCAGCACGACCGTGAGCGCCAGCACGGCGGCGATCACGGTGATGCCCGCGCCGACGGCCGTGGGCGCCGCCTCGCGGGCGTACCGGAACGTCGCGGCGCGCAGCGCGAGTGAGCAGCCCGTCACGGCCACCAGGGCGATGGCGAAGGCGGGGTCCCCGGTGACCAGGAGCACGCACGAGGCGACGACGGCCGCCGCCGTGCAGCCGTACGTGCCGGAGACCAGGAACGTCCGCGACGATCTGGTCTGCGCCTCCACCCTTCCGGGCTCCAGGGCGGCCCGGCGGCTCAGCTGCCGGCCGAGCAGCCGTGGGCCGGTCCGCAGCGCGAGCGTCGCCACGACCACGCTGATCGCCGACGCCTGCGCGGCGCCGAGCCCCAGGGCGACGGCGACGGAGGAGAGCGTCAGCGCTCCGGCGAACACCGTGAGGCCCGGCGCCGTCCGCGGCATGAGGGGCGTCGCGGCGAGCACCGTGACCAGGAGCGCGATCGCCGCTCCGGCGAACCGGGCGTGCGGCAGGTGAGCGGTGAGACTCCACCCCGCGACCGGTGCCATCGCCCACGCGCCGCACGTGAGCGCGACCTTCGGCGGGACGCGTGCCGCGCCGGCGGGCAGCAGGTACGCGAGGGCGAGCAGCGTGACCGTGGCGGCCAGCAGCGCCGGCCCGGCCGACGCGCGCAGCGCCGGCACCCACGCCGCGACGGCCGCGCCCATGACGAGCAGGGCTGCGGCGAAGACCATGACACCCGGGCCCGCGAGCGCGGACGCCGGCCGTTCGCCGTCCGCGACCGCCGCCGAGGCGACGGGATCGTCGAAGGTCACGACGTGCGGTGACTCCCAGGCGCTCGCGTCCACGAGGTGAAGGACCTCGCCGTCGAGCACCTGCGCCTCGGCGAGCGTCGTGGTCAGGTCGAGGGGCGGCCGGCCGACACGGGCGAACGTCCACGCGGGCGGCCGGGCGTCCTCACCCTCCAGCCCGCACAGCGCCGCCACCGCGGGAGTCAGCTCCAGCAGGGGAACGGTGTTGGGCAGCGTGATGTCGACCCGGCTTCCGGCCGTGTGCACGCTGACCGCTGACAGATCTCTGCGCACCGGTGACGAGCTCCCTGTTCCGGCGCCCGCGTCTCTACCGGGGCGCGTGGCCGCTCATTACCCCACGCGGGGCCGCGCGTTCCGTACCGGCGGATCGCGCGGCCGGCTGCCGGACACTCCTTTCCGTGCGCGCTCTCTTCCACCGACCGGCCCGTGTGGCACCTCCGAGCCTGCCGGACGAACCGCTGAAGATCGTGCCGCCACCGCCCGACCAGGCGAGGTCTCCGGCAGGCACCTGGTTCCAGATGCTGCTGCCGATGATGAGCGGGTTCAGCGGCCTGATGTTCATGCTGTACAACCCGCGACCGCTGTACATCATCGTCGGCGCCACGATGGCGGTCGGCTCGGTCGGCCTCAGCGTCGCGATGTTCACCCAGCAGCGCTCGATGCTCAGCCGGAAGGCCAAGCTCGAACGCGAGCAGTACGACGCCTACCTTCGCGGCCTGGCCCGCCGGGCCGCGGCGATCGCCGCGGCCCAGGACACCGTGGCCCGGTTCGTCCATCCCGACATGGCCGGGCTGTGGGCGGTCTGCTCGGCACGCGTACGGGTCTGGGAGCGTCGCCCGGACCACGCGGACTTCTGCACCGTACGGGTCGGGCGGGGGACCGCGCCGCTGCACACGCCCCTGACGCTGGAGGCCGAGGAGGGGCCGTTCGCCCGGCGCGACCCGGACATGCAGGCGGCGGTCGACGCCCTCATCGCCCGGCACGGCCGGGTACGCGACCAGCCGCTCGTCGTCGACCTGCTGGACACCCCGGTGGTCAGCCTCATCGGCTCGGCCCCGCGTACGCGGGCGACCGCCATGCGGATGGTGACGGAGCTGGCGACGTTCTGCGCGCCGGACGACCTGGTCATCGCGGTGTGCCATCCGTCCGACGCTGCAGGGGACTGGGAGTTCGTCAAGTGGCTGCCGCACGCGCGGCTGGGCGACTCGGTCCTGCTGCTGCCGGACGGAGAGGGGTTCGAGGAGCTCCTGAGAGACGAGCTGGAACGTCGGCGCGAGCAGGCCCGGCGCCGTACCGGCATGTTTCTCAAGGAGGACAGGCAGGAAGAGGCGCCGCGCCGTCTCCTCCTCGTCATGGACGGGTACGCCGCGTCCGCCCCGATCGCGCGGCTCGACGCGGTGAGCGAGCTGGCCGAACGCGCGGGTGAGCTGGCCGCGAGCGTGCTGTTCAGCGTCGAGGTACGGCGCGATGAGCCACCACGCGTCAATGCCCGCGTCCTGGTCGCCGACGACGGCGGCCTCGCGATCGACGGGGCGGCCGACGGGGTGGCCGACCCGGCGGAACCCGCGCTGTGCGCGGCGATCGCCCGCACCCTGTCGCCGCTCCGGCTCGGTGATCCCGGCGCACGCGCCGTCCTGGACGAGACGTGCCGGCTCGTGGAACTCCTCGGCGTCCCCTCCGCGAGCGCGCTGGACGTGAAGGCCCTGTGGTCGTCGCTCGCCCCGCCGTACGACGTGCTCCGCGTGCCCGTCGGTGTGAACAGCGAGGGACGCGCCGAGGTGCTCGACCTGAAGGAGTCGGCGATGTCGGGGATGGGGCCGCACGGCCTCATCGTCGGCGCGACCGGCTCGGGCAAGAGTGAGCTGCTCCGCACGCTCGTGACCGCGCTGGCGCTGACCCATCCGCCGGACGTACTGGGCTTCGTGCTGGTCGACTTCAAGGGCGGCGCCGCCTTCGCCGGCCTCTCCGGCCTCCCGCACGTCGCCGGCATGATCACCAACCTGGCCGACGACCTCACCATGGTCGACCGGATGTACCTGGCCCTGTTCGGCGAACAGCAACGACGGCAGAAGCTGCTCCGCGACGCGGGCGACATCGACAACGTACGGGAGTACCAGCGCCGCCGCGACGCCGGACTGCTCGGCCCCGACGCGCCACCGCTGCCGTACCTGCTCATCGTGGTGGACGAGTTCGGCGAACTACTGGCCGGGCGCCCGGACTTCATCAGCCTCTTCGTGGCCATCGGCCGCCTGGGCCGCAGCCTCGGCATGCACCTGCTGCTGTCCAGCCAGCGGCTGGAGGAGGGCAGGCTGCGCGGGCTGGAGAGCCACCTGTCGTATCGGATCTGCCTGCGGACCTTCAGCGCGGTCGAGAGCAGCATGGCCATCGGGACGCCGGACGCCTACAACCTGCCGCCGATCCCCGGCTCGGCGTACCTCAAGGTGGACACGACGATCTACGAGCGTTTCCGCGCGGCGCTCGTCTCCGCGCCCGACCTCGAACCCTCGCAGCGCGTCGAGGACACCCCTCGTCCGGTGGTCTTCGCCACCTCACTGGCCGTCTCTGGCGAGCCTGAGGTGCCGGCGACCGTCGCCGAACCGGATCGCCCGACGGAGATGGCGACCGCGGTCACCCGCATCCAGGAGACCGGGGCCGAACCCGTCCACCAGGTGTGGCTGCCGCCCCTGGACGCCAAGATCCCCCTGAGCCGGCTCCTTCCGCCCCTCCACCAGGATCCGCAGCGCGGCCTGCAGGTCCGCGGCTGGCCCGCCCTCGGCTGCGGCGCGGTACCGCTCGGCGTACTCGACCTGCCCGAGGCCCAGTCGCAGCGGCTCTTCGCCGTCGACCTCACCCGCTGGGCCGGGCACCTCGTCGTCGTCGGAGCACCACAGACCGGAAAGAGCACGTTCCTGCGGGCGCTGCTGCTGTCCGCGCTGGTCACCCACACGCCCGACGAGATGCACATCTACGCCGTCGACTACGGCGGCGGCTCGCTCTTCTCGCTCGCCGGCGCGCCGCACATCGGCGCCGTCTCGGGCCGGCTCGAACCCGACAAGGTCCGGCGTACGGTCAGCCAGATCTGGAAGCTCGTCGACGAGCGCGAGGAGCGGTTCCGCGAGCTGGGTGTGGACTCCACGGAGACCATGCGAAGCCGCCGGGGCGAGCTGCCCGCCGAGGACACCAGCGACGTGCTCCTCGTCATCGATGGCTGGGGCACGCTCCGCGGCGAGTTCGATGACCTGGACGAACAGATCCTCGACATCGCCGCGCGAGGACTCCGTGTCGGCATCCACCTGATCCTGACCGCGAACCGCTGGATGGAGGTACGCCCGCAGCTCCGCGACAACATCGGCGGCCGGATGGAGCTGCGCCTGAACGACCCGGCCGACTCCGACATCAACCGCAAGGCCGCCGCCACCCTGCCGGTCGGCGTGGCCGGCCGTGCGCTGACCATGGAAGGCGACCACGTACAGGTGGCCCTGCCCGAACTCGGCCCGTCGGTGGAGGAAGTGGTCAGCGCGATCGCGTCGGCGTGGCAGGGCGCACCGGCACCGCGCATCCGGCTGCTGCCCGCCCTGGTCTCACCGGGCCAGCTGCCCGGTCCGGCACACGACCGGGAGCCCGGAGTGCCGATCGGCATCGACGAGCTGGAGCTCGGCCCGACCTACCTCGACATGAGCGGAGCCGACCCGCACTTCCTCGTCCTCGGCGACGCGGAGTCGGGCAAGACGACGTTCCTGCGGTCGTGGCTCGACGGCGTGCAGGCGCGACGACCGGCGGAGGAGGCGATGTTCCTGGTCGTGGACTACCGGCGTACGCTGCTCGGCGCGGTGCGGCAGGAGCAGACCTGGGCGTACTGCGGCGCCGCGTCGGCGGCGATCGCCGCGGTCAAGGAACTCGCCGAGGGCATCGTCGAGCGCCTGCCCCCCGCGACGCTGACCCCGCGCGAGCTGGCGAAGCGCTCATGGTGGTCGGGCCCGGAGTTCTACGTCGTGGTCGACGACTACGATCTGGTCGCGTCACCGTCGGGCAACCCGCTGCTGCCGTTGGTCGACCTGCTGGCCCAGGGCCGCGACCTGGGCCTGCACGTCATCCTGTCCCGCCGCGTCGGCGGCATGGCCCGGGGCGGCTTCGAACCTCTCCTGGGCCGCCTCCGCGAACTGCGCCAGCCGGGCCTGATCCTGTCCGGCGACCCGTCCGAGGGCCCACTGATCAACAACCTCCGCGCCTCGCCGCAACCCCCGGGTCGCGGCGTGCTGGTGCGCCGCAAACAGCGCCCGGTCCTCATCCAGACGGCCGCCGGGCCACCACCAGAGGAGTGAGGACCCCGCGCGTTCCGGTCGGGGTGAACGCGCGGGGCGCTCTTCGACAATCGGAATGCCTTTCAGCATCGAGGAGACGGTCATGAGCGAGGGTGGTTCTTCGACGCCGCGGGGGTTGTCGGACACGCCGGAAGAGCAGCCGGACAAGAAGGACGGCGACCGTCCACGCCCCGGCACCGGGCGAAGGCTGGGGCTGGCCGCGGCGGCCGGCCTCGGCGCGGCGGCGGCCGCCGGCCTGCTCGCCGTCGAACACACGGACGACCATCCTCACCCGGCTCCGCCTGATGGCGGCCACCATGACGTGCACACGCCCCCGGGCCGGACGCCTGCGACTCAGCCGAGCGGCGATCAGGGGATCACTCCCACCGAGAACACACCGGCCGATCCGGCGGCTCCCGGTGAGCCGGTCGCCGCGGACACCGGCACTCCGGACGCGACGCACACTCCAGACCCGGCGCAGCCTGGATTCAGCCCCCAGGACCTCGGTGGCCAGGACCTCGGTGACCGCGACCTCACGAGCCAGGCTCCGAGGGGCTTCACCATCACGGACGGTGCGCCGGCCGTCGGTGGCTCCAACGCATCGGACCTCGGTCAATCGCCGACGACGCTCTATGACTCATCCGGCCACCCGGTCATGGCGCTCGATCGTTCCGGTCAGTGGCAACCGATCAGCAATGGGCCAGAAACGCAGAACGGTACACGTGGTCGGTCATCGGTCCTGTACGACTCCTCTGGTGACCCGGTCGCGATGCTGGATTCCGCCGGGCAGGTCGTCCCCATCAGCGGCCGGGCGCCGGTCGGTACTAGTACGCAGCGGACAACGGGAACCGGGCGAACGTCGACAGGAGACGACAGCGCCCAGCAGACCCAGAGCGGTCAAGGCAGCGCACCGCAGTATGTACCGATGAGCGACGCTGAAATCGCCCAGTACATGCGCGGGCTCACGCCGGAACAACGGGCGGCGGAAATACAAAAAGTATTGGATGATCAAAAGATCCACCTCTCGGGCGCGAAGCTGCCCGGCCTGCCGAATGGATTCTGGGACAAGGACGGCTATACCTATATAGACGAGAACGGAAAAAAGAATACTCTTAATCTCCTTGCCGCTGCCGCGACGCTCACGATGCTTGAGGACTATTTCTCGCACTTCAAGACTGATATATCGGCGCTGAGTGACACGGCGGCGAAGCTGTCCGCAAAGGGTGATGACATCGATAGTCCGGCGGTCGCCCTCGCACTGGCCTTCAATGCGGTGGATGGAATCTGGAAGACGCTGTTCGATGATGTGGGCAACGCGTCGGATGAAAGCATTACCAAGGTGCAGAACAACTTCTACCAATTGAAGAGCTTGCTCTTCGGCGGAAACGTCACGAATCCGACGGATAACAAAACCGCCATGACCAATGGCAACATTGCGACCGTGGCGAGCGCGATACGCGACCAGGCCTCGTCGTTGAACCTGGCCGCGTCGCAGTACGTTCAGACCGAAGAAGAAAACCTCTCCCAATTTGGGATGCACGCGGATGACCCTCGTCCCGCATGGGAGAAGGCTCGCTACGTCAATGGGCAGGATCTGGCGAAGACCGGAAATTTCCCTCCGGGCTTCTTCGATCCGCACAACCCGTCCAGCCCCTACTATCAGCAGTGACCAGGCAATGGTTATCACTGGGGCTCCCGACCTGAGTTGGATATTCCGCAACATCGCCGATGACGCGCACACCCACGTTCAGCCGCTGCGCGCCGCCGCCGCCGCGTGCAGAACGTACGCTGCGAAGATCGAGAACGTTCCCGGTGACTGCGACACGATCATCGCCACGGGGCTTGCGAACTGGGATGGGCCGGCTAAGGACGCGTTCCTGCTGAGTTGGGCGATCAACTTCTCCGGCACGCCCAACGACGGGTACTCGCCCGCCTCTTTCAGCCAGCTCAGCAATGAGGCGATGGCGCACGGTGCGCCATTGCAGCCGATCCTGCCCGCGCTGCACTCGCAGATCCTCGACACGGCCGACCAACTCGAAGATCTCGCATCGAAGATCGAACAATATGTGATCGCCTGTAAGACCGCACAGGTCATCGACCTGGGCCTCGCCGTTCTGTCCGTCGTGCTCTTCATCTTGACCATTGAGATCGGCGGCGAGGGCGGCCTGGTCGCCGGCCTGTTCTCCTACCTCGGCGTGGACGCGGCGGCCACCTATCTCGCCGGGCAACTCGTGGCGTGGGGGCTCGGCTGGGTCGTGAGCATCGCGGCCCCGATCGTCACCAACGTCGTCATGCCCGCGCTGGAACTGGCCTTCATCAGCGGCATGATCAACCTGGTGTCCCAAGAGGTCACGAACGCGCTCGTCTGGGATCCTTACCGGCAGTCGATCGGTGAGCCGCCCGCGGGTGTGAATTGGAACGAGGTCGTCGACGCGGCATTGATCGGCGGGATGTCCGGCGCGGTGATGGGAGGCGTCGGAGGCATCGCGGGGGCGCTTCTCAAACCGGTCATGCAGGACGCGAGTCCGATCCTACGACAAGTGATCACCCGTAGCCTGGGTGCGGTGCTCGGCGGGGTCGGCGATATTCCGGTCCAGCTGACACACGTCTTCGACCCGAATCACCCGCGGGGCTGGGACTGGGGGGAGTTCGGGTCGAGTATCGGCGTCGGCGCCTTGATGGGTGGACGAATCGGTGATCTGTTCACTCAACGTCCGACCCTGATCATCGACAACCCCGACGGCGGCACGCTGTTCATGGCGCCGGAAAAAGGGCTGAAGGTCGATCTCAACAGTACCGACTTGTCTGTCATCGACCCGACGACGGGGAGGCCGGTATCGGCCGACCGGTGGGCGTTCAACGTCATCGATCCGGCTACCGGCCGGATCATCGGCCACGCGTTGCCAGGCACGTCCAACCTTGATGACCCGTTCCTTCGCGTTGTCTACAACGACGGCACTGTGGACAACTATGCGCTCAATGGGTCCACCGTGCACATGTTCACGTCCGAGAAGGTCGGTTTGGTCGATGGTCCGACCACGTCGGCGAAACCGCCGGACGGCGTTCCGCTCAACACCAAGTACGACAAACATGTCGCATATTCGGTGGAGGGCGGGAAAGCGCGTCCTCTATTCCAAACCGAAGCTCTCGGTGACAAGAAGATCGCCGTCAGCGCCTTCGATGGTCAGGGCGACCCTCATCTCGTCGAGGTGCACGAGAAACTCACCGACGAGATCGAGGTTCAGGTCGTCGACAGCTCTCTCGGCGGCCCTGATGTCGTCACGACCATTGAACTTCCCAAGGACTCATGGGTCGTCTACGACCAGAACGGCAGTGTTGTGGCGGCGACCCGTCCCATGAACAAGGTTTCGTTCGATCCATCGCCGTCCGGTCCTGGTGGTGTACGTCCGTCTCGGGTCGACAGGAATTCTACCGAGCTGTACATGGCGGGTTCGGATCGGCAGCTCAGACGCCTGGGGTTCATCCGTAAGAACCCGATCAGCAAGAAGTTCGATTTCTACGGTGATAAGTGGCGGCCTGGCGACTCCGAGGGCCTTTTCACTTTCACTGGCAGCGGGTTCGAGGGCATGTCCCTCCGGCAGTTCCCGGATGGCCTCGGAACCACGACGATCGCGGTCGGCGAGACACAGCGTTTCGCGTACGACCTCACGGGGAAGGTGGAGCCCACCTTCCCCGCGCCCGCACCCAAGGAGACCACCGGCACCGCCGCACCGCACTCTGCGGGCCGAACCGTCGATGCGAAGGAGCCTCAGCAAGAAGAACAGCGAACGTTGCTCGTCGCGTCGGTTCCCGGCGAGATCCCCCACTCGGGTGACGAGATCCTTTCTTCCGAAACGCCGGCCCCGACGTCTTCCGAGCCGCCGGTCGCAAACGTCGTCCAGGACCCGGTCAAGGTCGCGTCGGCCCGATCCGAGCCGGCGTCAACATCGAGACTCGTCACCCCCGCGTCCGGCGAGCCGCTGAAACTCGCGCTCCCGAAGGCGACGGGCGAGTCGCAGACGGCTGTTACCACGAATGACGCGCTGCAGACGCTGCGCCGGCACGCGCGGACCCTGCTACAGGAACTGAGCGACCGTCCGCCGTCGGAGGGATACGACCTTCGCAAGGCGTTGGAGTCGCTGCGGGACCTGGTCGGTGACCTCGACGGGCACCCACGCAAGGACGGGCTTCTCGAAGCCCTCGGCATGATGCTGGACGATAGGTGGGGGCTTCGGAACGGGCTGAACACTGATCCGCTGATCAAAGACGAGTTGTTCCTGCCGCTGCTCCGGCAGTTGGCCGATCTCGCCCCCGGGCCGCATGTGCCGCGGCTGCCGGATCCGCAAGGTTTCCGTTTTGACGCATCGGCTTCCTCCGGCAGCGAGTCGGCCGACGGCGGCCTCGTGCCGGAGCAGGAGGAACCCGCCGCCGTATCCCCGCCGAGTACACCGAAACCGGAACTGCCGGCGCACCAGCGGGTCGAGGCGATGGTGCCGGGACTATGGGAGGAAATCGACCCCAGCAGTAAGACGGTCGGTCCGTGGATGTTCAAGGACTACGGGCCCTACCGCAACGATGACACGGTTTCGATGACGAAGCTGCTGCGGACGTACGGTGTCGCCCCAGGCGATCAGGTTCTGGCGAACTTCGCGATCCATATCCAGGTCGAACCGGTGTCCACGACGCCCGCTGCGGCGAGCGGGGACGTCGAGGTGCTCAAGGACCTGCACGGTTCGCCGCCCGCGCCGGAGATCGTACGGCCACGTCATCCGGACGCGAGCAGATTCGTCTATCCGTACGACGGTCTGATCCACCCGGCCGTTGAGAACGAGGACGTGCCGGCCGAGTCGGGTGTCAAGGCGCCTGCGGGCGACCACGTGCCCACGCTCCTCGCGGAGATGTTCGTCGCAGGGGACGACCTGGGGATCGTCGAGGACGAGGTGCGCAACCTGCTTCCCTGGGCCAGGGCCTACACGGTAGCGTTCGGTAAGGAGGTGCTGATCTCGCTACGGCCCGAGCCCGGCGGCACGCGGATCCTGGTCTCCCACAGCACCATCGGTGAGAACCCCGCCAACCTCGACGTCGCCGGGCTGGTCAAGGGATATGGCCGCCGGATCCTGGTGTCCTCCGTCAGGACGCTCGACACAGACGAGGCCTTCCACTTGGAGGCACCGGGCGGTCGGGTGCGGCCGTTCGATGTGCGGCCGACCCCGGAGCGCCTCATCCCGTACGCCGGGATGCGAGACGGCCCCGGCCGCGAAGCGGAGCTGGATCAGATCGGGGAGGCGTTGCAGGAATGGCATGAACACGGCCTGGGAGAGCTGAAAGCCGGGCAACTCGACGCGATCCTGACCTACATCGACAGCCTTCTCACCGAAGCGGACGCGATCGCCCAGTTCAAGGGCGGCGAACTGCGGCCGATCGCGCAGCGCTTCACGAAGGTCGCCACTTCCCTGTGGGACCTGTTGTACCGGGCCGATGCCTTCGGTTCGGTCGAAGCGTTCACGCCCAGGGCGGGCACGAAGGCCTACAACCGGATCCTGACCGCGCGAAAGCTGGTGCGGGCCGAGCTCGGCAACTACCGCACGCGTGTTGTGGCCAGGGTCCCGCTGCGCTCCCGTGACCTGCCCGAGCTGGACGAGGAGGAGCGCGACCGGCTGGACCGGTTCCTCCGGCGCGCGACGCTCCACTACCGCATGGAGTTCGGCTACCAGCTCGCGATCGACCTGGACGCCCAGCCAGGGGAGCCGATCTGGTACGTCGTGGTGGTCCGCGGCGGCAGTGCCCGGATCGGGGCGAGCTCGGTGTTCGCCCACGGACATCCTCAGTTCGACAAAACGGAGGCAAGCCTGATCCGGCGCCCGTCGGGCCTTGAGACCGGTACCGAAGGCGACATCGGTGACCTGCGGAACTCCCCGTACACAACCGGCCAGATCGTGCCCGGCGACCGTACTCGCCACCTGGTCACGTACCACCGTGACCGCGTATATGACATCGATCGGGACGGGACGAGCATTCGCATTCCGGATCTCGTGGGACCCGTGCGAGACGCGGTCGAGACGCTGATGCTGTGGAAGGACATCAGCGCCTGGCTTCCCCTCATCGATGCGCTACGCGATCCCCGGCGTCCCGCGTCCTGGTCACCGGATCCGGTCACCGTCCAGCGCCTGCGAAGCCGGCTGGACCACGTTCGCGACGACCGACTTGAACCCGATGAGGCGGCGCTGGTCAACGGCAAGCGGCGCCTGCTCGGTGAGCAGGCGAAGGCCGCGCTGGACCGACTCGTCAGCGGGTCGAAGGCCGGCCCGGACGACCGCACCCTGATCAACGAGCTGCTGAACTACCTGCGTGGTCTCGCCCGTCGGCAACAGGTCAAGGCTCGGATGGCGCAAGGGGAGGTCAGCGCGCACTTCCCGTCGTACGACCCGAGAAACCCAGCTGCCCGGCGGAGTGTCGAGCCGTACCGAGCGGGCGGCGGACCCCCGACCCCCCACAAGCCGGAACCGTCGGCGTGGATGTCGCCCGCCGACGCCAAGCGATGGTGGGACGAACTCACGCCGGCGCAGCAGGACGACATGGCACGGATATTCGTCGGGGTCCACGGAGTGTCTCCGACGGCCGCGACGTTCAAGGGCACGAGGTTCCTCTCCGATCCCGGCGCCGCCGGACCGTGGTACATGCTCCGGCTCAGCAGACCGGCACATCAGCAGTACTTCGAGCCCGGTAACGCCGCGTTGACGCACATCGCGAAGATCATCGTCGGCGGTGAGTCACCGGTGCAGGACGCGGTCGACGAAACCAGGCCGATCACGGAGGTCGGTTCGGGCCCGGGCGGCGGCGGGCGGTCGTCCATCACGGCGTTCCTCGAAGAGCTGAAGACCCTGCCGGACGAGGATTTCATCGCGCGGGTACGGGAGTTCCTCGCGTCTCTCGGCGGTTCTCCCGGCGACGCGAAGCAGCGGGAGACGGTCCAGCGCATCGAGGAGTTCCTCGGGCTGATCGGGGAGGATTCCGCCGCGCGGCGCGTCGCCTGGGACGCGCTTCAGCAACTTGTGGATCCGTCCAGCGGACTGCCGCCGGACCTGCGAGCCCAGCACGGCCTCGGCGACCGGTGGAAGCCCGCGTCGGATTTGGACAAGCGGTCGGAAGACCTCGCCCGCGAGCGAGAACGACTGCGCGGCGAGGAGCAGGCACTCACGGAGGGCGTGCACACCCTCCAGCAGGAGATCGACCAGGAGTTCGCGGACAAGAGCGCGGCCATCCACGCGTCGGCGGAAGCGATGCTCGGCCGGATCGACGAGATCAAGACGAAGAACGAGGATCTGGCGGCCGCACGGTTCGCTCGGATCGAGGCCGAGTTCCGGGCCACGATGGAAGCCATCACCCAACAGTCCGTACAGTCCGTGCCGGAAGTGCCAGTCGACGAGTCGGCCAACGGGCCGGTTCTCGACCCGCGGCTCACGCCGGAAGAACTCCTCCGGCAGCTTGACCAGATCCGGACCGAGCTGAATCAGGCCATGCAGGCCGAAAATGCGGAGTCGGGCCCGCAGGCGGCGGAGCAGGAGAAGGCCGTCGAGGGATCCTCGGAGACCGTGAAGCCGCCGGCGCGGAACGAACTCCAGCAGAACCTCTCGGCCCGCCTTGTCGAGGGTGGCGCCCACGTGGTGCCGTCGGCCGCCTCACCTCCGGTCGTTCCCGGGGCGCGCTGGTTGCCGGCCGACGCCTCGTTGGAGGCTCTCGAGGACGCGCTCACCGAGCAGCAGCAGCGGCTTGCGGCGCTCGACGAGAGCGAGGCGGTGTTCGATGAGCGAAACGCTCCGCTGCGCTCCATCGTCACCGCACTCGACCTCTTCCGGCGGATCTCCGCCGCTCGCGACCGGCATCTGGCGAACGCTCGGCAGCACCTGGACTCCTACGACGCCCAAGCGCTGTCGATGCCGACGCGTCGGGGCCTGGACTACCAGGACAGCATGCGGCTCCGGCAGAGCCTGCTCGATCGGTGGGCGGAGAACGCCGCCCATGACATCGAGGAGGTGGAGTTCCTCGAACGCGTGGTGGCGTGGGGGAAACGGAAGGGACGCATCACCCCCGAGCAACAGGCCCAGGTCGACACCCTTTTCGAAGACTTCCCGGAGCTGGATGATCTGCCCGCGAGCATCGTGAACGGCCTGCCCACGGGGCTTCGAGGCCGGCTGTTCGACATCCGGCAGTTCGTCGTGGACGCGATCAAGGTCCACGAGTATCTGACCCGGCGTGGGCTCGGCCCGCTTCTTGATAGCGGGATCGACGGACTGCACACCGCTCACCGAGAGCGTCTGAAGGCCCTGGACCAGCACATTCTCGATACGCGCGCTGGGATCGCAGCGCAGAACGAGGCGCTGAGGGCCGCACGGCAGGTCCACAACCCTGTACAGGTGGCCGCGGCGACCGCCGCCCGCCAGGCACTGCGGGCCGATCTCGACGAGGCGCTGGGCGAACGCCGGCGGCTCGATCGGCTCGTCGCCTTCTACCTGAACGAGCATCCGGAGCGACTGGGCGCAGAGGTGGCGGTGACCGATGATCGAGTGCGGGAGCTGCGGCGGCTGCTGGAAGCGGCAATGCGAACGGGTGACACGACGGCGGTCGCCTCGCTGTCCGAGAGCCTCGGCCGGGCCATCGATCACCTCCAGCGGCTCTCGGCGCAGTACGCGATCTACGACCTGCGAACCCGGTTGGCACAGGTGATGGAGGTCGTACGGCAGGCACGAACGGCGGGTGACGCAGGCCGGCTGCGGACGGCGAAGAAGCAGGCCCACCGGCTTCGGGCGGCCGTCCGAACTCTCCAGGCCGTCCCGGAGGCCGTTCGCGCGGCTCGCTCGCTGTTGAGCGAGCTGGCCGAGATCGACGTGGCGCTCGCCGACGCGGAGCAGACCGCGAACGACAAGGTGGCGGCGGCCGGTGTCGACGTCGCACGGGTACGGCGAATTCGCAACGCCTACGCGAACCGGGAGAAGGCCTTGGAGAACCGCCGGACCCGGCTCACGGCGGCGTTCGAGGATCACCTGCGCACGCTCCAGGGGAACGGCTATCTCCAGCACCTGCTCGACGCGGCGCTCGCCGGGGACCGGGAAGCGGCCGCGACGCTTCTGGACCATGAACGTCTCCTCCGGTGGATCGAGCACCGCCGCGCCCTCGCGGCGGGACGGACCGTGAGGCCGAAGGCGGAGAAGCCGCACGAACTTCCGATCGACACCAGGGACCCGGTCGTCCAGCAGGTGTTCAGGACCTCACAGAAGGCCATCCCCAAGATGGCGAAGTACGCCTTCTACGAGCGTCGGCGCGAAGAGGCGATGGGGTACGAGCCGACGGTCCATTCACTGGACATGCGTCTTCAAGAGCCCCATCCCAGCAAGGCGGCGAGGCTCGGCAGGAAGATGGAGCGGCTGAGGAAGAGGATCCCGGATCTGAGCGCCGTCCATTCGTACGGCCGGTATGTGATCGAGCAGGAGGACGACCAGCGGCCCGGTGTCCAGGCGGTCCGCGAGCGTGTCAGCGAGGCGGCCGCACCGGATCCGCTGTGGTCCGCGGACTCGGTCGACGTCGTCGTTCGCCACATCGAAGACGGGCTGGGGCCCGCGCAGAGGGCTCGTGCCGACTTCGCCGCCGAGCGAACCCGGCGGAACTCCTACGTCTCCGCGCTGAACGAGGTCGTCGACGCGATGCGGGCGGTCGAGCGGCTGCGCCTTGCCGGCGCCGCCGAAACCGAGGTGCGCTCCCAGTACGAACGTCTCGTGACCGCCCGCCTCGGCCTGCGCGGGTGGACGGTCGTCGGCTCCGAGGCGCTTCCAATCCGCCAGAGCCTCGACGGTCGCGAGCTGCCGCCCGTCCCGTCGCGGGCCGACGACGACCCGAGGACCTGGGTCGATGAGATCGAGGAGATCAGGGAGATCCCGGTCAACGTGCCCTTCGCGTTGCATCACACCCACCGAGACGTCTTCAAGGACGGAAAGCCGCTCGACTGGGTGGGCGGCGATCTGCCGATCGAGTCGACCATCGAGTCCCAGAAGTACGTCGTCGTCATGAAGGACGGTGCGGAGTACGAGGTCACCGAGTTCGTCCACCAGACTCTTGTCATCAGGAGCGGGTCGCTTCTGGAGGGCGGTCTGGCCATGGCGCGTATCGGCGGCGGCCTGACGACCCCACTCAGCGCGTTCAGCTGGGCGCCGAAGCACGCGGTCGGGTTCGGGCCGTTCACCCTCCTCTTCCAGCTACCGTTCGGTCTGAACACCGACCTGCAG
The DNA here is from genome assembly GCF_039541955.1 of Actinoallomurus oryzae. NCBI lineage: Bacteria > Bacillati > Actinomycetota > Actinomycetes > Streptosporangiales > Thermomonosporaceae > Actinoallomurus > Actinoallomurus oryzae. The sequence continues at coordinate 417,198 of NZ_BAABHF010000022.1, read as the reverse complement.
TACATTCCCGAGCTGCGCCGGGACTTTTTCGTCTACGAGCACGTGGGCCGCAAGACGGTGAAGGTCAAGCGACTCACGGATCACGGCGACCCGCGGAAATCCTGGAAGATCCACACGCCCGCGACAGGAATCAAGCTGGTCGACGACACACTCAAGACCGTTCAGTTCTATGTGAAGTGGGGTCTGCAGGCGCAGATCGTGCCCATGGTCGTCGTGAAGTTCGGTGACCCGTCCACAACGGACGGCAATCAGCTGGTCGATCTCGCCAGCTTCGGTGCCGTGGGGGCCGGGCAGGTCACCGGTGAGATCGCCTATTTCCGTGACGCCGCCACGGGTGCCTTCATCCGGATGGACTGGACGGCCGGCGTGGAATTCCTGTACGGCCTGTTCGGCGGGATGCCGGATCACTATGGTGCGACTCGGCTGCTACCGGATGTCAGCCCCTTCATGAACTGGAGGCCCACCCCGAGCACCGTTCCGTGGAATCGTGTGTGGACGCTCGATATCAAGCCGCTCATCCAGCATGTGCGAGATGCGGTGCTGCTGAAGGTCCCCGGGCTCAGTACCGTCATCCAGCGGCGACTCGACGCGGTCAACCGTCTGCAGTACGTGGGCGTCGCCGGCCAGTGGGCCAAGGACCGGCGTGCCTACCTTCTGCTGGAGGCGTTGAAGGGACACGATCGGCCGTCCGACGACGAGGGACCCCAGCTTCTGGTCCCGCCGTCCCGCGGGCCCCGGCCGAAGAAGCCCACGGGCGGCCCGGCCCTGCGCTCGCCCTCCGGCGGTGACCTACTCCTGCCCCTTGATCCGCCGCCGACCCCGGTCCAGACGTCGCGGACGCGGCCCGTGGCCGGCGCCGCGTCCAAGGCCGTGGAACCCGGGCCGAAGCGTGCACCCGCGCCGACTCCTCCACCGCCGAGCGACGTGCCGCCCGCCGTCGCGCAGCTGCTCCAGGTCGAGGCCAAGAACCAGGCGGAACAGGCACGGAGGCGGGTAGAGGACGCTCTGCGGGGCGGCGACCTCGTGCAGAACGCCGCCGACGAGATTCTCGCGCTGGTGAAGGAGGTCGAAAGCTTCGCCGCTCTCCCGTCGGACCAGGGGCTTCGGGGAATCCACGTGACCGCCCACGCGGACGCCGTACGGGCGCTACGCCACCGGATCGGCGAACTGCCGCCAGCGCCGGGCACCACCGGTGTGCTCCGCACGACGCCGCTCGCGCCGGTCGAGGATCCGAACGGACAGGATGGAGGGAAACTCCGATGACCGAGGTCCGTACGGCGGGAGCCGCCGAGGCACCGAGGACGCGTGTCCTGCGGGTCGAGAAGGGCGGATTTGGTGGCTACTCCTCGATCGGCGAGGCGCTCGAGGCGGCCGTGGACGACGACCTGTTGACGGTCGCGCAGGGCACGTACGTCGAGAACCTCACGGTCACCAAGAACGTGACGATCGAGGGCGAGGGGCCGGTCGTCGTGCAGTCGCACCGTGGTGTCACGCTGGCCGTGTCGGCCGCGTCCGCGACGGTGCGGGGGCTGACCCTCCGGGGCGGCGACGCCGCTGAGCCGGCGCTGCGCGTCGACGCCGGTGACGGTCTGATCGACTCGTGCGAGGTGCATGCCGAGCACGCGGGCGGGATCACCGTCGTCGGCGGGGATCCGCTGATCCGCGACTGCCGGGTGACGTCGGCGGGCTTCGGCGTCAGCGTACGTGACGGCGCGCGCGGGCGGGTCGAGCGGTGTGAGATCAGCGGGCGGCGTGGCGGGATCCTCGTCACCAGCGCGGCCGACCCGACCGTGACCGGATGCACGATCGTCCGACCGGACGGCAACGGGATCTACGTGACCGGTGGCGGGCACGGCAGCTTCGACGACTGCGCGGTGAGCGCGGCCGGGCAGCCGGCGGTGGCCGTCGACCGCGGCGCCGACCCGGTCATGCGGCGCCTGAAGATCTCCGGCGGCGACAGCTACGGCTTCTGGATCGATGAGGACGCGACCGGGCTGTACGAGAACTGTGCGGTACGCGGCACGCGGGGGCACGGCGTCCACGTCACGGGCGCCGCGGATCCGATGGTCCGCTCCCTCACGGTCGAGGGCGTCCAGGGCGCCGGCATCCAGGTGAGCGGCGGCAAGGGCACGTTCGAGGACTGTCTTGTCCGGACCGGTGGCGGCGACGGCGTGGCGGTCGACGGGGGCGCCGGCCCGGCGCTGCGCCGCGTCATCGTCAGCGACGTCGCGGGTCACGGCATCGCGGTCGAGGCGGCGAGCGGTTCGTTCGACGAGTGCGTGGTGTCCCGTAACGGGATCGGCCACGCCGGGATTCGCGTCGGCCGGGGCGCCGCGCCGTACTTCCGGCGCTGTACGGTCTCGCACGTTCCCGGCGAGGGCGTGCGCGCCGATCCCGAGGCGGCGGCGGCCCTGGAGGACTGCCTGATCAACGAGACGAAGGGCACGCCGATCGGCGTCCTCGGCGGTACCGACGGCGACGGTCGCTACACCCTGACGCTCGGGGTCGCGGAGCGCACCGCCGCGGCGGGCGCCGTCGCGCCCGCCGGTCTCCGCGCGACCTCGGCCACGGCCACCGACGGCGGCAGGCGGCGGAACCGGTCCGGCCCGGTCACCGCCGACGACCTCGACGACCTGCTCGCCGAGCTCGACGAGCTGATCGGACTCGCGCGGGCCAAGCAGGAGGTCGGGGACCTGGTCAAGCTGACGCTCGTCGCGAAGCAGCGGGAGCGGGCCGGGCTGCCGCCTCCGCCGCTCAGCCGGCATCTGGTGTTCGCCGGCAGTCCCGGCACGGGCAAGACGACCGTGGCGCGCATGTACGGGAAGATCCTCGCGGCGCTCGGTGTGCTCGCCAAGGGGCATCTCGTCGAGGTCAGCCGGGTCGACCTGGTCGGGGAGTACGTCGGGCACACCGCGCCCAAGACGCAGGCGGCGTTCGACAAGGCGCGCGGGGGTGTGCTGTTCATCGACGAGGCGTACATGCTCTCCTCCGGCTCCGACGACTTCGGGCGCGAGGCGATCGGGACGCTCGTCAAGCTGATGGAGGATCACCGGGACGAGGTCATCGTCATCGTCGCCGGCTACCCGGACGAGATGGACCGGTTCCTGTCCGTCAACCCCGGGCTGGCGTCGCGGTTCACCCGCACGATCACCTTCGAGGACTACTCCTCCGAAGAGCTCGTCACGATCGTCGGCGAACAGGCCGGGAAGCTGCACTACGAGCTGTCCGAGGAGACCGAACGGGCGCTGCTCGGCCACTTCGCGGCCATCCCGCGCGACCGGCACTTCGGCAACGGCCGTACGGCACGGGTCGTGCTCGAGGAGATGATCCAGCGGCAGGCGCGGCGGCTCTCGGCCGTGGCCGAGCCGAGTCGTGCGGAACTGCTCGCGCTCCTGCCCGCCGACCTCGGCTCCTAGGCGTCCTATGCGGTTGTGGCGATGCCGCCGTCGACGGGGATCACGGCGCCCGTTAGGTACGCGCCTGCCCGGCCGGCGAGGAACACGGCGACACCCGCCATGTCGTCGTCGCGGCCGATCCGGCGTAGTGGGGCCGACGCCGCGATCGCGTCGCCGAGCTCATCGAGCGTTGCAGCCATCATCGTCGACGGGAACGGTCCCGGTGCCACGGCGTTCACGGTGACGTGCTGCGGTCCTAGTTCCTTGGCGAGCACTCTGGTGAGTTGATGCAGTGCGGCCTTGCTGCTGGAGTACGAGTAGTTGGGCCGCTGGGGGATGTGGATGGCGGCGATGCTGCCGATGTTGATGATCCGCGCGGGATCGTCGGCGGTGCCCGCCCTGCGAAGTGCGGGCAGCAACGCCTGGACCAGCCAGAACGGCGACTTCAGGTTGAGGTCGACGACCGTGTCCCAGGCCGCGTCTGGGAACGTCGCCAGCGGCTCGTCCCACATGGCGCCCGCGTTGTTGACGAGGATGTCGAGACGCTCCGAGTCGGCGGTGACGAGGTCGGACAGTCGCCGACACTCGTCGTGGCGGGACAGGTCGGCGGGGATGGCCCGCACCTCACCGAATTTGGACAGCTGCTCCTGCGCCTGAGCGCACGCTTCTGCGTTGCGTGAGCTGATGACCACGCGGCCGCCCGCCTGGAGAAGGCCACGCGCGATCATCATTCCGATGCCTCTGGTGCCACCGGTGACGAGCGCGCGCTTTCCACGCAGATCGAAAAGTTCTGCATGCGTTGTGAATTGGTCGTCTACCACGTGCGGTCCTTCTAGGTGTACGGGAGGGCTTGGCGGAGGATCAGCAGGTCGATGTGTTCGACGCCGAGCTTGTCGGCTGACTTCTCGAAGCCGTGCAGGGTCTCTCTGCCTTGCTGGGTGCCTCCCACGAAACCCGTATTCGTGCGCGGGTGGGAGTTCCTGCTCTTCCGGGTAACGGCAGTACCTCCCAGCACACCGCCGCACGACCTACGGTGATGATGTGACCGACAGCGAGAGGCATGAGCAGGCCGACGAGGTGCGGGAGTTCCTCAGTACTCGTCGCGCCCGCATTACGCCGCAGCAGGCAGGGCTGCCCGTCTTCGGTGTCAATCGACGTGTGACCGGGTTGCGCCGGGAGGAGGTGGCACTGCTGGCCGGGGTGAGCATTGACTACTACATCCGCCTCGAGCGCGGGAACTTGAGCGGCGCCTCGGACTCGGTGCTGGACTCCTTGTCCCACGCACTTCAGCTCGACGATGCCGAGCGGGCCTACCTCTACGACCTGGCCCGCGCGGCCACGGCGTCCGAGCGCCGACCACCCGCTGCGCCCGGGCGGATCCGACCGGTGATTCTGCGGATGCTCGACGCGATGACCGACCTGCCGGCCTACATCCGCAACGGACGGTTCGACATCCTCGCCGCCAACTCTCTCGGCCGGGCTCTGTATGCCCCGGTCTACGATTCCTCGTTGTTCGCGCAGCGTGGTCCGGTCAACACCGCGCGGTTCCTGTTCCTCGATCCTGGTTCCGCCGATTTCTGGTCCGAGTGGGAGAAAGCCGCCAACGACTCGGTCGCCTTCCTGCGCACCGAGACCGGCCGTTCGCCGCGAGACAAGGGCCTGACGGACCTGATCGGCGAGCTCTCCACAAAGAGCGACGAGTTCGCCCGGCGTTGGGCCAGGCACGACGTGAAGTTCCCCCGCTCCGGCGTGAAGCAACTCCACCACCCGCTCGTCGGGGACCTAGCCCTGCCCTACGAAGCCCTCGATCTGCCCGCTGACCCCGGGCTCTGTATCACCATCTACTCGCCCGAGCCCGACTCACCCGGACGCCAGGCACTCGATCTTCTGGCCAGCTGGACCGGCTCGACCGCACTTCAGCGCTGACGATCGTCACCCCGCCAGGGCTCTTTGTTCCGCCTGACCACCAAGATCCATCTGGCTGCCGAGCAGGGGCAGAAGGTGCTGTCGCTGCTGATCACCGCTGTGCGCAAAGCGGGTCACCATAACGCGCACCCCTTCTCCGCAGAATGAGGCGCGGGGCGCACCGGCGTCCCGGTGACCGTTCACGAGGAGGAACGCGTGCTCGGCAGCCTGCAGGATCTCGTGTGGCGTGCCGTCCGTGCCGTCATGGCGCGGCGGACGCCGGGCCGGACGATCGCGGGTGGGCTCGCGGCGACGCTGCTCCTCGCCGGGGTCGCGTTCGCGGCCGGCAAGGGGATCGCCTCGGCCGGTTTCTCGACGCACGCCGGCACCGCCTGGCTGGGGACCACGCCCCGGGGGTCGGTGACGCTCGTCGACGGCACGAGCGGGCGGCCGTCGGCGGAGATCGTCCTTCCCGGTACGGCCGGACACCGGCTGCAGATCAGCCAGGACGGCGACACGATCCTCGTGTACGACCCGAGCACCGGCGTGCTCACCAAGATCGACTCTGGGCGGCTGACCGCAGGGCCGGCGCGGGCGACCGTGCCCGGCGTGCGGCTGGTCGCCGGGGCCAAGGCCGCCTACCTGGTGGACTACGGGGCCGGCACCGTGCAGCGCATCGACCTCGCCACGCTGGAGAACGTCGGGGCGGTGATCCGCGTCCCCGGGCACCTCGGCACCGCGGGCGTCGACGCCCAGGGCACGCTCTGGGTGCCGCGCTCCGACGACGGCATGGTCGTGCCGGTCACCTCGGGCGGGCTCGGCACCCCCGTCGACGTCCAGGGGCGCGGCTCCAACATGGCCGTGTCCGTCGTCGGCGGGCGGCCGGTCGTCGTGGACGGCACCAAGGGCCGGGTCAGCGTGCTGACCGCCACGGGTGTCGCCTGGTCGGCGGCGCTCCCCGGGGCCGCCTCCGGCGCGGCGCTGCTCGCCCCCGCCACCCAGGACAAGGGCCGGCTGCCGCTGGTCGACAAGACCGGCGGCCGTCTCTTCGTCGTCGACACCGACGCCCACAAGGTCCAGTCCGTACGGCTCGACAACGGCGGCGGGCACGACCTCGGCGCGCCCGCGATGAACGGCGACCGCGTCTACATCCCGGACCAGTCCACCGGCTCGGTCCTGGTCTACTCGACCACCCACCACACGTGGGAGCCGTCCTTCCCGGTCAGCGGCAAGGCAGGGCCCATCGACACGCTGCCCGAGAACGACGCCGTGTACTTCAACGACACCGAGAGCTCGCACGCGGTCGTGGTCGGCGCCGACGGCACGCCGCGCCCGGTGCAGAAGTTCACGCCCGTACGGCCGGGGGCCAAGAAGTCGCCGAGCCCGGCCGGCCCGGTGCTGCCCGGATCGACGCCGAGCGCTCCGGCGACACGGCCCACCGTCCCGGGCAGCGGCCCCTCCGGACCCGTCACCGTCCGTACGCCCGGCCCCGGCACGCCGTCCCGGCCGTCCGACACGAGCGGGCCACCCGACCCGTCGGGCATCCCGACCACCCCGAGCGGCACGCCCACGGACGGCACGGACCCCACCCCGACGCCGCCTGACGACACGACGCCGACGCCCCCCACGAACACGACCCCGACCCCGACCCCGACCCCCACGGACACCGTCCCGGCGCCCGAGCCGCCGGGCGCGCCGACCGGCGTCGGCGCGGCGCCGCAGCCCGGGGGCTCGGTCCGGGTCTCCTGGAGCCCGCCGTCGGGCGCGCCTAAGAACGTCTCCTACACGGTCTCCTACTCTGACGGCGATGACTCCTCCGGCTCGGTGCAGACCACCAGCACCGTCCTGACCGTCGACGCGACCCGGCTCGTCTTCCTGCGCACCTACACCTTCTCGGTGACCGCGCACACCGACGGCGGCGACTCGTCGGAGGCCACCGCCAAGGCGCGGTCCGGCGGCGACGGCAAGTCCTTCACCGTCGACGTGTCCAAGACCACGACGGATCCGGTCAACCCGTGCACCGACCTGCCGAACTGCCGGGCGACCATGCGCGAGGACCCCACCCACACGAGCGCTTCGACCGGCGAGGCCCCGCAGGGCTCCACCGTCGTCGGCTACTGCCACAAGGACGGGCAGTCGATCGGCAACGACGACGGCGTCCGGTCGACGCAGTGGATCCTCATCGAGCACGACGGCAAGCGCGGCTATGTCAGCACGCTGTGGCTCGGCGGGGCGGACGCCTACGAGAGCGTCTGGCCATGCCCATGACGCGGCCCATGACGCGGCCCATGACGCAGCCCGTGACCCACTGAACCACGACGTCCGACAGGAGAGAGGCACCCGATGACTCTGACGACCCAGGCGCCGCCGCCACCGCTGCCGGTCGCCGAGTACGCGCACCGGTTCACCGCCATCGGCGACAGCGTCGCCCGCGACATCAAGGGCAAGCGCGAGGTCGTCGACGCCGCGCTCATCTGCCTGCTCGCCGAGGGGCACCTGCTGGTCGAGGACGTGCCCGGCGTCGGCAAGACGTCGATCGCGCGCGCCCTCGCGGGGGCCCTGGGCGTGAGCTGGGGGCGGATCCAGTTCACCCCGGACCTGCTGCCCTCCGACGTCACCGGAGTGTCGATCTTCAACCAGCGCACCCAGGAGTTCCAGTTCCGGCCGGGCCCGGTCTTCTCCTCGATCGTCCTCGCCGACGAGATCAACCGGGCGTCGCCGAAGACGCAGTCGGCGCTCCTGGAGGTCATGGAGGAGCGGCAGGTGACGGTGGACGGCACGGCGTACCCGGTCCGCCGGCCCTTCATGGTCGTCGCGACCCAGAACCCGGTCGAGATGGACGGCACGTACGCGCTGCCGGAGGCGCAGATCGACCGGTTCACCATGCGGCTCACCGTCGGCTACCCCGACCACACCGCCGAGATGGAGGTACTGAAGACCCAGGCGAACGGCCACCGAGCCCGGCCGGTGTCCACGGTCGCCGACGAAACCGCGGTCGGTGAGATGATCGCCGCCGCCCAGCGGGTGCACGTCGGCGACCCGGTCTACGACTACGTCGTACGGCTGACCGCCGCGACGCGGACGGTGCCCGGCGTACGGCTCGGCGCCAGCCCGCGGGCCGGGATCGCGCTGCTGCGCGTCGCCCGCGCCCACGCCGCGGCGAGCGGGCGCGACTTCGTCACGCCGCACGACGTCAAGGCGCTGGCCGTGCGGGTCCTGGCGCACCGCGTGCTGCTGACGGCCGAGGCCCAGGTCGGCGGCAGGTCCGCCGAGGACGTGGTCCGCGGGGTGCTCGCCTCCACGCGGGTGCCGGACGGGAGGTAGGCCGTGCCCACCCGTACCGGCATCGCCCTCCTCGTCGCCGGCCTGTGCTGCCTCGCCGGGGGCTACGGCCTGGGCTACACCGAGCTCGACGTGCTCGGCTGCGCGGCGCTGCTGGCGGTCGTCCTCGCGGTCGCCGCGGTGGCGTGGCGGCCGACGCTGGAGCTGTCCCGCGACCTGCAGCCGACGCGGGTGGCGCGCGGCGAGCCCGCGGTCTGCGTGCTGAGCGTGCGCAACACCGGCCGGCTGCCGATGCCGCGCACGGTCGTGCACGACCGGCTCGGGTCGCGCCGGGTGCCCGTCGAGGTGCCGTTCCTGCGCCCGGGCCGGGAGACCACGCTGACGTACCGGCTCGACACCACGCGACGGGGGGTGTACGAGGCCGGGCCGCTGCGCTGGGAGCGGCGCGACGGCCTTGGCCTGGCGTCGGCGGGAGGCGAGGCCGGCGACGTCCGCGGCCTGTACGTCCACCCCGCGGCGCATCCGATGACCATCGTCCCGTCGGGCCGGGCGCGCAACCCGGAGGGCCCGGCCGACACGGTCGTGGCCAGCGGTGCGGCCTTCCACCGGCTCCGCGAGTACGTCGCGGGCGACGACCTGCGGCAGATCCACTGGCGGTCCACCGCCCGCACCGGCACGCTCATGGTGCGCGAGAACCTCGACACGAGCCTGCCCGCCACCACCGTCCTCCTCGACACCGCCTACGTGGGCTACGACGGCGACGTCTGCTTCGAGGAGGCCGTCGAGGTGGCCGCGTCCGCGCTGGTCGCGGCCGTGCGCCTGGGCTTCCCGGCCCGATGCGTGGCGGGCGGGTCCACGGTCGAGGCGAAGGGGGACGCGGCGGAGGCGCTGGACTTCCTGGCCGGGCTGTCCCTCGGCGCCGGGCCGGGGGTGAGCGGCCTCGCGCACGCCCTGCCGCACCGGCGTACGGGGGCCGCGCTCATCGCGGTGACCGGGCGGGCCGGCGACGCCGACCTCGCGGCGCTGCGGCAGGTCGCCCCGCGGTTCGACCGTACGGCGCTGATCGTGCTCCCCCTCAAGGGCGTGGCCGCGCCCGTGGCGACGGACGGCGCGGTGCCGGTCATCGCCGCGGCCGGTGCGGCCCAGGCGTGCGCCCGCTGGAACGACCTGGTAGGAGCACGGCCGTGAGGCGGGTGCTCACGGCGGCGCTCGCCGGGGTCGCGGGACTGGCGTTCGTGCCGCTGTGCGCGACGCGGGTGCTGCTCGTGGTGCCGTTCGCCGCGGCCCTGGCCACGGTCGTCGTCGTTGCCGCGCGGCGCGGATCCCTGCTGGTCGCGCTCGCGGGCTGGCTCGTGGCCGGGCTGCCACCGGCGCTCGCGTTCGGCGCGGGGACCGCCGGCGTGTCCGACGTCGTCCGCGGCGGCCTGGTGGACGGGTTCCGGATGGCGCTCACCCAGGCGCTGCCGTTGCCCGCGACGCCGGCCGTGCTGTTCTGGGTGTTCACCCTGGTCTGGTGGGCGGCGTACTGGGCGGGGCGCGCGGCCGACCCGCGCGTCACCCCGCTGCTCGCGCTCCTGCCGCCCGGCCTCGTGCTGCTGACCGGCATCGGGTTCGGCGTCTCCCAGCCGGGCCGTGGGCTGCCGATCGCCGCGCTGTTCGCCGGGCTCGCCGCCCTCCTGCTGGCAGTCGGGAGCGGCGCCGGTCTCCGGCGGACGCTCGTCGCGGCCGTCACGTGCGCGGCCGTCGTGCTCGGCGCCCTCACCGCCGCCGCCCGGCTCCCGTACGAGGGCAAGCGCCCGGTCTTCGACCCGCGCGCGCTCGTCCACCCGCCCGAACAGCTCGAACACCAGCTCAGCCCCCTCGCGTACGCCTCGCTGTGGGCCGCCGAGCCGCCCCGCCGCCTGCTGACGCTGACCACCGCCGCCCCGGTGAACCAGCGGCTCGCCGTCTTCGACCACTACGACGGCCTCGACTGGTCCTCCGGCGCGTCGTACGTCCCGGTCGGTTCGCGCCTGCCCGCCGGCGGACGGCCCGGCCGGTCCGTACGGGAGAGCGTGGCCGTCGACGACCTGCCGTTCGCCTGGCTGCCCGCCCCCGACCGGGCCACGGAGGTGACCGGGACGCTCGTGCGCGTCGACCGGACGGCGGGCGTGCTGACCACGGCGGGCGGGCATGCCGCCACCGGGCTGCGCTACAGCGTGACCGCGAGGGTGCCGAGCCTGACCGCGCGACAGGCGGCCGGCGCGACCCCGGCGTACGGCCCGGCGTACCGCGACACCCTCGACGTGCCGGCGAACGTGCCGCCCTCGATCCTGGCCGACGCGGAGCGGCTGACGCAGAGCGCCGCGGGCCCGTACCAGCGGCTGCTCACCCTCCAGGACCGGCTGCGCACCCAGGACCGGTACGACGTGCGCGCCGCGCCCGGCCGTACCGTCGGGCACCTGCACTTCTTCTACGACAAGAGCCACCGGGGGACCGCCGACCAGTTCGCCACGGTGTTCGCGCTGATGGCCCGGCATCTCGGCTTCCCGGCGCGGATCGCCGTCGGCTTCACGCCGGGCCACGCGGTCGGCGGCGGGCGGTACGAGGTGACAACGGCCGACGTCGTGGTCTGGCCCGAGGTGGCCCTGCGCGGGCTCGGCTGGGTGCCGTTCTACCCCGTGCCACGGGCCGGCGACGGGGGCGGGACGATCGGCCGGTCCGTGGGCGAGCCGCCCGAGCGCGCCGCGCTGGACCGGACCGTCGCCGCCCGAGGAACCTCGGCGCAGCCGAAGCAGACCACCGCCGCGCGTACCGCTCCCACGTCGCCCGGCGCGTCGGTGTACCGCTGGTGGCCCGTCGCGCTCCTGCCGCTCCTCCTGCTCGCCGGCTACCTGTTGCCGGGGCCGGTGACCCGCGCGCTGACCCGGATGCGGCGCCGGTCCGGCACCCCGTACGAGCAGGTGGTCGGGGCCTGGCAGGAGACGGTCGACGCGCTCGCCCGGCTGCCCGGCACCGGCGACCTGATCACCTCGACCGCCGAGGAGGTCACCGAACACACGCGAGGCCGCCTCGGCGATGTCGCCGGCGCGCAGATGGAGAGCCTCGCCCGCCACCTGTCGGTCTCGGTGTTCTCCGGCCGCCCGGCCGGCGAGGCCGACGCGGCCGCCGCGTGGCTGATCGTCGCGCGGATGCGGGCGCTGGTGGACGGGCGGATCACCCGAGCCCAGCGGTTCCGCGAACTCGTGCGCCCCCCGTGGGCGGCCGTACGCCGCGCTGTGAAGGAGACACGATGAAGCTCAAGCGGTCGAGAACGGCCGAACTCTCCGTCCCCGACGGCTACACCGGGCTGACGCGTGTGCCGGCGGCCGACCCGGTGGTCGCCTTCCACGCCGTGCAGGAGGGCGTCGGGCGGCCGGTGCTGGTGTTCGTCGCGCCCCACGCCGGCGACTTCGACCGGTTCCGCGCGACACTGGCGAACCTCCCGCAGCGGCCCGGCCTCGCGACGGTGTACGACGCGGGGCGCACGAAGGCCGGCCACCCGTACGTCGCGACCGCGGCGCCGGGCCGGTCGCTGCGGGACCGGATCGAGGCGGGCGGCCCGCTGCCGCCGCCCGCCGCCGCCGCGTTCACGGTACGGCTCGCCGAGGCGCTGAGCGCGGCCCACGACGCCGGAATCGTGCACGGTGACATCCGGCCGGAGTACGTCTGGCACGCCGACGACGCCGCGCCCGAGCTCACCGGCTTCGGGCTGTTCTCCCCGACCGCGCCGCCACTGACCTGGGTGCCGACCGGGTGCGTCCACCTCGCGCCCGAGGTGCTGGAGGGCGCCGAGCCCGGCGTCGCCGCGGACGTGTACGCCCTCACGTCCGTGCTGGCCACGGCGATCGCCGGGGAGCCCATGCACCTCGCGGCGGCCTGGGCCGGGCACGCGACGCTCATCCAGCGCAAGCTCGAACCCCTGTCCGCGGCCATCACCCGCCCGGACGTCCCGGACGGCCTGCTCGCCGTGGTCCGGCGCGGGATGGCGGCGGACCCGGCCGCCCGGTACGCCTCCGCCGCGGATTTCGCCGCGGCGCTGCGCGGCGTCCAGACCGCCGAGACGAACGAGATCGCGCGTCCGGCCGAGGCGGCGCCCGCGTTCCCACCGCCGGACCCCGCCGCCGAGAAGACCCTGACGACCGCTCCCGGTGACGCCGTGACCGAGACGCCGGGGCCGCTCGTCGAGACGCTGCCCGGCCTGGAGCTCGAGACGGCGGAACCGGGCGGGCCGGGCGCGCGGCGCGTGCTGGTCGTGGCCGCCGCCGCGCTGGCGATCGTCGCCGTCACGGGCGTCATCGGGCTGCTGGGAAAGGGCCGGTCGCAGGAGGCGGCGGCGCAGCGGCCCGCCCCGACGCCCGCCGCCCCGACGCCCGCCCCGTCGCACCCGGCGCCCACCGCCACCCGGCAGGCGCCCGTCCTCGGCAAGCTCGAACTGACCCGCTACCAGCCCGCCAAGCTCAAGGCCGTGCCCGCGCCGCAGCAGGCCGTGCTCACGTGGTCCCTGCCCCCGGACGCCCGGCGCGACGGCGCGGGCATCATCATCCGCCGCCAGCCCGCGGACGATCAGCCGGTCGCCGCGCTGTCGCGGACGAACGGCCGGCTGCCGGAGACGTACGTCGCGGTGCCGCTCAAGCCCGGTCAGCAGTACTGCTTCCTGGTCGGTGTGCTCCTGCGGCGGGCCGACGGCGGGACGGCGCTCGCGCAGTCCGGACCGGTCTGCGCGATGCCCCGCTGACCCGGCGCGGGCTGGGCCATAGTTGAGGCGGATGACGGCAGGAGGCGTTCGGTGACCACGGGCGGAGCACCCGGCGCGGACACGGCGCAGGACGACCTGACGCTGAGGATGCCCCGCGAGGACCTGTCGCTGAGCCGGCTGATGCCCCGCGTGGCCAAGGCCTTCCCGCTCCGGATGCTGCTGAGCTTCAAGCTGGTCACCCGCCTGTTCGAGGCGCTGGTCGCGCTCCAGAGCGGCGTCGCCCACGGCCGGCTCCTCGCGCTCGCGGCCCTGGGCTGTGGCGTGCTCGACTGCCTGCTCGCGCCGATTCTCAGCGGCCCCGGCCGGCGGATCGTGCCGCGGGTGGCGCTGGACACGCTCGACGTGGCGCTGTGGTCGCTCGCGCTGCCCGGGTCCGGCGACGTGGTCGTGATCGCGGCCAGCCCGGTGATCACCGAGGCGGGGCTCTGGTACGGCACCCGCGGTTTGGTCCCCCCGGTCCTCGTCGGCTGCGCGGCCACCGCCACGCAGGCCGCGGTGGGGCACTTCACGCTGCTGACGCTCCTGTGGCCGGGCTTCGCGGCCCTCGGCGGACGGCTCATCCGGGTCTACCTGCTGGCGCGCTGGCGCGAAGAGGCGCGGCTCATGCGGCACCACATCGAGGCCGCGGTCAGCCAAGCCGAACTCGCCGGGCAGAACAGCGTCGCGATGGGCGCGGACTCCGTGGTCGACCTCCTCGTACGGACGGCACCGCTCATCGCGCAGTACGAGCCCGCGCCGGTCCCGGCGCCGTTCTCGGGGTGGAAGGCGGCCCTGGCCGAGGCGTGCGGGCGCCAGTCGACCTACCTCGGCGTCGCGCTGCTGCGCTGGCAGAGCGCGTACAACTCGCGCAGCCCCGACCTGTCCACGGACGTCGAGCTGCGGATCAGCCCCGGCGCGGGCACCCTCCTGCTGTCCCCGGCCCAGACGCGCCACCTGGAGTCGGACCTCGACGCGATGGGGCTGCGCGGCACGGTGACGGTCGACGCGCCGCATCTCGGGCCGCCCGGCCAGCGGCAGGAGGTCCTCGTGGACGGCCGTACGGTCATCGTCCCGGCCGACCCGCGGCCGGACTCCTGGCCCATCACCGCGGCGCCGATCGCGTTCATCGGCGGCGCGATGGTCGTGCTCTGCCAGTCGGTGCCGGCGTGGGAGGCGGTGCCGCTCTGGCTCACCGCGCTGCTCGCGGCGGTGAACATGGTCGCGGCGTGGTGGGCGCACCGCAACGCCGGCCGCGACCCGCGCGACCTGGCGCGGCGGGTGATCCCGGTGGCGCTGCTGCTGGGCGCGCTGCAGAGCGTGGTGACCTCGGTCGCGATGCGCGTGGGCAGCGGACGCCTGCCCTTCGAGTTCTTCCTGCACTGGGTGGTGCCGCTGGTGTATGTGCACGCCCGTGACCTGCGCCGGAGCCGGCTGCCGTTGGTCGCGGCGGGGCTCGCGGCGGCCCTCGGCGCCGGTGCGCTGGCGATGCCGCCGTTCCGGGCCGTGGACGCGCTGATCGGGCTGTGCTGGTTCGCTCCGCCGGTGCTGACCATCATGGGCGTCCGCGACATCCTCGACCAGGACGTCGCGGACATGCACGCCCAGCGCGTCCGGATCAGCGACGAGGCGGTCCGCGAGGGGTTCCGCCGGGGGCGCCTGCTGGTGGTGGAGCTGACCGGCGAGGCGGTCGATCAGCTACAGGGCCGCTACCGCGCTCTCGGAAACGCGGTTCCGCGTCATATGGGCGAGGAGATCGAACGTCGATTGGAGGAGGCGGGCGCCATGCTGGCCACGGCCGCGGCCGACTGAATAACCATTCCTTTCTAGAATGGAATGGTTTATCCGCACGGAATCCGTAATCATGTTGGCGTAGGTTCCAGGTGCGGGGAGGGCGGCATGCCGCGGCCTGTCGATGCGTGCGTCCGCGTGGTGGTCGTCGACGACGACGCCGTCAACCGACACGGGATGGCCGCCCTGCTGTCCGCCTCCGACCGCATCACGCTGGTCGCGGCGCTCGACCACGACGAGGCGCTGGCCGCCGACGACGTGTGGAGCGAGGCCGACGTGGCGATCGTGGACGCCGCCGACCACCGCCGCCCCAACGACCAGTTCCCGGGCGTGGCCGTCGTCGAGCACATCCGCCGGCACGCCGGGCGGCTCACCGTGATCGTGGTGACCGGCCACTTCTTCGACGACGCCGTACGCCGCCGCATGCGCGAGGCGCGCGCCGACTTCTTCTACCACCGCGCCGACATGGCCGACGCGCAGGCGCTGTACGACGCGGTGCTGCGCCCGGAGGCGGCGCGCCGCCGGGTCCCCGAGCCGCGCGACCCCGAGGGCCAGTTCCGGCACGGGGTCAGCGAGCACACGCGCGTCAACCGTGCGGTCGGCTACGCGCTGGAGAACTCCCTGGAGGAGCGCCTGGCCGAGCACGCGGAGCCGCGCAGCCGCCGCTGGCTGCGGCTGCGCGGCGACTTCAACCGCGTGGCCCGGCTGACCCCGGTCACCAGCGACGGCCGCCGCCCCGACCGGCCGCAGGAGGAGCCCTCCCTGCCGCAGATCACCCGCTTCATCGCCTGGGCGATGAAGGTCAAGCACCCGACCTCCGACAACGACGAAACCCCTGCCTGAACCCGCCCGCCGCGGTGTCAGTCCTCGACCTCGATCGCGAGGCCGGGGCAGACGTGGGCGGCCTCGCGGACGTCGTCGTCCAGGTCCGACGGCGGGTTCGCGTCGCGGAGGACGACGATGCCGTCCTCATCGCGCTGGTCGAACACGTCCGGGGCGAGCATCACGCACTGGCCCGATCCGATGCACTTGTCCTGATCGACGCTGACCTTCATGCCGAATTCCTCCTCACCAGGAGACGGGCAGCTCGTGCACGCCGTACACGAGCATGTCGTGCTTGAACCTGACCTCTTCCAGCGGCACCGCGAGCCGCAGCGTCGGGACGCGGCGGTAGAGCGTGCCGTAGACCACCTGGAGCTCGACCCGCGCGAGCGGCTGGCCGAGGCACTGGTGGATGCCGTACCCGAAGGCCACGTGGTGCCGTGCGTCGCGGTGGAGGTCGAGCACGTCCGGGTCGGGGAAGGCGCTCTCGTCGCGGTTGCCCGCGTCGGTCGCCACGATGACGCCCTCGCCGGCCTTGATCAGCCGCCCGCCGACCTCGACGTCCTCGGTGGCCACCCGGCGCCGGCCGCTGTGCACGATGTTGAGGTAGCGCAGCAGCTCCTCGACCGCGCTCTTGATCAGCTCCGGGTCGCCCTCGCGCAGCTCGGCGAGCTGGTCGGGGTGCTGGAGCAGGGTCAGCGTGCCGAGCGCGATCATGTTCGCGGTCGTCTCGTGCCCGGCGACGAGCAGCAGCACGGCCATGTCGGCGAGCTGGGAGCGCGTCATCGTCTCGGCCTGCTCGACGACCAGCCGGCTGAGCAGGTCGTCCGCGGGCTCGTCGGCCTTACGGTCGAGCAGGCGGACCAGGTACTCCTTCAGCTCGTCCCCGGCCGCGACCGCCTCTTCGGCGGTGGACCGGGTGCTGACCATGGTCCGGCTGCACCGCTGGAACAGGTCGTGGTCGGCGTACGGGACGCCGAGCAGCTCGCAGATCACCAGCGAGGGCACGGGCAGCGCGAAGGCCGAGACCAGGTCGGCCGGTGGCGTGCCGGCGAGCATCGTGTCGATGAGCTCGTCCACGATCTTCTGGATCCGCGGGCGCAGGGCCTCTACGCGCTTGATCATGAAGGTACTGGTCAGCATCCTGCGGTACTTGCCGTGTTCGGGCTCGTCCATCGAGATGAACGACCGTGAGCGCCGGCGCCGCGCCCGTGAGGCGGCGGTGACGTGGGGGTAACCGGGTCTCCTCACGTCGGCGCTGAACCGGCGGTCCCGCAGGACGGCGCGCTGGTCGTCGTAGCCGGTGATCAGCCAGGGGTGGCTGCCGTCCCAGAGCCGCACTCTGGTGACGGAATCCTCGGCGCGGATGCGGCCGAGCTCGGGTGGCGGGTCGAACGGGCAGGCCCGCTTCATCGGGTAGGCGGGCACACGGGTGTCCGGCATCGAGGGCCTCCTACACGGACAGTTGCCGAACGATTGTTCGGTGGTCTGCCCAGCATATGTCGTCGGACATTGCGTGAGGAGAGTGCCAGAGTGAGGCTTAAATCACGTTTCGCCTGCTAAATAGTGGTTTGTAGTGCGGATTCTTCCGGGCCGGCCGACTGCGGTCGGGGGTTCTACTCGAAGACGAGGGAGATGAGCTCGTCGACGAACGGCAGGATGTCGGCGTCCTCCCCGGTGCCGCGCGAGTGGAACAGCGCCACCCGCCCGTGGGTGCCGACGAACACCACCACGGCCGCGCGGTCGCTCGGCAGGCGCAGCCGCTGGCCCGCCCGCTCACAGCGTTCGAACGCGGCGACGACGGAGTCCACCACCGCCACCATGGCGCCGCGCGGCCGGCCGTCCGGCTCGTGCGTGATGCGGCGGTTGCCCAGCATCAGCCGGTAGTGGCCCGGATTGGCGATCGCGAACCGGCAGTAGGCGTGCATCTGCGCGCGAACCCGGCCGACCACGTCGCCGGCGTCGACGCTCTCGTCGGCCTCCCGCATGACGGCCGAGAGGCGCTCGTAGTCGTACTCGACGACCCCGCGAACGAGCGCGGCCTTGTCGGCGAAGTGCTGGTAGATGCTCGCCGGGGCGATGCCTGCGGCCCGCGCGACCCCGCGGATCGTCAGCGCCTCCGCGCCGCCCAGCTCCGAGAGCAGCCGCACGGCCGCCTCCAGGATCTCCGTACGCAGCCGCTCACCCTGTCCCCAGGGGTTACGGACCCGCTGCGGCGTGAGATCCGTCTCGTCCGGCATCCCCCCATCATCCCGTGCCGGCCGCACACCGCCACCCCTCAGGGGCCTCAGCGCAGCGCCAGCCCGGCCCGTTCGGCGACGAGTTCGGCACGGATCAGCTCCAGCAGCCGTCCGACCCAGTTACGGCCTCGATCCCCGCCTGCGGTCCAGTAGTCCGAACCCAGATCGGAGTAGTGGATGGGCGCGTCACCGGTGGCGATCAGGGAGTCGGCGAGCCCGCGGTGCTGGGCGAACTTGGCTCGCAGCAGCCCGGCCATGACCCCGGCCCGCATGTCGGGCCACTCCGGACGACGTACGGCCTGCCCGGCGAGCTTCCGGGCGTCGTAAGGATGCTCTGCGGCGCGGATGCGATCGGCCGCGCCGGGATCGTCCGTGGACAGCGACCAGTAGGCGTGCGTGACCGTCGGATAGCGGACGCCGCCGAACTCGATCACGGCCGGGTACTCGTTCCGCAGGACCAGTACGCCCGGATCGTCCGGCCAGCCCTTCGGGTAGAAGACCGCGTTCAGGTTCACCGGTCCCGCCGCGGGCCCGAGCGGATCGTCCGGCTCGCGCCGATCGGCGTACTCGGCGTGGCTGCGCTCCCGCTCGGCGAAGTACTCGAAGGCCCGCCGCCGCATGTCCTCGGTGACGACTCCGAACCGGTCCGATGGTTCGGGTTCGCCGATCAGCGTGTCGCCCACCGGAGTGCACAGGACGCGCAGCGGCCAGTCCTTGGAGTCCATGTCGCCGAGGGCATAGCGCCGGTCCATCGCCGGGATCGCCAGGTACGCGGTGGCGAGCGCGCGTCTGTCCTCTTCCGAACGGCCGGCCAGGTACCGATCCAGAACCCGCAGACAGCGGTCGGTGGAGTCCGGACGATCGTTCAACCGGTCGATCTCGTCGGCGACCTGGGTGACGAAGTCGTCCGGGTCGATCCAGACATGCGGCTCGTCGAAGACCCACGAGGCCAGCCCGTGCGCCGACGCCCGTGCGCCCTGCGGGATCTCGGTGGCGATCCAGCCCTGGGCCAGCTTGGCGCGCAGCCCGTCGAGGTCGACCCACTCCCAGCACCAGATCGCCCCGTCCGCGTAGATCAGCAGATCGGTCAGGTGGTAGGTCCAGTTGTGGATGAAGATCGGCCGCCAGGTTCCTTTGATCCGCTCGCCGTCCACGACCCGGAATGTCCTGTTCTGCACGCGCGCAGCCTAGATCACGTCGTCGGGGTCGGCGGGCGGCCGTGACTCATCCCTCCGGACTCACGTACGTCGCGTTGCGGTCGACCGCCAGGTAGATGTCGTTCGCCACCGGGCGGCGCAGTTCCTCGGCGATGTGGCCGAGCAGGCCGGCGCAGCGGGCGAGGAGTACGGTGCCGCGGAGCAGTTCGAGCGGCAGGCCGAGGTCGGCGAGGGCCGCGCCGCTCACCCCGGCGCCGTTGAGCGGCAGCGTACGGCCGAGGATCCGGGGGTGGACGCGGCCGACGGCCTCGAACAGTGCCAGGTGCGGTCCGTACAGGTCCTCCTCGTGGGCGATGCGGATGATGACCGGCGTGCGCGGGTCGCCTTCCTTGTGCACCGGGTGGCCCAGGCCGGGGACCAGCAGGCCGGCGTCCTTGCGCGCGGCGACCGCGCGTTCGGCCAGCGCGTCCCAGCCCGCCTCGTCGGACGGTTCCTCGCCCGCCTCGGCCAGGACGCCGGCGAGGAAACGGCCGGTGTCCTCGGTGACGCCGAGGTACCGCGAGCCGCCGCCGAGGAGCCCCGCGGCGAGCGCGCCCTGGATCGCGTCCGGCGCGCTGAGGTAGGTCAGGCGCGCGGCGATCGCGGTCGGGGTGAACCCGTGGTCGGCGAGGCCGAGCAGCACGGCCTCGAACAGCCGCGACTGCTGCGCGGTCGGCCGTTCGAGGGTGAGCAGCCAGTACGCGAGCTCACCGAAGCTCACCTTGCCCATCAGGTCCCGGGCGAGATCCTGTCCGAGCAGCGTGATGGTCGTGGGGTCGGACGTGCCGAGCGAGGTGGGGAACTCGGGTACGGGACGGCTCACGCGTGGGGTCCTTCCGGGTGGTTTTCTGCGTGCTTGGGCAGGCCGAGCCAGGCGCGCACCTCGTCACCGTGGGCGTCCAGGGCGGGCGGCGCGAGGTCGTAGCGCGCGGGCGTGGCCGACAGGCGGACCGGGTTGCGCACGCTCGGTACGCCGTCGGGCGCGACGACCGGCTCCAGGCCCAGCTCGCCGGCGAGCTCGACGCCGCCGCGCACGTCGTTGATCGGCCCGCAGGGGATGCCCGCCTCGGTGAGCACGGCGAACCACTCCTGCGCCGACCGCGTGGCGAGGCGTTCGAGGAGCAGGGGCCGCAGCTCCTCGCGGTTGTCGTTGCGGCTCCCGACGGTCGCGAAGCGCTCGTCGTCGGCCAGCCCGGGCGCGCCGATCGCCGCGCAGAGGCAGCGGAACTGCCCGTCATTGCCGGCGACCACGATCAGCTCCCCGTCGCCGGTGGCGAGCGGCTCGTACGGGAAGAGGCTCAGGTGCGCGTTGCCCATGCGCTGGGGGACCACGCCGCCCGCGATGTACGCCGACACCTGGTTGACCATGGCGCTGAGCGCGGTGGAGAGCAGGTTCGTCTCGATGCGCTGCCCCTGACCGGTGAGGTCGCGGTGGTGCAGCGCGGCGAGGATGCCGACCGCCGAGTGCAGGCCGGTCATGACGTCGAAGACCGAGATGCCGGAGCGGTACGGCGGGCCGCCGGGGTCTCCGGTCAGGCTCATCAGCCCGGACATGGCCTGGACGAGCAGGTCGTACCCGGGCAGCGACGCGCCCTCCGCCGAGCCGAAGCCGCTGATCTCGCAGTAGATGACGTCGGCGTTGCGCGCGGCCACGGCGTCGTAGTCGAGACCGAACTTCGCCAGCCCCCCGGGCTTGAAGTTGTGGATGAACACGTCGGCCCGCGCGGACAGGGCGTGCGCGACCTCGGAGTCCTCCGGATCGGCGAGGTCGAGCACGATGGACCGCTTGTTGCGGTTGACCGCCAGGAAGTAGGTGCCCACACCGTCGCGCACGGGCGGCACCCAGTGCCGGGTGTCGTCACCGGCCGGCCCCTCCACCTTGATCACGTCGGCGCCCAGGTCGGCGAGCAGCATCGTGCAGTACGGGCCCGCGAGCACACGGGAGAAGTCGGCCACCACGATGCCCGACAGCGGCCCGGAATTTCCTGGTGACATGAGGCGCTCCAACCGCGATACGGACAACTGTCCGTACTCTGATCGCGGCGGACGCCATCTGTCAAACGCCCACCCCGTTATCCACAGCCTGTGGATTCTCGCCACAGGGCCGCGGTCCGGCTGGTCGACTTCACCGTGACGGGTTCGGCACGCGGAGCGGGCCACACCTGGATCAGGTACTCCTCCCGGGGATCGTCGTCCTCGCGCGGGTCGCCGTCGTCGCGGTTCCGCCCGTGGACGCGCAGCCGATAGTCACCGGGGCCGGGCAGCTCCAGACGCTTCGCCGGGTCGTCGCCGTCCGTCGTCCCGAAGTCGAGGAAGGCGGATCGCCAGGCGACGGACACCTCGGCGACGTCCTGCCAGCCGTCGGCGGCCGGCGGCGGTGACCCGTCCCACAGCTCGGCGGTGACGAGGATGTCGCCGATCTCCTGGCCGCACACGACCCGGGCGCCGTCGCCGTCGGGGTCGGCGTCGACCAGGCCCGTCGCGGTCCAGTCCGCCTCGAACTCGGTGTACAGGGATTCGCCGGTCAGGTCGACCGTGGACGCGTCCACGAACACCTCGGCCGAAGCGTGGCGTAGCAGAGTCGGCAACAGGCTCCCCTTCTCGCGATGCCGGACGTGGGCGCCGATCGTGCCCCAACCGGCGGCGAGGACTCAACCCGGCGCGAGGGCAACCCGGGCTGAGTTCCTCCTCCGCCTTGCGACGCGACGCCTGGACGCCGCTCGCTCGGACGGGGACTTTGAGACAGGCTCTAGCGGTCCTCCTTCGCGACCGCTTCGCGTACGGCCGGGGCGATCTCCTCGGCCCAGCGGTCCAGGGAGACGGCGTCCTGCGTTCCGCCTTCGGGGGAGAAGAGCGTGAAGCCCGCCGCGCCGTGCTCCAGGACGGCGCCGGTCAGTTCCTCGATCCACTGGGCGGCGGAACCGCCGATCCAGCGCCCGTCGTCGTTCCGGGGGGCGGCCAGTGGCCGTTCGGTGATGCGCCCGGGGAGGTTGAAGACCGTGGCGACCTCGCCCGGATCGCGACCCGCGGCAGCCGCCGCCTCGTCGATGACCGGCCGCGAGGTCCGGTAGCGCTCGCTGAGCCAGTCTGCCGCGTGGCCCGGGATCCAGCCATCGGCGACCCGGCCGGTGGCGGCGAGGGACCTGGGGCCGACCGACCCGGTCCACACCTGGGGCGCGGCCACCGGAGCCGGCTCGATCTCGTGCACCTCGTAGTGACGGCCGCGGTGGGTGACCGGCGCCCCGCCGCCCGACAGCTTCTTGACCAGGACGATCGCCTCCTCGAAGGCGTCCACGGCCTCGGCCGGTGACAGGCGCGGCACTCCCATGTCGGAGATCCGGTCCCACAGCCCGCCGGCGCCCATGCCGAGCACGACGCGGCCGCCCGACAGCGCCGACAGCGTGGTCACCGTCCGCGCCAGCATGGGGGCGGGCCGGGTCGGCAGGTTGGAGACGTTGGCGAAGCCCGCGATGTGCCGCGTGCGGCCGAGGATGAACCCGATGGTGGCGTAGGCGTCCAGGCGCTCGCCGATGTAGGGGTGGTCCGACAGCGAGAAGTGGTCGAGCCCCGCACGGTCGGCCTGCTGGACCATGCGCAGCAGCTCCGGCCCCTCGTCGACGGTGCTGTGCGCGCCGAACCCGAAGACGACTTGTCGTACGGCCAAGGTTCCGCCTTTCGTTCAGAACGAAACGTAACGTTTCGTTTCGAGGAAAATAGCGACCGACGGGTCGTGGTGTCAAAACTGAACGTTACGTTTCCATAGACTGCCCCGGTGACCGAGAGAAACAGCGGCCGAGGGCCGCGCTCCCGCGAGGCGATCCTGCGGGCCGCCAGCGATCTGTGCCGGGAGCGGGGCTACGCGGCCGTGACCATGGAGTTGATCGCGACCCGCGCACGCGTCGGCAAGCCGACGCTGTACCGCTGGTGGCCCTCGAAGGGCGCGGTCTTCCTCGACGTGGTCCTCGACCAGGTCGTCGAACCCGCGATCGAGCTCCCCGACACCGGGGACATCGCCCGCGACCTGCGCACCTGGATCCGCGGTTTCGCCGAGCTGTTCACCGACCCGCACTCGCGGCAGCTCCTCGTCGGACTGCTCGGCGCCGCCCAGGTCGACACCGAGCTCGCCACCATGCTCCGCGAGAAGGTGCAGCGCCCGCTCCAGGCCGGCAACCAGAAGCGGATCATCGCCGCCCAGGCGGCCGGCGAACTTCCCGCGATGGACCCGGTCCTGCTCGAGGAGCTCCTCATCTCACCCCCGTGGTACCGGCTCCTGGTCTCCGGGGAGCCGCTCACCGTGGAGTACGCCGACGCGCTCGTGGACGCGGTCATCGGGAGTCGGTAGGGCGGCTCACCGCGCCGGCTCGGCGTGGGGGCGGGACTGCCAGAGGGCCCACTCGGCGGAGACGTCGCCCGCCGTTCGGAGGAGCCGGGGGAGGTGTTCGCCGACCAGGACGTCCACGCTCGTCTCGGCCGCGTGTACGGTCACGTTCATCGCGGCGCGGACCTGGCCGGCGCCGTCGCGGACCGGGGCCGCGATCGACCGGATGCCCGGCGCCAGCTCCTCGTCCGCCAGCGCCCAGCCCCGCGCGCGTACGGTGAGCAGCTCCTCTTCCAGCTCGGCCGGGTCGCGGGGCAGGAACGGCGGCAGGCCCGCACGGCTCGGCAGGCTCAGCGTCTCGCGGAGCGCGTGCGCGGGCAGGGCCGCGAGCAGCACCTTGCCCTGGGAGGTGCGCGCGGCCGGGAAGCGGGTGCCGATCTCGACGCGCAAAGTGATGATCTTCGGTACGGAGACGCGGGCGACGTAGACGATGTCGGACCCGTCGAGCTGCGACATCGAGGACGACTCGCCGGTCTGGGCGACCAGGTCCTCCAGGTGCGGACGCGCGATGTCCCACAGCCCGAGCGCGCCCACGTACGACATGCCCAGGCGCAGCACCTGGGGCGTCAGGGCGAAGGCACCGTCGTCGGCCCGGACGTAGCCGAGCTCCCGCAGCGTGAGCAACAGCCGGCGCGCGGTCGGGCGCGCCAGGCCGGTCGCCGCGGCGACCTCGGTCAGCGTCATGCGCGGTCGCCGCTCGCCGAAGCACGAGAGGATGTCCAGCCCGCGGGCGAGCGCCTCGACGAAGTCGGGATCGGAGCCGCGTCCGGCCATGATGTCTCCCCTGCTCAACCGGTGTCACCGGACAGTGACAACGGGAGCATGGTCGCACAGCGGCCGACGCGCCGTGAACCGGCCGACGCGCCGTGAACCGGTCGGCACGCCCGGCCGCGTCCCCCTTGACACCCGCCGGGCTCCCGCGACATCTTTCCCCTAACGCCGCTCATCGGACGAGTGTCCGGCAGACGGTTGTTATCGAGGAAGGACCGTCACGATGGCGAAGCTCGTCGCGATTCTTGCCACGACGCACCATCCGTTCTACTACCGGACCAGCCGCCTTCCCGCCGAGGAGGCGCCGCCCTTCGCCGCCGAGTGGGTCCGGAAGGTCGAGGCCTACCGCGAGACGCTGACGCGCGCCCGCCCCGACGTGCTGGTCATGGTCGGCTCGGACCACTTCCACCAGCTGTGGCTGGACAACATGCCGCAGTTCCTGGTCGGCAAGGCCCCGTTCTACGACGCGAACTACTACAACGAGGAGCGGGAGTTCGGCCTGCCGAAGCTGCTCCTCAAGGGGCACGAGGAGCTGTCGGCGTACATCCTGCGCGAGGGCATCGACCGCGGCTTCGACCTGGCGTTCAGCAACGAGCTGCGCGTCGACCACTCCATCACGTGCCCGATCTTCACCGTACGGCCGCAGAACGACCTGCCGATCGTGCCGATCTACACCAACATCTTCGCCCCGCCGCTGCCGCGCCCGGAGCGGTTCGTGCAGCTCGGCCGGACGATCCGCGAGCTGATCGACGCGTGGCCGAGCGACCTGCGCGTCGCGGTGATCGGCACCGGCCACCTGTCGCTCGAACTCGGCGGCCCGCGTCAGTTCGGCCCCCACGGGCCCGACCCGGAGTTCGACGCGAGGGCGGTCGAGTGGATCGCGAACGGCGACCTCGAGGGCTGCCTGGCGGAGGTCACGCTCGACAGCCTGCACGCCCCGGGCAACGCCACCCACGGCTTCATGGACTTCATGCTGATGATGGGCATCGCCGGCCCACACAAGGCCGACTACGCCGACAACCTGGATCTGTTCCACACCATGGAGGCCTACTTCACCTGGTACCCGAACGGAGCTGACGCATGAGCGAGCGAATCGAAGACACGCGCCTGTGGATCACTCTGCTCCTCCCGGGGTCCCCGCGGAAACGCGGAGCCTGCGGAGCGTTTTCGTGGGGTGGGGCGGAGGATGGCTCATGAGCAAGTACCTGGTGAACAAGTTTCTCTACACCATCGACCGGGATCCCGAGCTCGTCGAGCGCTACCGCGACGACCCCGAGGGCACCGTCGCGTGGTGGGAGGCCGAGAAGGCGAACGAGATCCTCAACCTGCCCTCCGGCGAGCGTTCGACCTGGCTGTCGTTCACCGAGGAGGAACGCCAGGCGCTCAGGACGCACGACCACGTCGCCCTGTTCACGATGGGCGCGCACAACTTCCTCACGCTGACGCTGTGGATCGCCATGTTCGAGCGCGACTTCACCGAACCGCTCGGGATGCAGCTCGACTACGCCGCCAAGCTGTCCCACTTCACCCTCCCGTACCCGGACATCTCCACGTGAGCACAGGTGACGCCATGACCGAGCGGAGCGAGGGAATCGAAGGCGCGCACCAGTGGTCACTTCCGCCTACGAAGGAGGACTCATGACCCCCGAACAGCTCGACGGCCGCCCGATCGTCTTCCGCGGCGCGACCGTCCTCACCATGGACGACGCCGGCGTCATCGAGGGTGGCGACGTGCTCGTCACCGGAGAGACGATCGCCGAGGTCGGCCGCGGTCTCGCGGTGCCCGACGGTACCGCCGAGATCGACGCCTCCGGCGGCATCCTGATGCCCGGCATGGTCGACACCCATCGGCACATGTGGCAGACCGCGCTGCGCGGCCTGGGCGCCGACTGGACCCTGACGCAGTACTTCGTCTTCTACTACCTCAACTGGGGCAAGATCTTCCGCCCCGAGGACATCCACGCCGGCAACACGCTGTCCGCGATCGAGGCGGTCGACGCGGGTGTCACGACGACGGTGGACTGGTCGCACGGGCTGCAGACGGTGGAGCACGGCGAGGCCGCCGCCGACGCGCTGCGGTCGGCGCCCGGCCGGTTCGTCCTCGCGTACGGGAACCTGCTAGGGGCCCCGTGGGAGTGGACGAACAGCCCGGAGTTCCGCGGCTTCGTCGAGCGTTTCGGCACGCCGGACGACATGCTCGGCCTCCAGCTCGCCTTCGACGTCACCGGCGACCCGGAGTTTCCGGAGAAGGCGGCGTTCGAGGCCGCCCGCGACCTGGGCCTGCGGGTCACCACGCACGCCGGTGTGTGGGGCGCGACCAACGACGAGAGCATCCGGCTGATGTGGGAGGGCGGCTTCATGACGCCCGGCACCACGTACGTCCACGCCGCCACCCTCACCCAGGACTCCTACCAGCGCATCGCCGCCAGCGGCGGGTCCGTGTCGGTGTCGACCGAGAGCGAGCAGAGCGCCGGCCAGGGAT
The DNA here is from genome assembly GCF_039541955.1 of Actinoallomurus oryzae. Lineage (NCBI taxonomy): Bacteria > Bacillati > Actinomycetota > Actinomycetes > Streptosporangiales > Thermomonosporaceae > Actinoallomurus > Actinoallomurus oryzae. The sequence goes on along the minus strand of NZ_BAABHF010000022.1, from coordinate 390,183 downwards.
ACCCGCCGAGCTGGGAGCTGCGGCGGCACGGCATCCCCGTCTCGCTGTCGATGGACACCAGCGTGTGGTGGAGCGCCGACCTGTTCTCCGCGATGCGGGCGACGCTGTCCGCCGACCGTTCGCGCGAGCACCTGGAGGCGCACTCCCGCGGCGACACCGTCGTGCACAACCGGCTGCGCGCCGAGGAGGTCGTCCGCTGGGCCACCATCGGCGGCGCCCGCGCGCTCGGACTCGACTCGGTGATCGGCAGCCTGACCCCGGGCAAGAAGGCCGACCTCGTACTGATCAAGAACGACGACGCCCCGGCCCTGTACCCGCTGCTCCACCCGTACGGCAGCGTCGTTTACCAGGCGGGCCGTGGCGACGTGCACACCGTGCTGGTCAACGGGCGCGTGGTCAAGCACGAGCACCGTCTCGTCGGCGCCGACCTGGCCGGCGCCAAGGAGGCCGTCGGGCGCACCGTGGAGTACGCGCGGTCGACCATGGGCGAGGAGGCCTGGCAGGACAGCATCACGCCGGAGCTGCCCGCCGCCGAGCGCATCCCGAACCCCTACACCTACACCGACTTCGACGGCGGCGACGAACGCCACCGCGCCCAGCGTCAGGAGACCTGACCCGCGACACGCACGAAGGCTTCCGCCGACCCTCTCTCTTCCCCGGGAGCGTGTTCTTTCTCCAGAACGGGAAGATGGGCTGTGCGGCGACTCCGGCGATTCGACGACGGCGGCGCCGTCGGCGGACGGCGGCTCTCAGCGGCTCGTCACGACCGACCGGTCCTCTTCCGTATCGCCGAACGCGGGGTCATCGCTGATGGCCGCCAGGATTCCCCGGAGCGTCCGCTCGAGGTCCGGTCCTGGGCGCACGCTCGCCGGCCGGTGCGTGTTCACCGCCCGCATCCATCCCTCGTCCTCGGGGACCAGGCCGGCGAACCGCCAGCCGCCCAGCTGGTCCATGACCTCCTTGGGCCCGCACCCCACGTCCGGCCTCGTCCGGTTGAGGATCATGAGGATCTTCTCCGGAGGAATCCCGCCGCCTCCCTGCCGCTCCGGCGTGACGAGGGCCGACAGCCAGGAGCCGACGGCCTCCAGCGTCACCCGGTCGGGCTCGACCGGCACCAGGACGGCATCGGCCCCCGCCAGGACCCGGTCGAGGAACGTCCGGTCGGCCGGTTCGGTGACCGGCGTGTCGATGAAGACGAAGTCGAACGTCTGCCGCAGTACGGCGAGGATCCGGCGGTACAGCGCGTCGATCCTGGAGCGGTCGACGCTGACGATGTCCTGCGGGGCGAGCAGCGCGTAGAGGCCGATCTCGGGGATGCTCGCGAGGTTGTCGCGCACCGCCCCCGGCGAAAGCGACCAGGGGGCCTGGAGCAGATCCCGGACGGTCGGCGGTTTCAGGTTGAGACAGCGTGCCACGTCGGCCCGCTCGAGGTTGATGTCGACCACCACGGCGGACCCCGCCCGGCCCGCGCTCCGCAGCAGCCTCGCCGCGTGCATCGCGAGGTTCACGGCCGTGGTCGTCTTGCCGACCCCGCCCTTCGCCGAGGTGATCGCGATGACCGTGCCCTGCCCGACGGGCTCGCCGGCCGGAACGTACGCGGCCGGGGCCCCGGCGCTCGCGGACGGCTCCTGCCGGAAGCCGGAGCCCACCGGGGCGGGGCGGGGAGCCGTTCCGCCGTCGATCGGTGTCCGCGGCCAGGCCCGGTGTTCGGGGACCGGCCGGGCGGGTGGTGCCGGGGGAGCCGGTGCGGGGATCGGCCGGGCGGGTGGCGCTCCCGGAAGGGTCCACGGCTCCGGCGGCGGCGCGGGCTGGAGCTCCAGCCGCGGTCCCGGGCCGACGGTGCCGAGAGCCACCAGCAACTCCGCCATGTTCAGCCGCTTCGCCGCCATGACCACCCTCGGGTCGAAGACGTCGCCGCGCTCGGCGAAGGACACGTGAACGAGGACGGTGTACCCGTTGCGGACCAGGCCGTTGGCCAGTGCGGCGACCTCCGCGCCGGGGACGTCTTCGGCGAATCCCGGCGTGAACACGAAGGCGACCGGCGAGCCCACCCTGCCGCTCCGGGAGAGATCCCGCAGCTCCGAGGCGGAGGCGACGTCGAACACGACCGGGAACCGCCCGGTGTCCCGGAGCCTGCTCGCGACACCCGGGTTTCCCGCTACGACGACGGTCGGCGCAATAGCCATCACAGGTTCCTCAGTGCTCTGGTCACCGGCCGGACGAGCCCGGCCGGCGCTCCTCCACGAACAGACCAACGACCACCCAAGCCGAAAGTCGCATGATCAACAACTTCGCCAGGGCCTCTATGGATTTGATTGTTAACTATGCAACAGTTAGCATGTTAACTATGAGTGGGTCGAAGCGGGAGAGCACGTTGGAGCTGATGCGGTGGGTCGTGTGGGGGCAGCGACGCATCGCCGATGACTGGATACGGGAACGCGGCCTCACTCACGAGCAGAGCGCCGTGTTGGCGTACCTGTCAAAGAACCCGGATGCCATCCAGCGTGACGTCGCGCGGGCCACGCGCACCAGTGCGCCGAGCGTCTCCCGGCTCCTGGCCGGGCTCGAGCGGCGCGGACTCGTGGAACGTCAGACGCAGGAGGATGACACGCGCAGCCGCCGCGTGCATGTCACCCCAGCGGGCTCCGAACTGATCCAGGGTTTCGAAGAGGCCATGGACCGTGTCGAGGAGTCGATCCTCGCGCCGCTGGGCGCCGCAGGGCAGGCGCTGCTCCACGACCTCCTGGAGCAGCTCGCATCCCGGATTGAGCCACCCAGTTCCCCCTGACCGGGCCCTGCTACTCCGCGCGGTGGCCGGGAATCCCGCAGGCAGGACCGCCGGTTCATCCACCAGCAGTAAGGAACGCATGCATGACTCAAATTACGATCATCGGTGCCGGTCTTGCGGGACTGACACTGGCACGAACCCTGGCGGTTCACGGAATCCCGTCCACGGTGTACGAAGCGGAGGCCTCTGCGCAGGCCCGAGGCCAAGGCGGCATGCTCGATATCCACGACTACAACGGACAGCACGGGATCCGTGCCGCCGGCCTGATGGACGGCTTCCGATCCCTCGTCCTCGAAGGTCGCCAGGCATCCCGCGACGTGGCACCTGACGGCACCGTCCTGGTGGATCAGCCCGACGACCCCGCCGGGGGCCGCCCCGAGGTGCAGCGTGGCGAGCTCCGACAGTTGCTGCTGGAATCTCTCCCTGCCGACAGGGTCGTCTGGGGCCACAAGACTCAGAATGTTCGGACCCTCGAGGACGGTCGTCACGAAGTGACCTTCGCCAACGGATCGACAATTGTCACCGACATCCTCGTCGGTGCCGACGGCGCCTGGTCGAAGGTCCGGCCGCTGCTCTCTGATGCCACGCCCGCCTACGCCGGACGCTCGATGGTCGAGACTTACCTGTATGAGAGCGACACCCGGCACCCTGCCACCCTGGCGTTGGTCGGCGGCGGGTCGATGACCGCCTACAGCGAGACCAGCCGCATCGGTCTTGGCGTGCAGCGCGAGCGCGCGGACACCCTGCACTCCTACGCCATGTTCGACCAGCCGCTCGACTGGTTCCAGGGCATCGACTTCAACGACGGCGCTGCGGCCGCCCGCACGGTGGCGGCGATGTTCGAAGGGTGGGCGCCGGAGCTCGTCGCGCTGGTCGCGGACAGCGACATCCCGCCAATTTTCCGCCCCTTGTACGGGCTACCGATCGGGCACCGCTGGGAGCATGTACCTGGGGTCACGCTCATCGGAGACGCCGCCCACCTGGCACCGCCGGACGGCGAAGGAGCGAACTGGGCGCTCTTCGACGCCGGCCAGCTCGGCAACGCCATCGCCGAACAGCCTGAGGACATCGACGCGGCCATCCGCGCCTACGAAGCCGCGCTGTTCCCGCGGAACATCGAGACCGCCACCGCAGCCGCGGCCTACTACCCCGACTTCAAACCGTACTGTTCGACCACGTGACGGCTCAACGATGGGGATCGCCGGAGGTCAGCTTCTCGGGCGCCGCGGATCTTCCCTGCACGCCGAACCGGACCGCGGCCTCGAACCACGTCTCGGGGTTGGCGATCAGAGCACCGATCTGTCCCATCGCCGCCATGTCCTCGGCCGGCGCGCCCGGGCGTACTCCGACCACGTAGTCGGCGTCGAGCGGGCTCTCCGCCGCGACACACCAGGCGGGCAGGGCCGCGTACGGGCCTTCGAAGATCCGGCTGCCCTCAGGGAGCAGCGCCGTGAAGGAACGCATGATGACCGGAGCGGCGGGCCCGGTCAGGACCACCGCCTGGGTCCGCTCCAGCGCCGTTCTGACCTCGGCGAGCTGGTCGTCGGTGACGATGCCGGCGGCGACGAGCGCGGGCAGGTCAGGTCCGGTCCGCCGGGATCGCCGGAGCACGACGGAGTCACCGATACGGGTGACGACCGCTCCCACCTCCTCCTGCACGGCGGCGATCGCCCGGTGCGCCATGGTGAGGCTGCCGAAGCCGGCGACGTGGAGGACGCCGAGCGTCCCGCACACGGTCACCTGCGTGCCGCGGATGTGCACCTCGTCGACGCGTTCGTCCTGCCAGAGATGGAGGAAACTCTGCCCGTCGGCCAGCAGGATCCGGGTCTCGGCCGGTCCCGCGTGCTCCTGCGGCGCCGGGGCCGCCGGTGCCTTGGACGCGCGCCGGGTGACGGCGGTGGGGGACTGCCGCTCCTCGGCAGGGTCCGGGGACGGCGGGGACTGCGAGCGGGGAGGCCACAACAGCTCATCGGACGGCTCCGGCGGTGCTTCCGCCGGGACGCCCGGCTCCGTACCGGGCAGCGTGTTCCCGTCCTGCGCGGCCGGCGTCTCTTCCGGTGCCTCGGCCGTGCCGTCCTCCGGAGGACCGTCCTCGTCGGCGACCTCCGACGCCCAGTCCCGTACGGTCGCCTCCAGCTCGAGCTCCGCCTGCTCGGCGGATTCGGCCTCCGGGTCTGCGGCCGTCTCCCCGGCCTGGGGGGCCTGTTGGTCCGGCGTCTCGTTCCCGTCGGGGGTGTCGTTCTCGACGCCGAGGGCGCTCCAGAAGTCCGCCGCCTGAGTGGGTGGCTGTGTCGCTGACATCGGGCAGATCCTTCCGCGAAGAAGCGTGACGGTAGCGATCGATCAGGTGATGGGCAGGCCGAGGATGCGCCGGCGCCTGCGCCTGCCGCCGCTCGGTGATCCCATGGCCGTGGCGAAGACCGGGTCCTCGGTGGCGGCCCGCAGAATGCCGCTGAAGACGGCGTCCAGCTCCGGGTCCCCGTTGAACGCGATCAGCCTGCTGGCGTTCACGGCCCGCGTCCACTCGCGGTCGTGCGGGACCCTGCCGACGAATCGCCAACCGTCCATGATGCGCATGATCTCCTCGGGGCCACAGCCCACGTCGGGGCGTGCCCGGTTGAGGATGAGCGACAGTTTCTCCGCGGCGACACCGCCGCCGCGCGAGTACGGCGGCATGGTGATCGTCTCCAGCCAGGCGTGGATGGTCTCCAGCGTCGGACGGCTGGGCTCGACCGGGACGAGGATCGCGTCCGCCTCGCGCAGGATCAGGTCGGTGAGCGTCGTGTGGTGGGGTTCGGCGACCGGCGTGTCGACGAACACGAAGTCGAACATCTGCCGCAGCAGCCCGAGAATCCGCAGGTACGGCACGGAGCCCGCCAACGCGGCATCGGCGTCGGTGAAACCCGGTGGTCCGAGCAGCGCGTACAGGTCCGCGTCGGGGACGTGGGCGAGATGGTCGCGCACCGTGTGCGGTGTGAGCGGTCCGGGCTCGTGGAGCAGGTCGAGGATCGTCGGGGACCTGACGTTCAGATACCGCCCGATGTCGGCCTTCTGGACGCTGGTGTCCAGCAGCACCGTCCGTCCCGTACGACCGGCCGACCGCAGCGACCGTGCGGCGTGGACCGCGAGGTTCACGATCAGGCTGGTCCGGCCCACGCCGCCCTTCGCCGCGGCGACGGCGATGACGCGTCCGCCCTTACGCGGGCCGGAGAGCGGGCCGGGATATCCGTCGGAGGCGGCGGGAGGAAGCGGCAGGGGGGTGCGCCCGGCGGCGCCGAGCAACGACAGGAGTTCCGGCATCGGCTGCCGGCTTCCGGTGATGCGGACGTTCGCGCCGAAGCGGTCGCCCCGTTCGACGAAGGAGTCGTGGACCACGACCCGGAACCCGATGTCGGCCAGCCCGTTCGCCAGGGCGGCCACATCGGCCCCGGGGACGTCCTCGGCGAAACGCGGAGTGAACACGAACGCCGCCGGGAGCCTGACCCGGCCGCTGCGGGACAGCGCGCGCAACTCGCTCGCGGAGAAGACGTTGAACACCGCGGGGAACCGGCCCGTCCCGCGCAGCTCGTGCGCGATGTCCGTGCCCCCCGCGACGACGAGGTTCGGTGCAGTCGTATCCACTGTGTTCCCGGTGCTTCGATCGTCGGTCTGCCGTTCGGACGCATGGCCCCTCAGTCTCCGACTGTGCGGCCGAGAACGTCTACCGCCAGCACCGATCGCCGAACCTAGCCAAGGATCTCGGCCAGCCGGCTGACGGCGGGGCGGGACTCCAGGTGGAGGCGGGCGAGGTCGAGCCCCTCGTCGCCGAGAACGACGAGGAGGCTGTGGTCCTGCACCGCGTAGACGACGATGTGGCCGCTCTGGCAGCGGGTGACGACCTCGCGGAGTTCGCCCATGCCGACCTCGTTGCTGGTGCTCTTGCCCAGCCCGAGCGCCGCCGCCGCGAGGGCGGCCAGCGCGTCCGCGCGCACCTTGTCGGTGTCGGACGCGATGAGCATGCCGTCGACCGACGCGACCGCGCTGTCCCTCACCCCGGCCACCTGCTCACGCAAGGCGTACAGCTCGGTGAGCACCGCTTCCTTGTTCATCCCCTGCCCTTCGTGATGCTTGTCGAGATCGGCTGCGCCGTCTGGACACACAGCGTGCGGACACCCCCGTCGGGTTCACTGCTGCCTAGAGGTCGACTTCGCTCTCGATGCGCCGCAGGTTGTGGCGGGCGAGGGCCAGGTTGGCGCGGGAGCGGTCGAGGGCCAGGTAGAGGAACAGCTGGCTGCCGCCGCGGTTGAGCAGCCTGATCACGTGGTACTGCCGGTCGAGCGTGATGAGGATGTCCTCGATCGACTCGTTGATGCCCAGCGACTCGAGCGTACGGGCCTTGGCGCGGACGACCTCGGTGTTGCCCGCCGCGGCGATCTCCAGGTCGAGTTCGCTGCCGCCGCCGCTGACGCCGAGCGTCATGCCGCTCTCGTAGTCGACCAGCGCGGCGCCGAGGGCCCCGTCGATCGCCATGGCTTCCTTGAGCGCGGTTTCGATGTTCATCGAGCCTCCCACCCGTGAACCGTCTGCCGGGCGTTCCCGTTGACCGAAACTCCATTTGTGACGCCGCTCGGCAGGCGTTATGTATCTGAGGAGCAACGTACAGGGCTGGATAACGACATGCCGGGAATTTGACGCTACCAAGGGCGTTTGACACCTGACCTGACACTGGGTTCCGGGCAGAGTGATAACGGATGACCGGAATGTCGCCGTGGGGATGTGCCGGGCTTCGGGGGTGCGCCTGGCATGATGACTTCGCGCCGAGATTCGTAGAACGTCGTTGAACTCCCGTTTCGACGGACGGCCGACGTGACCGAACCCGTTCCGCGCACCGAGCCGCCGAGAGGAGCCGCGGTGTCCGTCCCCAGGTCAGGCGTTCTTACGACGGCTCTCACGCGCCGAGGCCGGCAGCGGTTCTCCGGGACCCTCCGGCTCCACGGCGGCCAGGGCGGCGAGGTGGCCATGCGCGACGGCGCGGTCCTCGCGGCCTCCACCCCGGCCGCGCCGGGGATCGAGTCGCTGCTCCTGCGCTCCGGCCGGGTCTCCGAGGCCGACTGGAGCGAGGTGTTCACCGCCGCCGCCCCGTACGGCCGGCTGGCGGAGGAGCTGGTCGAGCGTGGCCTGCTCGGCGCGGCGGCCATCGAGGTGCTGACGCAGACCGCCGTCTTCGACGCGATCTTCGCGATCGCCCTGGGCGGCGTCACCGCCTGCACCGCCCGGCCCGCGGCGCCCGGCGACCTGCCGCCGCTGCTGCCCGCCGAGCCGGGGCTGGACACCGGGCGGATCGTACGGGAGACCCACCGCCGGCTGGAGGTGGTCGCCGGCTGGCAGCGGCTCGGTCTGTCGATCCACACCCGCCCGGCGCCCGCGGAGACCCGGCGGAACCCGGCCCTCGCGCCGGGCCGCGCGGCGATCCTCGCCACCGCCGACGGGAGGGCCAGCGCGCGCGACATCGCCTTCAGCCTCGGACGAGGGCTCTACTCCGTGCTGTCGGACCTGGCCATCCTGTTCAAAGACGGTCTGATCACCGTCGACCCGCCCTCCGGAGCCCGGCCCGCGACCGAGTCCGTCCAGGTCGGCGCGGTCCGGTTGGAGGAGGTCCCGCTCGCCGAGCTGCCGATCGGCGAGCTGCGGGACGGCTCGTCGCCGGATGCCCTGCTGGACCCGGCACCGTCCGCCGAGACCGCCGCCGAGCTCCCGCGCCGCCGCCGCGGCACGCCCGGGACCTCCACCGGCGCCTGAGGCCGCGTCAGATTCGCCGCCGGTCGAAACGGCATCGGTTCGACGCCGCATTAGTACGCGCTGCCCGGGTACGTGGGCCGCACCACCGAATGCGCACTATTCCGGGAAAGGCGTCAACGATGAGTCAGGACACCACCCGAGCGGGCGGGAACGGCGAACGCGAACAACTCGTCGCCGGGATCGAACAGAGCCGCCAGGATCTGGTCAGAACGGTACGGGCACTGTCCGCCAAGGTGGACGTGCCCACGCGCGTACGGGGCAGGGCCGCCGAGATGCGCGAACGCACCCGGCCCGCCCTGGTGTACGGCGCGGCCGGCGTCTGCGCCGCGGCCGCACTGCTGGCCCTGAGCAGGAGGAAGCGGTCATGAGCGAGCGAACCGATAAGCACGCTTTCCTGGTCACTCCTCCGACGAAGGAGGGTTCATGAGCAAGGCGAACTCCATGTCCCGGTCGGCCTCGGCGGCGCTCGGCATCGCCGGCGGCCTGATCGCCGGTGTGATCTTCAAGCAGACCTGGCGGCTGATCGCCCGCGACGACGACACCCCCGACGCCGGCGATCTGGAGCGGAGCTGGGCCGAGGTGCTCATCGCCGCGACCCTGCAGGGCGCGATCAGCGGAGCGGTCAAGGCCGCACTCAACCGCGGTTACCTCCTGCACAGCCAGCACGACGACGAGGTCGAATGAGCGAGCGGAGCGAGCGAATCAAAGAACACGCGCGCCTGGTCTCTCCTCCGACGAAGGAGGGCCCGTGAGTGAGCGGAGCGAGCGAATCAAAGAACACGCGTGCCTGGTCTCTCCTCCGACGAAGGAGGACCCATGAGTGCGGACGCCACCGATGTGCCTCGGAGCCCGACCGATCTGCCCGGCCGCTCGTGGTGGGCCGCGGTGCGGCGGTCGCTGGGGGAGTTCCGGCGCGACAACGTCACCGACTGGGCCGCCGCGCTCACCTACTACAGCGTGCTGTCCATCTTCCCGGCGATGCTCGTGGTCGTCTCCCTCGTCGGCCTGGCCGGGAAGTCGGTGTCCCGGTCGCTGATCACCAACGTCGGCGAGCTCGCGCCCGGGCAGGTCAGGCAGATCCTCGTGGACGCCATCACCGAGTTGCAGCGAGGACACGGCGGCGCCGGGATCGTCGCGGTCATCAGCCTGGCGGCGGCGATCTGGTCCGCCTCCGGTTACGTCGCCGCGTTCATGCGCGCCGCCAACGCCATCTACGACATCGACGAGGGACGCCCGATCTACAAGACGCTGCCGATCCGCGTCGCCATCACCCTCACGACGCTGGTGCCGCTGTCGGCGTGCGCCGTCGCCGTGGTGGTGTCCGGGCCGATCGCCCAGCGCGCCGGGGCGATGGTCGGTGCCGGGCCGGCGGCCATCACGATCTTCGGCATCGTGAAGTGGCCGGTGTTGCTGCTCGTCGTCGGTCTGCTGTTCGCCCTGCTGTACTGGGCGGGGCCGAACGCCAGGCAGGGGGTTCGCTGGGTCACTCCCGGCGGTGTGTTCGCCGTCGTCATCTGGCTGGTCGCGTCGGCCGGTTTCGCGTTCTACGTCGCGCACTTCAGTTCCTACAACAAGACGTACGGAAGTCTCGCCGGCCTGATCATCTTCCTGGTCTGGATCTGGATGTCGAACATCGCCATCCTGCTCGGCGCGGAGCTCAACGCCGAACTCGAACGCGGCCGCGCCATCGCCGCCGGCCGGCCGAAGACCGAGGAGCCGTACGTCGAGCTGCGCGACACCCGCGCCCTGGACGACCCGCCCCCGGAGCACGGGCAGGCGCCGTGATGAGCGCCGAGGGGCTCCGGCAACCCACGATGCCGAAGCCCGCGAGGGAGGTGACGGCGACCGACCAGCAGCCCCACGCGACGGCGCACCAGCACCACCAGGGGTCGCGCCGCAGCCACGCCGGCGGCAGGCACTGGCAGGTGACCACCAGCACCAGTCCCAGGCCGGGCGTCGGGTGCTCGCGGGTCAGGTAGTCGAGGATCTGCAGCGCGGCGGCACCCAGGCTCAGCGCCAGGCCCGTGAGCCCGTCGCCGCAGCCGGTCCCGCAGGGCCTCCGGCTCCGGAAGCGACGGCTCGGTCAGTCGGCGCGACCTCTAGGTCGTCCGCGGTCGCGTCGCCAGGGCCCCGGGCCCGCGGATCAGGCGCGGAGGGCGTCGATCAGGGCGTCGACGGCGGCGAGTGCGGTGGCCGTGTCGAGTCCCGCGCGGGAGACCAGGGAAAGGCCCTGGACGGTGAACAGCAGTAGCTGCGCCTGGGCCTCGGGGGTGGCGTCCTGGGTGACCTCGCCGTCGGCCTGCGCGCGCCGCAGGGCGTCGGCGACGATCTGGGTGAAGCGGGCGTGCGAGCGGGCTACGACCTCGCGGGCGTCGGCATCCTGCGGAACAAGTTCGGCGGTGGTGTTGCCGATCATGCACCCTTGCGGAACGCCGACGTCGGAGGCGTACTCCTGCGCCCGGGCCGGATTGGCGAGCACCTCGCGCAGCGCCGGCAGCACCGGCCCGTCCTCCAGCGCCGTGACCAGCCGGCGCTCGTAGGTGTCCCAGTACAGCTGGACCGCTGCCAGGTAGAAATGCCGCTTGTCGCCGAAGGCGCCGTACAGGCTGCCGCGTTCCAGGGCCAGCGCGTCGACGAGGTCTTGGACGGAGGTCGCTCCGTAGCCCCGGGACCAGAACAGCAGGAGCGCGCGCTCCAGGGCCTGGTCTTTGTCGAATGCGCGGGGGCGTCCCGTCCGTGCCATGTGCTCACGTTACGACTTTTTGACCGGACGCACAAAATCCCGTACGGTGACGGCCGAGGGACTTCTTGAACGATGACACAGAAGTACGCCGGCGCGAGCGCGCCAGCGGACGAGAGGCAGGAGCGCATGGACTTCGGGGGAAAGACGGCACTGATCACCGGATCGGGCGCCATCGGCGGGCTCGGGCACGCGACGGCGAGGATCCTCGCCGCCGGCGGTGCCGACGTGGTCATCACCGGCACCGACCCGGACCGCGGCGCCCAGGTCGTGGACGACGTGCGGGGGAGCGCGGCCGGCACCGTGCGCTTCATCCCCGCCGACCTGGCCGACCCGCGGGCCGTGCAGCGGCTGGCCGAGGACGCCGGGGCGGTGGACATCCTCGTCAACAACGCGGGCGTCGTCCCGTTCAGCGCGACCGCCGACCAGGACATCGCCGACTACGACGCCGCCTTCGCGGTCAACGTGCGCGCGCCGTTCGTCCTGGTCGCCCAGCTCGCACCGAAGATGGCCGCCGGCGGAGGCGGCAGCATCGTCAACGTCAGCTCCACCGCAGCCGGCCTCGGCATGCCGCCGATGGCGGTCTACGGTGCCACCAAGGCGGCGCTCGAGTCCCTGACCCGCACCTGGGCGGCCGAGTTCGCCGCGTCGAACGTGCGCGTCAACGCCGTGTCGCCCGGCCCGATGACCACCTCCAAGGTGGTGGCGGCCATGGGCCCGGACCTCGGCGGCATGGGACTGACGACCGCGCTGAAGCGCACCGGCGACCCGGCCGAGGTCGCGCGGGTGATCGCCTTCATCGCCGGCGACCAGGCAAGCTACGTGACCGGTGCCGTCGTGGCCGCCGACGGAGGCCGGACCGCCATCTGACCCCGGACGCGCCGGCTACCGACACGGCGGAGGTGGCCTGGGCGTTCTCCGAGCCGATGACGGGGACGGTCCGTCATCGTTATCGACCCCACCGTTACCAGAACCATGCGCCTTGGCGCGAAATAGGAGAATGAGGGCAATGGGTCGTCTTGCGGGAAAGCGCGCACTGATCACAGGCGGGACGAGCGGCATCGGCCTCGAGACGGCCCGTGAGTTCCTCGCCGAGGGAGCGGCTGTCGCGATCACCGGTCGCTCGCAGGAACGGCTGGATGAGGCCGCCCGGCAGCTGGACGGTCCGCTGCTGCCCATCCTCAGCGACGCCGGCGACGTGCCCGGCCAGGCGGCGCTCGCGGCGCGACTGCAGGAGGAGTGGCCGCAGCTCGACATCTTGATGAGCAACGCCGCCGACGTCACCCACCTTCCGATCGAGGAATGGACCGAGGAGGCATTCGACAGGATCATCGCCACCGATCTCAAGGGACCGTTTTTCCTGATCAAGGCGTTGCTGCCGCTCTTCTCCCGGCAAGCCTCGGTCATTCTCGTCGGCTCGGTCTCCGCTTTCATCGGGCACGAGAACGCGGCGGTCTACGGTGCCGCCAAGGCGGGCCTGCTGTCCCTTTCCCGCGGGCTGACCTATGAGCTGAAGGACCGGGGTATCCGGGTCAACGGGCTGAGTCCTGGGCCGACCGTCACGGACGCGTTCAAGCCGCTCGGCCCCGAGCGCCAGGCCGCCATCTACGACGAACTCCGGCGGACCGTGCCCCTCCATCGCCTGGGGACCGCCACCGAACTGGCGAAGGCGGCGGTCTATCTCGCCTCGGATGAGTCCGCCTACACCGCCGGCACCGTGCTGCGCGTTGATGGCGGCATCGGGGAGCTTGCATACTGAGCGCCTGCGCTGTCTCCTCGGCGATGCGCGGCCGTCATGAAACGGCCCCGCGCCGGGTGGTCCGGTGCGGGGCCGTGGTTCGTACGGGAAGGGCTCAGCCGTTCCAGCCGGAGGTGAGCTGCTGTCGCGCGGCGAACCCGGTCGCGCGGCCCGCGTAGACGTACATCACGCCGGTGTTGCTCTGCACGCCGATCAGGTCCGAGACGCCGTCGCCGGTGATGTCGCCGGTGTAGGTGAGCGAGCGGATGCCGCCCCAGCCGGAGCCGAGCTGCTTACGGGTGCCGAGCGCCTTGGACGCGCCGGGGTAGACCCACAGCGTGCCGTCGGAGATGCGCACCGCGATCAGGTCGGGCTTGCCGTCGCCGGTGATGTCGTTGACACCGACCAGCTTGTTCATGCCGTTCCAGCCACCCGTACCGATCTTGATGCGGGTGCCGAGCGCCTTCGACGCGCCGGGGTAGAGCCAGAGCGTGCCGTCGGACTTCTGGGCGGCGATGAGGTCGGGTTTGCCGTCGCCGGTCAGGTCGCGGATGGCGGTGAGGTCCTTCATGCCGTTCCAGCCGCTGTTACCGATCTTGATGCGGGTGCCGAGGGCGTTCGTGCCGCCCGGGTAGAGCCAGAGCGTGCCGTCGGACTTCTGGGCCGCGATGAGGTCGCCCTTGCCGTCGCCGGTCAGGTCGCCGATGCCGGTGAGCTCGGTCATGCCGTTCCAGCCGCCGGTACCGATCAGCCGCCGGTCGGAGGCGGCCAGTGACGGGCCGGGGTAGAGCCACAGCTTGCCGGTCGCGCGGTCGGCCGCGACCAGGTCGGCGGTGCCGTCTCCGGTCAGGTCTCCCAGGCTCGACAGGTCGGCGTCGGTGTGGCCGGTGACCTTGAACATGCCGCCGGGCTGCATGTCCGCGGCGAGCTTGGCGGCGCTGATCGTGTGCGAACCGCCGGTGGCCTTCCACGGGTCCCACACGGTGATCGTGCCGGCGCTGGTGTCGTAGCCGTACGCGACGATGGCGTGGCCGACCTTGGTGCCGCTCATGCCGGCGTTCCAGGGCAGCTTCTCCATCCACACGCCGAGGGTGGGGGCCCGCTTGAGCACGCCGACGTCGTAGGAGACCTGCGACAACATGCTCGACGCCGTCGAGGCGTCGGAAAAGCCGTAGCTGTAGCCGAGCGGGTCCACGTAGCCGTTCATGACGGGCAGCGCCTGGTTGCCCGTGGTGCCGTTGGCGGACGTCGTGCCCATCTTGGTGGCCAGGGTGTCCTGGCTGACGGACACGCCGAACGTCGACAGGCTCATCGACGCCGAGGTGGGCACGCACTTGTAGTTCGTGTTCTGGTACTGGCCCTTCAGGGACAGCTTCGCCGAGGTCGGCGCCGCGGCGGTCGCCGCCGCCGCGACCTTCGGAGCCATGAGGGAACGGGTCGCGTGGACGACCGCGTCGCCGCGTGGCGGACGGGGCGTCACCGCCGCGTCGGCCGTGCCCGATGCCATTCCCGTGGCCGCCAACGTCAGTACGGCCGCCGAGGCCGCCAGGGGCAGGCGTCGGCCGAGCGTCTTCATGGGAGGTCTCCTCGCACTTCGGGGGGAGCGCGGCCGGCCCGCCCGGTCACCGGGAGGAGCGGTCACGCCGAAGGGTGGCACTGGCGGTCACGGAGGATTCGTGATGCCCGCCGGGCGTTTCGACGCCACCGAGGCGGACGCGGTTCCGATCTTTCGGACGCTTTTTACCGCTTTTTCGGGTGAGCGAGGAGTCGACGGCCGCGCCGTCACGACCGGTCGGCGCGCACCCGGTCGTACCGGGAGGTCACCGGGGGATGGTGACCTCGAGCGAGGTGCCCTCTCCGGCGGGGCTCCGCAGCCGCAGCGTGCCCTCCACGGCGTCGACGCGGTCCATGAGTCCGAGGAGCCCCGACCCGGGGCCGATGACGGCGCCGCCCTGCCCGTCGTCACGGACCGACAGGCGGATCTCGTGGTCGTCGTGGTCGAGCTCGACGCGGGCGGTGGAGGCGTTCGCGTGCTTGGCGACGTTGTTCAGTGCCTCGGAGACGATGTAATAAAGCGTCACCTGGTGCTGTTCCGGCAGCGAGTCCGGAATCTCCGTACGCAGCTCGACCGGCACCGGTGACCGGCGCGCCAGCGTCCGCAGGGCCGCCCTCAGCCCTGACTTGGACAGGACGCCCGGATGGAGTCCCCGGCAGATCTCCTGCAGTTCGGCGATGGCGTTCGACAGGCCCTTGCCGGTGTTCGTCAGCTGTTCCCGCAGGTCGTCCTCGCCGGGCGGCATGGCCGACTCCGTGGCGCGCAGGTCGAAGCCGAGGGACACCAGGTGCTGCTGAACACCATCGTGCAGGTCGCGCTCGATCCGGCGGCGCGTCGCGTCCGAAGCGGCGATCACCCGGGCACGGGAGTCGATGAGGTCCGCCCGCGACTTGGCCTGCGCGAGCGTGCAGGCGACGAGTTCGACGAAGTCGGCAAGGCGCGTCTCGGTGTCGTCCCGGGGCGGCGTCTCGCCGCGGAACATGACCGCGACGTCGCCCCACAGGCGCCCCTCCACCCAGACCGGGCAGGAGACGATGTGCTTGATCCCGTGCGACCGGGCCCAGGCACCGGCCTCGCCCGTGACGGACGCGCTGCTCCTGCGGACCGGCCTCCCGGTCCGCAGCACGAGCGCCGCGGCGGAGCCCGACCCGATCGGCCATCGCTCCGCCATCGGCGCGATCATCTCCGGGGAACGCGGATTCGACCACCATCCCACCACCGTCGCCGTCTGGTCGTCCTCGTACCGGTCGATCGCGGCGTGGTCCGCGCCGAGGAGCGCGCCGAGCTCGCCCGCGACCGTCGTGAATGCCTCCGTGGGCGAGAGCCCGCGGGCGACGAGCGTCGTCACCCGCCGGAGCGCCCCGTACGACTGCTCGAGCCGTTCGAGCTCGGCCCGGTCGGCGAGCATCGACCGCAGCGCGGCAGTGGACTCCGTGGCGCGGGCACGCAACGTACGCGCGGCCGGCCTGTTCGCCAGCCGCGTGACCGCGTCCCGTACGCCCAATGACCGTCCCGTGATCGCTCGCCGCGAGCCGTGCACTCGCCTCGCTCAGAGTATGTCTCCGCAGGTCAAGTGGGCAAAAACGGCCTTTTTCGCCGCCGGCCGCCGGCCGTCGGCCGCCGACGATTACGGGACCGTTTGCCGCGTGTCGGCCGTAGCGCGTCCCGGGCCGGACACCAGCATCAGTGTCTCCAGCCGGGCCCGGGTCTCGTCGTCCTCGGGCACGTAGGTGACCAGCCGCGCGCCTGACTGTGGGGCGAGCCAGAGGCTGGTGTTCAGGAGCTTCAGGTGGCCGACGTGAGGGTTGTCGATGTGCTTGGTCTTGTCGGAGACTCCGACCACCTCGAACCTGTCCCAGAGGGCGCGGAACTCCGGCAGCGTCTTCAGCCGTGTCAGCAGGGCCTTCCACGCGGGCTCGGCGAGGTGCTCGGCCATGGAGGCGCGGAACTTCGCGACCATGTCACGGGTCGCTTCCTCCAGGTCGCCCGTCGCCGCCCGCCACTGGTCGTTGGTGAAGGCCAGCCACATGCAGTTGCGGTCCTGGCGTGGCAGGCCGTCCATGTCGCACAGGAGCCGGCTGAAGGCGCGGTTGTAGGCGAGGATGTCGTAGCGCGCGTTCTGTACGCAGGCCGGGAAGGGGTCGAGGCGGTCCAGCATCGACCGCAGGGCGGGCGTGACCGTCGGGCAGGGTTCTTCCGGCGCCGGATCCGTGGCCCCGGCGAGCGCGAACAGGTGCGCTCGCTCACTCTGATCCATCAGCAGCGCCCGTGCCAGAGAGTCCAGCACCTGGGCGGAGACCTGGATGTCGCGGGCCTGCTCCAGCCAGGTGTACCAGGTCACCCCGACCGCGGACAGCTGCGCGACCTCCTCGCGACGCAGCCCCGGCGTGCGCCGTCTGCGGCCACGCGCCAGGCCGACCTGCTCCGGAGTGATCCGCTCGCGGCGGCTGCGCAGGAAGTCGGCCAGCTCCTGGCGGCGCGTGTCCGGGGTCGGGGCACTGTCGACGCTCGTCCTCATGTCACTACTGTGCTACGCGGCTCAGCCTGTTACCAGGTAGAACTTCTACCAGGATAAAGACACTCTGGTAACAGGCTGAGGAGTGCCGGAACGTCGACAGGGTGAGTGAAACAGAGACATCCGGAACATCCCTCAGACAGCCGGGCGCCGTCATCGCCCCCGCGGAGGGCGGGCACGGCCGCCCTGACGACCGGCCGCCCGCACTGGGCTCGCTCGGCCTGTTCACCGTCCTGCTCGGCGCGGCCCTGCCACTGATCGATTTCTTCATTGTCAACGTCGCCCTGTCGACCATCGATGAGGATCTCGGCGCGGGCCCTGCCCTGCTCGAACTGGTGGTGGCCGGGTACGGCCTGGCGTACGCGGTCCTGCTCGTCCTCGGAGGGCGGCTCGGTGACACCTTCGGCCGCCGCAGGCTCTTCGTCGCCGGCCTGGCCGCCTTCGGACTCACCTCGCTCGCGTGCGGGCTCGCGCCCGATCCCTGGGTGCTGGTGATCGCTCGGGTGGCGCAGGGCGCGGCGGCCGCGATGATGATGCCGCAGGTCCTGGGCACCATCCATGCCTCCACCACCGGCCACCGTCGAGCCAGAGCGGTCGGCCTTTACGGCGCCACCCAGGGCCTTTCCATGGTGGTCGGCCAGATCATCGGCGGTGTCCTTGTCGCGGCGGACCTCTGGGGCTCCGGCTGGCGCTCGATCTTCCTGGTGAACGTGCCGATAGCCGCGGCAGGACTCCTCCTGTCGCTGCGCACTGTGCCGGACACCCGCTCCCCGCGGCCCGAGCCGGTCGACGTCCCCGGCACCCTCTTGCTCACCGCGGCGCTCGCCGCGTTGTTGCTGCCGCTCACCGAGGGCAGGGCGACCGGATGGCCGGCATGGACCTGGGTGCTGCTCGCGGCGAGTCCGTTCCTGGCGCTGGCCTTCCAGCGCGTCGAAGCGAGGTCCGACCGGATGGGCCGCACCCCGCTGGTGCCGCCGAGGCTGCTGCGCCTCGTCTCGCTGCGTCGCGGCCTCGCGCTTCTCCCGCCGTTCGGGATCGGCTTCGGCGGCCTGATGTTCGTGCTGGCCATCGCGTTGCAGCAGGGCCTGCGGATGACCGCCGTGATCGCCGGTCTCGCCCTGGCCCCGTTCGCGCTGTCGGTCTTCCTCTCCTCGTTCGCCGGCCCCTGGATGGTCACCCGGTACGGCGCGGGGCGGGTGGTGACGTTCGGAATCCTGCTGCAGTTCGTCGGCGGTGTCCTGCTGTTCCTGACGTTCTGGCACTACTGGCCGCACCTGAACGCGTGGGGCCTGGCGCCCACGTTCGTGGTCGTCGGGTTCGGCCAAGGCCTGCAACTGCCGGTGCTCTTCCGCATCGTGCTCTCCGACGTGCCGCACGAACGCGCGGGGGTGGGCACCGGCGTGATGACCACGACTCAGCAGTCGGCGCTCGCGCTCGGCGTCGCGACGATCGGCTCGCTGTTCCTGGCCCTGCTCGGCCCCTGGGGCATGCGGGACGCGCTGCTGGTGGCGCTGTCGACCTGGCTCGGTGCGGTCGCGTTGACGGGCGTGTTGAGCCTCAGGCTGCCGAGCGTTTCATAATGCACAGAGAAGGAGACACCATGTCGGCTACAAGCAGGACCAGGCAGAACCTCGAGGTTCGGCGATCGGATCACACGACGATCCGATACACGGCCAGCGGTCCGGCCGGAGGGCCGACCCTGGCTCTCATCCACGGCTGGGCGTGCAACCGCACCGACTTCGATGCGATGACCGACCATCTGCCCGGAAACTACCGGGTCCTTGCGATCGACCTCGCCGAGCACGGACAGTCGCGGTCAACGCGGGACGTCTGGACCATGGAAGAGTTCGCTCGCGACGTGGCAGCCGTACTGGAAGCCGAGTCGGTGGACACGTGCGTCGTGGCCGGGCACTCCCTCGGCGGAGCGGTCGCCGTCGAAGTCGGGCGGCTGCTGCCTGACACGGTCTCGCACGTGGTCGCGCTCGACGCGCTGCACTATCTGTCCTTGTTCCCGGCGCAGAGCGACGAGCAGACCGACGCGATGCTGCACCTGTTCCGTACGGACTTCGCCGCGGCGGTGCGGGGTCTCGTCGAGGGAGGTTCGCCGGCAGGGACCGACACGGCTCTCAAGGACTCGTACTTCGAGAAGATGGTCGCGGTGCGGCAGCCCGCGGGCGTGCGTTCCATCGAGGGGCTGGTGCGCTGGGACATGGACGCGGCGCTGCGCGAGACACCGCAGCCGATCACCGTGTTCGCGATACGAGACCTGGTGACGCAGGAGGCGATCGACCGCTACGCGGACCGCTTCGACATCGCGCTCGTCGACCTGGGCAGCCACCACTTTCCGGTGGAGTCACCCGAAGACACGGCGAGGCTTCTGGCCGCGACCGTGGAAACTAGTGCAGTGTCAGTCAACGTTTGCCTCGTTGGCGAGGGGAGGGTTGGCTGATCCTCGCTGGGGCGAGCGACTCCCCACGTTGGGTGGGGCGGGCCACGGCCGGCCAGGGGACCCCGGGTGCGGTGCCGTGATGGGGGACCGTCGGGGGTCACGCCGGGACCGTCCGGCACCGGGGAGGTGCCGTCCGGCTCGACGGTGCGTGATCACCACCGGGAAGGGATTGCCGGTGGTGGTGGTGCCGCCCGGGCCACGCCGGGCGATGTTGGCGCCGCCGACCAGGTCGCGGTGCCCACTGAACCCGCAACGAATGCAGGTGAAGTTCCGATCCTTGGGTTTGGGAACCCGCCGGTGGCAGGCGGGGCAGGTCGAGGACGTGCCCCGCTCGTCCACCAATACCAACGCGATCCCGGCTTGTTCGGCCTTGTCGGTCAAACACCGGATCAGGTGCCCGATCCGCCAGGCCTGGACTCGTTGGTTGTGCCTCCGCCCGGCTTTGAGGGCCAGGACGCCGCGCGGGTCACCGACCACGAGTGTGCCGATCCGGCGTGCGACCGCCCAGTCGACGACGGTTTTGGCGGCCTCGTGCTGAGCTTGGCGGACCCGCCGCCGGTGCCGGGCTTCGACCTCGCGCTGCCGGGCCCGAATTTTCCGCCACCGTCGCGACCCGGCCTGACCCGGTTTCGGTGCCCGCCGTGCCACCGCGCGCCGCCGATGTTTGGCGTCTTTGAGGTGGAGGTGGGCTTCGGCGCGGATCGCCCGTCCCGACACCACCAGCCCTTCCCCGTCCGGGCCCGCCACCGCGAACGGGTGGATCACTCCTGGGTCGATTCCCGCCACCCGATGTGGGTCCGGTTGCTGGTCTGGTGGGTAGGTGGTGATGGGGACTTCGGCGGTGACATCGACGAACAACCGGCCGCCCTCGGCCACCAACGTGACCGACCGCACCTGCCCCGCCTCATACGGGACCGGCCGGTCCAACCGCACCCACAGCGCCGCACACCCACGACCGACCGGAAGGCGCAACCGCTGGCCGTCGAGCGTGAACGTGCCGTGGTAGTAACGCACCGGCATCAACCGGCGTTTCCGCCGCGGATACCGTGCCGTTTCCTCACCGTCTTTTCGGCGTTTGACGGTCGCGAACCACGCGTCGCTGTACCGCCGCAGCACCGACCGCGCTCCCGTGGTGTCCAGTTCCCCGAACGTGCCCGGACCCGCCGCCGACAACTCCCGGCACAACGCCTGATAACCCACGATCGGCCGCAGCCCACGTTGCCGCCGCCACCGGTTCAAATCCAGCACACACGCCCACACATCACCGGCCGAGACCAGCAACCCGAAACACCGGCGACGCTGACCAGGCGAGACCCGCAGACCGACGCGGGCGGTTCGCAGCACCACCCGGCCACCACCATCAGCAACGTCACGTCGAGGCACCAGGCGATTACAACAGGTGCCTACGACAAAACTCGGCCCCCAGCCCACCGCACAGACTCAACACGCGCCGCCCGAGTCGCGCACCGACAGGGCAAACGTTGCCTGCTACGGCACTAGCGCTTCGCCGACGCGAGCGTGAGCAGAGAGTCACGCTGGACGGCGTCCAGGGAGAGCGTCTTGTAGCCGATCTCCTCGAACAGCACGGTGATCCGGTCGGGCTCCTCGCGCATGACCGTTCCGGCGCCCCAGGACGCGTGGACCACCTGGGAGTGGATCGGGAAGGGCGTGTCGGCCCGCGCCGTCTCGACCGACCCGCTCGCGCAGGTGTCGCAGTTTCCGCAGGTCTGCCGGGCGTACGGCTCGCCGAAGTACTCCAGCAGGTACCGGCGGCGGCAGCCCGTCGTCTCGGCGTACCCCCGCATCATGTCGATGCGCGAGTCGTCCATCTTCCGGCGGCTCTCGTCGAACTCCATGGCGTCGGCGACCGCCCGCTCCGGCGCGGGTCCCTTCCGGGCGTACCGCAGCTCGCCGCGGTCGCCGACCTCCACCGCCTCGGCGTGCTGGAGCAGGTTGACCAGGCCGGTCAGCTTGGACGCGCCGACGTTCAGCGTCTCCCGTACCGCGCGCGCCTTCACGGTGCCGCCGTGCTCGTGGAGGAGCGTGGCGAGCCGGAGCAGCATCTCCTCGTCCGGCCGGCCGGCCGCGAAGAACCGCCGCAGGCCCAGGTCCTCGGACCGGTAGAACAGGACCGCCTCGGCCGGCTCACCGTCGCGGCCGGCGCGGCCGATCTCCTGGTAGTAGGAGTCCGGCGACTCCGGCGGCGCGCTGTGCAGGACGTACCGCACGTTCGGCTTGTCGATCCCCATGCCGAACGCCGAGGTGGCCACCACCACGTCGACCCCGTCCTCGGAGAACATGGTGTGCACCCGTTCGCGGTCGGCGGTCTTCATCCCGGCGTGGTACGCCTCGGCGCGGACGCCGGCCTCGGTCAGCTCCTTCGCGTACGCCGTGGCGTCGCGGCGGGTGGCGACGTACACGAGGCCGAGCCCGTCACGCCCGGCGACGTCCTCCAGAAGCGCCCGCCGCTTGTCGGACTCCTCGGTGAACCGGCGGACGCGCAGCCCGATGTTGGGCCGGTCGAAGCCCCGGATGACCTGCCGTAGGTTCCGCAGGCCGAGCACCTCGACGATGTCCTCGCGTACGGGCGGGGAGGCGGTCGCGGTCAGCGCGATCACCGGCGGGTGGCCCAGGCGGTCGATCACCCGGCCGAGCCGGAGGTAGTCGGGCCGGAAGTCGTGTCCCCAGGCCGACACGCAGTGCGCCTCGTCGATGGCGATCAGCGAGGGCCGCGCCGCGACGAGCTTGTCGACCACCTCCGGCTTGGCGAGCTGCTCGGGCGACAGGAACACGTACTCGGCCTGACCGGCGCGGATCTGCTCCAGCGAGCTCTCGCTCGAACCCGCGCGCTGGGCGGAGTTGACCACGACCGCGCCCCCGGCGTTTCGCTCGGCGAGGGACAGCATCTGGTCGCGTTGCAGCGCGATCAGCGGCGAGATCACGATGGTGGGACCGTCGAGCAGCTGGGCGGGGATCTGGTACGTCGCGGACTTCCCGCCGCCGGTCGGCATGACCACGAGGACGTCGTGGCCCTGGAGCAGGTGCTGCATGGCCTCGTCCTGGCCCGGCCGCAGCTCCTCCCAGCCGAAGACCTCACGGGCGGTCCGCTGCACCTGCCGCCGTCGCCGCCCGAACCGCCGGAAACCATCGCGAATGCCCATGTAGCGCCTCCCCGCCGGGCGCTGCTACCCCGAAGGCCCCGGCTTAGTCCTCTTTCGCCTACGCGTGATCATTCCAGGGCCACGTGGGCGGTATGGGGGGTTCGGCGAACCGGAGGCGTGACGCGGAACGCGTTCAGGACCCGTCCGGTCGCGGACGGGTCCTGTGCCGGGGGCGAAGGAAAGTCGTCGGTACGGGCGGACCCGTCAGTCCTTGAAGACGTCCTTGATCTTTTCGCCGGCCTGTTTCAGATCGCCCTTGGCCTGGTCGGACCGGCCCTCGGCCTCCATTTCCTCATCGTCGATGGCCTTACCGGTTTCCTTCTTGACTTTGCCTTTGATCTCCTCGGCTTTGTTGCGGGCTTTGTCGGTGGCGCTCATAACTCTCTCCTTGTCGTCGAAAAGGCATGGTGAAAACAATTCGCGAATCGCCTTTGATTCACGTCGGCCACTTTTTCTCTGCCCGCTATTTCGGGCTCCTAACGTCCCGTCGCCATTCGCGGCGCGGGGGAGTCCGCCGCCGTGCGCCGGTGCCGGCGCGCAGGGGGTGTGGCGCGCCCGCCCGGGATCCGTGGGAGCCCCGCGGCGCGTCCTCGGGAGGCCCGCGGTGCGTCCGCGCGGCGCCCGGGACGCGTGCACAGGGTGGCCGAGCGCGCGGTATGGGCCCCCGAGAGGCTGATCTCCGCGCCCCGCCCTTCTGACGATCAGATCGCCGGTCACAGTGGTCGGTCGCGTACGATGCGACGGTCTCAGCGGCAGATCACAAGAATTTCGAGGGAGCTATATACATGTTATGTATATCCGCCTATGGTGATCGTCCTGTAACCCTACGGAAACAACACGAAGGAGGATGACGATGGCAGAGGCCCCCCCGCAGGCCATCGTTCGGAGTCTCGTGCCGGCGCGGATCGACCGGCTGCCCTGGTCTCGTTTCCACACCCGGATGATCATCGCTCTCGGTGTGGCGTGGGTCCTGGACGGCCTGGAGATCCAGATCGCCAGCATCATCGGCCCCGTTCTCCAGCATGCGAACACGCTGCACCTCACGTCCCAGGATGTCGGCTTCTCCGCGACGATCTATCTGATCGGCGAAGTGGTCGGCGCGCTGGTTTTCGGCCGGCTTTCCGACCGGTTCGGACGACGCAAACTGTTCGTCGCGACACTCGGGCTCTACCTCGTCGCGAACGGGCTCACCGCCTTCTCGTTCAACTACGGGATTTTCCTGTTCTTCCGCTTCGTCGCCGGTATGGGAATCGGCGGTGAATACGCGGCGATCCATTCGGCGATCGACGAGCTCATTCCCGCGAAGTACCGCGGCCGGGTCGACCTGGCGGTCAGCGGCACCTACTGGTTCGGCGCGATCCTCGGCTCGCTCAGCGAGTACCTCCTGCTCAACAAGTCGGTCTTCGCCGACGACATCGGCTGGCGAGTCGGCTTCTTCATCGGCCCGGTGCTGGGCCTGGCGATCTGGACGCTGCGCCGCACCCTGCCGGAGAGCCCGCGCTGGCAGCTCTCCCATGGCCACGCCGATGAGGCCGAAGCGACGATCGCGCAGATCGAACGCGAGGTGGCGTCCTCCGGCAAGGAGCTCGCGCCGGTGGACGAGGACCGGTACCTGGAGATCAAGCCGCAGGAGTCCGTCTCGTTCCTGCAGGTCGCCAAGACGCTGTTCAAGGAGTACCCGACGCGGTCGCTGCTCGGCGCGACCCTGATGATCAGCCAGTCGTTCCTGTACAACGCGATCTTCTTCACCTACGGCCTCGTGCTCAAGCACTTCTACGGGGTCTCGGACCACAGCGTGGCGACGTACTTCTTCGCCTTCGCCGCGGGCAACCTGCTCGGGCCGCTGTTCCTCGGCCGGCTGTTCGACACGATCGGCCGCAAGCAGATGATCGCGAGCACCTACATCGTGTCCGGTGCCCTGCTCGCCTTCAGCGGCTACCTGTTCAACATCGGCGCCCTGACGGCCGTGACGCAGACCGTGCTGTGGACGGTGATCTTCTTCATCGCCTCGGCCGCGGCCAGCTCCGGATACCTGACCGTGAGCGAGATCTTCCCGATGGAGCTCCGCTCGCAGGCGATCGCCCTGTTCTTCGCGATCGCCCAGGTCTTCGGCGCCCTCGGCCCGACGGTCTTCGGCTCGCTGATCGGCGACCAGGACAACCCGAACCCCGGGCGGCTGTTCATCGCCTACCTGATCTCGGCGGGAATCATGATCCTCGCCGGCGTCATCGCGGCGATCTTCGGAGTCAAGGCCGAAGGCGCGTCCCTGGAGGACATCGCCGCCCCCATCAGCTCGATCCGGTCGGCCGCCGGCAGCGTCAGCGAGAAGCTGGAGTCTGGGACCGGCTCCAGCACCGTTCCCTCGGTGACCTGACCTACGCCGGCCCATCGAGAAAGGTCCCCGCGCGCCTCGCTCCGCGCGGGGACTCTCTCGTGTCCGGGGTCAGCTCCCGTACTGCTTGGTGTCGGGGTGCTCGACGAGCAGGATGTGCGCGGTCTTCTCGGCGACGGGGCGGTGCCGCACCCCTCGGGGGACGACGAACAGCTCACCCGGGTTCAGCACCACCGGGTCCCGTCCTTCCAACTGGATCTCGAAGCTGCCGTCCCAGCACAGGAACAGCTCGTCCTCGTCGTGGTGGTGCCAGGGGAACTCGCCTTCGAGCCGGGCGAGACGAACGACGGTGGTGTCGTTCACGAACGCCAAGTTGTGCTGCTGGAACGGCCCGGGAAGTGCGGTGATGGCCTCGGGCACCGATACCGCGGCAAGGCGCCGCAGGTCCTCCTGTCGTGTGGTCATGCCGTGATCCTCGCCGTCATCGTGGCCCGGTTACAGAGCCAATACGCCAGAATTGGTCCACCGAAGGAACCAATCGTCCGGATCGGAGCACTTCGATGGACCCAGCCGAGCTGGCCGACCGCCTGGGCCGGTGGTCGGCCGGCCGCGGACCGCTCTACCTCCTGCTCGCCGCGCGGCTGCGGCGCCTCGTCGACGAGGGCGAACTGCCGCCCGGCACCGCGCTGCCTCCCGACCGGGCCCTCGCGTCCGCGCTGGCCGTAGGACGCGGGACCGTCGTGGCCGCGTACGAACAGCTGCGCCTGGACGGCCGGATCATCCGGCGCCAGGGAAGCGGGACCCGCGTGGCCGGGCCGGCGCGCCCGGGGCCCCGGGACACCACCGGCGCACCCGTCTTCCTCCACCTGCTGGAGCCCCGGGACGACGACGTGATCCTCCTGGCGTGCGCCGCGCCCACCGCACCGCCGGCGGCGCTGCCGGCCGCCTACGAACGGGCCCTGTCCCAGCTGGCCACGGTCACGAACGACATCGGGTACCACCCATCGGGCCACTGGCGGTTGCGCCGTGCCATTGCCGACCACTACACGCGCCGCGGGGTACCGACCGACCCCGAGGACGTCCTGATCACCAACGGTGGTCAGCAGGCCCTGTCCCTGCTCGCCCGCGCCTTCGTCGAGCCCGGCGGCACGGTGCTCGTCGAGGCGCCCACCTATCCCGGTGCGATCGAGGCGTTCCGCGAACAGGCCGCGTCCTTGCGGACGCTTCCCGTGGGCCTGGACGGCTTCGAAACGGTGGCCCGTACTCGCCCGGAACTCGCCTATCTCGTGTCCACCCACCACAACCCGACCGGTGGAGTACTCCCGCCGCTCGCGCGCCGGCGGCTCGCCGCGACCGCCGCCACGGCGGACGTACCGCTCGTCGACGACGAGGTCCTCGCCCACCTGGCGTTCCCCGGGCAGCCCACGCCCCCTCCACTCGCCGGCGAAACGGTCATCTCCCTGGGTTCGCTCAGCAAGAGCGTCTGGGGCGGGCTACGCATCGGCTGGATACGGGCGGCACGGCCCATCATCGACCGGCTCGCCCGGCTCAGGGCGGTTCATGATCTCGGCGGGAACGTCGCCGCGCAGCTCGCCGCCGCCGAACTGCTGCCCCGCCTGGAAACGCTGTGCCGAGACACCGCGGCGGACCGCCAGGCCCGCCATGACCACCTGCGCGCGGAACTGGCACGGCGGCTGCCGCAGTGGCAGGCTCCGCCCGTCACCGGTGGTCAGACGCTGTGGGTACGCCTTCCCCACGGCGACGGCGACTCCTTCGCGCAGACGGCCCTCCGGCACGGCGTCGCCGTGTTGCCCGGCAGCGGACTGGACGCCTCCGGTGGCAGCAGGGAGTTCGTCCGCATCCACTTCCTCGCCGACCCCGGCACGCTGACCGAGGCGGTGCACCGCCTGGCCACGGCCTGGCAGACGTACGGAGGTGGTGCCGACCGAGGTGCGCCGGCGCCTCGGTCGATGGCGATATGACGTCTCGCCGTCAGCGGCGGACCGGCGGCACGGGCGGCACCTCGGGTGCCTCGTCGAAGTCCTCCTGGGTCAGCCGGAACTCCTCGGGATAGTGATCGCGGCTCGTACGGCGGTCCGGCTCGGTGGTGCGCCAGGTGTACAGGCACCGCTCGCACCGCAGGACCTCCCACACTCCGGGCACCGGCGAGCTCGCGACCCACTCGACGTGCTCGAACGCGCAGCGCGGGCAGGTCATGAGTCTCCCTTCTCCGGCCAGTGGCGGCCGGTGGCTCAGCGCGTGGAGAGCATCGCGCTGAGCTTGGCGATCCACCGCGGCGTCTCCGGCAGGTCGGACACCGGCCGGCCGTAGCTGCCGCGGACGTCCGGGGGCACCGGGGTGGTGGCGTCGATGATCAGCTTGTCGCTGATGCCGGGCGGCTCCGAGCCCGGGTCGAGTTCGAGGACCGACATGGCGGGCAGGTCGACCAGGTCGCTCGCCGGGTTGACCTTGGTGGACAGCGCCCACATCACCTGGGGCAGGTCGAACGGATCGACGTCCTCGTCGACCATGATGACCACCTTGCAGTAGCCGAGGCCGTGCGGCGTGGACATGGCGCGCGTGCCGACCGCGCGGGCGAAGCCGCCGTAGCGCTTGGCGGTCGAGATGATCGCCAGCAGGCCGTGGGTGTACATCGCGTTGACCGCGCGTACCTCGGGAAAGTCCGCCTTGAGCTGCTGGTACAGCGGTACGCAGGTGGCCGGCCCGATCAGGTAGTCGATCTCGGTCCACGGCATGCCGAGGTAGAGCGCCTCGAAGATCGGGTCGTCGCGGTGGGAGATCCGCTCGACGCGGATCACCGGCATCCGGCGACCGCCCGAATAGTGGCCGGTGAACTCGCCGAACGGTCCCTCGAACTCCCGCAGGCCCCCCTCGACGACTCCCTCCAGGACCACCTCGCTGCCCCAGGGCACGTCCAGGCCGGTGAGCGGGGCGGGCGCGATGGGCACCGGCGCGCCGCGCAGCGCGCCGGCGAGGCGGTACTCCGACTGCTCGTACCCCAGCGGTGTGCCGGCGACGATGGAGACGACCGGGTCGTTCCCCAGAGCGACCGCGACCGGCAGGTCCTCGCCCCGCTCTTCGGCCTTGCGCAGGTGGATGGCGATGTCGTGCATGGGCACGGGCTGCAGGCCGAGCCGGTCACGGCCCTTCACCTGCATGCGGTACACCCCGACGTTCTGCCGGCCGAAGTCGTCGGGCGCCTCGGGGTCGCGGGAGACCACGGCGGCCTTGTCGAGGTAGCAGCCGCCGTCGCCGTCGTTCAGCCGGAACAGCGGCAGCACCGCGAACAGGTCGACGTCGTCGCCCGTCACGGAGTTGCGCGCCCAGGGCGGGTCCGGCCGTCGCTCGGGCTCGACCGGCGCATCGCCCCAGCGGCGGATGAACTCCTGGACCTGGTCCTTCACGGAGGTGTCCGGCGGCAGGCCGAGCGCGACCGCGTGGTTGGCCCACGAGCCGTGCACGTTCATGGCGATCCGCGCGCCGGTGTACCCGGTGACCTTGTCGAAGTACAGCGCCGGGGCGTTCTCGCCGATCCGGCAGGCGGCGTTGGCCGCGGCGGCCAGGTCCGGCTCGGGCGCCACCTCCTCGGTGACCCGCAGCAACTGGCGCTGCCGCTCCAACTCGTCGAGGAACGAGCGGAGGTCGTCATAGGCCACCGGAACCCCTCCCCGTCCGGCGTGGCCGCCCGCCGCCGCGATCAGCGGCTGCGATCACGGTGCGCCTGCGTCTCCGTTCCGGTCCACGCGTAGTAGTCCGTCTGGCCGAGTCCGACGAAGCCCATCAGCCGGGCGGTGAACTCCTCGAACATGTCCTCGACGGTCCGCGGGACGTTGTAGTACGTGGGGATCATCGGGTACACCACGGCGCCGGCCTCGGTGACCTGCGCCATGTTGCGCAGGTGGATGAGGTTGAAGGGCGTCTCTCGTACGCACAGCACCAGCTCGCGGCGCTCCTTCAGGCAGACGTCCGCCGCCCGTTCGAGGAGGGTGTTCGCCTGCCCCTGCGCGATCCGGCCGACCACGCCGAGGGCGCAGGGCACGACGACCATGCCCCACGTCGGGTAGCTGCCGGACACCATGGGGGCGGTCAGGTCCTGCGGGTCGTACGCGGCGACCTTGGCGTGCCGCTCGCCGAGGAGCCGCTCCACCGGATCGTCGGCCTCCGCCCCGCCGAACTCGTGCGCGATCAGCGTACGACCGGCCTCCGACACCAGCAGGTCGACGTGCCCGACCCGCTCGTCCCGTACGAGCGCGGACAGCACGTAGCGCGCCATCCGTGTCCCACCGGCCCCGGTCACGGCCAGCGTGAGCCTGCGCTGCTCACCCATGTGCGGATCCCTACCCGCTCACCGGCCTCCCAGCGAAGCCTTTGCTCAGTTAAGACACTGTTCAGGCGCCGCCGATGAGCGTGTCACCGGCCGTGGCCGTATCCCACGGCGAACGCTCGCTTGAGGTAGTCCCACGCGTGGGCGTCCAGGATGCCGTGTGTGGCGGCCTCGGGCCCCTTGCCGTCGATCTTCGCGTAGATCGCCGACAGCAGGTGCCCGTCGTCGCCGACCATTTCCCGCATCGCCTCGTCCCACTGCCGCGCGAGAGCCTGTGCCGCCGGGTCGGCGGGGTCGGTCTCCCGCTGGATCTCGATGTTGATCTCGTCGACGAGGTGAGCGCATCGCTCCTGCCAGCGGCCGAACTTCTCGGCGAAGCCGGGGTCCTGGTGACGTCGCCGTGCCCGGGTCAGCTGGTCGGGTGTGAAGTAGCCGGCGTTCATGATGGCCTCCATCGTGTCGATGAGTTGGTCGATCGAGGGTTCCCGTGCCTGGTGGATGCCGTGCCGCAGCGCGAGGAGTCGTTGCCGCACCTGGGACTGCCGGCCGATCACCTGGTCGACGTGTTCCAGTTGCCTGTCCACCGCTCGCACCAGATCGTCGCCGGGCCCGTCGAGCGCCTGGGCGATCTCACGCAGCGGCATGCCGACATGGCGCAGCGCGATGATCTGGTAGAGCCTGCGCACATCGTCGGCCGTGTACAGCCGATGTCCGGCATGCGACCGAGTGGCAGGCCGCAGGAGCCCGATCTCGTCGAAATGGTGCAGGGCGCGTACGGTCAGTCCGGTCGCGTCCGCCAGTTCCCCGACTTTCCAGAGTCGTTGATCCATGTGATCACCTGGGCGCGACGCTACTGCCTCACGCTGCGTGAGGTGCAAGCCTTCGTCAGCGGGCTCGCCGGCGCGGGATCTCCCGTCCGGCACGTCAGGAACTCATCCTGATTACGTGCCGCCGATGGCGAGCAGTCCGGCGACGCCCAGCGCGTACAGGACCAGGACCGTACGGCTGTCCGGGCCCATGCGGAGACGACGGCTGCGCGGGCGGAAGATCAGGCCGGTCATGTACACGAGCGTGAGCAGCGCGCCGAGGGCGGTCAGGTAGATGTCGGAGCGGTGCGCGGCCGGCAGCGCCGGACGCCCGGACAGCACCGACGCGATCAGGAACAGCACGGGCAGGAAGGCGTTCCCGCCGAAGATGTCGCTGACCGCGAGCTGGTCGTCGCCGAGCCGCACCGACGTCACGCCGCTGCTGATCTCCGGCAGCGCGGTCGCGGCGGCCAGCACGGTGGCACCGAACACCACGCCGCTCATGCCGATGCGGCCGAAGAACGCCTCGCCGCTGCGTTCGAGCACCACCCCGGCGACCAGCGTCGCGACCGCCGCGGCGCCGAACACCAGCGCCGCCCGTCCGGTACCGACGCCCTTGGTGGTGGCCTGCTTCTCCTTCTTGGCCTTGGAGTGACCGCGCGGCTCGGGCTGCGCGTCGGGCGCGTCGCCGCCCTCGTGCCAGGGCAGCCCCCGGCCGGCCCGTCTGAGGAGGATCAGCCCGGCCACCCAGACCGCGGTGATGAGTACGGCCGCCGGACCCAGCCGGGCGAAGGCGAAGTCGCGGGGGAGTTGCGTGCCCATGACGACGATGGCGAGCAGCGCGACGACCAGCGCGCCCTCCAGCACGAGGAGCAGACCGGCGGCCCGGTACGTCAGCGGCGTACCCCGGCCGGCGACGTCCAGCACGACGAGGACGACGGTCTGCACGGCGATGCCGCCGAGGATGTTGCCGACCGCCACATCGAGGTCATGCGCGAGGGCGGCACTCACCGTGATGGCGAGTTCGGGCAGGTTGGTCGCCACGGCCAGTAGCACCAGCCCACCGAGCGCGCTTCCGAGCCCCAGCCGTTCGGACAGCACGTCGGTGGTGTCGGACAGGTGCACTCCGGCGTACCAGACGACGCCCGCACTCACCAGGAAGAGGACCAACAGCACGATGGACGACAAATGACCCATGGGCTGTCCGTTTCCCGGTCGCGTTCCGTCCATGCGATCCTGACGGCGGTGGCCGGAAAGCGTCATTCCCTTCGGCCGGCGCGATTGCGCAACGCCGTGTTCCTTATGAGGATCCGGCGCATCATGCCGTAGCTCACGCCGAACTCGTCGGCGACCCGGCGGATCGACCAGCCCTGGTCATAGAGCCGGGCCGCGTCCTCGTCGATCCGCCGTCTGACGGTTTCGGCGGCCCGTACGGCCAGCACCTCGCCACGCCGGTACCGACGATGGCCGCCGGGGGTGTGGACGGCGGGTTTGAGCAGCCCGTCCCGCGCCCACCGGGCGATCGTCGTGGTCCGTACGCCCAGCAGCGCCGCCGCCTCGCGCGGCGTGAGCAGATCGTCGAAGTCGGAACCCGGAAAAGACATGGGGAGAGGCCAATCCAGCAGGAGGGGAGGGGTTTTGCCGTGAGGTCTACAGGCGGAACCAGACGATTTTTCCGTCCTCGGCGGCGGGGCCGGAGCCGACTGTTCCGCAGTCCCGGGACAGATGTTTGACGAGGCACAGCCCTCGTCCCGACTCCGCCTCCAAATCGTCGAAGGAAACGACCTTCGGGAACTCGGGGAGCTTTAGCGAGTCATCCCATACCTCGAACAGCGGGCTGCCGTCGTTCGGGTGCATGGTCAGTACGATCAGCGGACTCGTCGTGTGCCTGATGGAGTTGCCGACCAGCTCTGAAATGCAGATTTCTCCAATTTCGACCAGATCTTCTCTGTGCTCGGTCAGCAGGAAATGCCTGGTCCACATCCTGGCGAGATTGGTAGTCTCTTTGTTCCGATGAAGTACGTGACGCTGACGGTCGCACTTCCGATCGGCGCTATTGATCACTGTGGCCATCCAAGCTTCACCTCGTGCCGTCGCATTACGAGTCGTGGTGAAGTCTGGGCCGTCCAGGCCGCCGGCGATACCTTCCTGAAATGATTGGAAGGGCTAGGAGGGCAGATGAGTTCGGAACCCAGGCTCAATCCCGACACGAACATGTGGGACTGGATCACTGACGACCTGCGGCATCACGCCAGGAAGTCCGGTTTGTCGGGTGCCGAGTTAGCACGCATTCTGAACCGGGATCCTTCCAGCGTCTACAACATCCTCAGCGGGCGAAGGAAGATTCAGGACAAAGACGCAAAGATCCTGGACAAGCGGTGGGATCTGAATCACCACTTCGCCAGGATGCTCCGCTACGCCAAGCTGAAATCCAACTCAAAGTGGTTCGGCCAATACCTCGAACACGAGGCCGGGGCCAAGGTGATCAAGTCGTACTCGGCTCTGGCCATCCCTGGTCTGCTCCAGCTCCCCGAGTATTCCGCCGAGTTGTTCGTCGCCGCTGGAGCCACGGACGTTGACGGACTCGTCGAAGAACGGATGCGGCGACAGGAGATCTTGAAGCGAAACCCGCCCCCGACCCTGTGGCTCCTGGTCACCGAGAACGTTATCGACTGGCCGGTGGGTGGCGCCGAGCTGATGCGCAAGCAGCTCTCTCACCTGCTGGAGGAGGCGGCAAAGCCGAACATAGGGCTGCGCGTGGTGCCGCGCGCCACAGGAGCTCACGGAGGCTTTGACGGGAGCTTCTCGGTCATCTCTGGCGAATCGGGAGATATCGCCTACACTGAATCTCCAGGAGGAGGAAGGCTGGTGCCATCTGCCCCTGAGGTGCGCGATTTCGGCATCAGATTCGACCGGATAGGGCAGCTGGCGCTTCCCGAGCCATCGTCCCGAGAAATGATCCAACGGGCCTTGGAGGCTCTCTGATGGTGACACCGGACGGCTGGACGAAGAGCAGCAGAAGCGGTGGCAGCGCCAATACGGACTGCGTAGAGGTGAAGAAGGTCGACTCCGTCGGATCCGCCTGACCGAGTGAGCGGGATGCCGAGCGCCCGCGACAGAGCGAGGTCGTAGCAAGAACCTCAGCTCACCGCACAACCTTTTGTGGGCCTGGAACCTCGCGCATGTCCGGTTTCGTCTGTCCAGGGGCGGGGTCGGCGGTCTGACCTAGGAGGCGGGCGGGCAGTCGGGAGGCGCACTTGCCCATAATCTGATTCTCGAATTGATGGACCCCACGACACTGGTGCCCTGGGACCTGGCCATCTTGGACCCCGACTAGTGCGGTGACCACGAACGTTCACCGGGTTGGTCGGCCTTGTGGCGGCGGGGTCAGGTTGGGATCCGTTCAGTCCTGTGATCGTTTTGGGCCAGGCGGTATGGCGATGATGTTCAACGATTCGATCTCTTGGATTGCCTCGTTGGCCAAGGCGCGTATGTCGCGCCAGCCTGGATCAGTCTTGAGGGCATCATCGGTCCAGCGGTCGGCGTTGTGGTGACCGCTCATACGGTTGAGCTGGTCGTCGATTGCGGCGAGGAGATCGTGCAGTCTCTGGTTGATCAGCCGGGGGTCCGCGCGGTCGATCAGCGCAAGGGTCCAGCTGTTGGCCCAGTCGAAGTCAAGGGCGAGTTCG
This sequence comes from Actinoallomurus oryzae, assembly GCF_039541955.1. Taxonomy (NCBI): domain Bacteria; kingdom Bacillati; phylum Actinomycetota; class Actinomycetes; order Streptosporangiales; family Thermomonosporaceae; genus Actinoallomurus; species Actinoallomurus oryzae. The sequence goes on along the minus strand of NZ_BAABHF010000022.1, from coordinate 356,287 downwards.
TCGGAGCAGCCGTGCGCTGCGCTCCATTCGATTTGTGCCGCAGCTGGCGCGGCAAGCACGACGAGCGCCTCGGCAAGCCGCAACAGTGCGGTGGGGACATCTGGGGATTCCACCGTGGGAGTGTCGCACTCTCCAGGATGCGGCCGGGTTGGGTCATGCTGCCTTGGGGCGTGGACGGCCCCAGCCCGGCGTGTCACCAGACCCGGTGAACGTAAGTGGTCACCGCACTAGCGGCCAAGCACGGTGGATAACGACCTCGGGAACGGCCGGAGCCAAACAGGCGGGCCATGCTGGGTATGAAACGCGCGTCGACTCGGTGCGATGTCCACCTGCCCGTCTGCCGTCTTACGCCAGAGGGCCGAGAGACTGCCGAAGCAGGAAGTCGGGGCACGCCAGCGCTACGCGACCTTCAGGGGATGGGCCGTCTGTGTGGTTGATATGGGCGCTTATTCGCGGTCGGCGGGTGCGGTGATCTTCCAGTGGCCGGTCGGGGTGATCCACAAGATGACGCCGGGCCAGAGGTGTTCGATGTGCCAGCCGGGGGTCGCCTTCTCTCGATGATGGCGTCTGCAAAGCAGCGACAAGTTGCAGGGGCACGTGGCACCCCCACGGTGATAGGGGATGCTGTGGTCCGCGTCGCAGTGCCGGGCGGGTCGGCGGCAGCCGGGAAAGACGCATCGCCGGTCGCGGGATTCAATCAGGCGGCGCATCACCGCGGGTGGTCGGTAACGGGCGGCGCCGTGCTTGGCGCGACCATCGGGGCAGGGGCCGTAAGCAGCATCGGCGTCCGGAGCGAAGGCATCCCCGGTGATGGCCGGGGCTGCATCGCCGGTGCTGGGGGCAGGGGCGGCGACGCACCAACGATTTTTTAGCTCGGTCAAGGACTGTTTGATGCGGGCGCCGGCCTGGGCGATGAGCCCGCCCAGGTCGTGGTGGCGTTCACTGAAAGCGCTGGTGGGAGTAGCCGTAGACCGGCCGCCGTACGCTCGGGACCGGGCGTAGGAAGCCCTCGGGTCAGTGTCGGCTCCGTCGACCGCGCCGATGACGCTGGCCAAGGCCCCATCCGCTTGGTGCGCATTGGTCAGGAAGTGATTGATGTGGGATCCGGCCTCGGCGACCAGGTCACCGAAGTCGCAGTGGCTGCCGCGCCGGGTGTCGTTGAGGGCATGAGTGAGAATGGCCAGTTCGGTGCGGGCGGCGTCGGCGATGACATCGGCGATGGCGTCGTCCACCGCGGTCCAGCCCGGCTCGCCCGTCGCAGGCGGCTTCGGGGTGGGGCGTTCGGTGGTGTCGGCGGGTGGCTCGCTGGTGGCGAACGTGCCGCGCAGCAAACCCAGGAACACATCGGCGCGTAGCTGGTCGATCCCACGGCCGTCACCGTCGCGTTTGAGGCCGGTGGCGATCGCGCTGACCCGGCCATAAGCGGCGCTGGCGGCGTCGGCGGGCAGGTCCACACCAGTCAGATGGGCGGTACCGTCCTCAGATTCGACCAACTCCACGCCACGACGTTTCTCTGCCTCTGCACGTCGTCGATCCGCCATCTCGGGATCGAGTCGTTTGATCAGGCGACGGATCTTCGCCCGGATTTGCCCGGTGCTCTGCTCCGGTGCCTTGGGCAGGACCTTGGCCTCGATGATGCCCATGGACTCTTCGTCGACCTGGTCGACGGCGTGCCAGATCGTCCGTGCCTTGAGATAGTCGATCTCACCGGCGGCCAGCGCCGCGAAGGTGCCCGGCAACTGCCCGGTCAACTCGGTCGCGAACCGGATCAGCCCATCGGCCGCAGTGGCCGTGAGTGTCAGCGCCTCCGCCACCTCATCGAACACATAATCGGCAGGCGAAAGCACCTCCACCGCCGGGTCACGACCCTCTGCCTCAGCGAACCGCCGCCGGGTCAACTCCGCGACCGCCGCCAACTCCACTGCCTGCACCCGCGACGCCAACCGCCGCGCCCGCACCATCGTCTCGACCAATTCTTGATCGTATAGCCCACCGGCGTCGACCCCGAGCACCTCGCTCGAAGGTGTTTGCGGCGCCTGCATCAATACATCCATCCGCTCGCACCTCCCAACGAATCACCTTGAGAACTTCGAACATTATAGCGAATTCATGGAACGTATTCGAGTGGCAATTCGGTCAAATTGAAAAAGGTTATATCGATTGCGCCGCCAGGAGATTGCGTAAGCGGCTCTCCTGATCATATCTGGCCAATCGGGAGAAATCGCCTACACTGAGTCCCCGGGAGGGGGGAAGGCTAGTGCCGTCTGGCCCCGAGGTGCGTGAATACGGCATTATGTTCGATCGAATAGGGCAGCTAGCGCTTCCTGAGTCATCGTCCCGCGAAATGATCCAACGGGCCTTGGAAGCTCTCTGATGGAGACACTGGACGGCTGGAAGGAGAGCAGCAGGAGCGGTGGCAGCGCCAACACGAACTGCGTAGAGGTTAACAAGGTCGACTCCGCCGAATCCGCCTGACCAGGCAGCGAAGGACTTCGCTCCCGTCTGGTAGGCAGGGGCCTTCGCTTGGGGCAGGTTATGCGTCGGGGTCCGGTCCGGTCGCCTGGTGAACTACCGCGGCAAGGCCTGCTTCGATGGCGTTGATGGCGGGTTCGCTCTCGGTTCCCAGTTGGTGGCGGGTGGCGAGCCAGGCGGCGTCGTTGTAGGTCAGCCATACATCGTTGTTCGCGTCCTGCCAGGCGAGAGCCTTCACCGGGAGGTCGATGCCGCTGGTCTGACGGTCCTGCATCAAGGGGGTGCCGCCCCGCGGGTTGCCGAAGATCAGCAGCTCGGTCGGGCGAAGCCGCATTCCGGCTTGGGCGGCGTTGTCCGCGTGATCGATTCGCGCGAAGACGAGAAGGCCCGCAGCGGTGACCGCCGCCTGAAGCCGGTCGATCGTCTCGCCGACCGACCAGTCGCTGGCAACGGTGATCAGGCCGGTGCCCTCACTCATCCGCCCCTCCTCCGCTGATCGGCGGCGACACTACACGAAGCCTCTTTTCATTCAGCCCGACGACCGGCGCGTTCGGCGCGCCAGCGCTCCACCAGGGCGGGTAGTTCGCGGAACATGAAGCCGTAGAAGTCGCGCATCTCCTCCAGCCGCCGGCCGGCCACAGAGTCGCGGCCGGCGGCGTCGATGCCCTGGTCGGCGGCCTCGAACATGGCCTGCACCATGCCGTTCTGCGTCGACATGAGCGTGGCCCACGCCCCGTCGCGCAGCCGGTAGTGCTCGCGGCGGCTGCCGGGGGCGGGTACCCGTTCGATCAGTCCGACGGTGGAGAGCATTTTGATCGCCCCCGACACCGACCCGGAGCTGATGCCCAGCCCGTCGGCCAGTTCGGGTGCGGTGACGGACTCACTGTCGGCGAACAGCAGACCGGCCAGCACCCGCGCGGTCGCCTTCTGCATGCCGCCTTGGGCCAGCGTCAGGGCCATCCGCTCCGCCGCATCGGTGGTGTCTGCCAAGGTCATCCCCTCACTCACGATCCCGGTCCAAGGTTAACAGCTCTAAATCTTCAAAGATCTCTGAAAGTTTTGATAATGTCTGGCGTATGAGCGCGGCGATCGAGCTCACGGAGCTCACGAAGACGTACGTCTCGCGGCGGGTGGTCCGGCGGGGCCTGTCCGGTCTCGACCTGACGGTGCGTACGGGCGAGGTGTTCGGCTACCTCGGCCCCAACGGCGCCGGCAAGTCCACCACGATCCGCCTGCTACTCGACCTGATCCGCCCCACCTCCGGCGGCATCCGGGTGCTCGGCCTGGACCCGCGCGCCGACGCGGAGAGACTGCACCGCCGGATCGGCTACCTGGCCGGCGACTTCGTCGTCGACGGACGCCAACGGGCCGGCGAGTGCCTGGCCTTCCTGGGCGGCCTGCGCGGCGGCGTCCCGGCCCGGCGCATCACCGAGCTGGCCGACCGCCTCGAACTGGACCTGGGCGCGCGGATCAAGAGCCTGTCCAAGGGCAACCGGCAGAAGGTCGGCCTGGTCCAGGCGTTCATGCACGACCCCGAGCTGCTGATCCTGGACGAGCCGACCTCCGGGCTGGACCCGCTGGTGCAGCAGACCTTCTCCGACATGGTCACCGAGGCCAGGGCCGCCGGGCGGACGGTGTTCATGTCCAGCCACATCATGAGCGAGGTGGAGGCGGTCGCCGACCGGGTGGCCATCATCCGCGAGGGTCGCCTGGTCACCACCGACACCGTGGCGGGGCTGCGCGCCCGCTCGTTCCTGCGGGTGCGCGTCGACTTCGCCGTACCGGTGGCCGCCGCCGAGTTCGCCGGCCTGCCCGGCGTCACCGACCTGACGGTGGACGGGACCACCCTGGCCTGCCGCGTGGACGGCAGCCCCGACGCACTGGTCAAGGCCATCGGCCGGCACACCGTCACCGGACTGCGCGCCGACGGCCAGGACCTCGAAGAGCTCTTCCACGCCTACTACACCGGCCGCGCCGCCTGAGGTCTCCCGGCCTCGCTCCCTTCTCGCGCAGAGGACTCGATATGACCACCGCTTCGCCCGCCACGCCTGACGCGACCCTCGGGGCCTCCGGTGCGGCACGGGCCTTCGGCCGCTCGATGTTCGGCAAGACCCTGTTCGACAACCGCCGCGTCTTCACCGTGTGGGCGGTGGCCGCCGGCCTGCTGACGATGATGTACGCCGGCTTCTACCCGCAGATCACCGCAGGCACCGCGAGCAGTGTGCCCGAGGCGATCCGCGGCTTCGGGTTCGACGATATGACCTCGGCCGCCGGCTACCTTCAGGGCGCGGTGTTCGGGCTCCTCGTACCCCTGCTGGCCACCTTCTACGGTGCCGCCACGGGAGCCCGCATGATCTCCGCCGACGAGGAGTCCGGCTACCTGGACCTGCTGCTGTCCCACCCCCTCGGCCGCACCCGGCTGCTCCTGCACCGGTTCGCCGCGCTCGCGGCGGGCGCCGTCCTGATCGCCGTGGTGGTGCTCGGCGCCGTACTGGCGGTGCGCTCCAGCGCCGGGCTGCAGGCCGTGCCGGTCGGGGGCTTCACCGCCCAGGCGGTCAACCTGGCGCTGCTGGCCGTCCTGTTCGGCGCCCTGGCCACCGGGATCGGCGCCGCCACCGGAGCAGGCCGCGCCACCGTGTTCGGCACCACCGCCGGGGCCGGCGTGCTCACCTACGCCGTCCACGGCTTCGCACCGCAGATCGGAGCCGCCTGGCTGCGGCGACTCACCCCGTTCCACTACTACATCGGCGGCGAACCCCTGAAGAACGGCTTCCGGCTCGCCGACGCGACGGTCCTGGCCGCCGCCACCGTCGTCCTCATCGCGGCCGGCGCCTGGCGCTTCAACCGCCGGGACCTCGGCTGACACCTTCAGCGGACGGGTCGTCCTTCGGCTCGGGCCGCCAGGCCATGCCGGGGACGACGAGCGGGCCGCCGGTGACCGGGTCCGGGACGACGACGGACGCCAGGCCGAAGACCTCCTGGACCAGTTCCGCGGTGACGACGTCGCGCGGCGGCCCTTGGGCGATGATGCGGCCGGCCTTCATGGCGACGAGGTGATCGGCGTAGCGGGCCGCCTGGTTGAGGTCGTGGAGGACGGCGACGACGGTGCGACCGCGCTCGTGGTTGAGCTGCCGGATCAGGTCCAGCACCTCCACCTGGTGGGCGATGTCCAGAAACGTCGTGGGCTCGTCGAGGAGCAGCAGCTCGGTGTCCTGCGCGAGGGCCATCGCGATCCACGCGCGCTGGCGCTGGCCGCCCGACAGCTCCTCCACCGGCCGTTCGGCGAGGTCCGCGGTGGCAGTGCGCTCCAGCGCCTCGGTGGTGGCCCGCTCGTCGTCCTCCGACCACTGCCGCCACCACGTCTGGTGCGGCTGCCGGCCGCGCGCCACCAGGTCGGCGACGGTGATCCCGTCCGGGGGCGTGGGGGACTGGGGCAGCACGCCCACGGTTCGCGCGATCTGCTTGCGGGGGACGCGGGCGAGTTCGGCGCCGTCCAGCAGCACGACGCCGCGGCGCGGCTTGAGCAGCCGGCCGAGCGCCCGCAGCAGGGTGGACTTGCCGCAGGCGTTCGGGCCGACGATGACCGTGACCTGCCCGTCGGGAATCTCCAGGTCCAGGCCGTCGACGACGGTCCGGTCCTCATAGGCGAGGGTCAGGTCCTGTGCCGTGAGGCGGCTGTTACCGGGAACGCTCATGAGGTGGTGCCTCCGGAACGGCTGCGGGTGCGGAAGATGAGCCACATCAGGTACGGCGCGCCCACCACGGCGGTGAGGACGCCGACCGGCAGCTCGATCGGGGCGAACAGGCGGCGGGCCAGCAGGTCCGCCACGACGACGATCAGGGCGCCGGTCAGCGCGGAGGACAGCAGGGGGATCTGGATCGTACGGGTGAGCCGGCGGGCGATCTGCGGTGCCAGCAGGGCGACGAAGTCGACCGGCCCGGCCGCGCCGGTCGCCACCGACGCCAGGACGACCCCGAGTGCCGCCAGCCCGAGCCGTACCTGGTCCAGCCGTACGCCCAGGGCGGTGGCCGTTTCGTCGTCGAAGGACGCGCTGCGCTGGGCGCGGGCCGCCCACAGCGCGGCCGGGACCGCCAGGAGCAGAACGAGGACGAGCGGACCCGCCTGGTCGTATCCGCGCCCGTTGAGAGAGCCGGTCAGCCACACCTTGGCCTGCTGCGCGACGAGGTAGTCGCCCTTGGTGAGGAACAGCTGGGTGAGGGAGCCCAGGGCGACCGAGATACCGATGCCGACCAGCACGAAGCGCGAGGCGTGCAGCCCCCGCCGCCACGCGAAGACGTACACCAGCAGGGTCGCCGCGAGGCCGCCGCCGACGGAGACGTACGGCAGCGCGTCGTGCGAGGCGAGGCCGAAGCTCATCGCGGCGACCGTCGCCGCGCCCGCGCCGTGCGTCACGCCGATGACGTCCGGGCTGGCCAGCGGATTGCGCGCCACCGTCTGGATCAGGGCGCCCGCCACGCCGAAGGCGGTGCCGACGAGCAGGCCCACGACGAGGCGCGGCAGGCGCAGGGTGCCCACGACGAGCCGGTCGGGGCTGGGCCGGCCCAGCAGGACCCGGCAGACCTCCACCGGAGAGACGAAGGACTCGCCGACGCTCAGGGAGACGACCACGACCGCCGCCAGCAGTACGGCGAGCGCCACCACGACCACGAAGGCCCGGCGATGCAGCAGGAAACTACCGCGCCCGAGACGCAGCACGGCATGACCGGGCGGGCGTACGGCCACCGACGACGTACGGCTCATGCCGCCACCACCGTCTTGCGCCGTACGAGCGCGATGAGGAACGGAACGCCGAGCAGGGCGGTCATGACGGCCACCGGCACCTCCGAGGGCGGGAAGATGATCCGTCCGATGACGTCGGAGACGAGGAGCATCACGGGCCCGAGCAGCGCGGCCAGCGGCAGCACCCAGCGGTGCGCGGTACCGACCAGGCTCCGCGCGATGTGGGGTACGGCCAGGCCGGTGAAGGCGATCGGGCCGGCCGCGGCCACCGCCACGCCGGTGAGGACGGTCGCGCCGAGCGCGCCGAGCGCGCGCAGCACGGCGACGTTGTGGCCCAGGCCCGCGGCGGTGTCGTCGCCGAGGGCCAGGGCGTCCAGCCCGCGGGACACCGCCGCGACCAGCACCAGCCCGGCCAGCAGGAACGGCCACACCTGACCGATGATCTCGCTGCCGCGTCCACTGATCGACCCGACCTGCCAGAAGCGGAACTCATCCAGGGCCCGGGCGTTGGTGGTGGCGATCCCGGAGACCACGGAGGCGAGGAAGGCGTTCATCGCGGCGCCGGCCAGGGCGAGCTTGACCGGCGAGGCACCGCGGTACCCGCCGCTGGCGACGGCGTACACACAGGCCGCCGCCAGCGCCGCGCCCGCGAACGCGAACCAGACATAACCCGCCAGCGTGTGCACGCCGAAGAAGGCGATCGCGCACACGACGCCGACCGACGCGCCCTGGCTGACACCGAGGACTCCGGGTTCGGCGATCGGGTTGCGGGTCACCCCCTGCATCACGGTCCCGGCCAGCGCGAGCGCGAGGCCGACCAGCATGCCGACGAGGGTGCGAGGCACGCGCAGCGACCGCACCACCTGGGCGTTGTCGCTGGTCCCGCCGTGCAGCAGGGCCTGGAACACCTCTCCGGGGCCGATCTGCCGGCTGCCCACCGCCAGGCTCAGCAGCACGGCGATGAGCAGCATCAGCGTGGCCGCCAGCAGCCAGACGATCCGGCGGCGGGTCGGCCCGCTCACCTTCTCTGCCAAAGCCGGGCGGCGACGCTCCTGCGGGGTGGAGCGGTCACGCTCGTACGGGGTGGGGCGGTCACGCCGTCAGGTACTTCTGCAGGTCGTTCAGGACCGAGTCGGCCGCGGTGACGCCCAGCCCGAGGTACCAGGTCTCGTCCGGAACGTCGAAGGCGTGGCCGTCCTTGACCGCCTTCAGGTTCTTCCACAGCGGGTTGCCCTGGGCCTTGCTCTTGTCGGTGGCCTTCGGGTCGCCGTACACGCCGGTGAAGATGTAGTCGGCGTCGGCCTGGTCGATGTTCTCGGCGCTGACCTCGGCGGCCAGGTCGTTGATGTCCTGGTTCTTCGGGCGCGGGATGCCGACGTCCTTCAGGATGGTGCCGATGAAGGAGGCGTTGGCGTACAGCCGGACGACGCCGTTCGGCATGTAACGCACCATCGACACGGTCGGCTTCTTCGCGCCCAGCTTCTCCCCGAGGGCCTTGGCCTTCGCGTCGTAGTCGGCGAGCTTCGCCTTGGCCTGCGCGGTCCGGTCGAGCGCGGCGGCGTTGAGGAGGTAGTTCTCCTTCCACGTGAAGCCGGGGCGGATCGAGAAGACCGTGGGGGCGATCTGCGACAGCTCGTCGTAGGAGTCCGCGGCGCGGAGCTGGCTGCCGAGGATCAGATCGGGCTTGAGCGCGGCGATCGCCTCGAGGTTGAGGTTGTTGATCGTTCCAACGTTCTTCGGGCTGCCCGCGCCCTTCAGGTACGAGGGCAGCTTCGGCGACCCCTCGGTAGGCGCCAGCCCGACGGGTTGGATGCCGAGCGAGACGACGTTGTCGAGCTCGCCGACGTCCAGGACGACGACTCGCTTGGGCTGCGCCTTGATGACCGTACGGCCCATCGCATGCGTGATCGTCCGCGGCCACTGGCCCGGCTTGGCGTCCGTCCCCATCGCCGCGGTCTTCTTCGCGGCGTCCGCGAAGTCCTTGCCGCCCTTCGCGACCGACTGCTTGTCCTTGGTCCCGCCGCTGCCATCCTTTCCGCTCCCGCTGGATCCGCTGCCGCACGCCCCAAGGGACAGAACGGCGGCCATGGCGAGAGCGACGGCGGCTGTGCCGCGGCGCCGAAGAGACATGAGGCTCCCTTGGGTGAGAATCACCTGAGAATTAGGCGAGCCTTACCTTATGTTGAGCCTGTGCACTCTGTGCAAGTGGGGGCCTGTGGCTGTGGATCAGTCCCAGGTCATCGGGTGGCCGCGTCGATCGGTTCTGGTTCGTCCTCCGTTGTGCGGGTGGAGTGTCGCGGTCCCCGGGCGAGGACGTAGAGAAAGAGGGCGGCCATGACCGCGACTCCTGCCCACATGGCATGCTGCCAGCCGTCGACGAACGACTCCTTGGCGGCACGGATCACGGCCTGCGCGTGGGGGCCTGCCTGGTGCGCGGCGTCGAGGGCATTGGCGACGCCCTCGCGCGCGGTGTCGGCCGGGCCCTTGGGAACGCCGTCGAGCCGGGAGCCGATGGCGTCGCGGTAGCCGGCGGACAGGAGCGCTCCGAGCAGGGCGACGCCGAGCGCGGTGCCGAATTCGCGGGTCACGTCGTTGAGCGCGGACGCGACGCCCTGGCGCTCACGGGGGAGAGCGCTGGTGATGGCCTCGGTCGAGGGTGTCATCGACAGACCCATGCCGGTACCCATGGCGAGCATGCCGGGCAGGACGGACGGATAGCCGCCGTCGACGGAGACGAAGGCGGCCATGAGCGCCAGACCGGCACCGGACAGGAGAATCCCGATGGTCATCGTCGCCTGGGGGCTGGTACGCGCGGCCAGCTTGGGGGCGAGGCCGGAGGTCGCCATCATCAGCACGGCCATCGGCATCAGCGCCAGGGTGGACAGCAGCCCCGACCAGCCGAGGACGGCCTGCAGAAAGGGGAAGAGAACCACGAAGATACCCGCCTGGACCCCGAAGACCACCAGCAACGTGATCGAGCCGCCGGCCAGAGAGCGTTCGCCGAACAGGCGCACATCCAGGAGGGCGGCCTCCCGGCGGCGCAGTTCCCAGGCCACGAAGGCACCGGCGGCGATGATGCCGACGGCGAGGCTGAGCAAAGTCGCGGGCGCGGTCCAGCCGCGCTCCGGGCCTTCCTGAAGCAGGAAGATGAGCCCTACCACGGCGACGACGGAGGTCAGCGCGCCGACGGCGTCGAAGGCATGCCCGGACGTCTCGCGGGAGTCGGGGACGGATCGCAGCGTCATGGCCAGTGCGACGATGTCGAGTGCGACGGGCAGGACGAACAGCCACCGCCAACTGGCCACGTCGACCAGCGCGGCCGAGAGGAACATGCCCAGGATGCCGCCGCCCCCGGCGACACCGGTCCACACGCCGATCGCCTGCCCCCGTTCGTCGGGGGGGAAGGTGGAGGTGATGACGGCGAGGGTGATGGGCATGATCATCGCTGCGCCGACGCCGCTGAACAGCCGCGCGGCCAGCATGACCTCCGCTGACGGGGCCAGACCTGCCGCAGCACTGGCCACGCCGAAGACGGTCAGGCCCGCCAGCAGCATGGGCTTGCGGCCGAAGCGGTCGCCGATCGCGCCGAGCGGCAACAGCAGTGCGGCCAGACCGAGCGCGTAGACGTTGATGATCCAAAGGATCGTGCGTTGCGAGGCGCCGAAGGTGATGGCGAGGTCGGGCTGGGCGACGTTGAGCCCGGAAACCGAGGCGATGACGGCCATCAACGCGATGCAGACGGCGATCAGGATCGTGCGACGCCGGCGCGCGTCGGGCACCCTCTCGCCAGGGACGCCGCTCGGCTCGGCGCTCACCTTGCCGGGCTGGTTGATACTCATGGATTCCTCTCAACAGGACATGCGCAGATCGGCGCCGGAGCAGAGCCGGGGCGCGGTGTGGTCGGTGGGGCGAACACGAACGACGCTAAGTCAGGATTGCCGCTACGGCATACGATGTTGCCTATGACGCATGACGATGGTGAGCTGGACAGCCTGGTGCGCAAACGCATCCGGGCACTGCGCGTGGCTCAGGGCTGGTCCTTGGAGGATCTGGCCGTCCGGGCCAAGGTCAGCCAGTCCACGCTCAGCCGTATCGAGAACGGCCGGCGGCGGCTGGCCCTGGACCAGCTCGTCACCCTCGCCCGGGCCCTGGACACCTCCCTCGACCAGCTGGTCGAGACCGATACCGACGACGTGGTCTCCAGCCCGATGATCGATGCGGCCCGCGGGCTGAAGCGTTGGCCCATCAAGGCCGACCCCGGCATGACCGTCGTGCGTCAGCGCATGACCGACCCGCCGCCCGGCGATCCCTCGCGGATGCGCGCCCACCCGGGGCGCGAATGGCTCGTCGTCCTGTCCGGCACCGCGATCCTGCTGCTGGGCAACCGACGCCTGCGGATCGAGACCGACCAGGCCGCGGAGTTCCCCACGATGCTTCCGCACGCCATCGGGGCCGAGGGCGGACCCTGCGAGATCCTGGGCATCTTCGACCGCGACGCCCGCCGCGGTCATCAGCGTGGCGAGGACGCCGGCCGGGCGAGCCGCGCGCGACGATGACGGTTTGCGTGTTCGGCAGCGCCGGCGGCCATCGCCTTGCGCGTTCGGAAAGCCGCCAGGCCAGGTCCGAACGGCCCGCTTAGCGTGGACGTATGAGCCACACCTCCCCGCACATGCACGCCGTCCACGACGTAGGCGACCAGACGGAGCTTCTCGACCTGGACGCGGAAGTGCTCGCCGAACACCTCGCCTCCATCACCGACTGGCTGCCCATCGAGAGCAGCCCTCGCGGCATCGTGGATCTGGGCTGCGGGACCGGAGCCGGCGTCCTCGCTCTGCTCCGGCGTTTTCCCGAGGCGGAGCTGACGGCCGTCGACTCCTCCGCCGTGCACCTGCACCGCCTGCGGGAGAAAGTGGCCGCGGCCGGAGCGGCCGATCGCGTGCGCATCGTGCAGGCCGACCTCGACGCGGCGGCGTGGCCCGAACTCGGCACGCCGGAGCTGGTCTGGGCGTCGGCCTCCATGCACCACATGGCCGACCCCGACCGCGCCTTGGGCCAGGTCCACGACCTGCTGGCACCGGGCGGCCTGTTCGCCGTCGTCGAGCTGGCCGGCTTCCCCCGGTTCCTGCCCGAAGACGCTCCGAAAGACGCTCCCGGGCTCGAAGAGCGCTGCCATGCGGCACTCGACCACCACCACGCCGAGCACGTGCCCCACCGCGGCGCCGACTGGCGAGCGAAGCTGGCGAAGGCCGGCTTCACCATCGAGGGCGAACGCATCGTCGCCGTCAGCATCGACCCGTCCGAAACCGACGCGGTCGGCCGCTACGCGCTCAGCAGCCTGCGTCGCATGCGCGGCAGTGTCGCACCCGCTCTGACGGCCGAGGACCTGACCGCTCTCGACCGACTGCTCGACACCGGCGGTCCGCACAGCATCCTGCGCCGCGACGACCTGCGCGTACGCACCGAGCGGACGGTGTGGGCCGCACGCCGTGCCTGACCCGCCCTCGGCTCACCAGGTGAAACGACGTCTCCGTCAGTCGGCACCGCCGTACGTCGCCCGCAGCCGGGATTTGAGGATCTTGCCGGTGCCGTTGCGGGGGATCTCGTCGGTGAAGACGACCGAGGTGGGGAGCTTGTAGCGGGCGAGGCGGCCCGACAGTGCGGCGAGGAGGCGTTCGGTCGTCAGGTTCGAGCCCTCGCGGGGGACGACGATGGCGCGGCCGGTCTCGCCCCAGCGTTCGTCCGGGATGCCGATGACCGCGCACTCCACGACGTCGGGGTCGGCGAGCAGGGCGTTCTCCACCTCGGCGGGGTAGACGTTCTCGCCGCCGGAGATGATCACGTCCTTGATGCGGTCGACGATGTAGGCGTAGCCGTCGGAGTCCAGGCGCGCCGCGTCGCCCGTACGGAACCAGCCGTCGGTGAACGTCCGGGCCGTCTCCTCGGGCAGTCCCCAGTAGCCGGGCATGACGTGCGGTCCGTTGACGACGACCTCCCCGGTCTCGCCGGGCGGCACCTCTTCCAGGCCGCCGAGGCCGACCACCTTCACGTCGGTGAAGAAGTGCGGCACGCCCGCCGAACCGGCCTTGGACACGGCGTGCGCCGCGTCGAGGAACAGGGTGCCGGGCGCCGCCTCGGTCATCCCGTACCCCTGGAGGAAGGTCAGCCCGCGCTCCTGGTACGTCGCGATGAGCGAGGGCGGTACGGGCGCTCCGCCGCAGGTCAGCAGGCGCAGCGACGACAGGTCCGCCTCCGCCCAGCGCGGCGAGCGTGCCACCGCCTGGAACATCGCGGGTACGCCGAACATGAAGGTGACGCGGTGCCGTTCGATCAGGTCGAAGGTGGCGTCCGGGTCGAAGCCGCCGGTCAGCACGCAGGTGCCGCCCTTGAGCAGCACCGGCAGCGTCAGCATGTTCAGCCCCGCCGTGTGGAACAGCGGCGCGGACACCAGCGCGACCTCGCGGGCGATCAGGTCGTGGTCGATCAGGACGTTGACGGCGTTCCAGGTGATGTTGCCGTGGGTGAGGACCGCGCCCTTGGGCCGCCCGGTGGTGCCGGACGTGTACATGATCATGCAGGGGTCGTCGAGCGCGACCGGTACGTCGATCGGCTCGTCCGCCGCCGGCAGCCGGTCGAGCTCCTCCCGCGCGATCGCGGTCACCGGGAGGTCGTCCACGGGCTGCGCGTGAATCAGCACCGAGGCGCCCGAGTCGGCGAGCTGGTAGGCGACCTCCGGCCCGGCCAGCCGCGCGTTGAGCGGGACGAACACCCCACCGAGCATCCCGGTGGCGAACAGCGTCTCCAGGAACGACGGATGGTTGAAGCCCAGGTAGGCGACCCGGTCACCGGGCCCGACCCCGGCACGGCGCAGGGCGTGCGCGAGCCGGACCACCCGCTCGCGCAGCTCCGCGTACGTCATCGCCCGGTCGTCGTGGATGAGGGCGACGTCCTCCGGCGTCTTGCGTGCTCGCCGTACCGGCCACGAACCCAGTCCCTGGTCGCGCACGCGGGACCTCCTCGCCGGGGGATCGTCCGGAGGTGACTCGTCGAAATTAGGTTGGTCTCCGGGGACAGTCAACGGTCTGCCCGGAGTCGGCCGTAAGTGCCGGAATGGGAGTACGGGGCGGAGCGGCCGGCCTCCCTCGCGGAGGCCGCGGGGGAGACCGGCCTCAGCCTTACCGCCGGGTCACGGTCACGGCCACGGTGGCGCCGTGGCCGGGGCTGACCTGTACGGAGAACAGATGCGAGGCGGCGTCGTAGTGGACGTCGCCGGCGCTGCCGCCCGCCGCCCGTACCGACACCGGGACCGGAGAGTAGCCGTGCAGCGTGACCGGTCCGTCCCCGCGGGCGAACGCGACGGTGGCGTTGACCGCGCCGCCGTCCGACAGCGACCTGATCCGCTGCTTGCCCAGGGACACGAACTTGCCGGCGTCGCCGAGGAACGCGATGCCCGACCGGCCCACCGGCACCACCTGGAAGTACGACCCGTCGCGGGTCACCTGCGCGGTGTAGGTGTCATCGGCGTCGACCACCTTGCCGGTGCCGGAGAAGTAGTCGTACACGTACGCCTTCCCCGTCACGCCGAGGTCGGCGGGCCGGAAGTGGGCGTCCTCGGTCGTCGGCACGGTGACCGCGCCGGCGCTGACACCGAGGTTGTCGATGTTCGGACCGTTCGCGCCCGTCGTCGCCGCCCGTACGGTGTGGTGGCCGGCGGACAGGGTGACCACCACCGGCTGTACCGACCACGAGGCCCAGTCGCCGGTCGTGTCGAACGGCTGCGTGGACGCCGTGCCGCCGTCCACCGTGACCGCGAGGGGCCGGCCCGCGAAGCCGCCGTTGGCGTACCGGAACAGCAGTGTGTACGTGCCGTCGGACGGCACGTCGACGTTCCACTCCACGTAGTCGCCGGAGTCGTGCTGGTAGTCGGCGAATCCGCGGCCGGTGTAGCCGGAGTGGTCGGTGCCCACGACGGGCCCGGACAGCTTGGCGTCCTCCGCCTCGTAGGTCGTGTCCGGCTTCGGCGTCGGCACGGCGCGCGCGTAGGAGAAGACGTAGCCGGCGGACAGCGAGCCGTGGCGGCTGCCGGTCGTCGCGACCATCGCGCCGCCGGGCTGGGCGGCGTCACCCACGTACGTGGCGTCGTCGGGGACGATCGGGGTGTCCGGCTTGACGATCGTGCCGTCCGCCTCGGCCACCTTGTTCAGGTTGGCGGCGCTCTCCTTGCCGATCGGGTCACCGACGCCGACCGGGCCGGCGGACAGGTTCTGCAGCAGCAGGTTCTGCGTCTCGGTGCTCATCGCCACGTCCGCCCACGGCCACACGCCGAGCGCGCTCGCCAGGCGTGATGTGTAGAGGAACGAGTCCCACTTGGAGCGCTCGAACCGGTCGTTCGAGACCCGGGTGTTGGTGACGTTGTCGTACAGCGTGCTCTGCAGGTAGTCCTGCGGCAGCGGCATGCAGTACTGGATGTCGAGGCCGTTCGCCGCCGCGGCCTTGGCCATGTTGTCCAGGAACGCGGCGCGGTCGGTGAGGTTGAAGTCGGGCTGCGCGTGCGAGCACAGCCAGTCCTGCTCGAAGGTGTCGACTCCGGACGCCTTGAGGTAGCGCATTCGGTCGTTCCAGAATGCCGGGTCGGTGACCACCTGCCCCGACATCTTGTACTCCTGGTGGTACGGGCTGGACGGGTCGATCCACCGGGCGTGCGTGATCAGGGGCACGCCCACGCTCTGCTGGAACGCCTTGAGCCCGTCGGGGAACAGCGTCTTGTCCGCCTCGTAGCGGTACTCGCCCTCGGGGTTGTCGTCCCAGACGGCGTTCGGGCCCTTCGGGTAGAACCAGCTGTCCAGCTGCAGGTTCCCCATCGGGAGGCCCTTGGCCTTCCAGTCGTCGCGGACCGCCTGCAGCGTGCCGGCGTAGCCGAGGCTCTTGTCGTAGTTGTAGTAGTACGTGGCGCCGTTGTCGGTCCAGTAGCCGAGCTTGGCGAGGGTGTTCGTGGCGTCCTGCGACGGCCGGTGCTTGCCGGACAGACCGGTGAGGGCCTTGCCCCAGGTGCCGTAGACGTCGTTGATGCCGTGGCCGAAGGCGAGCACGGTGCGCTGGGTGAACCCGGCCGGCAGGCTGCTGACGCCCGAGGAGACGCCGCTGGTCAGCGCGCCGCTCGCGTCGTACTTCGTGACCGCGGTCGTGAAGTTGGACGCGGGCGAGAGCAGGTAGCCGCTGCCGGAGGCGTCGAACGCCAGGTACGGGCTGAAGCCCGCGTCGCCCGAGGCGTCGAACTTCCGGTCGGCGAAGCAGCCGGCGAAGGTCTCGGTGTGCGGCAGGGCCGGCTTGCCCGACAGCGCGGGGAACGGATAGGCGTTGGCCGCGGCCTGCCGGTACGTCGTGGTGAACAGGACCACCGGTTTGTCGTCGTAGGCGCGGATGCCGCTGCCGCGCCCCACGCCGCCGGCCGTGTAGTCGAAGTCGACCTCATGGTAGGCGCCGACGCCGTCCCGGCCGCTGACGTGCTTGATGTGGTCCACCGGGGCGCCGACCGAGCCCGCGAAGTGATAGCGCGGGCCGCTCGTGTCGATGGTGTAGCCGCCACCGGCGCTCACCGTCACCGTGGTGCGCGACGCGTGGGTGGTGGCGCCGGCCGGCCCGGCGGTGAGGGCCAGGCTCAGCGGGAGTGTGACCGCGAGCGCGCAGGCGAGCGCGGTACGTCGGCGGGATCTTCGTGGCGGCGTGTACATGGGCGCTCCTCATCGGATCGATCGGGGCTCTCCACGCTCTTCGGGCTGCCCGAATAGGGGGGATTTCCGCGAAGTTAAGACGGCATTTCTGCCTTGTCAATGGAGGGAGGAGTGCCATATCTGGCCTAATTATGCTGAGAAAAATGCAAAATTAGCGCGGTAGCGTACGCGCCGGGAGGACGGCATGAGCCAAGTGAGCCCGCGACCCAGGCCGGGATATCCGCACCGCGCGTACAACCTCGACCGCATGGTCGCGGCGGTGCGCGCGCACGGGACGGTCACCCGCGCGGAGCTCGAGCGGATCACCGGGCTGTCGCGGGCGACGGTGGCGGCCCTGGCCGCCCGGCTGATCGGCGACGGCGTCCTGCGGGAGGTGCCCGCCGACCCGAACACCCGCGTCACGCCGGGCCGGGGACGGCCGCCCGCCCGGCTGGCGCTCACCGAGGCGGCGGGTCTCGTCGTGGGCATGGCCTTCGGCCACGGCGATCTGCGCGTCGCCGTGGCCACGCTCTCGGGCGACGTCACCGCCGAGCGCCACGTGCGGCTGTCCGTCGACAACTCCGTGGAGGTCGCCCTTGACACCGCGGCCCGCGAATTCAGCGAAATATTGCGCGAAACCAGCCATCGGAAGGGCGACGTCGAAAAGGTCGTCGTCGGCCTGCCCGCGCCCCTCGACCGGCACACCGGCCGCGTCGTGGTCAACAACATCCTGCCCGGATGGGTCGACATCGATCCCGCGGGCGGCCTCGGCGAGCGCATCGGGCGCCCGGTCATCCCGGAGAACGCCGTCAACCTGGGTGCGCTCGGGGAGATGACGTACGGCGCCGGCACCGGAAAACGCGACCTGGTCTTCGTCAAGGTCTCCACCGGTGTCGGCGCCGGCCTGATCTTCGACGGGCGCCTCTACCGCGGCACCAACGGCTACGCGGGCGAACTGGGCCACGTGCAGATCGAGCTCAACGGGCTCGTGTGCCGGTGCGGCAGCCGCGGCTGCCTGGAGACGCTGGTCTCGACGCCGCACATCCTCGCGGCGCTGCGGCCGATGCACGGCGACGCGCTCACCGTCGCGGACGTGGTCCGGCTGCTCCAGGCGGGCGACTCGGGCGCGTCCCGCGTCGTCGGCGACGCCGGACGCGTCATCGGCCGGTCGCTGGCCGACATGTGCAACGTGCTCAACCCCGAGGCCGTGATCGTCGGCGGTGAGCTGAGCCTGCCGGGCGGCGCGCTCACCGACGGCATCCGGGAGGCGATCACGCGCTACGCCCAGCCGGGCGTCGCACGCGCGGTGACCGTGACGACCGGAACACTGGAGAACCGCGCCGAACTCCTCGGCGCGGTCGCTCTCGCCATTCAGCGAACGGCCCGGTCCGCGTGATGGCGGACCATCTGCCGGACCAGGCCGTGGTAAACAAAATCAGAAGTCGAATTCGACGGATCCGGAAGAGTCACTGAAGTATTTGGTGGCGACGGCCAGCCACTGTCCGTTGACGTTTCGGTAACCCACCGCCTCGTCGCTGGCCACACCGCTCAGCACGGCGCTCCAGCAGCCGCCCGGCGGCTCGATGTAGGAGGAGAACCCGCCGCGGTACGGGAACGACACGTACTCGTCATGCGGGTTGATGTTCCCGCTGACGTTGCAGAAGCGGAAGTTCACGCCGTCGGCGTGCGCCGCCGCCGGGACCAGTGCGGACGCGAAAATCCCCGCCGCGGTCAGACTCAGCAGGGTCTTGATGCGAGCACCCATGATCAGGGCTCCTCCTTGACTGCCGGAAAGATAGTTCGTTCGAGCCGTTCACTCCGGCATACGGGAGACGCGCCGACAGGGTTCAGCGCGGAAATGATTTCCTCGGCGAAAATCCCTGGAACGGCCGGGCGCCCTTTCCTTTCGCCTGGCCGACCGGGCGTCGCGCCCGGCCGGCCATGGGTCGCCGGGAACCGGACCCGGCCCATGACGTCCCACCGGCACTCGCGGCGCGGGCGCCCCCGGATCCGGCCCCCGGCCATCCTGTCCCGCTCGTACTCGCGGCGCGGGTCGCCCGCTCTCGGTACGGCGCGGTGTGGCGGGCCCGCGCGCGAGCCGAAGCCGGGGGCCCGGCGTCTGTGGAGGGTGGCTTCTTCGCATACCCCACTTGACGTGGACGTTTCAGGGCGGTTTCATACTCCTCACTCCCGAAGGCGTTGCCCTCGCTCGCGCCTTTCCCTCGTCCGTAAACGTTTACGACCCTCCGGACGGCGTCGCCGTAAACGTTTACGGAGAACCCTCGACTGGAGGTGGTCATGCGTCAGGGACCGACGATCACGACCATCGCCGAGCGTGCCGGTGTCTCGATCGCCTCGGTGTCGCGTGTCCTGAACGGGCTGCCCACCAGCGAGGCGACCGTACGCGCCGTACGGGTCGCCGCCGAGGAGCTCGGCTACGTCCCCAACTCGGTGGCGCGGTCGCTGAAGTCGAGCCGGACGAACCAGGTCGCGTTCGCCATGGCGGACATCGGCAACCCGACGTACGTGGCGATGGTCCGCGCGATGCAGCCGGTGCTGAAGGACGCGGGCCTCCGCCTCATCCTCCACTCCACCGACGCCGACATCGACGACGAGCTCGACGTGCTGCGCCGGCTCGGCGAGCGGTACGCGGACGGCCTCATCATCAGCCCGATCCGCGTCACCGAGCGGCACCTGGAGGCGTTCGCCGAGGCCCGCGCCCCGGTCGTGGTCATCGGGTCGGTGCCCGCCGGCACGCCCGTCGACAACGTACGGGCGGACTCGCGCACCGGGATCCGGCTCGCGCTCGACCACCTGTACGCGCTGGGGCGTCGCCGCATCGGCTTCGTCAACGGCCCGCTCGACACGGTGCCGGGCGCCGCGCGAGCCCGCGCGTACGCCGACGCGCTGACCGAGCTGGGCCTGCCGCACGATCCGGCGCTCATCGAGATCGGTGACTTCTACCGCGAGGACGGCGCCGCCGCCACCCGAAGACTCCTAGCGCGGACCCGTCCGGACGCCCTCATGTGCGCCAACGACCTGATCGCGCTCGGCGCGCTGGACGTGCTGCGCGCGGAGGGAGTGCGGGTGCCGGAGGACGTCGCCGTGGTCGGCACCGACGACACGGACCTGGCGCCGGCGGCCTGGCCCGCGCTCACCAGCGTCGCGCTCGGGTCGGCCGAACGCGGTCGCCGCGCGGCCGAGCTGATGCTCGACCGCCTCTCCGACGGCGACGCCGAGCCCCGGGTCGTCACGGTCGAACCCCGCCTGGTCGTCCGCGGATCGACGTGTTCGCAGAAGGGCATCTCATGACAGCCATCGAGGCCACCGCCCGAGGCCGGGTCGGGAAGGGCCGCCGCGCCGACCGCGGCGTCTCGTTCCTCCTGCTCCCGGCGCTCATCCCGGTGCTGATCTTCAGCGTGGGCCCGCTGCTGTACGGCATCTACCTGTCCTTCACGGACGCACGCGGGGGCCGCAACGCGGTCATCTCGTTCGTGGGACTGAAGAACTTCGGCGAGGTGCTGACCGACGGGGACTTCTGGTCCTCCTTCAAGATCGGGTTGATCTGGGCGGTCAGCGTCACGGTCCTGCAGTTCGCCGCCGCGCTAGGACTCGCCCTGCTGCTCAACTCCGACCTGCGGTTCCGCGGGCTCGCGCGGGCGCTCGCGATGGCACCGTGGGCGATGCCGCCGATCGTCATCGGTCTGATGTGGCGGCTCGTCTACCACCCGACCGCCGGCGTCCTCAACGAGACGCTGCGCGACGCGCACGTCATCGGCCACAACATCGACTGGCTGAACAACTTCGGCACCGTGCTACCGGCGATCATCGTCGTCGGCGTGTGGACCGGGATGCCGCAGACCACCGTGGTCCTGCTGGCCGGGCTGCAGGGCGTCGCGTCGGAGCTGCACGAGGCCGCCTCCGTAGACGGCGCCGGCGTGTGGCGGCGCTTCTGGAGCATCACGCTGCCCCAGCTCCGCCCGGTGATCATCGCGATCACCTCGCTCGACTTCGTGTGGAACATCAACCAGTTCGCCATGGTCTACGCGCTGACGCAGGGCGGTCCGGGCGGCCGTACGCGGCTGCCGATGCTCTTCGCGTACGAGGAGGCGTTCCGCTACGGGTTCTTCGGGTACGCGGCGGCGCTCGGCGTCGCGATCACCATCGTCGTGCTCGCCGTACTCGGCCTCTACCTCTGGCGCCAGATGAGGGAGAACGCCTCATGAGCAAACCGCTGAAGTACGTGGCGCTGCTCGCGTACCTGGTCTTCCTGGCGTTTCCGCTGCTGTGGCTGCTGTCGACGTCGTTCAAGACGCAGCGCGAGATGGCGAACCTGCATCCGCGCTGGATCCCGCACCACCCGACGCTGAGCAACTTCACCGACGCGTTCTCCACCCAGGACCTCACCGGGAGCGCGCTGCGCAGCCTGGTCGTCGCGCTGTCCGTGGCGGTCATCACCGTGATGCTCGCGCTGCCCGCGGCGTACGCGCTGGCCCGGCACCGGTCGATGCTGAACCGGGTGGCGATCGGGTGGGTGCTGGTCAGCCAGGTGTTCCCGGTGATGCTGATCGTCATCCCGCTGTTCATGATCCTGCGGAAGCTGGACCTGGTGAACACCCTGCCGGGGCTGATCCTCGTGCACGTGACGTTCACCCTGCCGTTCGCGCTGTGGATGCTCCAGGGGTACGTCCGCGGCGTTCCGCGTGAGCTGGAGGAGGCGGCGGCCGTCGACGGCGCCGGGCGGGTGCGTACGCTCGTCCGGGTCATCGCCCCGCTGCTGACTCCCGGCGTGATCGCCACGCTGCTGTTCGCCTTCATCTCCTCGTGGAACGAGTTCTTCTTCGCGCTCGTGATCCTCAAGGACCCGGACAAGGCGACCCTGCCGCTCACGCTCGTGAAGTTCACCGGCGCCGAACAGGCCGCCCGGCTGGGGCCGCTCGCCGCGGCGTCGGTGCTGGCGACCATCCCCAGTCTCGTGTTCTTCGCCGTCATCCAACGCCGGCTCCGCTCGGGCCTCACCGCCGGTGCCGTCAAGGGTTAATCAGGAGGTTGCCCATGCGTCGTCTTCGTTCCGTGGCCGCGGTCGCCGCGGCCGCCGTGATCGGGCTGGCCGCCGGCTGTTCCGGTGGTGGCAGCAGCGATTCCGATAAGCCGGTCAAGCTGAAGTTCCTCAGCCTGGCCTGGCAGAAGGACTCCCTCGCGGCGAACAAACGCCTCGTCGCCGAGTGGAACAAGGAGAACCCCAAGATCCAGGTGCAGTACGTCCAGGGCAGCTGGGACAACGTCAACGACCAGCTCGTCACCTCCTTCGAGGGCGGCGACCCGCCGGACGTCATCCACGACGACTCGTCGGCGCTGGCCGGATTCGCGAGCCAGGGGTACCTGACCGACCTGACCAAGCTGCTTCCCTCGAGCCTGAAGAGCGACATCCCGCAGTCGGCCTGGGGCACCGCGACCTTCGCGGGCCAGGGCGGCGGCGAGCAGGGCATCTACGGCGTGCCGTTCCTGCAGGAGTCGCAGGTCATCCTCGCCAACAAGAAGATGCTCGACGACGCCGGCGTGAAGGTGCCGACCGTCGACCAGCCCTGGACCTGGGACCAGTTCCAGCAGATCTCCAAGAAGCTCACGACCGGCAAGCGCTTCGGCGTGGCCTGGGCGCTCAAGTCCCCGGTGAACCGCGTGCTCAACCTCGCGCTGAACTACGGCGGAACGTTCTTCCAGACCTCGGGCGGCAAGACGACGGTCAAGGTGGGCCCGCAGGAGCGTGAGGTGCTCCAGCGGATCCACGACCAGCTCTACAAGGACAAGAGCGCCGACCCGTCGGCGCTGGGCATGGGCACCGCCGACCCGCTGCCCGGCTTCTACGCGGGCAAGTTCGCCATGCTCCCCGCGAGCATCTACATGCGCCAGCAGGTCATCGAGCAGGCGCCGAAGAACTTCCAGTGGGTCACCATCCCGCCGCTGAAGGGACAGACGACGCAGCAGGGCGAGATCGCCCAGACGCTGTCCGTCGCCGCCGACAGCAAGCACCCCAAAGAGGCCGTGAAGTTCATCAGCTGGTTCCTGAACGGGCAGCACCAGGTGGAGCTGGCCAAGGGCGACTGGCTGATCCCGACGAGCCAGACGGCCGCCAAGGACCCGTCGCTGAACACCCCCAAGGACGGCTGGGACATCGCCATCGCCTCGGCGAAGAACCTCATCCTCGCCCCGTACCTGAAGGTCGACGGCTACGACGAGTTCAAGACCAAGGTCGCCACGCCGGCGCTCCAGTCATACTTCGCCAACAAGATCAGCATTGATCAGCTGGCGCAGAAGCTGACCGGCGACGGGGACAAGGTGCTGGCGAGATACCAGCATTGAGCGGCGAGATGACGATCGGGGACCGCGCCCGCGGGTGTCTGCTCGGCCTGGCGGCCGGCGACGCCCTCGGGCGCCCCGCCGAGAACCTCACCCCCGAGGAGATCGCCCGGAGGTGGGGCCGGCTGACCGAGCTGGAGCCCGGCCCGGACGGCGTCGCGGCGGGCACGGACGACACCGAGTACGCGATCTTCGTAGGGCTGCTGCTGGAGACGTACGGATCGGCGCTCACCAGCGCGGACGTGGTCCGTACGTACCGGGAGCAGATCCTGCCGATCACCGGCCCGATGAAGGGCGCGGGCTTCTCCGAGCTGGGCACGGTCGAGGCGCTCCGCCGCGGCCTGGAGCCGCCCCTGACCGGGCTCTCCCACCGGCACGGCTGGTCCGACGGCCTGGCGATGCGCTCCGCCCCGTACGGGGTGTTCGCCGCGGGCGACCCGGCGGAGGCGGCACGCCTCGCGGCGGTCGACGGCGCGGTCAGCCAGAGCGGCGAGGGAGTGAACGGCGGCCGGGCGGTCGCGGCGGCGGTCGCCGTCGCGATGACCGGCGCGGAACCGTCGGCCGTGGTGGCGGCCGGACTGGCCGCGGTCCCGGCCGACTCCTGGACCGCCCGGAGCGTCGGTGCCGCGATGCGCGCGGAGCGCGAGGCGCCGAGCGAGCGGAGTGGCCGGTTGAGGGACGAGACCGGGCGCGGAGCGAGTGAGAAGCCGAGTGCGACCAGAGAACTCGCCGAGACAGGTGAGGACCTGGCGCGGCGTCTGCACGAGGCCGTGGTCACCCGTCACTACCCGTGGACCGACCTCGCGCCGGAGGCGGTCGCGCTCGCCTTCGCCGCGTACCTGACCGGCGGCGGCGACGTCGAGGAGTCCGTGGTGACCGCGGTGAGCCTCGGCCGGGACGCGGACACGACCGCCGCGATCGCCGGCGCGCTCGCCGGCGCCGGCCGGGGCGAGGGCGGCGTACCGGAGCGCTGGGCGCGCGCCATCGGCCCGGCGCGGGGCACGTGCCTGCCCGCGGTCGCGGGCCGCGACGTACGCGAGGTCGCCGACGCCCTGGTGCGGCGGCGGATGAGCGGCTGAGAAGCGGAGGAACAGACATGTCATCGGGGGATGATCGGGTACGCGGCGCCTTCGCCGGGCTCGCCATCGGCGACGCGGCCGGCTGGCCCGCCGCCCGGCACCGGTGGGCGCTGCTGGCCCCGTGGACCCGCAGGCTCGGCAGGGAGCTCGACACGTTCGCCGAGGAGCACCGCCTCACGGCGCTGCCCGTGCCGTTCGCGCTGAACCAGCCGGTCGCCGCGCTGGGCATCGGCCCGTCCGACGACGCGGAGTGGCTGGCCTGGACCGCCCGGACCCTGGATGAGGACCGCCGGGCCGCGTTCGCCGCGCTGGACGACTCCGTACGGGCCCGGATCTCGGTCCGTACGGCCCTGGACAACCTGGCGCGCGGGCTGGACCCGCCCGTCAGCGGTCACGACAACCCGCACTACTTCGACGACGCCGCGGCGGTTCGCGCGGTGGCGTTCGGCGCTGCGTCGGCGGGCGACCCGGAGACGGCCGCGCGCCGCGCCCGCGCCGACGCGGAGGTCACCAACGCCGAGGACGGCGTCCACGGGGCCGCCGCGATGGCCGCGGCGGTCGCCGTCGCGGTGGCGGGCGGGTCCGCGATCGACGCCGTGGACGCCGGGCTCGCCGCGCTGCCCTGCGGCACCGCGATCCGGCAGGCGGCGCTGGACGCGCTCGACGCGCCGGGCGACGCGTTCGCCGTGATCCCCGCGCTCGACGCCGCGGTGCAGGACCACGTCTACAGCTACGGGCTGGCCGCCGCGCAGACCGTCCCGGTCGCGCTGGCGCTGACCAGGGCGTCGGCCGGCGACCTGGCCCGCGCCGTACCGGCCGCCGCCTGCCTGGCCTCGCTCGCCGACTCGGCACCCGCGCTGACCGGCGCGCTGACCGGTGCGATCACCGGTTACACGGCACTGCCCGAACCCTGGCGGGACAACACCAAAGTCCTCGCCGGGTGCTGCCTGCCGGACCTGGCCGGCGCGGACCTCATCGCCATCGCCGACGACGTCGCCGAACGATCCGGTGAACGCACGGAAGGGGAACAATGACGCTCCTGCAGGACAAGGCCGTCGGCGCGATCGCCGGTGCCGCGGTCGGCGACGCGCTCGGCGGAGCCACCGAGGGGTGGACGCCCGAGCAGATCCGCGAGCGCTACGACGGCTGGGTGACGGGCATCGTCCCGCCGTACTTCGCGGACTGGCGCAACGCGCGGCCCATCGCGCCGTACCACAAGGGCGACGGGCACGTCACCGACGACACCCTCATGACGCACGCGCTGATCCGCGTGTACGAGCGGGCCGGCGGGCACCTGGACGCGTACGCCGCTGCGGACCACCTCGTGCCCGAGATGATGGGCGAGAAGCGCTGGATCCCGGAGCTGGAGGCGGAGGCACTGCCGCTGCAACGGGTGTTCCTGGCCGAGAAGTGGCTGGTCCTGCGCCTGCACTACGGCCACATCGACCCGCGCGAGGCCGGCGTGGGCAACATCGTCAACTGCGGCGCCGCGATGTACATGGCGCCGGTCGGCGTGGTCAACGCCGCCGACCCCGACGGCGCGTACGCCGAGGCGATCGAGCTGGCGGGCGCGCACCAGTCCAGCTACGGGCGCGAGGCGGCCGGCGTGTTCGCGGCGGCCGTCGCCGAGGCGATGCGGCTCGGCGCGACCCCGGACTCGGTGGTCGCCACGGCGATCCGGCTCGCCAAGGACGGCACCCGCGCGGCGGTCGAGGCCGTCTGCGAGCGGGCGCGCGACTTCGCGCAGTGGGAGGGGTCGTTCGCCGGGCTGCGCGAGGCGGTCCGCCCGTACGACACGGTCGCCGACACCTACCGCGACCAGGGGCTGGGCGCGCGACGGCCGAGCCGGACGCACAGCATCGAGGAGTTGCCGCTCGCGCTCGCGTTCCTGCTGATCGCGGGCGGGGACTACCGCGAGACCGTGCTCGGTGCGGTCAACTACGGCCGCGACGCCGACTCGATCGCCAGCATGGGCGGCGCCATCGCCGGTGCCCTGGGCGGGACGGACGCCGTACCCGCGGACTGGCGCCGGGAGATCTCCACCGCCAGCCGGCTGGACCTGGAGGCGCCCGGCCGGGCCATCGCGGCGGTGGCCGAGCGTGTCCACGCGGCCGACGTCGAGCGCAGGCGTACGCACGAGCAGGCGTTCGAGGGGCTGCTCGTATGAGGCTGACCTGGATCCAGCCGGAGGATCTCGTCGGGCACGAGCTGCGGCAGGCGGAGCAGGACGGCCGGGACGTCTCCGCGATCGCCGACCGCTGGCACGCGGCGGGCGGGCACGACGCGCCGCCCCGCGCCGGCGCCTCCCCGGAGCCGGCCGCACCGGACCTGCGCGCGCTGGCCGACGGACTGCTCGCCGAGCTGGACGCGCTCCCGTCACCACGGCACGAGCCGACCGCCCTGCCGGAGATCATCGCCGCCTGCCCGGACTGGCCCGCCGCCACGCGCGCCACGGTCTCGCAAGATCGGGTGTACGGCGCGTGGCTGGGCCGGGCGGCCGGCTGCGTCCTCGGCAAGCCGGTGGAGAAGATCCCGCGCGGGGGCGTCCGCGCGATCGCCGAGGCCACCGGGAACTGGCCGATCCGCGGCTGGTTCACCGCCAAGGGCCTGCCTTCGGAGATCGCGGAGCGGTGGCCGTGGAACCGCCGCAGCGCCGTGAACAGCCTCGCCGAGAACCTCGACGGCACGCCCGAGGACGACGACCTCAACTTCCCGATGCTGGGCCTGGCGCTGCTCGAACGGCACGGCCCCGACTTCACCACCGACGACGTCGCCCAGGCATGGCTGGACGAGCTGCCCGCCGGGCGGGTGTTCACCGCCGAGCGCGTCGCCTACCGCAACCTGCTGCTCGGCATCGAGCCGCCGCGGACCGCGACGTACCGCAACCCGTTCCGCGAGTGGATCGGCGCGCAGATCCGCACCGACGTGTACGGCTGGGTCAACCCGGGCGACCCCGCGGCGGCGGCCACCATGGCGCACCGCGACGCGTGCCTCAGCCACACGGCCAACGGCGTCTACGGCGCGATGTTCGCCGCGGCGATGTGCGCGACCGCCCTCGTCGCGGACTCGGTGGAGGAGGTGCTGCGCGCGGGCCGCGCGGTGCTGCCCGAGGGTTCGCGGATGGCCCGCGCGGTCGACGAGGCCGTCGCCTCGGCCCGCGCCGAGCCCGACCTCGACCGGGTCCTGGACGGGTTGCACGAGCGTCACGCCGGCCTGCACTGGGTGCACTCGGTCAACAACGCGGCCCTGGTCGCGGCCGCCCTCGCCCTTGGCGACGGCGACTTCACCCGGTCGATCGCGGCGGCGGTGGCCGGCGGCTGGGACACCGACTCCGACGGCGCGACCGTCGGCTCGATCGCCGGGGCACTCGGGGGCGCCCCGGGCATTCCCGAGGCGTGGACCGCGCCGCTGCGCGACCGGATGACCAGCAGCCTCACCGGCTTCGACGGCGTACGGATCAGCGACCTGGCCGAGCGCACCGCCGCCCTCGCGAACGGAAGGGCCGGCTGATGGCGAAACCGCTGGAGGGCGTCCGCGTCCTCGACATCGCGACGCTGTTCGCCGGCCCGATGGCCGCGATGTTCCTCGGCGACTTCGGCGCCGAGGTCATCAAGGTCGAGCACCCGCGCCGGCCGGATCCGTCGCGGGGGCACGGCGCGGCCAAGGACGGCATCGGGCTGTGGTGGAAGATGCTCGGCCGCAACAAGCAGACCGTCACCCTCGACCTGTCCGCGCCGGAGGGGCAGGAGCTGCTGCTGCGCCTGGCCCGCGACGCCGACGTGATCATCGAGAACTTCCGGCCCGGCACGCTCGAACGCTGGAACCTGTCGTACGAGCGGCTCAGCGCGGCCAACCCCGGACTCGTGCTCGCCCGCGTCACCGGGTTCGGCCAGTTCGGCCCGTACGCGCGGCGGCCGGGGTTCGGAACTCTGGCCGAGGCGATGAGCGGGTTCGCGGCGATGACCGGCGAGCCGGACGGGCCGCCGACGCTGCCGCCGTTCGGGCTCGCGGACGGCATCGCCGCGCTGGCCACCGCGTACGCCGTGATGACCGCCCTGCGCGCTCGCGACGCCGGGGGCAGCGGGCAGGTGGTGGACCTGTCCATCATCGAGCCGATCCTCACCGTGCTCGGCGGCCAGCCCACGGCGTACGACCAGCTCGGCCTCATCCCGCCGCGCACCGGGAACCGGTCGGTCAACAACGCGCCGCGCAACACCTACCGGTGCGCCGACGGCTCATGGGTAGCCGTCTCGACGTCCGCGCAGAGCATCGCCGAGCGCGTGATGCGGCTGGTCGGCCACCCCGAGTACCTGTCCGAGCCGTGGTTCGCCACGGGAGCGGGGCGGGCCGAGCACGCCGACGAACTCGACGCGGCCGTCGCCGCGTGGGTCGGCTCGCGGACGCGCGCGGAGGTGCTGGAGGAGTTCGAGAAGGCCCAGGCGGCCGTCGCGCCGATCTACGACGTGGCCGACATCATGGCCGACCCGCAGCTCGCGGCGCTGGAGGCGATCACCACCGTGGACGATCCCGACCTGGGGGCCGTGCGCATGCAGAACGTGCTGTTCCGCCTGTCGGGCACGCCGGGCGCCATCGAGTGGAGCGGGCGTTCGCACGGCGCGGACACCGACCGGATCCTCGGCTCGCTCGGGCTCACCGCGGACGACATCGCGGGGCTGCGCGAACGGGGCGTGATCTGATGCCGACCCTGCTCTACGTCCCGGCCGACCACGCCCGCAGAGTCGAGAAGGCGCTCGCCTCCAGCGCGGACGTCGTGATCCTCGACCTGGAGGACGCCGTCGCGGTCGCGCACAAGGAGGCGGCGCGGGCGGCGGTCGTCCGGCTGCTCGCGGATCCGCCGCGACCGGTCCAGGTCCGCGTCAACGACCTGCGCACCCCGTACGGCCGCGCCGACCTGGCCTCCCTGGCGCCGCTGCTGCCGGGCACCGACGGCGTACGGCTGCCGAAGATCGAGTCGGCGGACCAGGTGCGGGAGGCGGCGGCGACCGCCCCGGGCGTCGCGCTGCATCCGCTTCTGGAGTCGGCCCTCGGCGTGGAGCGCGCCTACGACATCGCCCGTGCCCATCCGCGCGTGGCGAGCATCGGTCTGGGGGAGGCCGACCTGCGCGCCGACCTGGGCGTTTCGGACGACGCGGGTCTGGCCTGGGCGCGGTCGCGGATCGTCGTGGCGGCGCGCGCCGCCGGGCTGCCGGCTCCGGTGCAGTCGGTGTACACCGACGTCGCGGACCTGGACGGTCTGGCGGCCTCCAGCCGGATGGGCCGGGCCCTGGGGTTCCGCGGGCGGGCGGCGATCCACCCGGCGCAGCTGCCGGTGATCGCCGAGGCGTACCGTCCGGAAGCCGCCGAGATCGAGGCGGCGCGCCGTGTGGTCGAGGCGTTCGCGTCCGCCACGGTCACGGACACGGGCGCCGTCGCCCTGGAGGACGGCGCGTTCGTGGACATCGCCGTGGTCCGCCAGGCCGAACGCCTCCTCGCCGAGGCCGATCGGGGAGACTGACACGGCGACGCCCGGGCCGGTCGCGGGTCAGGGCTTCGTGAAGACGATCTCGACTCTCCGGTTCTGGGCGCGGCCCTCGGGGTCGTCCTTGCCGCCCGACTGGTTGGGGGCCACCGGCTTGGTCTCACCGAAGCCCCTGGCCTGGATCCGGTCGCCGATGCCGCCGCCGAGCTGCTGTTCCAGGGCGGTCTTCACCGCGTCCGCGCGCTTCTTCGACAGGGACCGGTTGTAGCCGGGGTCGCCGATGGAGTCGGAGTGGCCGTCCACCTCGATCGTGCCGACGGAGCTCTTCAACTGCGGCGTCAGCTGGGCGAGCGTCTGGCGGGCGGCGGCCGTGAGATCGGCCTTGTCGAAGGCGAAGAGCAGGTCAGCCGAGATCCGTACGGTAACGCGCTTGCCGTCGTCCTCCGTCGTCTTCAGCGGTTTGACCGAGTCGGCCGGCCGGATCGCGTGGACGGAGTCCGCGATGTTCTGGTCCGTGGGATCGGCCTCGGCGACTCCCGGGGCCGCGAGGGTGAGCCCGGTGAGAAGTGCGACGGTGCGCAGCGCGACGTGCTTCATCGCTGCACCGGGATGGTGGAGAACGGCTGCCACGGGTCGACATGGACGTTCATCTCGGTCACGTTCGCCGGTGGCGCGGCGAAGGTGTAGGTGGCGAGTCCCGAGTGGTTGTTGGCGATCACGGTGGAGATGTCGTCCGACTTGAGTTCGTTCTCCTGGTCGTCCTTCACGACGCTGTAGCGCTTGAGGTTGACCGTGTCGACCAGCGCGGGTTCGAACGACTTGAGCGGGGTCTGGCCGATCAGGTCGTAGATCCTGGGCCGGTCCTCCGAACCCGCCGGCAGGTGCGGGGTGAACCGCAGCGTGAGGACCATGAGCTTGCCTCCCTCGCTCACCCGCATGCTCATGACGTCGATGTCGACCTTCCCGCCGGGGTACACGGCGGTTTCGCCGGTCTCACTCGCCAGGGGCTTACCGGACGATCGGGGCGCCGAAGAGGACCCCGTCGACGCGGGCGCCCGAGTGGTCGCGTGCTCGTCGCCATCACCGGACGACGCACATCCGGTCACAAGGACGCCGACGGCCACGAGCAGGACCGCCCTCCGTCCGATGTCGATTTCCATGGCCTTCCCCCTCGAGCAGATCGGCGACTTCGAGCGTGCGCACCGTTTCCGCGGCGGGCTTTCGTTCACCGCCACGCTCTAAAGCGTCCGTCCGCCCCTGCTGGGCGCAACCGGCCGCGTGGTAGGAGTGCCCTACCGCGAGTGGCGTACGGTGACTGCCTCCGACAGGGGGACGCGTGGCAGAACACCGGGCTGCAGGCTGGGCCCATGCGTCTAAGCATCAATATCGGGAACTTCACCTCTCCCGGCGGCCCGGACTCCATCGGCCGTTCGTTGCTGGATGTGGCACGGGCGGCCGACGAGTCCGGTATCGACACGGTGTGGGTGGGAGATCACCTGATCCAGGCCAATCCGTATGACACAACGGGCGACGACATGCTCGAGGCCTACACCGCCCTGGGCTTCCTGGCGGGCCGGACCGAGCGTGTCCGCCTCGGCGTCATGGTCACCGCGGTGACCTTCCGCCCGCCGAGCCTGCTGATCAAGGCCGTCACCAGCCTCGACGTGCTGTCGGGCGGCCGGGCATGGTTCGGGGTCGGCGCCGGCTACAACGAGACCGAGGCACGGGCGATGGGACTCCCACTGCCGCCGACCGCGGAACGGTTCGAGCGGCTGGAGGAGACACTACGGCTGGCCCGGCAGATGTGGTCGGGTGTGGAAGCACCGTTCGAGGGTGTGCACTACCGGCTGGACCATCCCACGAACCGGCCGAACTCGCTGTCCCGTCCGCACCCGCCGATCCTGGTGGGAGGCGCCGGCGAGAAGAAGACGCTACGGCTGGTCGCGGCCTATGCCGATGCCTGCAACCTGTTCGACATTCCCGGGCAGGGGAACCTCCTGCGGCGCAAACTCGATGTGCTCGCCGGGCACTGCCAGGCCGTGGGCCGCCCGTTCGACGCGATCGAGAAGACCGTGAGCAGCCGCCTCGAGCCCGGCGAAAGCCCGGCAGCGGTCGCTGAGCGCTGTGCGGCCTTCGCCGAGTTGGGGATCGGCCACATCGTCATGGTCGTCGACGGCGCCTGGACCGTCGAAGCCGTTGAACGGTTGGCCGCGGCGGCCGACCTCGTCGCCCACCACGCATGACCGGTCCTCGTCCCTCGGAAAGGAGTCACCATGACCGTGGAACTGAATCACACCATCGTCCCCGCCCGTGACCCGCGAGCCTCGGCGGAGTTCCTGGCCGGAATCCTCGGCCTGAGCGTCGATCCGCCGGTGGCGCACTTCACGCCGGTCACGCTGGCCAACCAGGTCACCCTGGACTACGACCGACTGGACGACTTCGAGTCACACCACTACGCGTTCATGGTCAGCGAGCAGGAGTTCGACGCCGCCCTCGCCCGCATCCAGCGCGGCGGAATCACCTACTACGGCGATCCCGCATGCCAAGAGATCGGGCAGATTTATCGCAGTAAGCGCATCGAGGGTCGCAGGGGTACGTATTTTCGCGACCCCGACGGGCATCTCATGGAAATCCTGACCCCGGGCGGCTGACGTCCCTGTCTCGTACGGGTTCTTGTTTCCCCGGAAGGCGCCAGGTCAGAGGGCTGATTAACGGTGTCGGTGTTCGGCGGGCCTGGTCCTTGTCGGGGGCGCTTTGTAGTCTGGCGGCCTCCTCTCGAGTCCTGGAGTTCACATGACCGTCGCACCATTGCGCGAGACCGAATATTCGCCGTTTCTGCGTACCGACTTCACCGATGAGGAGGCCTGGCAGGCGTTGCTGGACGAGGTCGGCGACGACTGGGTGACCGTCATGGAAGACCCCGGCCACCAGGGTCTGTCCGTGGAGGAGCTGCTGGCGTTGGTCCCGGACGGCAGCCGCTATCCGGTGCTCGTCGTGGCCGACGACGTGACGTTCTCCTCCGCCGAGCGCCCGCTGCTGCTGATCGACGTCAATGAGGAGCCCGGCCGTACGTTCCGGGCCGTGCCCGACGCGTTCCAGTCCGCGATCGGCAATCTGTCGATCGCGAACCTGGGCTTCGACGACTATCTCCGTTCCCTCGACGACTCTGGCGTCTACCGGATCTCCGACCGCCAACGCCAGGCGCTGGCCGCCCTCCAGTCCGCGAGCCGGCCGAACACGGAAATGCCGCAGGCACGCGTGCTGGGCCCGGGAGCCTCACGTGCACGCCTCGGACGTCCCACCCGGCAGGCCCAGCCCGCCCAGCCTGCCCGGCCCGCCCGTGCCGCACAGCCGAAGAAGCCGAGCGCGCCGCCGGAATCCTGAGCCCGTATCGTTCGGTTCACGAACAACGGGAGGGCAGTGACGTGAAGCGCAGGGCGCTCGTCGCCGTCGCGGGTGGGGTCGCGGTCGTGGGGCTGGCGGCCGGGCTTGCCGTCGTGTTCGGTGGGAGCGCGGATGAGCGGCCCGAGGACGTCGTCAGCACCTACTCGACGCAGGATCCGCACGACGTCGCCACGTACTGGACCGACGAACGCATGCGGAACGCCAAGCCCGGCTGATCTCCGAAGACCGTCCGGGCCTTGGCGGACGCGGAAATGCGTTGGCGGGGAGCAACGGTCAAATGATCGTTGAAATGTCGTTCGCCGACCTGGTCCGCTGGTTATTCTCCTCTCCGTTTCGGCGAAATTCGGGGACGGGGGAACAAAGGTGGCGCTTCGACGGTGGGCCCTGGCAGCGGTCACGCTGGGGGCGACGGTGCTCGTACCCGTGACGGCGGCGCACGCCGACGCGGGTTACGTTCCGGGGCAGTTCATCGCCAAGCAGTACACCGAGGCGCTGGGCCGCCTTCCCGATCAGGTGGGCTGGCAGGGCGACGTCGCGTACTTTCAGTCCGACGGCTGCAACGCCACCACGCTCGCCAACGTCGGCCGGTCCATCTACACCTCCTCGGAGTTCACCGGGCTCGGCTACGACGACGCCGCCAAGGTGCTCGCCCTCTACCGGGGATCGGTCAACCGTGAGCCCGACAAGCCCGGCTTCGACCACTGGATCGGGCAGCTCAAGGGCGGCATGGCCTGGCCCACCGTCGTGGACAAGTTCTTCACCGGCGGCGAGTTCGCCGCGCTCGTTCCCAAGATCTGTACGGGCGTCAAGGACGGCAGCGGCTCGTCGTACCAGTTCGGCACGGTCCCGGCGCTGACGCTGCCGACCAGCGGCAGCGGGTTCGCCGGGTCCGGCGCCGAGCTGCAGCAGACCCTCGACGCCACGCCCAAGGGCGGCACGGTCTACCTCGCGCAGAAGGCCGTCGTACGGCTCGGCGCCAAGCTGCGGATCCCCGCCGGAGTCACCTTGGCGACAACCGGCCGTCCCGACCCGCGCCACTACGCGTCGATGGGCCGGCTCGTACGCGACGGCGCGTTCAACGATCGGCTCGTGGAGCTCGGCGACGGCGCCCACCTGGAGAACGTCTGGGTCGACGGCGCGCGGGACACCCCGGAGAACTCCGACGCGAGCCGCGACAACGTCGTGCTCGACGGCGGCACGGGCACCTCGGTCACGAACAGCAAGATCTCCAACTCCGCCGGCCCGCAGGCCGTGTACGCGCTGGGCGCCTTCGACGGGTACGCCTGCGCCGACGTCAGGATCAGCGGGAATGTGATCACGGCCTACTCCAGCGACCACGTCAAGACCAACACCTGGAGCGACGGTGTCGCGGTGACCTGCCAGGACGCAACGGTCAGCGACAACCAGATCGTGGACGCCTCCGACGTCCCGATCGTGCTCTACCGCTCGCAGCCGGTGACGGGCGCCACGGTCGCCCAGCGGTCGAGGGTCACGGGCAACACGGTGCTGAACGCGGGCAACTCCGCGTACGGCGGCCTCGGCCTCGACCCGCTGCCCTCCGACACGCCGGGGACCGTCGGCTTCACCGGCGCGACCATCAGCGGCAACACGATGTGGACCAGCCCGAACGCCCACTACGTCATCGGGCTGGTCGACGGGACGCGCTCGTGGTTCGGGCCCAAGTCCAACACCGGCAGCGGCGGCGAGATCTCCGCGAACACCACCGGCTCGCAGACCGCCCGGGTCGTCACCGGCATCGGCGCGACGGGCATGCTGAACACCAAGATCACCGGCAACACGATGAAGTGGAGCCACGTGAGCGGCGTCAGCAAGTGCCCGAACGTCGACTTCGCCGCGTCGATCTCCGCCGGCACCGCCTCGGGCACGTTCTCGCCCACCCCGGTCGACGTGGCCTTCGACAGCTGCGTCTAGGGCCTGTGTCGAGTGTGTTGGTCACGGCCACTCGTCGATGGCCGCGAAGAGGACGTTGTTTCAGGTGCGGATCGCGTCCGCACGATGGGAGTGGCACAGCAAGTACCAGCGCCCGTAGCGGACGACGATGGACCAGGGATCCACCTCCGCCTCCCACTCGTTGCCGGCCTCGCTGCAGTACGTGACCAACACCCGGCGCCGGGCCACGACGGCGTCGATGAGTTCGCTGGTGATGGCCGGATCGGGGCGGGCCGAGTACGGGTCCGGTGCGGCGGACGCGTGTTCCCGCAGCGTGGCCGCCTGTTGGCCGACGCTCTCCGGAAGCGCCTTGACGACCTTGCCCAGGGCGGTGCCGACCAGGTCGTCGGTGTCGGCCGCGGTCGGCTGGCCGCTGAGTACCGCAATCACCAGGCCGAGGGCCTCGGACTGCGTGAAGTGCACAGGCGGCAACCTCGTCCCGCGCCCCAGCCGGTACCCGCCATGCGGGGCGCTTGGGCGATCGCCGGACAAACCGGCGGTGGATTGTCCGGATCTCCTCCTACGGTGACATCCATGAAGCTGGAGAAGGGGAACTGACCATGGACATCCTGCTCATCGGTGGCCTGTGGCTGAACGGATCCGTGTGGAGGCGCGTCGCGTCCGCGCTGGAGCCGCTCGGCCATCGCCCCGTGCCGCTCACCCTCCCGGGCCAGGGGGACGGCTCTGTGTCCGCCACGCTCGACGACCAGTTGGCGGCGGTGCTCGACGCGGTGGACGCGGCGCCCGGCAAGCCCATGGTGGTGGGGCATTCCGCTGCCTGCACGCTGGCCTGGCTGGCCGCCGACCGGCGGCCGGAGCGGCTGGCCAAGGTCGCCCTTATCGGCGGTTTCCCAACCGCCGACGGTCAGCCGTACGCCGACTTCTTCGAGGTGAGAGACGACGTCATGCCCTTCCCTGGCTGGGGCCCGTTCGAAGGGCCGGACGCTGCCGACCTCGACGACGGGGCCAGGCGAGAGTTGGCGGCTGCTGCGATCCCCGTGCCCGCAGGTGTGGCCAAGGGAGTGGTACGGCTGGCAGACGAACGGAGGTTCGACGTCCCGGTCGTGGTCGTATGCCCGGAGTTCACGCCTACACAAGCGCAGGAGTGGATCAACGCTGGCGACGTCCCGGAGCTCGCCCGGGCCGAGCACGTCGACTTTGCCGACATCAACTCAGGCCACTGGCCCATGGTCACCCGGCCTGCCGAGCTGGCCCGGATCCTGGCTGCGGCGGCCAACGCGGCCTGACAGGGGAGTTACCGGGCACCAGCAAGACCCTGGGTGTGCTGGTCACAGCCACTCGTTGATGGCCGCGAGGCGCTCACCGGCCTACCGGGGCGAGGTGGGAGATGACCTTCTTCAGTGTCTGTTCCACCCGTGAGGTCCCGTGGTCGGCGTTCTGAACGTCGAGCCCGACCAGGATGATGGCATTGCCGAGCTGCACGAAGACGTCGTGTCGCGTCCGCAGGACTGCCGGCCAGGGAGATCACCACTCCCAGACCCGAGTCAGCG
This sequence comes from Actinoallomurus oryzae, assembly GCF_039541955.1. Lineage (NCBI taxonomy): Bacteria > Bacillati > Actinomycetota > Actinomycetes > Streptosporangiales > Thermomonosporaceae > Actinoallomurus > Actinoallomurus oryzae. Next base: position 319,586 of record NZ_BAABHF010000022.1, on the reverse strand, counting down.
GAGGCCAGGAGCGCTTGCGTGAACTCCCGGCCTTCTCCATCAGGCTCGAAGACGACCTTGTCATCCACGTGATGGAGACAGAGCGGGATCGCCGGCTGGCCGGCGGGAGTAGTGCCCCAGCCGGTGCCGAGATCCGCTGCCGTGGGCAGTACGGTCTCGGCGGCGGCGCGGTCGATCGTCAGCCCCTTCGTATCCCGGACGGACCAGTCCGCCGCCGAGCCGTTCTCGGCCACGGAGCCACAGCCGATCAGGCACGGAACCGCGGAACAGAGCACGGCCAGGGCCATGAGGACGAACCGGGGACGGGCGCTGAGGTACACGACTTGGCTCCACATCGGTTGTTGGCTCCTGCGATGGCGCCGCTGTGCCGATTCAGCGCCGTGACCAGGGCCGTTCGGGTCTCTCGCAGGAGTGTGAGGACGCCTGGTGCGCGTTCCGCATCCGGCGATCACGCAACCCGGTGACCGTGCCCGCCACGAGATCGGTGCCGGTAACTCGATCGGGGCATGCGCGTTCCGTAGGGGCCGGAACGCGCGGCCAAGGTGCCTAGCGTCTCCTCGTCGGTATTCGCGTTCCGTCCCACCAGCGGGCGAACGCCCAAGCGTTAGGACCACGGATGGAACCCCGATCGGCGTCGTCAGGAGGTGGGCGTTGTGGCCAGATTCGCGGCCCTTGGCGTTGACGATCCACGCGCCGTCGCCGGATATGTGCTGCGGGCTCGTCTCGGCGGTGGCGGCATGGGCCAGGTCTACCTTTCGTTCAGCCCCGGTGGGCGAGCGGTCGCCGTGAAGGTCGTCCGGCCCGAGTTGGCCGATGACCCGGAATTCCGCCGCCGGTTCCGCCGCGAGGTGGAGGTCGCACAGCAGGTGCAAGGCCCGTACACCGCTCCGGTGCTGGACGCTGACCCGGACGCGCCACGCCCCTGGCTCGCCACCGCCTATATCGCCGGGCCGACGTTGCAGGAGGCGGTCATGCGGCACGGCCGGCTGTCCCAGCCGGTCGTGGCGCGGCTGCTGGCCGGATGTGCCGAGGCGCTGGCCAGTGTGCACGCGGCCGGGCTGGTACACCGCGACTTCAAGCCCGGCAACGTCCTGCTCGCCGACGACGGCCCTCGGGTCATCGACTTCGGTATCGCGCGCGCCGCGGACGCCAGCACCCTCACCCACTCCGGCCTGATGATCGGCACTCCATCGTTCATGGCCCCAGAGCAGGTCAAGGGGCAGGAGATCACCCCGGCAGCCGACGTCTTCGCCCTCGCGCTCACCGCCTACTACGCCGCCACCGGGCAGAGCGCCTTCGGGGACGGCATCGCGGCCAATCTCGCGTATCGGATCGTCCACGAGAACCCGGAGCTGAACGGCTGCCCGCCGGACCTGCGCCCGCTGCTGGCCCGATGCCTGGACAAGGATCCGGCTCGCCGCCCGGGCACCACCGAGATCATCGAACAGGCCCGCGTGCTGGTGCCGGACGAGCAACACGAGGCGGGGACATGGCTGCCCCCCGCGATCGCGACCACCCTGACGCAGTACCGCCCCGCTACGCCGCCGCAGGACGCTCCGCCTCATCCCTGCACACTTCAGAACGCGGATGCCCGGACCCGGCCGGCGACCGCACCATCCGTACCGGCACATGACTCCGGCCCGTCCATGCCGTACGCCCCGACGGGGAACCGCGGCGCGCCCCGCCAGCCGCTATTGATCGCGGCGGCCGCCGGGATCGCGGTCTTCGCGGTCGGCCTGGTGGCGCTGGCCGTCCTGCCGAAGGGACACTCCGGCGCCGAGACGAAGAACCACGGCTCGCCGGTCACACACGCCGGCGCGGCCGAGACGCCGGCGAGCGAGGGGAGTCCGTCATCGGCGTCCTCGTCTCCCACGCCCTACGGCGGCCAGTTCGTCCAGGAGTACAAGGACGTCACGTTCTCGCTCCCGGGCGGCGGGAGCATCTCCGGGGTGTCCTTCACCGACAAGGGCCCCAAGGTCACCACGGACAATATCGAGGCGGACGGGGCGGACCTTCAGTACTTCACCGTCTCGGACCCGGAACTCCGGCTTCGGTTCGACAGCGTCGAGATGGCTCCGAGCACCGGTCCGGCGGACGCCGGCGCCTGTTACGACGCCGTCAACCGTAGCCCGATCGCCGGCGCCGTCAGTTACCCCAGCCTCAAGATCGGAGCGGTGTTCTGCCTGACGAACACCATGAGCAACCAGCTCACCTACATCCGCCTCACCGGTAAACGCCCCGGCCGCCTGACCTGGAGCGCCACCGGCTGGCTGTCACAGTCCGAATAGCCGGCACGGCGCCGGCGGCAGCCGTACCCGGCCAGGTTCGGCCGAGCCTCACCCTTCCACGTCGGGCGATCACCGGCTTGATGCCGCGTTTTCACAGCAGGCGGCGGTACTTGTCGAAGTCGTAGCGCGTTGCCGCCGGTGAGAGTGACGGCGAGCGGTCTGCCGGCCAAGATCCCCAAGCTCAACTCATACTGAAACGATCAGTTAGCGATACAACGCGCGCAAAAAAGTGTCCACCACGCTCTCGACGTACCCCTCCGTGACCGGCCGGCGGGACAGCAGCCGCCGGTAGAAGATGGGCCCAAGCAGCAGGTCGTCGATCAGGTCCGCGTCCCGTCCGTCCTCGGCCTCCCCGCGCTCGACGGCCCGCTGGACGGCCGCGTGCACGGGCCTGCGGCGCTGGGCGGTGAAGTCGGCCAGCAGCCGGGCGATCTCCGGGTCGCGCTCGGCGGCGTCGATGAGCGCCGGCACGAGCGCGGCCGTCGGTGGCGTCGTGATGATCCGGACCAGGTCGTGGCCGAACCCCACCAGGTCGCCGCGCAGGGAGCCGCTGTCGGGCGCGGTCGCCGACGGGACGATCGCCTCGATCGCGGCCAGGAGTACCGCGCGTTTATCCGGCCAGTGCCGGTAAATCGTGGTCTTGGCCGCGCCCGAGCGGGCCGCGATCGCCTCGACGGTCGTTCCGGCGAAGCCGTGCTCGGCCAGCAGTGCGACCGCGGCGTCGATGATCACTCGCCGTGAGCGTACGGCGCGGGGATCGCTCGACGCCCGGTGCGGGTCGCCCGACTCCTTGTTGCTCGGTGCCTTCGTCATCATCGTCCCTCTCGGCCTTGCGGGCACTCTAGCAGTTCGCTACGCTACGGTAGCGTAGCGAACTTCCCTCAGGGAGGCGACCATGAAGTTCGGCGTCGAGATCCCCACCTGCACCGCCGGCATGATGCATCCGGCCCGTTTCGCCACCGTGGACGAAGTGATCGACGTCGCGGTCGAGGCCGAGCAACTCGGCTACCACGACGTCGGAGGCAACGACCACCTCAGCACGATGCGGTTCGTCCGCGACGCGTGGCCGGACCCGCCCGACTACTTCGAGCCGCTCGTCACGCTGGCCGGCGTCGCCGCGCGCACCTCCGTGGTCCGGCTGAGCACCGCGATCCTCATGCTGCCGCTGCGCCAGAGCGTGCTGCTCGCCAAGCAGATCGGCACGCTCGACCACCTCAGCGGCGGCCGCGTCACGGTCGGCGTCGCGGTCGGCGGCTACCGCGACGAGTTCGAGGGCGTACGGCCGGATCTCGCCAAGGCCTCGCGCGCGGACCTGATGCGAGAGCGGCTGGAGGCGCTGCGCCTGCTGTTCACCGAACGCCGGGCGACCTACCACGGCACGTACGAACGGTTCGACGACGTCGAGATGTATCCCAAGCCGGTCCAGTCGCCGCTGCCGATCTACTCCGGCGGCAACGCCGACGGCTCGATCCGCCGGGCGGCCGAGCTGTGCCAGGGGTGGCTGCCCGCCAAGCTCGGCCCGGACCGTATCCGCGAGGGTCGGGCGAAGCTGGAGACGTACGCTCGCGCGGCGGGCCGCGACCCGGCGATGATCACCACCGCCTTGCAGTCGGTCGTCTGCCTGGGCGACACCGCGGAGCAGGCGCGCGAGACGTTCCTGAAATCCTCCTTCGACCTGTTCCGCACCTCACTGAAGGACACGATGACCAAGGGCGTCGACGTCGAGAAGTACTTCGACCTCAACCTCGTCGGCACACCCGACGAGGTCTGCGCCAAGATCGCCGCGTTCGGGGAGGCGGGCGTCGAGCACTTCTGCGGGCTGCTGTTCGTCGGCAACACCGTGGCGGAGATGCGCGACCAGATCCGTACCTTCGCCCGCGAAGTCCTGCCCGCCTTCCCCGAGCGTCCGGCGGTGGCCGCCCGATAGCCTCGTGCAGGCAGAGGTAGCAGAAATCATGCCGTTCGTCGTCGATCTGAGCGCCGGCACGATCGGAGCGGGACGACCGCTTCGTCCGCTATTAGAACGCGTCGCTCAGGCCTGCGCGAAGTAGTGCCCGTGGTCCAGGTCCTCGATGAGACCCGGATGCGCCGGCTCCCAGCCGAGGACCTTCCGCGTCACCTCGCTGGAGGTCGGGTTGTCCGTCCCCGCGAAGGCGCCGAGGAAGGCGAAGCGCTCCGCGGCGTCCGACGCGGAGATGCCGTCCGTGGGCACGCCGACGCCGCGCCCGATGGCCGCCGCGATGTCACGGAACGGGACGCCCTCCTCCGCGACCGCGTGCAGCCGGCTTCCGGCCGGTGCGGTCTCCAGGGCGAGCCGGTACACCCGCGCCGCGTCGAGCGTGTGCACCGAGGGCCACCGGTTGGCGCCGTCGCCCACGTACGCCGACACGCCGGACCGACGGGCGATGTCGGTCAGGATGTGCACGAAGCCGTGGTGGTCGAGCGAGCTGTGCACGATCGGGGGCAGCCGGACGATGGAGGACCGTACGCCGTGTTCGGCGAGGCCGATCACGTAGTTCTCCGCGTCGACCCGCGGACCGCCGGAGCCGAAGTCGGCCTCGGTGCCCGGCCGCCCGGTGACGCCCGCGAACGTGAGCATGAGCGTGCCGGAGGAGATGACGAACGGCTTGCCCGTCCCTTCGAGCGCCGAGCCGAGCGCCTCGACGGCGGCCAGGTCGGCGGCGACCGCGGCCGGGAAGTTCCCGGTCCTCATCTCGTCGTGCTTGAAGGCGAGGTGGATGACGCCGTCGGACGCCTCGGCGGCCTCGTGCAGCCCGTCGAGGTCGTCCAGGTCGCCGCGGCGCACCTCGGCGCCGGCGGCCGCGACCGCCTCGGCCGCGCCGTCCGAACGCGCCAGCCCCACGACCTGATGCCCGGCCCGCAGCAGCTCGGGCAGGACCGCCGAGCCGATGTGCCCGGACGCGCCGGTCACGAAAACACGCATGGGAAACCTCCCGGAACGGAGTGATGTCACCTGGTGTCATCACCCTAGCATGGTGATGACACCAGGTGACATCGACTAGTCTTGCCGCATGGGCAGATGGCGGCCGGACGCGCGGGTGCGGCTGATGGAGGCGGCCCTGGCCCTGTACGGCGAGCGCGGGTACGACGAGACGACCGTCGCGGAGATCGCCGAGCGCGCGGGGCTGACGAAGCGAACGTTCTTCCGCTACTTCGCGGACAAGCGCGAGGTGCTGTTCTGGGGTTCGGAGCTCCTGGAGCAGCAGATGGTGGCCGCCATCGAGGCCGCCCCCGCGTCCGCCTCGGCGCTCAGCATGATCGGCGCGGCGCTGGACGCCGCCGCCGCCCGGTTCGAAGAGGCCCGGGAGTTCGTCGGCCTGCGGCAACGGATCGTCGCCTCAAGTCACGAGCTGCAAGAACGTGAGCTGATCAAGACATCGAAACTGGCCGCCGCCGTGACGGCGGCACTGCGCGCACGGGGAATCGACGACGACGCCGCCGTCCTCGCCGCCCGTATGGGCACGACCGTCATGCACTTCGCCTTCGAGCGCTGGGTCGACGACCCGGACCGGACGCCGTTCCAGCGGATCGCCAGGGACGCCCTGGCCCGGCTGAAGGAAATCGCCTCCGCCGGATAATCAAAAACGCCGAATTCAACCGTCCTTGATACGGGCGAACACGACCGACAACAGTTTGGGCGCGACCTTCTCCCGGTAGATCCGATCCCCATCGCCGTCGTGCCGCTGCCCCTGCCACTTGACGTCGTTCGGGAAATTCCAGCTCAACGACAGCTCGACGTGGCCTCGGTGACACAGGTACTCCGTCTCTGACGCCTTGCAGGTGACGCCTGCCGGAGGCTGGATCGGAAGCCTGATGTCATTTCCCGTCGTGGTGTCGTGATCGTATTCCTCTTTCACATAGTCGGGCGTACCCAGCATTTTCAGGGAGAGGTCCGTGCTGATCACATCGTCGGTGCCGTCCAGGTGGGCGTCTCTGACGCAACTCGCGCCGTACGCCGTGCTGTAATCGATCCCGCCACCGCCGGAGAACGACAGGGAACCGAGTTTCAGGTCCGACTGCGACGTGCTCACCTTGGTGGTCGTGGGCAGCACCGTGGTGATGTCCGACTCGCGGATCATGTCACAGGCGCGCGGCCAACTGGTCGCCGGGACCACCCGGCTGCCGGCGCCGGTGAAGGTGGGCACCTGCACCGTCTGGCCGACCGCCGGCGCGCTCCCGACCTTCACCGGTTTCTGTCCGCACGCCGTCAGCGTCGCGAGACCGCCGGCCGCCAACGCCGTGGCCGCCGCCCATTTCCGTGTGTTCCCGCCCCGCATGAATGTCTCCGTCTGATCGGCTGCTCGCACTCTTGCCGGGCAAGAGCGCCCGTGACGGGAAGAGATCGTAAGTCCGACTTGCGGAACATCTGATCGGCGAGTTCGGTTTAAGTGATCAGATCGTTATAAACCTGCGCCGGCGCACATCTGGGCATTTCTCCGCGGGCGGATATCGAAGTTTACTGCCGTCGCCAGGCGTTTAACCGGATACATACCAGCGATCCCTAGGCTCCCCCGGATCGATCGTCCGAGACTCGCGACCTCCACCGGGAAGGACCCGCGACCTCGGCCTGGAACGGACAAGGAGCGCGCATGGGAAAGCTGTTCGCCTTCAAGGTCGCGACCGTTGAGCGGACCCGGCCCGCCGGTGGGGATGTGTCGGCGCACTACGACCCGGCCGGCCAGCAGCTCGTCTGGCAGGGCGACGCCGAAGCGATCCTCGGCGCCGCGGTCTGCACCAAGGGTGTCTACAACGGCCACAAGACCTGCTCCTCGAACGGCGGAACGTACTGCACGCTCGGCGGGACCTGCGGCACCTCGGGCTTTCCCGAAAGCACCCACGGTCGCTGCTACGCGTGTGACTACGGATGATCGGCCACCGGCCGGTCCGTCCGCGAGCGAGGCCCGCGGGTGGACCGGCCGGTCCTGCACCTTCACCGACCCCTGGCAGCAGACGACCCCTCCAGCGACCTCATGAACAACCGGCAGATCGTCATCGTCACCGACGTCTTCGACGTCCATGCCGATCGCATCATCGAGATCCTCCGCGAGCGCGACCGCGAGCCGGTCCGCCTCAACTACAGCGACGTCCCGGACAACGTTCGTCTCTCCTGCGTGCTCGGCGGGCGGGAGTGGCGGGGCGAGATCGAGATCCTGACGAACGACCGGGTGATCGAGACGGCGCGGGTCGGCTCGGTGTGGTGGCGCAAGCCGGGGCCCTTCAAGCTGCCCGGCGACCTGACCGGCCAGGAACGGGTGTTCGCCGCCGAAGAGCTGAGACACGCGATGGACGGCCTGTGGAACGTGCTGGACTGCCTGTGGGTCAGCCGGCCGGAGGCCATCCGCCGGGCCGGTTACAAGATCGAGCAGCTCGACCGGGCCGCCCGCCTCGGCTTCGCCGTGCCGCGCACCGTCGTGACCACGGACCCGGGCACCGTCCGCGCCTTCCACCGCGAGTGCCATGGCGACATCGTGTTCAAGGTCCTCACCGAGCCCTACCTGGCCGCCCGCACGTACCTGGAGACGAACGACGACGTCGAGGACTTCACCCCCCTGGTCACCCCGACGACCAGGATCACCGAGGCCGAGCTGGAGATGCTCGACGCCGTACGGACCGTGCCGTGCCAGTTCCAGGAACTCCTCCCCAGGCGTTCCGAGCTGCGGGTGACGGTGATCGGCGAGGAGGTGTTCGCCGCCGAGCTTCGTCCCGACGACCCCGGCGACGCCCCCGTCGACTGGCGGGACGCCGAGACGACGTACCGGCCGGCGGACCCGCCCGGCGAGGTCGTCGAGCGCTGCCTGCGCCTGACCCGCGGGTACGGCCTGAACTTCGCCGCCATCGACCTCGCCGTGACCACGGACGACCGGTACGTCTTCCTGGAGATCAACCCCAACGGCCAGTTCCTCTACGTCGAGGACCGCGTTCCGGAGCTGCGCATGGGCGAGGCGATGGCGACCCTCCTGACGAGCGGAGTGGACGGATGACGAACGGGACGACAGACGAATGACGACGGTCACGATGATCCGGCGGCTGCCGGAGCTGGAGAGCCTGCGCGGCAACGCCGCGCTGGTCTACTGCGGGAGGATCGACCATGACGCCCCGCGGACGCTGCACGAGGCGCTGCGCGAGGTCGGGCACGTTCCGCGCCTCGACCTGGTGCTGGCGACGTACGGCGGGGCGGCCACCGCGGCCCGACGCCTGGGCCTGCTGCTGCACGAGTTCACCGACCGGCTGACGATCCTCATCCCGGACCGCGCGTGGTCGGCCGGCACTCTGCTGAGCCTGTGCGCGCACGAGCTGGTGATGACCCCGATGGCCGAGCTCGGGCCGCTCGACCCGCGGCTGGAGTCGCCGGGCGGCACGCCCGCGGTGATCTCGTCCGGGCAGATCCATGCGTTCCGGACGCTGGCCGAGGAGTGGTTCGCGATGAAGGAGGGCGAGGACGTCCTCGCGCTCTTGACCCAGCGGATGCTCCCCGCGACGCTCGGCGCCTTCTACCAGGCGGAACGCCTGACCCGGCAGATCGCCATCGAGTTCCTCGGCGGCTACCAGCTCGCCGGGGAGGACATCGCGACGGTCGAGGACATCGTCGAGCAGCTCATGAGCGGATACCACGCCCACGACTATCCGATCACCCGCACGGACGCGATGCGGCTCGGCCTGCGGGTCGAATGCGCCTCCGGCGCCGAGGAGACCATCCTGTACGACGCCGTCACGCACTGCCGCGAGGAGCTGGCACGCCTCGCGGCGACGAGCGGCGGCCCGGCCGGGGGAGGACCGGATGTCCGCGACTGATCTGGCGCTGTTCGCGCGGATCCTCATCGGCCTGACGTTCGCGGCCACGGTCGTCGGCAAGCTGCGCGACCCCGCGTCCTTCGGCGACGCGGTGGACGACTTCAAGATCTTCGTCAGGCGGGCCGTCCGGCCCGTCGCGACCACGCTCATCGTCGCCGAGGCGGCCGTCTGCGTGCTCGTCGCCCTGCCCGGCCCCGGGCCCGTGGCCGGGCTCGGGCTCGCGGGCGTCCTGCTCCTCGCCTACACCGCGGCGCTGGGCACCGTGCTGGCCCGCCGCATGACGCTCGGCTGCAACTGCTTCGGAGCCAGCCCCCGCGTCGTCAGCCGGCACGACATCGCACGCAACGTGCTGCTGCTGTGCGGCGCGATCGGCGGCCTCGTCGCGTACGTCCTGGCCGGCCCGCATCACGCGTACGACGCCGCGCGCCTCACGCTCCTCGCCGGGACGGCCACCGCGGCGACGTTGCTGCTGGCCAACTTCGCCGACGTCGTCGAGACCGTACGCAAGCCCATGAGCGCCGAATGACGGGAGATCGCGGTGGATGTTCGTGACGTGAGCCTGATCGCCCTGTGGGTCCTGTCGCTGATCAACCTGGTCCTGATCCTGCGGGTGGTGACCGAGGCCCGGCGCGGCATCAACGCGCGCTCGGCGACGGCCGGCACCGGCCACGGCGAGCTGGCCCTGAACGCGCCCGCGCCGCCGTTCCGCGCCCGTGACCTGAGCGGCCGGCGGGTCACCGATGAGGCGTTCACCGGCGGTGTGGTCCTGATCTTCGTCTCGCCCGACTGCGGGAGCTGCCACACCATGCTGCCGATGGCCCACGCGCTGGCCGCGCGGGCGCGCGAGGCCGACGGCACCGAGTTCGTCCTCGTCTCCAGCGCCGGACCGGGCCGGACCAAATCGTGGCTCGCCGACCTCGAACGCGACCACGACCTACGGGTGACCCTCTCCGTCCTGGTCGCACCGACCGACGCCACCCCCTTCGTGACCGAGTACGACCCCCAGGGCCTGTTCCCGTACTTCGTCATGGTGGACGGCGACGACACGGTCCGGGCCCGCGGCATCGTCGGGTACGAGGACTGGCGCACGCTGGCGAACGGCTGGCCGGGACGGGAGTCCGCAGAGGTGCCGGCGGCCACGGCCGGCCCGACCCCGTGACCTCCGGGCGCCGCTCCCTGCCGGTCCGGCTCGTCCACGGCGTCCGGGTGGCCGGTGGCGCCTTCGCGCTGATGTGGCAGGCCGCGCCGCGGACGGTGCTGCTGTCGCTGGCGCTCCAGGTCAGCGGCGCCCTGGTGAGCGGCGGCATGCTGCTGGCCGTCCGCGGCATGGCCGGCACCGTGTTCGGCCCGCACGCGGCGGCCTGGCGGCCGGGTGCCGTCGCCGCCGACCTCGCCCTGCTGGCGGGAATGCTCGCGGCGATGGCGCTGGCCGGCAGCCTGCAGCGAGGCGTCGGGATGGTGCTGGGCGAACGGGTCGGCTGGTACGCCTTCCGGCAGGTGCTCGACGTCGCCTGCGAGGTCGAACTCGCCGCGTTCGACTCCTCGGAGTTCCACCAGCGCCTGCAGCGCGCCCAGGGGTCGGCGCACCGCCCCATCCAGATGACCGAGCAGTTGATCTCGCTGGCCGGATCGGTCGTCACCATCTCGGGGATGGTGTCCGCCCTCTACCTCATCGACCCGGTGCTCGTGGCCGTGCTCGCCCTGGCCGCCGCGCCGCCCCTCGTCGCGTCCGCGACCTTCGGCCGCAAGCTCTTCACCGCCGTCGTCGGGCTGGGCGAGAACGACATGCGCCGCCACTACGTACGGTCCTTGATGACCGAACGGAACCACGCCAAGGAGGTACGGGCCTTCGGGCTCGGCCGCTACCTCCGCCGGCTCGACCGGGACCTGTTCGACGAGCGCCTGACCATCATGCGGGCGGTGGCCCGGCGTACGTCCGTGCACGCCCTGGTGGCCGCCATGGCCAGTGCCCTGGGCATCCTGTCCGGCGTCGGGCTCCTCGCGTACTCGTTCGCGACCGGGCACAGCTCGCTGACCGCGGCGGCGACCGCGGCGGTGGCGGTCGTCCAGCTCGGCCCGATGCTGTCGAACGTCACCTACGGTCTCGGCGAGAGTTACGAGCACGCGCTCTTCCTGTCGGACTACCGGGCCTTCTGCGCGCGCGGCGAGACGATCCGCCGGGCGCGGGAACGGGCCCGCCTTCCGGCGCCGCGCGACCCGGCGACGATCACCGCCGAGAACGTCACGTTCCGCTACACCGGTGCCGTACGACCCGCGCTGTCGGGCGTGTCCATGACGATCCGCCGCGGCGAGGTGATCGCGCTGGTGGGCGAGAACGGCTCCGGCAAGACGACCCTCGCCAAGGTGCTGTCCGGGCTGTACGAGCCCCAAGGGGGACGGATCCGGTGGGACGGCGTGGACCTACGGGACATCGACGCGGCCGGAGTACGGGAGCGGACGGCGGTGCTCTTCCAGGACTTCGGCCGCTACCTGTTCACCGCGGCGGAGAACATCCGCATCGGCCGCCCGGCCGCCCCGGCCGACCTCGCCCGCGTCCAGCACGCCGCACGCCAGGCGGGCGCGCACGAGTTCGTCTCCGCGCTGGAGCACGGGTACGACAACGTCCTCGGCAGCGAGCTCCCCGGCGGAGTCGACCTGTCCCTGGGGCAGTGGCAGCGGGTGGCGCTGGCCCGGGCGTTCTTCCGCGACGCCCCCCTGGTGATCCTCGACGAGCCGACCGCGTCGATGGACGCCTTCGCCGAACACCGGCTGTTCAAGGGCATCCAGAATCTCTTCGCCGGTCGCACGATCATCCTCATCTCGCACCGGTTCTCCAGCGTGCGCACCGCGGACCGGATCTACACTCTGGACGCCGGACGGATCATCGAGGCCGGAAGCCACGATGAGCTCATGGCCGCGGGAGGAACGTACGCCCGGATGTTCGAGCTGCAGTCCAGCGCCTATCTGCGTGAGGCCGCCGCCACGCCGGTGGGCCGCCACCACCGCCCGGCCGGGCGGGCGTGAGCGCCGGAACGGGTATTTCAGACACCGCGGAACCTGTACCGTTCGGGCGTCGTCATTGGTGTCAATCGCCCGTCCGCGCGGAGCGGATTGCGCCGCGTGGAGCGCCGGCACACAGCCCCTACGCGATCGGACATGGAGATGCTCGTCGACTCATCCGACGACGACGTTCTAGCCTTTTCCGTACTCGGCCCGCTGACGGTACGTCGCGGTGGCGAACCGGTCGATCTCGGCACCCCGAAGGCGTGCGGTGTCATGGCGATCCTGCTCACGAGGCCCAACCGGCCGGTGTCGATCGACACGATCGTGGACGCGCTCTGGGAGGACGAGCCACCGAAGACGGCGGTGAAGAACGTCCAGGTCTACATCCACCATCTGCGGCGCGCCCTCGGCTCGGCGGACCGGATCGTACGGCAGAGCCCGGGGTACCGGCTCGTCGTCCACCCGGGCGAGCTCGACGCCCAGCGGTTCGCCGACCTCGCCCGCGCCGGGCGTACCGCCGAAGACCCCGCCGGCCTGCTGCGGGAGGCGCTCGGTCTCTGGCAGGGCGACGAGGCGTACGACGGCATCCACGACATCCCGCTGATCCGGACGGAGACCCGCCGCCTGGGCGAGGCGCGGATCGCCGTGATCCAGGACCTCATCGACGCCGACCTGCGGCACGGGCGGCTCGCCCACCTGACCGCCGAGCTCACCGCGCTCACCAACCGGTACCCGCTACGCGAGGGGCTCTGGGCACGGCTGATGACCGCGCTGTACCACTGCCGGCGCCAGGCCGAGGCGCTGCGCGTCTACGAGCGCGCCCGGCGCATCATCGCCGACGAGACCGGCCTGGACCCCGGCCAGGAGCTGCGCGACCTCCAGCAGATGATCCTCACCGCGCAGCCCGCCACGGACGCCCTGTTCGAAGTGCCCCGCATGCTGCCCGGCGACGTCGCCGACTTCACCGGCCGTTCCACCGAGCTCGCCTCGGCGGAAGAGTCGCTGCGCCGACCCGGGAGTGACGCCGCGCCGGTCCGGCTGGTCGCCGTCTCGGGCCGCGGCGGCATCGGCAAGACCGCCTTCGCCGTACACCTGGCGCACCGGGTCGAGGAGGCCTACGACGGCGGGCAGCTCTACGCCAGCATGTCCGGCACCCGGCCCGGCGAGGTGCTCGGGATCTTCCTGCGGCTGCTCGGCGTCGCCGCCGGTGACATCCCCGACGGGGTGGAGGACCGCGCCACGCTCTACCGCCACCGGCTGGCGCGGCGGCGCGTCCTCGTGGTGCTCGACAACGTCGACTCCAAGGCGCAGATCATGCCACTGCTGCCGGGAAGCGGGGCGTGCGCCGTGCTGACCACCAGCCGCGGCCGGCTCGGCGGGCTGCCCGGTGCGCACGCCATCGACCTCGACGCGCTGCCCCCCGGCGACGGCCACCGCCTGCTGAACAAGATCACCGGAACGCGCGACCTCGGCGAGGCCGCCGATGCGTTGCTGCGCCTGTGCGCCGGGCTGCCGCTGGCGCTGCGCATCGTCGGTGCGCAACTCGCCACCCGGCCGCACCGGACGCCCGCCGAGCTGGTCGAGCGGCTGAACGACGAACGCGACCGGCTCGACGTCCTGCGCCACGGCGATCTCGCCGTACGGGCCACCTTCGAGATCAGCTACCGCGCCCTGTCGGCCGCGGCCCGCCGCCTGTTCCGCCTGCTCGGCCTGCTCGAGGTGCCCGACTTCGCCGCGTGGACGGCCGCCGCCGTACTCGACACCACCGCGGAACGGGCCCAGGAACTCCTGGACGAGGTCATCGACGCGCGGCTGCTCGACGCGGCCTCGGGCCGCTACCGCTTCCACGATCTCGTCCGCATCTACGCCGGTGAACGGGCCCAGGAGGAGGAGCCGGAGGCCGAGCGCACCGCCGCCCTCCGCCGCGCCTTCGGGGGCTGGCTCGCCTTCACCGACGCCGCGCACCGCGCGGCCGGGGACGGCGTCTACGCGGCGGACGAGACGCCGCGCTGGCACCCCGAGATCGCCGCCGAGGCGTTCACCCGCTCGTCGATCGTCGAGGTCCGCACGGAGTGCCGCGCGCTGGTCGCCACCGTCGCGCAGAGCGCCGCGCTCGGCATGACCGGCCACTGCTGGCAGCTCGCGCTGGGCGGGGTGCCGATCTTCGCGCAGGGCAACTTCGTGGACGAGTGGACGGCGGCCCAGGAGTGCGCGTTCGAGGCGTGCGTGGCCGCCGGCGACCGGCGCGGCCAGGCCGCCATGTTCTACATGCGCGGGCTCCTGCACGACTGGAGACGGCGCCATCCCGAGTGCCGCGACTCGCTCTCCCGCGCCCTGGAGATCTTCGACGACCTCGGCGACCGGCACGGCAGCGCGCTGGCCGTGCACCGGCTGGCGAGCAACGAGCGGCTGGCCGGGCGCGTCACGGAGGCCATCGCCCTGTCGCGCCGCGCGCACCACCTGCTGCACGCGCTGGGCGACCACGGCGCCGCCGCCGACGCCCTGGTCCAGGTCGGCGTCGTCCACCTGGAGTCCGGCGACGCCACCTCCGCCGTCGAGGTGCTCGACGAGGCGATGCGCCAGGCCGTCGAGCACGACGCGACGCTGGTGCTGGCGCAGGGCGCGTACTGGATCAGCGCGGCGCAGATCGACCTCGGCCGGCTGGACGACGCCGCCCGGTCGCACGCCATCCTGGAGGACTTCGTGCGGCGCGTCGGCAGCCCCACCGCCGAGGTGTACGCGCACTACTCACGCGGCCTGCTCGACGCCGCGCGCGGTGAGCGCGACCCCGCCCGTGAGCGGCTGGAGTCGGCGTTGAACATCGCCCGTGAGATCGAGGACCCGCTCATGCAGGTACGCGTGCTGTGCACGCTCGGCGACCTGCACCCCTCCCGCGAGACGGCCGCGCTCTACCTCTATGAGGCGGCCGAGATCGCCGAGGAGCTTCGGATGCCGCTGTGGCAGGCGCTCGCGGCCGAGGCGCTCGGCCGCCTGCACGCCGAGCGCGGCGACCACGACGCGGCCCGCGCGGCCTGGCGGTACGCCCACGACCTGTTCGTCCGGATCGGCTCTCCCCGCGCCGAGGACGTGGCGCGCCTGCTGGAGGCCCGGACCGCGCACACGCGGTGAGCCGGCCCTGGTGAGTTCCCCGAATCCCTCGGCTCATCACCGTGGCTCCGGCGTGGAGGGCTCCGGAGGGCCGAGGTCGGCGGTGAGGCCGTAGTGGTCGCTGGCCTGGACACCGTCGACCGGTTCGGTGAACAGCCGCTCGCAGCCGCGGATCGGCAGTGTGGGCCCGCCGTGCAGGCCGCAGCGTACGAGTATGTAGTCGATCCGCCGGAACGGCCAGTCGCCGTCGACCATGAGCGGGTTGTCGGGCGTGTAGGTGACGCCCGGCTCGTCCGGGTGGACGCGCTCCCAGGCGTCCCGGTAGCAGACGCTCGTCCCGCCCAGTGACCCGCGGCCGGTCCAGAACCGGATGCTCGCCGCGTCGGGTGCCGCGTCGAGGTCCCCGGCCAGCACGACATGCAGGTCCCGTCCGTCGAGCATGTCGTCGATCAGCCGCGCGGCGGCGACGGCCTGAAGCTCGCGCTCGTACTCCAGGTCCAGCCGCCAGCTGGGGAAGTGGTTGACGAACAGCAGCGGCCCGACCGGATCCGGCGCCTCGATGAGCGCGGCCAGGGTCGTGCAGGCGAACCCGGCCGTCCGCGCGGTGACGTGCAGGTCGGCCTCGCGCACCTCGGCGATCGGCCACCGGCTGCCGATCGCGATCGTCTGCCCATCCGTCGCGCGGGCGTCGCTCCGTGCGAGGTGATATCCGGGACCGAGCAGGTCGGCGGCCTGGTCGTACGAGGAGGTCTCGATCACCTCCTGGAAGGCCGCCAGGTCGGGGCCGAGCTCGCCGATCCCCTTCGCGAGGACCTCCCGCCGCCTCGCCCAGTCTCCGCGTGTGCCCCAGAGGTTCATGGTCATCACCCGCATGCGCGGGTCGGTACCCGGCGCTCAAGCGAACATGCCGACCGGGCCGTCACCCCGACGGCCCTCGACCGTGACCTGGTCGAGGACCGTCCACCTCGCCGTTGGTCAGGCAGGGGTCTCGGCGGTGGCGGTCAGGACCGCGCGGCCGAGGATGTGGCCGGCCATGGTGAAGCCGAGGAAGGCCGGGGTGGCGTCGGCGGGGACGCCGATGGACTCGACGTCGAGGGCGTGCACCACGGTGAAGTAGCGGTGAGGACCGTGCCCGGCCGGCGGGGCGGCGCCGATGAACCGGGCCATGCGGGCGTCATTGGGCAGCTGGAAGGCGCGCTCGGGCAGGCCCGAGCCGGTGTCGTCGCCGGCGCCCTCGGGCAGCTCGGTGACGGCGGCGGGGATGTCGGCCACACCTCCGCGACGCGATCATGCGCGGGGACCACGCCCCCGGCGACGCCCTGAAACCGCAGGACCTCGCCAAGGAACAGGGTGTGAGCCTGGCCGTCGTACGCGAGGCGCTCGTGCGGGTGGTCGGCGACGGCCTCGCCGACCGGCTGCCCAACCGCGGCTTCGCCGTCCCGGCCTTCTCCGACCGCCGCTGGCAGGAGATCGCGGAGGCCCGCCGGACCATCGAGCCGGTCGTGCTGCGCATGTCCATCGAGCGCGGTGACGTCGACTGGGAGGCCCGGGTACGGGCCGCCCACCACCGGCTGGCCCGCACCCCGGCGTACGTGGCGGAGGAGGGTGAGTACTACAGCGCGGCATGGTCCGAGGCCCACCGGGTCTTCCACCGCACCCTGCTGGAGGGCTGCGGCAACCCCGTGCTGCTGGAGACCTTCGACCGGATGTGGACCGCGAGCGAGCTCGCTCGCCGCTGGTCGGCGCACCGCAACCCCGACCGGGACGGCATCGGCGAGCACCGCCGGCTGGAGCAGGCGGCGCTGGCCCGCGACGCCGACACCGCGGCCGAGGTACTGGCCCAGCACCTCACGCTGACCGCGGCCGGGCTGACCGGCGACGCGTAGCAAGCCGGGGGCGTACGACCAAGGCCCGGGTTCCCCGGGCCGTCAGGGCACTCGGGGAGTCACGCCGCGCCTCCCTCTCGCGGTTCGGCGAGGTGGGCGACCGATTCCCGGAGCCCCTGCCACGCCTCTTCGGTGTCGGGGGAACGGTCATGAGGCGCGCGGAACCAGTCGACGTAGAGGGACACCTCTTCCAGGTCCCAGCGGAGCCGGTAGAGCGCGAGGGCGGAGGCGTCGACCCTACGTCCGGCGGCCTCGGCGTACCACTCCAGGTCTTCCGGGCTCTCCGCGACGGACCACAGGTCGCGTTCGGGCGGTGCGAGGCCGACCGTGTCCCAGTCGACCAGGAGGTGGCCGCCCTCGTACTGCAGAAGGTTGCCCGGGTGCGGCTCGCCGTGGGTGAGGACGGGTGCGCCGTCGCTCGTCCGCACGTCCTCGGCCAGCCGGTCGAAGTCCTCCAGCCGTCGCAGGATCGCCGGGGCGTGCCCGGACAGCAGGGCTCGGGCGGGTTCGGTGAACGGCCCGGGCGCCCAGCGGATCGCGCCGTGCAAGGCGCTTCGCAGCAGGTCGCGCAATGACAGGTCGAGGTCGAGCACCGGGGCGGACGCCGGAGGCGTCGCACGATGCAGCTCGGCGAGCAGGTCCAGAACGGCGCCGCGTTCGGACGCGGTCCGTTGCCGGTCGAAGTCTCCGTTGATCCCGTCCAGGAAGGGGAAGACGCTGACGGCGTACCGAGGGCCGAGCAGGCGGACGGTCTCGCCGCCGGCGTCCCGCAACGGCGCCACCACGAAGTCCAGGTGTCCCTCGTCGCGCAGGGCCGCCGCGGTGTCCATGGCTCCGCGCAGGCTCCGCAGGGCGGCGTGCGCGTCCTGTGCGCCCTTGAGCTCCAGGTCGGCGACGGTGACGAACCATTTCTCCCCGGCGCCACCGGCCGCGATCCAGTGATGGTCGCCGAAACCGACCGGGGCGTACTCCAGCGAGGACGCGCCGACTCCCCACTCATCCAGAATCCGGAGCAATCGCTCCTCGTCGAGATCCCTCGGTCGCGCTCTCACACCGAGCACGTTAGGCGGTCACGGTCGGCTCCGCACCGCGATATCCGGCCCGGGGCGGCGGCGCGTCCACCGCCCCGGGCGTCGCCTACGAACCGGCCGTCGACCGTCGCATCCGTACGGCCTGGGCGAGGGGTTCGGCGGCACGGGCGAGCAGAGGCCCGGCGACCGCGAGGATGAGGACGTACGCCGCCGCGAGGGGGCCCAGACGCGAGTTGCCCCCCGCGGTGACGGCCAGCCCGGCGATAACGATGTTGAACTCCCCCCGAGGCACCAGCGCGGTCCCGGCGCGCAGGCGTCCCGTGCGCGCGACGCCGGCGCGGCGGGCGGCCAGCCACCCGGTGGCGGACTTGGTGAGGATGCCCGCGACCGCGAGCAGCGCGGCGATCCCGACGACGGGCGGTAGCTCGGTCGGGTCGGTGTGCAGGCCGAAGAACACGAAGAAGACGGCCGCGAACAGGTCGCGCAGCGGGGTGATGAGCTGGCGCGCGTCGTGCGCGAGCGGCCCGGACACCGCGATGCCCACGAGGAACGCACCGACGGCCGCCGAGACCTGCAACTGCTCGGCGAGCCCGGCGACCAGCACGGTCAGCCCGAGGACCTTCAGCAGCAGCACCTCCTGGCTGGGGCTGGCCACGAAGCGCTCCACGACCGTGCCGTGCCGCAGTGCCACCCAGAGGATGACGCTGATCGTCGCCGCCGCGATCAGCAGCGTGAGCGTGCCGCCCAGCAGCCCGGCCCCGGCGAGCAGGGCCGTCAGGATCGGCAGGTACGCCGCCATGGCGAGGTCCTCGAAGACCAGGACCGACAGCACCGAGGGCGTCTCCCGGTTGCCCAGCCAGCCCAGGTCGCCGATCACCTTGGCGGTGATGCCCGAGGAGGTGACACAGGTGACGCCGGCCAGCGCGACGGCCGCCACCGGCCCCCAGCCGAGGAGGACCGCCGCGATCGCGCCGGGCGCGGCGTTGAGCGCGAGGTCGGCCAGCCCGATCGGCGCGGAGGTGCGCAACGTGGCCACGAGCTCGTCGGGGGTGTACTCCAGGCCGAGGGTGAACAGCAGCAGGATCACGCCGACCTCGGCGCCGAGCGAGACGAACTCCTCGCTGGTGGTCAGCGGCAGGATTCCGCCGGACCCGAACGCGAGACCGGCCAGTAGATAGAGGGGAATGGGGGAGATGGAGAACCGTACCGAGACGGCTCCGAGGAGCCCGAGGCCGAGGATGATGGCCCCGAGCTCGATGAGTTGACTCGTCATCCGCGCCTATCCCGTCGCCAGGATGTCGCCCACGGCCGCGGTGCCCTCGGCGGTGCCGACCACGACGACGATGTCGCGGGCCTGGAAGCCGAAGTCCGGGCGCGGGCTGGCGACGACGTTCCCGTCGCGTACGACGGCGACGATGGAGGCGCCGGTCCTGGTTCTGATCTGCGCGTCGCCGAGCGTGCGCCCGTCGTACGGGGAGCCGGCGGCGATCGGGATCTGCGCGCTGACCAGCCCCTCGACCTGCCGGTGCAGCTCGGTCAGGCGTTCGACGATCCGCGCCGTGCCGAGCAGCTCGGCGAGCGCGTTGGCCTCCTCGACGGTGAGCGGCACGGTCAGCACGCACGTGTCGGGGTCGACACGGTCGTAGACGAGCAGGTCGCGGCGGCCGTCGCGATGAGAGATCGTGCCGATCCGGCGGCCCTTCGCGGTGGTGAATACGTGTTGCAGCCCGATTCCGGGCAGAGCGGTGCGTTCGACGTCCACGGGTCGTTCCCTGTTCGGTTCGGTTGGTGTTCGGCCTTGGGGCAGGCACAGGGCATCCCTGCCGGACCCGCGGTGCGGGCCGGGAGGGGTATGGGAAGGCGGCTCTGGTGAGCCGATGTCTAGACCTGGGCGTACGGCGGCGCGCGGCCGTCGCGCGTGAAACGGCCGAGGGCGGTGGCCGTCGCCGTGGCGCCGGGCGGGTTCGACCAGGCGCAGGTGAGAGCGCCGGGTGGCGCGGTCGCCGGCAGGGCGGCGGCCGGCAGCGGCTTGCTCTCGGCGTTGTCCAGCCGGGGCGTGGCACCGGGCCGGAGCAGTGGGCAGCCGGCTCCCGTCACCGCCATCTCGGCCTTCGCCGGGGACGCGGCGGCCATGCCGCCGCCGGTGGAGGCGAGCGCGGGGGTGAGGATCGCGCACAGGGCGAGCAGCAGTGCGACGGGCAGCGACACGGCCGGCCGCCGCCGGCGCGTACGCTCGTCCGCCATCGCCCTCGCCCTCCGTCTCGCGGGAGCGTCCGCGGCCTCGCGCGGCCTCGCGTCCCGATCGCCTGGTGGCCCGAGCCTATAGTCCGATTTGCGCCGCTTGATGACACCCCGCATCAGTGGAGACAACGGGCCGTGATCGCCGCTGCGATGTGTCCGGCGAGGACCGGGTCGGGGAGCCGCCCACCCTCAGGAGCGTTCCGGCCCGCCTCGGTGCCTCTGGACCAGGGGCATGAAGAGCTCGTTGACGATCGAGTGGATGCGTGCGGGCTTCAGGGGTTTCAGATCCATGAGCAGATCGTGACGTACCAGGTCGAATGGCATGGTGAGCACGGCGGAGGGGATGCGATCGAGGTCGATCTCGCCGCGGTCGTGGGCGCGCCGGTAGATGATCTGGGTGGATGAACGTGGCGCGTCGCCCAGGACCTTGTCCCGCGCCTGCGCGAGAGTCAGGCCGGTATCGGTCAGCAGCCCCGAGAAGACGATGGCGCCGGCGACGGCGAAGAAGGCGGCGCGGGCCTCGCTCATGGCGGTCAGCAGGGCGAGCAGGTCGCCGGGCAGCGTGCCGGTGTCGGGGATCGCGACCGGGTGGACCTCGCGGTAGTGCTCGATGGCGGCGAGCACGAGTTCGTTCTTGTTGGCCCAGCGGCGGTAGAGCACCGCGATCCCGGTGTGCGCCCGCATGGCGACGGACTCCATCGTCAGCTTCGCGAAGCCGACCGACGCCAGCTCGTCCCATGCCGCGGTGAGCAGGGCGTGATCGAGTTCCGCCCCTCGGCGTCGCCGTTTGACCTCGCCCGCATCCGCTTCGACGGCACCCATGGTCCCGATTATAAGAGAGGTTTGCCTATCTTGCCCCACCGCTGTACCGTCCGGTTAAGGAATGATTCCAACTCTTAATTGGGGCGTGTGCGATGTTCGACGTCGTCATCGTCGGCGGAGGGCCGGTCGGGCTCTTCCTTGCCTGCGAGCTCAAGCTCGCGGGGGTCGACCCGGTGGTGCTCGATCGGCTGCCCGAGCCGAGCCGGGCGGACAAGGCCCACGGACTCGGCGGCCAGGTGGTGCGCCTGCTCGACGATCGCGGCCTGTTCGAGCGGTTCGGCGGATCGGGGGTCCCGAAGCCGGTGCCCAGGTTCTACTTCGGAACGCTGCCGTTGCCGCTCCACGTCCTCGGCGACGACAACCCGATGTACGTGCTCCCGATCAACCAGCGCGACATCGAACGCGTCTTGGCGGAGCGGGCCGCCGAACTGGGCGTCGACGTTCGTCGCGGATACGAGGTCCGGTCGTTCGCGCAGTCGCACGACCACGTCGCACTCGACGTCCTGAGGGGCGACGGCACGCGGGAGGGCCTCCGTGCCCGGTTCGTCGTCGGTTGCGACGGCGGCCACAGCGAAATCCGGAAGCAGTCCGGGATCGCCTTCCCCGGGATCGTCGACGAGCGGGTGGTCTCCCGCGCGGCCATCATCGCGCCGACCGCACAGATCGCACCGGTCTCCGGCGGGCGGATCGCGATCGAGGGGTACGGCGAGATCTTTGGCAACTACGAACGGACGGAAGGTGGGGTGATCATGGTCGCGCCCATCGACCCTGAGCACCCCTTCAT
Source organism: Actinoallomurus oryzae (assembly GCF_039541955.1). Classification (NCBI taxonomy): domain Bacteria; kingdom Bacillati; phylum Actinomycetota; class Actinomycetes; order Streptosporangiales; family Thermomonosporaceae; genus Actinoallomurus; species Actinoallomurus oryzae. The sequence continues at coordinate 297,610 of NZ_BAABHF010000022.1, read as the reverse complement.
CACGACGCTCGAATGGGAGGATCACCCCGCCGGCAGCTTCCCGGGCCCGGGAGCACCGATGACGCTCGACGAACTGGAGGCGAGCGTCGAGCGGGTCCTCGGTGTGCACGTGTCGCTGGCCCTGCCGACTGACGGCTCGCCCGCGCTGCTGCGCCGTATCTGCGGGCGGAACACGCGCCTTGCCGACCGCTACCGGGAACGCCGCGTGTTCATCGCCGGTGACGCCGCCCACGTGCACGCCGCCTCCGGCGGGCCGGGTCTCAACCTGGGGTTGCAGGACGCCGCGAACCTCGCCTGGAAACTGGCGGCCGAGCTGCACGGCTGGGCCCCCGACGGACTGCTCGACAGCTACGAGTCCGAGCGCCGCCCCCTCGGGCAGCGGGTGTTCATGCAGACGCAATCCCAGACGGCCCTCATGGCGCCGGGCAGCGACGTGACCGCCCTGCGGGAGCTGTTCACCGAGATGCTGAGCCGGCGCGAGAACGTCCAGCTGATCGCCGATCTGATGGCCGGCGCCGATGTCCGGTACGACATGGGTGATGCCGAGCCTGCCGACGTCACCGGATGGTTCGCGCCGAGCCTCGATTTGATGATCGAGGACGGTCGCGTGCTCCGTCTCGCCGAACTCCGCCGCGACGCTCGCCCGCTGCTCGTGGACCTGTCCGACGGGACCGCGCTGACCGAGGTCGCGTCGGCCTGGTCCGATCGCGTCACCCGCGTGGCCGCCAAGGAGGCCGCCCCGTCGCCACCGTCGCTGCTCATCCGTCCCGATGGGTACGTCGCCTGGTCGGGAAGCGATCCGGACGGCCTCCGGGGGGCGCTCGGACGCTGGTTCGGCGCCGCGGCGCGGTAAGCGGCACCTACGGGTATGCGCTGTCCAGGACCGACCGGACCCCGGCGGCGATCTCGAGATCCTCGCGCGAGGTGATGACGAAGCTGCGTACGGGGGCGCCGGGAAGGCCGATCTCGGCGTCGGCGGTGTCCTCGCGCGCCGGGTCGAGCGCGACGCCGAGGAAGCCCAGTCCCTCCGCCGCCCGGCGCCGTACCCCCACCGCGTGCTCGCCGACGCCGCCGGTGAACACGAGGGTGTCCAGGCCGCCGAGCGCGGCGGCCATCGCGGCGATGCCGGCCCGCAGGTGGTGGAGGTAGACCTCCAGGCCGAGACTCTCGCCGATCTCGCGCATGTCGGCGGTGCCGGTGAGGGCGAGCAGCCCGGAGTGGTGTTCGAGGGCGTCGGCGAGTTCGGCGGGCGTGAGTCCCTTGCGCTCCTGGAGCCAGAGCAGCAGGCCGGGGTCGACGCTGCCGGAACGGGTGGCCATGACCAGGCCTTCGAGCGGGGTGAAGCCCATGGTCGTGTCGACGGAACGCCCCCGCGCCACCGCGCACAGGGACGCCCCGGCGCCGAGGTGGCAGACGACGAGCCGGTCGGGCACGCCGCCGAGCAGCTCACCGGCCCGCCGCGTGGCGTACGCGTGCGAGAGGCCGTGGAAGCCGTACCGCCGGATGCCGTACTCCTCCCGCCACACGGCGGGCAGCGCGTATGTCGCCGCGGCCTCGGGCAGGTGGGCGTGGAAGGCGGTGTCGAAGCAGGCGACCTCGGGGACTCCGGGCAGCACCGCGCGTACGGCGTCGATGCCGTGCAGGGACTTGGGCTGGTGCAGCGGCGCCAGCTCGGTCAGGGCGCGAAGGCGCGCCTCGACGTCGTCGTCGATCAGGACGGGGTCGGTGAAGTCCGCGCCGCCGTGGACGACGCGGTGCCCGACGGCGTCCGGCGCGGGCAGTTCGCGCAGGTCGTCCAGGTCGGTGGGCCGGGCGAGGACGGTGTCGTCGTGGTCGAGCAGGCTGAGCTTCAGGCTGGACGACCCGGCGTTGACCACGAGGATCCGCACGCGTGCTCTCCTCTCAGGCGGTGGTGGGCCAGGTCCAGCCGGAGATCTCCGGCATGTCCTCGCCGTGTTCCCGGGTGTACGCGCGGGCGCGCAGCCGCGCGTCCGCCATCTCCTGCCGGACGTTCCCCACCCGGCCGCCGAGCGAGGGCACCCGGTCGATGACGTCCATGACGATGTGGAACCGGTCGAGGTCGTTGAGCATGACCATGTCGAACGGCGTCGTGGTCGTGCCTTCCTCCTTGTAGCCCCGGACGTGCAGGTTGTCGTGGCCGTGGCGCCGGTAGGTGAGGCGGTGGATCAGGTACGGGTAGCCGTGGAAGGCGAAGATCACCGGCCGGTCGACGGTGAAGATGGCGTCGAACTCCCGGTCGGACAGCCCGTGGGGATGTTCGGTGTCGGGCTGAAGACGCATCAGGTCGACCACGTTGACGACCCGGACCCGCAGGTCGGGGAAGTGCCGCCGGAGCAGGTCGGCGGCGGCGAGCGTCTCCAGCGTGGGGATGTCGCCCGCGCAGGCGAGCACGACGTCCGGGTCCGTGCCGCGATCCACACTGGCCCACTCCCAGATGCCGATGCCGCGGGTGCAGTGCAGCACGGCGTCCTCGGGCGACAGCCAGTCGAGCGCCGGCTGCTTGCCCGCGACGACGACGTTGACGTAGTCGCGTGAGCGCAGGCAGTGGTCCATCGTCGACAGCAGGGTGTTGGCGTCCGGCGGCAGGTAGACCCGGATGATCTCGGGCTTCTTGTTCATCACGACGTCGAGGAAGCCGGGGTCCTGGTGGGTGAAGCCGTTGTGGTCCTGGCGCCAGACGTGCGAGGACAGCAGGTAGTTCAGCGACGCGATCGGCCGCCGCCAGGGGATCTTCCGGGTGGTCTCCAGCCACTTGGCGTGCTGGTTGAACATCGCGTCGACGATGTGGATGAACGCCTCGTAGGAGTTGAACAGGCCGTGCCGCCCGGTCAGCAGGTAGCCCTCCAGCCAGCCCTGGCACAGGTGCTCGCTCAGCACCTCCATGACCTGGCCGTGCGGCCCGAGGTGCTCGTCCACCCCGAGGACGTCGGCCTTCCACACCCGGTCGGTGACCTCGAACACCGCCGACAGCCGGTTCGAGGCCGTCTCGTCCGGGCCGGTGATGCGGAAGTTGTCCCGGTTGGCGGCGACGACGTCGCGCAGGTACGCCCCGAGGGCGCGGGTCGGCTCGGTGGACCTGGTGCCGGGCGCGTCGACCGCGACGGTGTAGGCGAGGAAGTCCGGCAGCTCCAGGTCGCGCAGCAGCAGGCCGCCGTTCGCGTGCGGGTTCGCGCTCATCCGCCGGTCGCCGGCCGGCGCGGGCGCGAGCACGCCCGCGACCGGTCGCCCGCTGGCGTCGAACAGCTCCTCGGGACGGTACGACCGCAGCCACGTCTCCAGCTGCGCCAGATGCGCCGGGTTGTCCCGTACGCCCGCGAGCGGCACCTGGTGGGCGCGCCAGGTGCCCTCGACCGGCAGCCCGTCGACCACCTCCGGCCCGGTCCAGCCCTTGGGGGAGCGCAGCACGATCATCGGCCACCGCGGCCGCTCGGCGGTCCCCGTCTCCCGTACGCGACGCCGGATCGCGAGGATCTCGCCGATCGCCTCGTCCAGCGCCTCCGCCATCCGCCGGTGCATCGCCGCCGGCTCGTCGCCGCAGACGACGATCGGGCGGTGCCCGTACCCCTCCAGCAGCGCTTCCAGCTCGTGTTCCGGGATGCGCGCGAGCACGGTGGGATTGGCGATCTTGTAGCCGTTCAGGTGCAGGATCGGCAGGACCGCGCCGTCCTTCACCGGGTCGAGGAACTTGTTGGAGTGCCAGCTCGTCGCCAGCGGCCCGGTCTCGGCCTCGCCGTCGCCGACGATGCAGGCCACGACCAGGTCGGGGTTGTCGAAGGCCGCGCCGTACGCGTGTGCGAGGGCGTAGCCGAGCTCGCCGCCCTCGTGGATGGAGCCCGGAGTCTCGGGCGCGACGTGGCTGGGGATGCCGCCGGGGTAGGAGAACTGCCGGAACAACCGCTGCATCCCGGTCGCGTCCTGGGACACGTACGGGTACACCTCCGAGTAGGTGCCCTCCAGCCACGCGTTCGCCACCGCGGCCGGCCCGCCGTGCCCCGGCCCCATGATGTAGATCATGTCCAGGTCGTGTGCGGTGATGACGCGGTTCAGGTGCGCGTAGCAGAAGTTGAGGCCGGGTGAGGTGCCCCAGTGCCCCAGCAGCCGGGGCTTGATGTTCTCCCGGCGCAGCGGCTCGCGCAGGAGCGGGTTCGAACGCAGGTAGATCTGGCCCGCGGACAGGTAGTTCGCCGCACGCCACCAGGCGTCGATCGGCCGGATCTCCTCATCGGTGAGCATGGGACTCTCCTCATCTCGGCGTCAGACCAGTGGCCTACCCGGGCACGGTGATCCCGACCGGGCTATGACCAAGCCCACCATCCGGCGGCCGGAAGAGGTGAGGGACGAAGGTCCCGTCGCGGGAGTGCCTTCCGGCGTTCACTCCTCCGAGGGCGTGGGGGACTCGGATGCCCGGAGCCGGGTGATGAGGCTGGCGGCCTGCGTGCGGCGGCGGAGGTCGAGCTTGGTGAAGATGCTGGAGACGTAGTTCTTGACGGTCTTCTCGGCCAGGAAGAGGCGCTCGCCGATCTGCCGGTTGGTCAGGCCGTCGCCGATCAGGTCGAGGATCCGGCGTTCCTGCTCGGTCAGGGACGCGAGCGGATCCTTGCGCGGGCGCTCGCGGAGGCGCCGCATCACCAGCGTGGTGCTGCGCGCGTCGAGGAGCGACTGGCCGGCCGCGACCGTACGGACGGCGCCGACCAGGTCCGACCCGTGGATCTGCTTGAGCACGTACCCGGCGGCCCCGGCCATCACCGCGTCGATCAGCGCCTCCTCGTCGGAGAAGGAGGTGAGCATCAGGCACGCGAGCTCGGGCATCCGGGACCGCAGCTCCCGGCACACGCTCACGCCGTCGCCGTCCGGCAGCCGTACGTCCAGCACGGCGACGTCGGGGCGCAGGGCCGGGATCCGGGCCAGCGCGCCGTCCGCGGTGCCGGCCTCGCCCACGACCTCGATGTCGGGTTCGGACTCCAGCAGCGCCGCGACCCCGCGCCGTACGACCTCGTGGTCGTCGAGGAGGAAGACCTTGATGGGGGTGGTCATGGCCTCGACGGTACGGCGGCCGGAAAGACCGGGACAATGGGAGACCCGGCGTGAGAGGAAGGCGGCCCCCGTGTCTGTCCCCAACCGGCCGGACGAGGATCACGCTCGCCCGGTGCTCCCTCAGCTGCGGCTCGACGACCTGCTCACCGAGTTGCAGAGCCGGCTCGCGACCGTGCTGACCACCCGTGACCGGATGCACGGGCTCCTCGAGGCCATCGTGTCCATCGGCCGCGACCTCGAACTGGAGACCGTGCTGCGCAGCATCGTCGAGGCGGCGACCACGCTGGTGGACGCCCGGTACGGGGCGCTCGGCGTGATCGGGGAGGACGACGGGCTGGTCCAGTTCATCACGGTCGGGGTGACGCAGGAGCAGATCGACGCCCTGGACCACTGGCCGCACGGCCTGGGCATCCTGGGCCTGCTCATCAAGCAGCCGCAGCTGATCCGGCTGGCCGACCTGAGCGAACACCCGGAGTCCTCCGGCTTCCCGGCGAACCATCCGCCGATGCGGAGGTTCCTCGGCGTCCCCATCAGGGTGCGCGACGCGGTGTTCGGCAACCTCTACCTGACCGACCGGACCGACGGCGAGGAGTTCGACGAGGACGACGAGAGCGTCGTCTCGGCGCTCGCCACCGCCGCCGGCGTGGCGATCGAGAACGCCCGGCTCTACCAGGAGGCGCGTCGCCGCGAACGCTGGCTGGAGGCCAACGCGGAGGTGTCCACCGCCCTGCTGTCGGGCACCGATCCGGACGACGTCCTGCACCTGGTGGTCCGGCGGGCCCGCGCGATCTGCGACGCCGACCTCGCGACGGTCGCGCTCGCGCACGAGGCGGAGGAGGAGCTGGCGGTCAAGGCGGTCGACGGCCGGTACGCCGACGAGCTGAGAGGCCGGCGGACACCGCTCGACGACACGCTCGCCGGGCGGGTCTACCGTACGGGCACGTCGCTGGCGTCGCCCGGCGCCGACGGGGAGGCCCGCCCGTCCGGCATCGCGACCGGCGTTCCGCTGGGGCCGGTGCTGGTCGTGCCGCTGGGCGCGGGAACGGCCGCGCGCGGTGTGGTGTCGGTCGCCAACGTGCCGGGCAGGCTGCCGTTCGCCGAACCCACGCGACGGCTCCTGGAGACCTTCGCGGCGCAGGCGGCCGTCGCGCTGGAGCTGGCCGAACGCCGCCGGGACGTCGAGCGGCTGGTCGTCTTCGAAGACCGCGACCGCATCGCCAAGGACCTGCACGACACGGTCATCCAGCGGCTGTTCGCCATCGCCATGACGCTGATGAGCGCCATCAAGATCACCAAGAAGCCCGACGTCGCGGTCCGCGTCCAGCGGGCCGTCGACGACCTGGACGACACCATCCGGCAGATCCGCTCGACCATCTTCGCGCTGCAGGCCTCGGCCGATGACGAGCCGGCCCTGCGGGCCCGCCTGTTCGGCGTCATCGACGGCGCTCGCGAGAGCCTGGGGTTCGCGCCCGCGGTGCGGTTCGACGGGCCGCTGGACACGATCGTCGACGACACGGTCGGCGACCACCTCGTCGCGGTGCTGCGCGAGGCCCTCTCGAACGCCGCGCGCCACGCCCACGCCTCGACGGTGGACGTGACCGTGGCCGCCGGTTCCGACGTGCTGCTGCGGGTCGCCGACGACGGGGTGGGCCTCACCGGCGACGGCCGGCGCAGCGGCCTGGCGAACCTCGACGACCGCGCGCGACGGCTCGGGGGCACCTTCGACGTCCGTTCCGGGGACACCGGCGGCACCGTCCTCGAATGGCGCGTACCGCTCACGACCTGACACCGCGGCGCGCCGCCGCGCCGCGATGGTCCGGAGCGGGACGAAGGTCCCGCGCGCGTCCCTGCTTTCGCCTCTGCGGCGCCTCGGCCGCCGTGGCGTTAGGTGAGGGCAGCCGGAAACGCTCCGGCGCGAAAGAGGTGAAGAGATGTCCGCCACCGACTCCCGGACAGCGCGCCCCCGCACCGTTCACCCGACCGTTCACCGTACGGACCCGGTCCTGCCCCGGACCGGCGGGCCCGCCGTCCGTTACGTGTGGGCGATCACCCGGCTGTCCCTCGGCTTCGTGTTCTTCTGGGCGTTCGCGGACAAGCTGTTCGGCCTCGGCCACAGCACGGCGAGCAAGCAGGCGTGGATCCACGGCGGCCACCCGACCCTGGGATTCCTGAAGTTCTCGGCGGCGGGGCCGTTCAAGGGCTTCTACCACTCCATCGCCGGTGCCGCCTGGGCCGACTGGCTGTTCATGCTCGGCCTCGCCGGCATCGGTGCGGCGCTGCTCCTGGGCGTCGGCATGCGCGTCGCGGCCGGAGCGGGCGTGGTCATGCTGGTCATGATGTGGAGCGTCGTCCTCCCTCCGGACAGCAACGTCTTCATGGACGACCACCTCATCTACGCGCTGGTCATCGTCGGCCTGGCCCTCGTCGGCGCGGGAGACACGCTCGGTTTCGGCCGCCGGTGGAGCCGGACCCGCCTCGCCCGGCGGTTCCCCGTCCTGAGGTAGCGGCCCGCAGGCAGCGACAAATGAGGGAGCGGCGAGAAGTGCCGCTCCCTCTTTCCCCATCTGGAGAGACCATGAGTTCCACCGCGGGCGGAGGAACCTTCAGCCGCGAGCAGTGCCTGGCCCTGCTGGCCACCGTGCCGATCGGGCGGATCGTCCACACGGACCGGGCGCTGCCCGCCGTCACCCCGGTGACCTTCGCCCTCGACGGCGACGTGGTCACGGTCCACGCGGAGGCGACGCTCGGCGCGGCGATCGGCGGCAGCATCGTGGCCTTCCAGGCGGACGACGTCGACCCGCACACGATGGTCGGATGGTCCGTCACGGTCATCGGCCGGGCCGTCTTCACCGGCGGCCCGGTCCCGCGACCCTGTTCCGGGCCGCCGGGGCGGGCCCCCGCGCTCCGCATTCCGGTGCGGCACGCGTCGGGCGTCCGCGTCGGCCCGCGCTGACCCTCGGGCGGGCCGACGCGTCCGCCGGCCCGGAGCCACGTTCTCGGGTGATCCGCCGGAAACCCACGGGCTGTTCATGCCGTCAGTTGTTCAGCGACCAGTCGATGAAGAGCGCGCGGCATGAATGCGACCATAAGGCCGGGGACGTGTTGCGGAGAATCGGGAGTACCGCCAGCAGGTCCGCGACATCGACCTGGCATGAGTGGCAGTCTTTGAGGTGCATTCTCATCCGCAGATGTTCCTGAGGGGGCAGGGCGCCGAGTACGTAAACACCGGTGTCTTCCCGGAACGGGCAGCTCATCGCCGGCTTCGTGGCTCAGAACGGTCGTGTGTCCGTTCGAGCCAGCCGGGCCACAGACGGCGGGCCACCCGGGCGTCGAGGCGGCCGCCCATGTGCATCGACCGCCACACACCGCGGTAGCCGGGGAGGACACCAGCGGCGATGAGGATGTGCGCGGCGATGAGGGGCGTGCAGAAGTAGGTCGCCCACTTGTGCACGCGCGCCAGCACGGCGAACGCCGGACCGCCGTGGAGGACGACGAGGCCGACACCGCTTCCGATGAGGGCGAAGATCCCGGCGGCCATGAGGAGGTTGACGATTCGCTGCCCGGGATCGAAGTGTCCCTCGTGCCGGGTGAACCGTCCCGTCACAACGCCCGACGGCCATCTGAGGAACCACCGTGTGTCGCCCGTACGGAACCGTACCGATTCGGCGATGAACGTCCGTGTGGCCCGTATGCCCAGGACGGGGCCCGCGACGGCGAGTGCGACCAGCGCCCAGCCAACGTCCTTGTGCACGGTCGTGTCCGGCATGTGCAGCAGCCGAGACAGCGGGCTGGGACGGCCCTCCTGTCCGAGGAGCAGCCACCAGCCGGTCGCCAGCAGGAGAAGAGTCGTGAGGTAGACGCCGGCGTGGAACCACCGTGTCCGGCGTGTGTACCGCTCGACGACGTCGCGACGTACACCGGGCGCCGCCCGGTCAGTAACCATAACCGCCGTTCCCGCCGCCGGTGGAGTCGCTGGAGCCGCCGCCGCTGCTGCCGCCGGTGACGTTCACACTGACCTGAGCGCTGGCGCCCGCCGGCGAATGATCGGCGTGTTGGAGTGTCACGCCGATGATGTGCCGTCCCATCGGCAGGCTCTTGATCTGGTAGGTCGTCGAGGTCACGACCGTGTACTCGTTGGTCTTGCCGTCGACGAACACATGGACGTGGTCCTTGCCCGAGTCGGTCGGGCCGATGTCCTCGCTGGTGGTGAACTTCAGCGTGATGGGCAGTTCGACGTTCGCCCCGTCGCTCGGCGCCTGGATCGAAAGCGTGGGCTTGCCCGCGTTCCCGCTTGAGGCCTGTGAGTCCGGGCCACACCCGCTCAGTCCGAGGACCGTGCAGGCCAGGCCGGTCGCCGTCAGCATCTTGATGTACGTCGCCACGGATCCGTCCTTCGGTGCGGTTGCCTGTGTCACCGGTAATACGGAGCGGCTGACGGAAAGGATTCGCTTCTCGGTGAACCCTTTCGGGCTCGGCGTCCGTATCCCACATGTGGGAACTTTCAGATGAGTCGCTGCTCGCCGGCATGGCCGCCGGGGACGCGGAGACCGCGGCCATCTTCGTACGGCGATATCAGGCGCGTGTCTTCGGCCTGGCCGTCGCGCTGGTCGGATCGTCGGCGATAGCCGAGGAGATCGCGCAGGAGGCGTTCCTCCGCGCATGGCGGTATGCGGACGCCTACGACCCCCGCAAAGGCCGTGCGATCACATGGCTGCTCACGATCACGAGGAACCTGGCGGTCGACGCGATGCGCCTGCGCGGGGAACGACCCGTCGATCCGCATCTCCTACTGAGCAGGCTGACCACCAGCGAGCACGCCGACCAGCCCTCGGTCACGTACGAAGACGCCGAGGAACTCCGCGATGCTCTGCGCGCACTCCCGCCCGAGCAGAGTACGCCGATCGTGCTTTCGGTGTTCTACGGCCTGACCGCGGTCGAGATCGCCGACCGCGAGCACATACCCTTGGCAACCGCCAAGACCCGGCTCCGCCGAGGGCTCGCCAAACTCCGTGTGGCCTTGGGGGTGACCAATGACTGACCGCTCGGGATGCGAAGAGACGCGGCAGGTCCTCCCGGAGTTGGCCGCAGGCGTCGCTCCAGCGGAAGACCGCGCCAAGGCATTGCGCCACCTGGCCGTATGCAGGCGGTGCCACCGTGAGCTGGAAGTGCAGACCGCGCTGATCGACGAACTGCTCCAACTCGCCCCGGAACGCCAGCCACCCGCCGGCTTCGAGGCCTCCGTACTGAAGCCCATGCTGCACCGGCAGCGGCCCCGGCGCCTGCGCAACGCGATCCTCCTGGCCGCTTCGATCATTCTCGTCGCGACGCTGTCCGCGGGTCTGTCCGGGGACGCGGTCTGGCACCGGACCGAGAGCGACCGCCGGATCGCCGACGCCTACCGCAGGACGCTCGCCGTCGCACACGGCCAGTACCTGCGCGCCGTTCCCGTGGTCGGGGCGGCCACCGCGGCACCGGAAGGGTACGTGTTCGCCTACCAGGGATCACCCTCGTGGGTCTTCGTCACGATGACCGCGGCACGCCGGCCGGGTACGTACGAGGTCGATCTCACGACGCGCGAGGGCCGCGCGGTCGAACTGGGCCACATCACCGTACGGGAAGGCCGAGGAACATGGGGTGCGACCATACCGGTCGCCGTCCACGACATCCTCGTCCTGCGGTTCCACGCCTCTCCCGGCCGCGACCTCCTCGCGCGATTCAGCTGAGGGACCGGGGTCAGGCCGATCATCACGTCCGTGCGGGTAGGCGCGGCCGGACGCCTACCCGCAGTTCGACCACGAACTCCCGGCGGCGGTCAGTTCTCCGCGCCGTCCTCACAGACGATGACGCGGCAGCGCGCGTTCGACAGTACGGCGGGCACGGTGTCGCCGCCGAACAGCGCGCCGTGCCGGGAGTTCAGCCGCGAGCCGACCACGAGCACCTCCGCGCGATCCGCGAGCCGGGCCAGCTGCGCGCCGGGCTCGCCCCGGGCGATGCGCAGCCGGGTGGAGACGTGCTGCGTGCGCGGTAGAAGGCGCGCGACCTCCTCACGCAGCCGGAGCCACGCCTTCGGGCCGCGCAGCGGGCCACCGTCGCGTGGGATGACACGGACGACGTCGAGACGGGCGTGGCGCCGGCGTGCCTCCTCCGCCGCGCGCCGGAGCGCCACCGTCGAGTTGGGCGACCCGTCGAACCCGACGAGCACGTACCGGGGCCCAGGGATGATGTGCATGACCGACCTCCTGTTTTCCTCCCCAAGCGTGCGGGAAATTGAAAGAAGGGCAGAGAGCCCACAGACCCTGCTTTCGCGGGACTTTCGGCCCCTCTGGTCTTCGGCGGTCATGGAGGCGGATGGCGCGGTTCAGCTTGCGTACGGAGACGGCGGCGGATCGGGCCACGGGACCGAGGCCGCCGCGACGCGTGCTGATCGGCCTGTGCGTCACCGAGGTCACCAGCTGGGGCGTGCTGTACTACGCGTTTCCGGTGACGCTGTCGTCGCTCACCCGCGACACGGGCTGGTCGACCGCGACCGCCATGGCGGCCTTCTCCGCCGGAGCGATCGTCTCCGCCCTCGCCGGCATTCTCGTCGGCCGGCTCATCGACGCCCACGGTCCCCGTACCGTCATGACCACCGGCTCGGTCACCGGCGTCGCCGCCGTCGTGGCGATCGCCGCCGCGCCGAACCTGCCGCTCTTCTTCGCCGCCTGGGTTCTCGCCGGCCTCGCCCAGTCGGCCGTGCTCTACCAGCCCGCCTTCACCGCGCTCACCGGCTGGTACGGTCCCGACCGCGTGCGCGCGCTCACCGCGGTCACGCTGGCGGGCGGCTTCGCCAGCACGGTGTTCGCCCCGTTGACCGCCCTCCTGCTGGACCACCTGACCTGGCGCGGCACCTACCTCGCCCTCGCCGTGATCCTGGGCATGGTCACCGTCCCGCTGCACGCCCTGTGCCTGACCCCGCCGTGGCGGCACGGCCGGGCCCGCGGCGCCTCGTCCGAGCGGGACGCCCACGCCCGGGCGGTCGTCCGCAGCGGGCCGTTCGTCGTGCTGACGGCCGCGATGACCTGCGCTGCGTTCGGGTCCTACGCCGCCACCGTGAACCTCGTGCCGCTGCTCACCTCGGACGGGATGGGCACCCACCTGGCCGCCGTCGCCCTCGGCCTCTGCGGCGCGGGCCAGGTGCTCGGGCGGCTGGGCTACCCGCGGCTGGCCGCCCGCACCGCCCCGCGTGGCCGTGCCGCCGTCATCCTGACCGCCGGGGCGGCCACCATCGTCGTCCTGGGCGTCCTCCCCGGCCCGGGGGCGGCGCTGATCGCCGTCGCCGTCCTCGCGGGCGCCGCACGCGGCATGTACACGCTGCTCCAGGCCACGACGGTCGCCGACCGCTGGGGGACCCGTGCGTTCGGCCACGTCAACGGCGTCTTCACCGCTCCGATCACGGTCGCCATCGCGCTGGCTCCCGGAGGCGGCGCCCTCCTCGCCCGCCTGGCCGGCGGGTACCCCGTCTCGTACTGCGTGCTGGCCGCCCTCACCTTCGCGGCGGCCGTGGCGATCCGCCGAAACCGCACTTCGTAGGATTTGTCAGGTGTTCGACGACCTTGACCTGGCCGGGCTGCGGCGGCGCCCGGGAGTGAAGTGGAGCCACGTCGCGCCGGATGTGATCCCCGCGTGGATCGCGGACATGGACTTCCCGCCCCCGCCGTCCGTCCGGGCGGCCCTCGTGCGGGGTCTGGACGACCTCGGCTACCCCGCCTGGGACGACCGTCCCGAGAGCAACCCGCTGCGGGCCGCGTACGCCGAACGGATGCGGCGGCGGTACGGCCTCGCCGTCGACCCCGGTCACGTGCGGGAGTTCACCGAGCTGATTCAGGGGCTGCAGGCGGTCCTGCACGTCGCGACCCGCCCCGGTGACGCCGTCGCGATGCACACGCCGACGTACCCGCCGTTCCTGGAGACGCTCACCGACATGGACCGTCGGCTCGTCCCGATCCCCATGGTCCAGGGCGAGGACGGCTGGGGCTTCGACGCCGGCCGGCTGGCCGAGGACGTCGCCCGGTACGGCTGCCGTGCCCTGGTGCTGGTCAATCCGCACAACCCGACCGGCCGCGTGTTCCGCCACGACGAGCTGGCCGCGATCGCGGAGGTCGCGGACCGGCATGACCTGCTCGTGATCGCGGATGAGATCCACGCGGAGCTCGTCCACGACCCGCACCGGCACGTGCCGTTCGCCTCGCTCGGTCCCGAGGCCGCCGCCCGTACTGTCACGCTCACCTCGGCGACCAAGGCGTTCAACGTCGCGGGCGTGCGCTGCTCGGTCGCTCACGTCGGCGACCGCCGGGTCCGCGAGGCGCTGGCCGCCCAGCCGCCGCTGCTGTTCGGCCAGGTGAGCGCGCTGGGCGTCCTCGCGACGCTGGCGGCCTGGCACGACGGCGACGACTGGCTGGCCGAGGCGCGGGCGACCCTGACCCGCAACCGCGCGCTGGTCGCCGAGGCGCTCCCACCCGGCGTCCGCTACCACCCGCCCGAGGCGGGCTACCTGGCCTGGCTCGACTGCCGCGGCCTCGGCACGGGCCCGGACCCAGCCGCGTACTTCCTCGACGAGGCCCGGGTGCTGCTCTCCTCCGGTCCGGCCTTCGGGCCGGGCGGCGAGGGGTTCGCGCGGCTGAACTTCGCCACGTCCCGGCCGATCCTGGAGGAGATCCTCCACCGTCTCCGCGACGCCGCAGGGCGTCGCGGAGACTCAGGCGTCCGCGCCCGCGACGGCGGGTGAGCCGCCGGTCCGCGAGCCGCGGGCGGTGTCCGGCCCCGAGGGGGCGTCGTCCAGCTGTGTCGTCTCGTCGAACGGGTTCCGCCCGGCCAGCACCAGCCGCGCCCGGTCCCGGTCGAACTCCCCGGTCAGCTTGCCGATGATCACTGTCGCGACCGCGTTGCCGGCGAAGTTCGTCAGCGCCCGCGCCTCGGACATGAACCGGTCGATGCCGACGATGAGGCCGACCCCGTCGACGAGTGCGGGCCGGTGTGACTGCAGGCCCCCGGCCAGTGTGGCCAGGCCGGCGCCGGTCACCCCGGCGGCGCCCTTGGAGGCGACGACCATGAACAGCAGCAGCGAGATCTGCTCGCCGATCGACAGCGGGGCGTCGGTCGCGGAGGCGATGAACAGCGACGCCATCGTCAGGTAGATCGCCGTGCCGTCCAGGTTGAAGGAGTATCCGGTCGGCACGGTGATGCCGACGACCGGCCGGCTCACGCCCAGATGCTCCATCTTCGCGATGAGCCGGGGCAGCGCGCTCTCCGAGGACGAGGTGGACAGGATGAGCAGGAACTCACGGGCGAGATAGCGCAGGAGCGAGAACAGGTTCACCCGCGCCACGACCCACAGGAGGAGACCGAGCACGACCACCACGAACAGCACGCAGGTGAGGTAGAAGGCCACCATCATCATCACGAGGCCCTTCAGGGCGTCGACGCCACTCGCGCCGACCACGGCCGCCATCGCGCCGAACGCGCCGACCGGGGCCGCCCACATGATGATCGCCAGCACACGGAACACCAGGCGCTGGATGTGCTCCAGCCCGCGCAGGACGGGCCGGCCCGTCTCGCCCATCGCCTGCAGACCGAACCCGACGAGCAGGGCGATGAGCAGCGTCTGCAGCACCTGCCCCTCGGTGAAGGCCGACACCAGCGTCGTCGGGATGATGCCGAGCAGGAAGTCGACGGTCCCCGTGCTGCCCTCGCCGACCTGCTCGTGGCCGGCGTGCCGCGCGGCGTCCGTCAGGTGCAGACCGGCTCCGGGATGCAGGATGTTGCCGACGACGAGGCCGATGGCCAGCGCGAACGTCGACAGGGTCAGGAAGTAGGCCAGGGCCAGGCCGCCGACCGCGCCGACCTTCGCGGCCCGGGTGACCGAACCCACGCCCAGCACGATCGTGCAGAAGATGATCGGGCTGATCATCATCTTGATGAGGTTCACGAACCCGGTGCCGAGCGGCTTGAGCTCGGTGGCGAAGCCCGGCGCCGCCAGGCCCACCACGACGCCGACGATCACCGCGGTGACCACCGCGAGGTAGAGGAAGTGCGTACGGTCGCGTCGTCTGCGGGGACGCGGTCCCGTCGGTTCTATCGGCGCGGTTGCGGCGGACATCCGATCTCCTTGCTCGTGGTGTCACCGGCGCTCGGTCACCGGTGTCACCGGCGCTCGGTCACCGGTGTCATCGGCCCGAAAGCTGCAAGGACTATGCGGCGTTCAGTGACTCAGGTCACGTTTTCGTTCATTACGTTCATCGAAATCCGCCTTCACGCGCCGGTAACGGGCAACGCGGACAGCGGGCACACTGACGAGATGCGCCACCTATCCCCAGGACACCGGCGTCGCAGCCTGGCGGGACAGCTCTTCCTCATGCAGGCGATCGTCGTCGCCGTCGTCGTGACCGGCGGTGCCGGCCTCGCCTCGGTGAAGGCCGAGCGCAGCACGGTCGACGCGGCCCGCCACCAGGTCACCGCCGCGGCGGCCGGCATCGCGGACGCGCCGACGACGGCCATGGCCGTGGCCGGCGCCGACCCGTCCGGGGCGCTCCAGCCGTACGCCGACCAGGTCCAGCGCGACACGGGTGTGGAATTCGTGACGATCATGAGGCCGGACGGCATCCGCTACACCCACCCCAACCCCGCGATGATCGGCAAGCGCTTCCTCGGCCACACCGAGCGGGCGCTCGCCGGGCACACGTTCACCGAGACCTACACCGGGACGCTCGGGCCGTCCGTCCGCGTGGTGACCCCGGTGTTCGGCCCGCGGCACCAGGTGGTCGCGCTGGTCAGCGTGGGGATCACCGTACGGACCATCAGCGCGCAGGTCAGGGCCCAAGTACTGGCGCTGGTCGCGGTCGCCGTGCTCGCCCTCGCGGTCGGCGGCGCGGGCACCTACCTGGCCAACGCGCGGCTGCGGCGGCACACGCACGGGATGAGCACCGCCGAGCTGAGCCGGATGTACGAGTACCACCACGCGACCCTGCACACCGTGCGGGAGGGGCTGCTGCTGCTCAGCCCGGACCATCGCATCGTCCTGGCCAACGACGGCGCGCGCGAGCTGTTCGGTCTGCCCGCCGACCTGGACGGCCGGCACGTGACCGACCTGGGACTCCCGGAGGCGCTCACCGAGGCGCTGTCGGGTGACACCACCTGCGTCGATGAGATCCATCTGACCCGTGACCGCGTCGTCGTGGTCAACAAGTCCGCCGTCACCTCGGGCACCCGTGACCTCGGCAGCGTCGTCACCCTTCGCGACCACACCGAACTGCAGGCGCTGAGCGGTGAGCTGGACTCCGTGCGCGGGTTCGCCGAGTCGCTGCGCTCGCAGACGCACGAGGCCGCCAACCGGCTGCACACCGTCGTCTCCCTCATCGAGCTCGGCCGTACCGACGAGGCCGTGGCGTTCGCCACGTCCGAGCTGGAGATCGCGCAGCGGCTCACGGACCAGATGATGGAGGCGGTCGCCGAGCCGGTGCTCGCCGCGCTGCTGCTCGGCAAGGCCGCGCAGGCGAACGAGAGGGGCGTCGAACTCGTCGTCACGCCCGACACCCGGGTCGACGATGACGCGATGCCGGACGATCTCGAGGCGCGCGAGCTGGTGACGATTCTGGGGAACCTGGTCGACAATGCCATCGACGCGGCGGCCGACGGCGAAACCCGCCCCCCGAGGGTCTTCGTCACCGTCCGCACCGACGCCGGCGCGCTCGTCCTCCGGGTCGCCGACACCGGCCGTGGCGTCGAGAGCGACGCCGTACGAAACGTGTTCCGGCGCGGCTGGTCGACCAAGCCCGGTGATCGCCCGTCCGGCCGGGGGCTGGGCCTCGCCCTCGTCGCCCAGGCGGCCGCCCGGCACGGCGGGCGCGTGGACGTGGACCGGGACGTCGGAGCGGTGTTCACCGTCACGCTCCCGCTGCACGAGGAGGTGAACGCATGATCGAGGTCCTCGTCGTCGAGGACGACCGGCTCGCCGCCGAGGCGCACCGGCAGTACGTCGAACGGGTGCCCGGCTTCGCCGTCGCGGACGTGGTCCACTCCGGCGCCGAGGCGCTCCGCGTGCTGGACCGGCGACCGGCCGACCTGATCCTGCTCGACTTCTACCTGCCGGACCGCCACGGCCTGGAGATATGCCGGCGCCTCCGCGCCGCCGGCCACCTCGCCGACGTGATCGCGGTGACCTCGGCGCGTGACCTGGCCACGGTCCGCTCGGCCGTGTCCGTCGGCGTGGTGCAGTACCTGCTGAAGCCCTTTACGTTCGCCACGTTCCGCGCCAAGCTCGAACGCTACGCCCGGTTCCACTCCACGCTCGGCCGGCCGGGCGAGGCGGCCGGCCAGGACGAGGTGGACCGCGCGCTCGCCACTCTGCGCAGCCCCGCCGGGTCCGTCCTGCCGAAGGGCGTGAGCGCGCCGACGCTGGAGTCGGTACGGGAGATCCTGCTCCGCACCGAGGAGGGCGTCACCGCCGAGGCGACGGCGAAAGCGGCGGGCGTGTCACGCGTCACCGCCCGCCGCTATCTGGAGTACCTGGTCGACCACGGCTACGCCGAACGATCGCCGCAGTACGGCCAGGTCGGCCGCCCGGAGCTCCGCTACCGGCGGGCGACGACTCGCGATTAGCTGTCGGCGGCTTCCTCCGGGTTGACCGGGATCGTGGGCTTCTCGCCGAGGGCCCGCTGCTTCGCGGTGATCGCCGGGATCGCCGAGAGCTGGTCGTTGAAGTTCGCCAGGTAGGAGGCGTACACCGACGAGTTCGTGACCTTCATGTCCGACTCATCGTTGTGGTACAGAGCGTTGGCGGTGTAGTTCGCCGAGCCGGTTATGACGATCTTCTGCCCGCTCACACCGTTGTACCTGCCGTCGATCAGCAGATACTTGTCGTGCGTGTAGTGCTCGGCGTATCCGTCGGCGCCCTGGCCGTGGGTGGTGTCCCGTACGTCGATCTTGGAGTCGGCCAGCGTGGACCGGACCGACGAGGAGACCTGGCTCTTGGTGTACGCCACGGTGACCTTGCAGCCCTTGGACGCCATGCCGGCGAGCTGCTTGGCGAGCGAGAGCCGGTTGTCGGTCCACTCGAACATCGCGACGCGGACCTGGCTCGGGTACGTCTTGGAGCAGGTGACCAGTTGCAGCACGCCCAGGATCGTGTCACTGGCCCCGCTGGCCTTGGGCCAGTAGTACGCCTTCGGGTTCGAGCCGTACGTCCAGTAGTAATTGGGCTTGTACGTGCCCGCCGCGCCCTTCGTCATGTCGGTGAAGGTCTTGACGTAGGCGTTGTAGAGGCCGGTGTTGCCGACCACGGTGTAGCTGTTGTTCGAGGCGACCTCGGCCTGCGTGTCGGTCGGGTTCGCGCTGGAGAGGGTCACCGTGCGCGTTCCGCCGCCGGAGAAGAGGAAGAACTTCGTGTGCAGGTAGGCCGACGGCGCCCCGCTGGTGTAATGGTGCGCGACGCACCCGCCGTAACACAGCGCCGCGTAGCTGCTGGCGCTCGTGGTGCTCACCTTGCTTCCCAGCTCGGAGACAAGGCGCGACCAGATCGAGTTCTTGGCGTGCTGGTCCATGAGGACCTTGACGTAGACGCCGCGCTTGTGGGCGGCGATCAGTTTGTCGGCGAAGTCGCCCAGATTGATGCTGTAGAACGCGGCGCGGATCACCGAGCCCTTGGGCGCGGTGTCGATGTTGTTCTCGATCTGCTGCATGATCGCGTACTGCGCGGCCGTGTCGCCCTCGGGATCGTTGAAGACCGGGCCGGCCTGCGGGTTGAACGCGGCGTCCGCCTGGCCCGTGCCGACATACCCGATACCCGCGCCGATCAGCACCACGGCGGCCATCCATGTGACCGCACGGCGGACCCAATGCGCCATTAGCTTCCCCCCGCTACACACACGCCCCAAAAAGACCCAAGCGGACCTTACCGTGAATGATCGACTCGACCTAGTACGCGGCCTGTGTCGGCCACCCGCGCGTATGGGCGATGTGCGCGACCAGGCATCCCCCTGGTGGGTGGGCGCCGGGCCGTCCGGTTAGGTAGGCACCATGACTGATTCCGCGCACGTCACCGGCGCTTCTTCCGCCAAGGCGCCGCACGGCTCTCGTCCCGGTGCGTCCGGGGGCGCCGCCGGGCAGCTGGCGCTGATGCTGGGCGCGCTCGGTGTCGTGTACGGAGACATCGGCACCAGCCCGCTGTACGCCCTGCAGACGGTGTTCTCGATCGACCACGGGGCGGTGCGCCCGACGAGCGGCGACGTCTACGGCGTGATCTCGCTGGTGTTCTGGTCGGTCACGCTCATCGTGTCGGTGAAGTACGTCGTCTTCATCCTCCGCGCCGACAACGACGGGGAGGGCGGGGTGATGGCGCTCGCCGCCCTCGTACGCCGGGTGCTCGGCGGTGTGCGCGGCAGGGCGGCCGCCGTCATGGCGCTGGGGGTGTTCGGCGCCTCGCTGTTCTACGGCGACAGCGTCATCACGCCGGCGATCTCGGTGATGTCGGCGGTGGAGGGCCTGAAGGTGGCCACGCCCAGCCTGTCCCACGTGGTGGTCCCGGTCGCGGCGACGATCCTGACGCTGCTGTTCGTGGCGCAGCGGTGGGGCACGCACCGGGTGGGGAGCTTCTTCGGGCCGGTGATGGTGCTGTGGTTCCTGGCGATCGCCGTCGCGGGCGTCCAGGAGGTGGTGCGGCGTCCCGGCATCCTCGCGGGCCTGTCGCCGACGTACGCGGGCGCGTTCGTGATCGACCACCCGTACGTCGCGTTCATCGCCATGGGTGCGGTGGTGCTGTCGATCACCGGTGCCGAGGCGCTGTACGCGGACATGGGCCACTTCGGCCGCCGGCCGATCCGGCGTGCCTGGTTCGCGGTGGTCTTCCCCGCGCTGACGCTGAACTACCTGGGCCAGGGTGCACTGATCCTGCGCGACCCGCACAGCACCGCGAACCCGTTCTTCCTCCTTCTCCCCGGCTGGGCGCGGGTGCCGATGGTCGTCCTGGCGACGCTCGCCACGGTGATCGCCTCCCAGGCGGTGATCACCGGCGCCTTCTCGGTGTCACGTCAGGCCGTACGGCTCGGGTTCCTGCCGTACCTGCGGATCCGGCACACGTCGCCGCGCGAGGTCGGGCAGGTGTACGTGCCGGCCGTCAACTGGATCCTGTTCGTCGGCGTGCTGGGCCTGATGCTCGGCTTCCGTTCCTCCGAACGCCTCGCGACGGCGTACGGGGTGGCGGTCACCGCCACTCTGATCATCACCACCGTGCTGTTCCTCGTGGTGGCGCGAGCGCACTGGGGCTGGGCCGCGTGGAAGCTCGTGGTGGTGGCGGTCGTGATCGGCGGCGCGGAGGTCACCTACTTCGCGGCCAACCTGACGAAGGTCGCCCACGGCGGCTGGCTGCCGCTGCTGATCGCGCTGTCGGTGTTCACGATCATGAAGACCTGGGAGCGGGGCCGCGAGATCGTCACCGAGCGCCGTACGGCGAAGGAGGGCCCGCTGCCGGAGTTCATCGGGACCCTCCGCGGGTCGGACGTCGTCCGCGTGCCCGGCGCTGCGGTCTTCCCGCACCCGACGAAGGAGACCACGCCGCTCGCGCTGCGCGCGAACGTCGAGCACAACCGGGTCGTCCACGAGCACGTGGTGATCGTCTCCACCGTGGACGAGAACGTCCCGCACGTCCCGGTGGCCGAACGCGCCGCCATCGACGATCTCGGCTACCGGGACGACGGGATCGTGCACGTCACCCTCAGGTACGGCTTCCAGGACGACCGGGACATCCCGGCGGCACTGCGCCGCCTGGCGTCGGACGGCGCGAACGCCGAGCTGGACATCGACCCGGACCAGGCGTCGTACTTCCTGTCGAGGGTGACGTTGCAGGTGACCCGGTCGCCCGGTATGCGAATGTGGCGTAAGCGCCTGTTCCTCGCGCTGGCCAACAACGCCGCGAGCCCGGCGGAGCGGTTCGCCCTGCCCGAGCTCCGGCTCGTGGTCATGGGCTCTCAGGTCGACATCTGATCCGGCGCCGTGTCCAGGGTTTGCTCTGGCTGGCGGGCGATGGCCGAGCGCCGGGTTTGGCTTTAGCCAACTCGGCACAAAATCACTTAAGAGAATCGCCTGATCCCGTGACGGCGGCGAGGTGATCTGGGGGTAAGTGAGTGTGCCGGATATGAGCCGCCCAATCCCGCTACGACCACGTCGTCTCGCGATCAGGTCGGTCGACAGAGCGGCAAGATGATTCGGACGGCTTGATACGTCGAGTTTGCGCAAGCTTAACGTCCGATCCTGCACGCTGGCGGCGGAAAGGAGTTATCTTGCTAGCCTGCAAAGTCAGGCTACCCTTCCGGCACGCCGCTGGGGATGTGGCGGTGTTCGGCGTAGGTCGCCGTGGACCCCAAGCGCTCCAGGCGTCGTGCCGTCCTTCTCAACCGAGCTGGATGGTCGATATGAACGACATAATGATCGCGGCGCCTTCGGACGCATCCGAAGTCATTGACCTCTGTGAGGCTCCATTGTCCGAGCTGCCCACTGGCCTGGCCGCAGAAGCGATGGTGGACCGGTTCGTCCACGAGGAGCGCAAACCCCGGGCCTACGCGGTCGGCGCCTTCAACTCTTACATATAGATCATAAGCCGCACGATGGGCACACGACTCCCGTTTCGGCAATTTGTGCTCAAGGTGCAGAGTAGATGTGATCTCGCCTGCGATCACTGCTACGTCTACGAACATGCCGACCAGAGCTGGCGCGGTAAGCCGATCACCATGGCCGTCGAGACGATGGCGCAGGTGGCGACCCGCATCGGGGAGCATGCGAAGAGCCAGGGGATCGACCGGGTCCACGCGGTGCTGCACGGCGGCGAACCCCTGCTCTGCGGCCCCGAGCGGCTGTCCGCGCTGATCCGCGCGCTGGAGTCGGGAGTCCGCGGAATCTGCGATTTGGACCTGCACATCCACACCAACGGTGTGCTGCTCGACCGCCGGTTCTGCGAGCTGTTCCGCGCTCACGACGTCAAGGTCGGTATTTCGCTCGACGGTGACCGTGCGGCGAATGATCGGCATCGGCGTTACCGGGATGGGCGGAGCAGTTTCGACAAGGTGGCCAGGGCCATCGAACTGCTCCGTACCGGATATCCCGAGATCTATTCGGGGCTCCTCTGCACGATCGACGTCAGAAACGACCCCATCGCGGTGTACGACGCCCTGGTGTCCCATGATCCGCCGGCGATCGATCTGCTGCTCCCGCATGCCACCTGGGACGATCCTCCATTCCGCGCCGGCGAGACCGATTACGCCGACTGGCTCGCCGCCATCTTCGACAAGTGGCTCGCCGACGGCCGCCCGGTACCGATACGCACGTTCGACTCCATCATCAGCACGAGCCGGGGCGGCCCCGCGCTGACCGAGTCGCTGGGACTCGAACCGAGCGACCTCCTGGTCGTGGAGACCGACGGGACGTTCGAGCAGGCGGACTCCATCAAAATCGCGTTCGACGGCGCCCCGGAGACCGGCAAGGACGTTTTCCGGCACTCGATCGATCAGGTCGCCGAGCACGAGGGCCTGGCCGCCCGGCAGCGGGGGAGCGACGGGCTGAGCGCGACATGCCGCGCCTGTCCGGTACTCGACAGCTGCGGAGGCGGCCTCTTCGCGCACCGCTACCGCACCGGCTCGGGCTTCGACAACCCCAGTGTCTTCTGCGCCGACCTGAAGAAGCTGATCGAGCACGTCGAACGGCGCGTATCCGCTCCCCGCCACCCCGTGCCCCGCGCGGCTCTGCGGTCGATCGCGGCCGGGCAGGGCACCGTGGAGGCGCTCACCATTCTCCAGCGGGGGCAACGAAGCATTCGCCGGGCGTTGATCGCCTCGGTGCGCGGTCAGGCCGGCCCGTCTCCGGAGTGGGATCTGCTCTGCCGCATCGAGCCCGCCATCGTGGACGAGGTGTTCGCCCATCCGTACAACCGGGTCTGGGCGGTGGACCGGCTGCGCGGCCCGGACCGGCGGGACGACGG
Organism: Actinoallomurus oryzae; assembly: GCF_039541955.1. Lineage (NCBI taxonomy): Bacteria > Bacillati > Actinomycetota > Actinomycetes > Streptosporangiales > Thermomonosporaceae > Actinoallomurus > Actinoallomurus oryzae. The sequence goes on along the minus strand of NZ_BAABHF010000022.1, from coordinate 274,557 downwards.
GCGGCTGGCGGCCCTCGCCTGCGCGGCGGCGGCCCGCGCCGGCATGTCCGCGACCCTGCGCCTGCCGGTGACCGACGGAGCGGTCTTCCTGCCGACCGTCGGCCGCTACGAGGTCCCCGGCGCGAGCGAGACGACGGTCGAGATCCGGGACGGCGAGATCACGGTCGAGCGCGCCGCCGCCGTACACCGGGTGCGGCGGCTGGAGGTCGGCGGTCACCCGCTGATGGTCGAGGACCTCGATCCGGTCCGTGACTGCCACGGCCGGCCGGCCGCCGGGCGACTCACCGACGAGCAGGCAGGGCACTGGCAGGCGGTGTTCGGCGCGGCCTGGGACATCATCGCGGAGCGGTGCCCCGAATACCTTCCCACGCTGACGGGCGCCCTCTCCGCGGTGGTGCCGGTCGTGGGGGAGCCGGCAGGGTCATCGGCGCGGAACGCCTTCGGCTCGGTCGCCCTCGCCCTTCCGCCGGATCCCGAGACGTTGTGCGTGCTGTTGCTGCGGGAGACGCAGCGGATCAAGCTCGGTGGCGTCCTGGACATGCTGGATCTGTTCGAGCCCCGCGCCTCCACTGTGTCGGTCGACACACAACGCCTTCTGTCCGACTCGTATGCTCGGCTGGCCGTTACCGACTTCCGGCGACGGCGTTCGCAGGGGCGGTTCGGCATCGAGGCGGCGACGGATGTGAAGGCGACTCTCGATTCGATTCTCGCGTCGGACTCGCTGACCCGGCTCGGCCGGGGATTCGTCGAAGAGATGCGCCGCACGCTGGACGCGTGGTCGGCTTGAGATGACGCGGGACGACCTCCTCTCCGATCTTCACGCGTTAGGTCTGTGTCCCGGCGGGGACCTCCTGGTGCACGCGTCGATGCGGCGCGTCGGCCGGGTCGCCGGCGGTGCGACGACGCTGGTGGAGGCGGTCTCCGAGGCGCTGGGGCAGGACGGGACCCTCGTCGTGCCCACTCCGACGGCGGAGAACTCCGACTCCTCCCGCGCGTACCTGGCACGAGTCGAGGGGATGACGGCCGCCGAGCGGCGTCTCTACCGCGCCGCGATGCCCGCCTTCGACCCGGCGCGCACGCCGTCCACGGGGGCCGGGGTCTTTCCCGAATGCGTCCGGCTCGCCCCCGGCGCGCTGCGCAGCGAGCATCCGCAGATGTCGTTCGCGGCCCTGGGCGCGCGGGCGAAGGTGATCGTCGACGGTCATGCGCCGCACTGCCACCTGGGCGAGGAGTCCCCGCTCGCCCGGTTGTACGACCTCGACGCCGAGGTGCTCATGCTCGGCACCGGATATGACACGTGCACGGCTCTTCACCTGGCCGAATACCGCTACACCCGGAAACCGCCGACGCGCGGCTACAACTGCGTGATCGAGCAGGACGGGCGGGCGCGGTGGTGGAGCTATGAGGACGTCGTCCTCGACGACCGTGACTTCCGCGCGGTCGGCGCGGCCTTCGACGACACCGCGTACGTCAAACGGGGCCGGGTGGGTTCCGCCGACTCCCGGTTGGTATCGCTACGGCGGTTGGTCGACTTCGCGGCCGGCTGGTTCGCCGCCACGCGTAAACGCTGAGCGCATCTCTCAGAGAGAAGAGGGGGCTGTTGCCAGTTCCGCCCGTATAGTCGGAGATCGGGAGGAATGTATGACCTTGGGAATATACGGCGACGATGACCGGCGTCCCTACTTCTTTCTCAGCTATGCGAGGTCTCGCTTCCGGCCCGACGACGGTACCGACCCCGATCGCTGGGTGACGAAACTGTTCAATGATCTCTGCCACGACGTCGGCATCGTTACCGGAATGCCCACGCCTGGATTTATGGACAGGCAAATACCGGCCGGGACGCAGTGGCCCGATCATCTCGCCGAGGCGCTGGCGAGCTGCCGCGTGTTCCTGGCGCTCCTGTCGCCCGCGTACTTCACGAGTGAATACTGCGGCAAGGAGTGGGCGGCGTTCTTAGGCCGCGTGAAGAGCCAGCAGGCCGGCCTCGACCGTCCGTTAGCGATCATTCCGGCGCTGTGGACGCGGCTGGGCCCGTCCGAACTCCCACCCGACCTGAAGTCCATGCAGTACATCCCTCCCGGCTTTCCGTCCCAGTACGCCGCGGAGGGTTTCTACGGCATCATGAAGCTGGGACGCTACCGCGAGCAGTACAAACAGGCCGTCCTCCAGCTCGCCCGCCTGGTCAAGGAGACCGCCGAGCAGGCGGACCTGGCGACCGGGCCGATCTCCGACTTCGACGCCCTCGGCAACGCCTTCGCCGACTATCGCGGCGGTGAGCGAGGCCGCCGGCCGATCAAGCTCACGGTGGCCGCGCACCGCCTCGACAAGCTCCCACCCGGGCGTGACACGTACTACTACGGGCGGACCATGCCCGAGTGGACCCCGTATCGCAGCGCCGACTACACCACGCCGATCGCGCGGTACGCCGAGCAGGTGGTCGCCGAACTCGGCCACGAGCCCGTGGTGGACAGCCTCGACGAGCCCACGGCCGATCCGGACGCGTCGCCCACCGTCCTGATCGTCGACCCGTGGGTCAGCCGGGATCCGACGATCGGCGAGGAGCTTCGCCGGATCGACGAGGAGCCGGTGAACGTCCTCGTGCCGTACAACGCCGACGACCGGCAGACCGCCGACGCGGAGAAGGACCTCAACCGGACCGTCGACGCCGTGCTCAGCCGCAGCCTGGTCCTTCCCGGTTCGGTGAAGTCGATATCGAGCAAGGAGGCGTTCCGCGCGGCACTGCCGAAGGCCGTGGGTGAGGCGATCAACCGTTACTTCAAGGAGGCCCCGGTGCACCCGCCGGAGATCGAGCCGACGATGGCGCGACCGAGCCTAGAACTGCCGGAGAAATAGTCGTTTGGGGGACTCGTGGATAACACGACCGGAACTATAGTGACCTTCTATTCCTATAAGGGAGGCACTGGCCGCACGATGGCGCTGGCGAATGTCTCCTGGATTCTTGCTATGGCCGGTAAACGAGTTCTCGCCGTAGACTGGGATCTTGAGTCGCCGGGCCTGCACCGGTTCTTCCAGCCATTCCTCGATCAGGACGTGGTGGCCGCGACCGATGGCGTCATCGAATTGCTGACGCGATATTCGTGGGCCGCCACCGAGCAGCACGAGAACGCGCGAGACTGGCATCTGGAGTTCGCCCGGATACTCCGCTACGCGGTGTCGCTGGACTGGGACTTCCCCGGCGACGGGACACTCGACTTCGTCTCCGCCGGCCGCCAGAACCGCGACTACTCATCGTTGATCAGCAGCATGGACTGGGACAACTTCTACGGCCGGCTCGGCGGCGGCCAGTTCTTCGACGCGCTGCGCGCGGACATGAAGCGGCACTATGACTACGTGTTGATCGACAGCAGGACCGGCCTGAGTGACATCGCCGACATCTGCACGGTGCATTTCCCGGACGTCCTCGTCGACTGTTTCACCCTCAGTGACCAGAGCATCGACGGTGCGTCGGCGGTGGCCCGGCACATCGACGAGCGCTACGGCGACCGCGGCATCCGCATTCTTCCTGTTCCGATGCGTATTGAGTTCGGGGAGAACGCCAAGGTGGAGGCCGGCCGCGCCCTGGCGCGGGCGCGGTTCGACCGGTTCCCGAAAGGTCTCACCCATGAGGAGATGAACCGGTACTGGCTCTCCGTCGAAATCCCGTATCGGCCCTTCTACGCGTTCGAGGAGACTCTCGCGACGTTCGGCGACACGCCGGGCTCGCCCAACTCCATGCTGGCCGCGTTCGAACGGCTCGCCGCCGAGATCACCGAGGGGCGGATCGACTCCTTCTCTCCCATGGAGGAGCAGCTCCGCCTGGCGACGCTCGATCGCTTCGCCAGGCGTGGTCCCGCCGAGAGCTCCGAGGTGCTCGTCGTCTACGCCGCCGAGGACCGGCCCTGGGCGGACTGGATCGCCGGCGTGCTGGGCCTGGCGGGCTTCCGGGTCACGGCCAACTGCACCGACGTGGCGTCGCCGGAGGAGTTCGAGCTCCGGATGGACCGGAGCAACCACGCGATCGTCCTGCTCTCGCCGGCCTTCATCGGCTCCGAGCGCGGCCGGCGGGCCTGGGAGACGGTCGTGCCGGCGCGCAGCGGCGCGACCCTCCAGCAGGTGACGGTTCTCCGCATCCTGAACGCCAAGCTCGAGCCGTTCTTCTCGCAGCTGACGCCGCTGGACCTCACGGGCCTCGGCGAGGAGCAGTCCGCCGACGCCGTCCTGCGGGCGCTCGGCCGCCCGGGCCGTACCGCCGAGCCGATCAGCGAGCACGGGCGGCTGACCGCCCGGTTCCCCGGCGCGGCGAGGACCTCACCGCCGGTGTGGAACGTCGACCGCCGCAACGCCGTCTTCACCGGGCGCGGCCAGGTGCTCGAACAACTCCGCGACCAGCTGCTCGGCGCGACCCAGCGCGTCGTGCTGCCGCAGGCGCTGCACGGGCTCGGAGGCGTGGGCAAGACCCAGGTCGCGCTGGAGTACGCCCACCGCTTCCGCGCCGACTACGACGTGGTCTGGTGGGTGCCCGCGCTGCAACCCGACTCGATCAGAAGCGCGCTGGCCGCCATGGCCGGCCGGCTCGGACTGCGAGTGGGCGACAACGTCGCCGAAGCCGCCAACGCGGCTCTGGAGGCCCTTCGCCGGGGCACGCCGTTCGCGCGCTGGCTCCTGATTTTCGACAACGCCGACGACCCGGCCGAACTCGAGCAGTTCCTCCCCGGCGGCGACGGCCATGTGCTGATCACCTCGCGGGACCCGGCCTGGACCCAGTTCGCCAAGCCGATCGCCGTCGACGTCTTCACCGAGCGGGAGGCCGCCTTACACCTGCTGCGTCGGGTGCCGGGCCTCGCCCCGGACAACGCCGTGAAGATCGGCCGGGCGCTGGGGTTCCTGCCCCTGGCCATCGAGCAGGTGGCCGCGTGGCTGGAGGCCACCTCGATGCCGGCGAGCGAATACCTGAGCGCGCTCGAACAGCAGACCGCCTCGACGCTCAACCTCAGCACGAAGGAGTTCCCCCAGTCGGTGGCACTGACGTGGAACGTGTCCTTCCGGCAGCTCAGAGAGGCGTCGCCGGCCGCGGCCCGCCTGCTCGAACTCCTCGCCTTCTTCTCCTCCGACCCGATCTCCCTGGACCTGATCTACAGCGACCAGACGGCCGAGATCCTCGTCCCGTACGACGAGACCCTGCGGGACAAGCTGGTCCTGGGCAAAGTGGTGCGGGAGATCAGCCGGTTCGCGCTGGCCAAGGTGGATCAGGGCAACAACTCCATCCAGGTGCACACGCTGGTGCAGGCCGTCATGCGGGAGGGCATGGAGCCCGAACGCGCGAACGAGACCATGCACGACGTACACAAGATCCTCGTGGGTGCGCGTCCTCCGCGCGGAGACACCGACGACCCCGGCAACTGGCCGAGCCTGGACAAGATCATGCCGCACGTCGAATCCTCGCGCGCCGCGGAGTGCGACGAGGAGGACACCCGGCAGATGTTCATCGACCTCGTCCGCTACCAGTGGAAACGCGGCAACTACGAGGGTGCCCTGTCCAGCGGTCGGTACCTGGCCGACCTGTGGCGCGACCGGCTCGGCGAGGACTACTGGCAGCGGCTGTTCCTGCTGTCGCAACTGGCCAACGTCCACCGCTCGCAGGGCCGGTTCACCGAGGCCTACGAGCTCGACACGCACGTCTGGAACCGGCAGAAGAACTCACCCGCGATCGGGCCCACGCACCCGCACACGCTCATCACGGCCAGCGGGCTGACCGCCGACATGCGCGCGCTCGGCAAGTTCGACGACGCCCTCGAACTGGACGAGCAGACGTACGCGGCGCTTCAGGACCTCTACGGGGAGGACCACCCCCGGACGCTGATGGCGGCGAACAACCTGGCCGTGTCGCACCGCTCGGTGGGGAACTACTACAGCGCGCGGACGCTGGATGAGGACACCCTGGAGCGCCGGCAGGCGGCACTGGGGCAGAAACACCCCTACACGCTGTTCTCGGCCGCGAACCTGGCCCGCGACCTGCGGGAGGGCGGGCAGTACGAGGAGTCCGTGACGCGCCTGCGCGCGACCTACGAGACCTACATCGAGGTGCTGGGCGACCAGCTCCCCGACCCCCTGCGCGCCGCCAAGAGCCTCGCGGTGGCGCTGCGGAAGGCCGGGCGTACCGACGAGGCCCTCAAGCTGGCGGAGGGCACCTACGACCGCTACCGCCAGTTCTACCCCGACTCACCGGACGCCGTGGCGGCCGACGCGGAGGTCGCCGTGTGCCTGTGGGCGATCGGCGACGGCGCCGCCGCCCGGGACCGTACCCGCCGGACGCTCGGCGTGCTCCGCGACGCCCTGGGCGAGGACCACCACTACGGCCGGCTGCTGGAGAACAACCTGGCCGTCTTCCTCCGGGACGTCGGCGACGTCGGTGGCGCGTACGAACTCGCGGCGTCGACCGTGCCGAGGCTCCGCGCGACCTTCGGGGAGGAGCACCCGTTCACGCTGGTCGGCATGCTGAACCTGGCGAACAGCGCCGCCGATCTGGACCGGTACGCCGAAGCCGCCGAGCTGGAGCAGGAGGCGATCGCGAAGCTGACCGATCGCCTGCACGCGACGCACCCCGACACGCTGGCCGCTCGCTGCAACCTGTCCGCCAGCCTGGAGGCGCTGGGCCGCACCACGGAGGCGAGGGCACACCGTCAGGAGGCGATCGCGGTCCTGAGCCGGCTCCTCGGTGAGGACCACCCCGACGTCATCGCCGTCCGGCACGGCCGGCGTCTCTCCCGCGACCTCGAGCCGCAGCCCGCCTGATGAGACCGCCGGCCGATCAGGATCCGGCGAGCCAGCGCAGCATGTCGGGCATGACGTTCAACGCGCCGAAGTGCGCGCTGCCGCGTTCCACGATCACGAACGAGAAGGGGATGTGGTCGCCGAGCCAGCGTGAGTGACCGACCGGGGAGAACGTGTCCTCGGCGCCGTGCCACAGCATGATCGGCCGTTCGATGCCGCCGGGTTCGAAGCCCCAGGAGGTGGCGAAGGCGTGCAGGTCGTCGAACCAGCCGTCGGCGGAGTTCCGCACGGCCTCGGCGTAGTTCTCGATGAGCTGGCGCCGGATGCCCGCGTCGGCCACGATCCGGCGGTCGGACTGGGTGAGCTCGTCGTAGAGGCTCGTGACCAGCTGCGCGGGGTTCGCCCGGATCCGGTCGGCGATCGGCCGGAGGCGGGCCATCACCGCGCCCCCGTCATCGCGGACCGCCTGGTAGGCGTCCACGTTCGACTCGGTCATGTCGGCGAACCAGTCGAGCCCGTCGGCCTCGCTCGGCGCCAGCCCGACGAGTACCGCTGCGCGGGTCGTCCGTTCGGGCAGGAGGGCGGCGCACGCGAGGGCGTGCGGTCCGCCGCCGGAGCGCCCGAGGACGCCGAACCGCTCCAGCCCCAGAGCGTCGGCTATCTCCGACACGTCGGCGGCCACATCGGCGACCCTGCGGCCGGGCCTGCGGTCGGAACGGCCGTAGCCGGGCCGGTCGAAGGTGATCAGCCGGACGCCGAGCTGGTAGAGCACGAGGGGCCGCGGAACCGGGCCGAGACGGCTGCCCGGCGTGCCGTGAAGGAGTAAGACGGGACTCCCGTCCGGTGCGCCCCATTCCTCCACCGCGACTCTTCTTCCATCGCGCAGGTCGATCATGATCGTCAAGCCGGCCTCCCCTGAACACACCCGTGACCCGTCAGAGACTGACGTTTTTCCGGGGAGATTTCCAGCCCGTCGCGGATCGATTGATCACTCTCGCGGGCCAGATAATCTTGACCGGGTTCGTACGGTTTCGTGCGGGTAATGTCGCCGACCGGCCGGTGCCGGATTCGCCGGTACGGGCGGTTCGCTGAGATGGTGTCCGTCTGGACTGGACGCGCCACCGCACCGGCGAGGCTCTCCAGGGGCGGCGCAACGAGCGTCGCCGGTGGAGGTCACGACGCTTCTTCGTCACGGTGGGAACTCTTCGCCGCGGCGAGGTGTTGATCAGTCAACGTTTCGCCAACCCTCAGGCGGGATATCTTCAAGATCGTTTCCGGTTCGTACGCAGCGTGACGGGCGGCGTGCCGCGGACGAACCGAAGGCGTGGTGCCACCGGAGGACGAATGCCCGACGCGGGTGCCGTACGGTGCACGAGGCACCCCCGAAGCCACAGGTAGGAGGTGGAGCGACGATGCCGAGCGCTTCCTGTACGCAGTGCGGTCACACCAATCCGGACGGTGCCCGCTTCTGTTCGAACTGCGGCACTCCGCTCACTCACGGTGTTCCCCCGATGACAGACGAGCCCGGCGATTCGACGTCGACGATGTCGTTCAGCGCGATCGAGGACGCCGTCGCGGCCGAACTGGCCGACGAGCCGGTCGCCGATCATGTGGGAGTCGAGTCGCTCCCGCCCAACACGGCACTGCTCCTCGTGAAACGAGGACCGAACGCCGGCAGCCGGTTCCTGCTCGACCGCGAGACCACCACCGCGGGCCGTCATCCGGAGAGCGACATCTTCCTCGACGACGTCACCGTGTCGCGAGGGCACGCGGAGTTCTACCGGCAGGGCGCGCGGTTCTCCGTACGCGACATGGGCAGCCTCAACGGCACCTACGTCAACCGGCGGAGGATCGACGAGACCGCCCTGTCCAGCGGTGATGAGGTCCAGATCGGTAAGTTCCGCCTAGTCTACCTCAGCAACGCGCTCGAGAGCGTGCCCGTCGGTGCGCCGGAGGCCGCCCCCCGCCCCCGGCGTGGCTGGTGGTCCCGATGGCGGCGGTGACGCCGGGGTGATGTCAACCGTGGGTGTACACGCAGATGTCAACCGTGGACTGACGAAAGTCGCCCGGCGACTTTCGTATTCTCGCGGTCTGGGAGCGAAAGATTGGCCGGACCGCAGCGAGGATTGGGGGGTTCTCGCGCTCCGGCCGGATGGGGCCCGACTGTGTGTCGATGTCCACGGGGCCCCAGAGCGGACGTCCGCACCGGTTCCTTTGGGGGAGGGGACCGGGGTCGCGGACGTTCGCGCGTTCGGGACCAGGGCGTGTCTCAGAGTCCCCGGCCGCGCAGTAGGACAGCGGGACTTTGAGACTCGCCCCAGGGCCGCGGGCCGCCACTGATCGGCGGGGCTACTCGTCGGTCTCCTCGGGGATGGCCGGCAGCTTCTGGGTGAGCACGCTTTCGGACGTGACGTTCGCCCTGGCGATCATGTTCCGCCGGTGTCGCAGCGCGCCGTTCTCCCGCAGCAGGTCATCGACCTCGGCCCGCAGCCGGGCCACGCGCTTGCTCATCCGGAAGTGGACCGTCACACTGCCGACGCCGACCCCCACCGCGAGCGCGGCCAGGGCGGGCATCCACAGCACGGCGACCGCGGCGACCACCAGAGGCAGGACGATCAACATGACCCGGGCATGGTCGCCGATCCAGTCCAAGGCGGCGTTGAGACGCCTCGGGATCTTCACGCGTACTCCTTCCACTGCGGCGGCACCGGCGTCACGGCGCGCGGGCGTCCGCTCCTGTGGAAGCGAGAGCCGGCGCGCGCGACCGGTACCGCGCGTACCCCCGACAAGGCGAACGACACGAAGCATCCCGAGTGCCGGCCGCCCGTACATGAGGCCGGCCCTTGCGTACGGACCGCGCCGCGATGCGGCAAAGCGGGGCTGACCAGCACGAATCACCGGGCGTCGTTCGACTTCTTTCGGTGTCCAAGTCTGTCACGCGCCCGGGACCGGCCCGTCCCCACCCGTGCCACGCGGCAGTGTCACCACGGCCCGCCGGAGCGGGCCTGGTCACCGTCTCCCGGCTCAGGGCGAACTTCTGCGCCGTGGCGCCGTCGCAGTCCCGGAGTCCTGGTGCCTACCCGGGGAGGACCCTGTCCAGGGTGATCGGCAGGTCGCGTACGCGGCGGCCGGTGGCGTGGTGGACGGCGTTGGCGATCGCGGCCGCGACGCCGGTGATGCCGACCTCGCCGATGCCGACCAGGCCGAGCGGCATCGTCGGATCCGGTTCGTCCAGGTAACAGATGTCGATCGGCGGAACGTCGGCGTGCACCGGCACGTGGTACCCGGCCAGGCTCGGATTCATGATCCGGCCGTTCCGTGGATCGACCAGCGTCTCCTCCGACAGCGCCATGCCGATGCCCATCACGATGCCGCCGCGCAACTGACTCGCGGCGGTCTTGGCGTTGACCACGGTGCCGACGTCGAAGGACCCGAGCCAGCGCGACACCCGCACCTCACCGGTGTCCGGGTCGACGCGGACCTCGCAGAACTGCGCCCCGCACGCGGCCTTGACCCAGCGGCGCCGGTCGAGCAGAACCTTCCCCATGAAGCGGGCCTGCCCGACCGCCGCGCCCAGGCCACGGTCCGCGCCGACGGAGACCTCGACGTGTTCGCGCCCGGCTCGGGCGAGGATCGCGGCGTACGTCTCGCCGGGACCGGCCTTCTCCCAGAGCCCGCCGTCGCGCGCCTCCACGGCCTCCGGCCGTCGTGCCCGCAACGGCGAGCCGGTGCGCCGCGCGAGCGTGAGCACCGACCGTTTCAGCTTCTCGGACGCGGCCAGCAGGCTCGCGGCGACGCTCGCGGTCTGCATGGACCCGCCCGCGCCGGGGGCGATGGGCAGGGTCGAGTCGCCATACTCCACGCGCACCGCCGTGAACGGCACGCCCAGGGCGTCCGCCGCGATCTGCGCCTGCGCGGTGGCCACACCCATCCCCATCTCCTGCATGCCACAGCGGACGAGGACGGTGCCGTCGGCGGAGAGCCGTACGGTCACGTTGGCGGCGAACTGCAGCGACGGATGGTAAGCCGTCGCGACGCCCATGCCGACGAGCCACCGGCCGTCGCGCATCGACCCCGGCTCCGGTGTGCGGGCGGACCAGCCGAACCGCTCGGCACCCAGGGCGTACGCCTCACGCAGCATCCGGTGTGAGAACCGCTTGCCGTCGATCGGATTCCGCGACGGCTCATTGCGCATACGCAGTTCGATCGGGTCCAGGCCCAGCCTCCCGGCCAGCTCGTCGACGGCCGACTCCAGCGCGAACGTGCCGATCGACTCGCCGGGCGCGCGCATCGGGGTGTTCGAGAGCAGGTCCAACTCGACGATCTTCTGCTCGAGCAGGATGTTCGGCGCGTCGTACAGGTGCCGCGACTGCGAGGTGACCTGTTCGGGGCCACCGCCGACGTGTCCCCGGCGGGTCACGCTCGTGTGGAGCAGGGCGGTCAGGCGGCCGTCGGCGTCGGCTCCCAGCGCGACCCGCTGGATCGAGGGCGTACGGCCGCCGACCGTGCGGTAGACGCCTTCACGGGTCAGCGCGAGGCGTACCGGCCGGCCGGTCGCGCGGGAGGCCAGTGCCGCGATGATCGTGCCCGCCCAGACCATGCCCTTGCCGCCGAAACCGCCTCCGACATACGGCGCGATCACTCGTACGGAGTCCAGCGGTATGTCGAAGCGGAGGGCGAGGTGGCGGCGGAACCAGTCGATGTTCTGCGTGGAGTCGTACACGGTGAGGCGGTCGCCGTCCCAGGCCGCCGTGGTCGCGTGCGGCTCGATGGCGTTGTGGTTGTACGGCGGCGTGGTGAACCGCAGGTCCACGCTGACCGGTGCCGTCGCGACCGCGGCCTCGGCGTCGCCCTTGCGTGCGCCGCCGGGCATGATCATGTTGCCCTTCTGCGGGGTGGCTTCGCCCTCGTGCGCGGCGAAGTCGACGATGGCGGGCAGCTCGGCGTAGGCCGGGCGGACCAGGGCGGCGGCCTCGCGGGCGGCGTCGAGGCTCTCGGCGACGACGACCGCGACCGGCTGGCCGTTCCAGTGCACCTCGTCGGTGCCCAGGTAGTTCAGCGAGGTGCCGGAGACGAGCGTGCTCAGGTTCAGCGGGTTCACCGCCGGGGGCGGCTTGAGCGCGGGCGCGTTCTCATGCGTCAGCACGGCGATGACGCCGGGAACCTCGCGGGCGGCCGCGGTGTCGACGGCGGTGATCCGGGCCCGGCTCACGGTGGCGTGCACCAGGGCGGCGTGCGCGAGGTCGGGATAGGGATACTCGGCCGCGTACCGGGCGGCGCCGGTGGTCTTGGCCGGTCCGTCCACGCGGTCGATCGGGCGGCCGACGTTCTTGCCGCCGATGTCGCGGGGCAGGCTTGGAGCCTCGGTGACGGTCATGGTTCCAGCTCCCTCAGTGTCGCGACGATCGTGCGGCGGGCCAGGCCGATCTTGAACGCGTTCCCGGGACGGCCCACGGCGGCGGCCAGCTCGGCCTCGGCGGCGCGCCGGTAGCTCTCCTCGGTGGCCGGCGCGCCCGTCAGGACGTGTTCGGCCTCGTGGGCCCGCCACGGCTTGGGCGCGACGCCGCCGAGGGCCAGGCGGACCGCGGCCACCGTGCCGTCCCGCACCTCCAGCGCGGCTGCGACGGAGACCAGCGCGAAGGCGTACGACGCGCGGTCGCGCACCTTCCGGTAGCGCGACGTCGTGGCGGCCGGTGGGGGCAGCTCGACCGCCGTGACGAGCTCGTCGGGGGCCAGGTCGGTCTCCACGTGCGGCGTGTCACCGGGCAGGCGGTGGAACCCGGCCAGCGGGACCCGCCGGGCGCCGCGCACACTCTCGACCTCCACCTCCGCGTCGAGCGCGGCCAGCGCGACGCACATGTCGGAGGGGTGTGTGGCGATGCATGCGTCGCTCACGCCGAGCACGGCGTGGTCGCGGTTCAGCCCGCCGACCGCGTCGCAACCGCTGCCCGGCTCGCGCCGGTTGCAGGCGGCGGCTCCGTCGTAGAAGTACGGGCAGCGAGTGCGCTGGAGCAGATTGCCGCCGACCGTGGCCATGTTGCGCAACTGGGCCGAGGCGCCGCTGAGCAGCGCCTGCGACAGCACCGGATAGTGGGTGCGGATGAGCGGGTGCGCGGCCAGCTCGGCGTTGCGTACCGCGGCGCCGATCCGTACGCCTCCGCCGGGCAGCTCCTCCACCTCGGTGAGCGGCAGCCCGGTGACGTCGACGACCGTGGCCGGTGCCTCGATGCCCTCGCGCATCAGGTCGACGAGGTTGGTGCCGCCGCCGAGGAACTTGGCCTCCGGCTCGGCGGCAATCGCCCGCACCGCCGCCGCCACGTCGGGCGGGCGTACGTACGCGAACGACCTCATGACCCCGCCACCTCCCGGATGGCGTCGACGATGCCGTTGTACGCGCCGCAGCGGCAGAGGTTGCCGCTCATCCGTTCCCGGATCTCCGCGCCGGTGAGCGCCGTGCCGTCCGGCGGCGTGACGGCGCTCGGCGCGCCCGCCGCGTGCTCGGCCAGCATCCCGATCGCCGAGCAGATCTGCCCGGATGTGCAGTAGCCGCACTGGAGGCCGTCATGACGGACGAACGCCTCCTGGAGCGGATGGTCGAGTCCTTCGATCGTGGTGATGTCGCAGCCGTCGTACTGCACCGCCAGAGCCAGGCAGGAGTTGATCCGCCGGCCGTCGGCGAGGACCGTGCACGCACCACAGGCGCCCTGGTCACAGCCCTTCTTGGTGCCGGTGAGCCCAAGGTGGTCGCGCAACGCGTCGAGCAGGCTGACCCGCGGCTCGAGATCGAGCCGCTCCGTCGTCCCGTTGACCCGCATCCGTATCTCGGTCATGGCGCGAAGTTAACAGAACGCCGGACTCTTAACAAGAGAACATCGTTCTTTTAACATGCGTCGTATCCTGACGGCACCATGAAGCAGGCGTTCGTCCGGGCCCGGCGGCCGGAGCACAAGCGGCAGCGGCGCGAGGCGATCCTCGCCGCCGCGCGGGATCTCGCCGCCGAGTCGGGCGTGCGGAACGTCAGCCTGGGCGGTGTGGCGGCGGCGGTCGGGCTCGCCAAGTCCAACATCGCGCGCTACTTCGGCACGCGCGAGGAGATCTTCCTGGAGCTGGCCGCCGAGGGCTGGACCGAGTGGAGGGCCGCGGTGGCCGAACGCCTCCGCGAGGCGCACGGTGCGGAGGCGACGGTCGCCGCGCTGGCCGAGACGCTCGCCGAGCGGCCGCTGTTCTGCGACCTGCTCAGCCACACCTCCACGACGCTGGAACACAACGTCTCGGTGCCGGCCGCGCGTGCCTTCAAACGGACCGTGCTCGGGGTGGTGGCCGAGCTGGGCCGGGAGGTCGCACGGGCGCACGGCGACCTCACCGTGCAGGAGGGTTACGAACTCACCGGCGCGGCGGCCGCGCTCGCCGGCACCCTCTACCCGGCCGCCAACCCGCCGCCCACACTCGTGGAGCTGTACGCCCAGGACCCCGAGATCGCCGCCACCTGCCTGCCGTTCGTCCCCACGCTGACCCGCGCGCTCAGGGCGCTGGCCGCGGGGCTGCCGACGCTGCGCTGAGACAGCGACGGGGCCCACGGATGACCCGCGGGCCCCGTCGGGCGCCGGGCTAACTCAGCGCGAACCTCTGCGCCGCCGAGCCGTTGCAGTCATAGATCTGCAACCGGGTGCCGTTCGTCGTGGCTCCGCTCGGGGAGTCGAGGCAGCGGCCGGACTGGGGGTTGCGCAGCGAGCCGTCGGCCTGCTGCTGCCAGACCTGGCCGCCGGCGCCGTTGCAGTCCCAGAGTTCCACCTGCGTGTTGTTCGCCGTGCCGTTGCCCACGATGTCCAGGCACCGGCCCAGCGTCCTGAGCGCGCCGCTGGAGAGGTGCGTCCAGTGCTGGTCCACGGCGTACGACTGGCAGTCCCAGATGTTGACCGCCGTGGAGTTCGCGCCGTTGTCGTCGCCGAGGACGTCGACGCACTTGCCGCCCGGCCCGACGATCGCGCCGCCTCCGTTGACCGCGAACTTCTGCGCCGCGGAGCCGTTGCAGTCATAGATCTGCAACCGGGTGCCGTTCGTCGTGGCTCCGCTCGGGGAGTCGAGGCAGCGGCCGGACTGGGGGTTGCGCAGCGAGCCGTCGGCCTGCTGCACCCACTTCTGGCCGCCGGCGCCGTCGCAGTCGTACAGCTCCACCTGCGTGCCGTTGGCGGTGCCGTTTCCGTTGATGTCCAGGCAGCGGCCGAGCGTGCGCAGCGTGTTGTCGGCGAAGTGCTCCCAGTGCTGGTCCTCGGCGTAGCTCTGGCAGTCCCACAGCTGCACCGGGGCGAGGTTGACGCCGGTGTCGTCGGCGGCGACGTCGACGCACTTGTTCCCCGGGCCGATGACCGTGCCCTGCGGGCCGTTCGGCACGTTCATCTGGCCGGAGTAGCCGACCGAGACGATGTTGGCCTGTACGGCGTTGTCGGCGGCGTCGGTCGGGTAGCCGGAGGTCATCACGCCTTCGAAGAACGTGCCCATGTTCCAGTTGCTGTTGTCGCCGCCCGTGCCCAGGATGATCGAGCCCTCCTGGTGCATGGGGATGTAGCCGCCGCGGTTCGGCAGCGCGCCGTTCCACCACGTGCTCAGGCCGCCGGACTGGGCGTTGCCGCCCTTGAGCGCGTACGTGGTCTGGCCGTTGTTCTTCAGCAGGGCCGTGACGTAGGTGCTGTTGTTGCCGAGGTTCGCGGTGTTGGAGCCGTTGGCGCCCTGGAACATGCCGTTCTCCAGGTCCGCCTCGACCCACGGCCCCGAGCCGGTGCACGGGGCGAAGTAGCAGGTGGTCGCGATGCTGACGGCGTCCATGTGGCCGTTGCCGGTGTCGGCCGGTGTGGCCTCGGCATTGCCGTAGTCGAAGCAGCACGCGGACCCGACGTGGGTGCCGCTCGCGACCATGTACATGCCTTCGGGCTGTCCGTTCTGGGCGACGCCGGACCCGACGGCGTGCCGGTAGCCGTGCCGGGGGGAGATCCACACGCCGTACGCCTTGTGACCGCCGGCGGTGACCGCGATCTCGCTCGCGTCCGCGGGGTAGTCGGCCCCCGTCCCGGCCGTGCCGGCCGGGGACGGCGTGAGGTCGTTGTGGCGCGAGGTCTGGTCGTAGATCTTCGTGATGCCGCACGTGGTGCCGTTGCAGAACGCGTCGTGGTCCCCCGCGTTCGCGTAGCCGCCCGCGGACAGCACGCCCACGTCGTGCGTGGCGTGGTCGGAGGCGCGGGTCAGCTGGTAAAGCGGGCCCGAGTAGCCCGCGAACAGGGCGCGTACGGTGCTGTGCGCGGCGACGCAGGGCGTGCCGGCGGCGCCGTAGATGTCGCAGGGGAGGGAGGTGGCGGCCCGCGCCGTTCCGGTCAGCCCGGCGAGGGTGAACAGGGCGAGGACGAGGGCGGCGAGGACGTACCGGACGCGGGCGGCTCCCGGCGTCGGCGGGGATGCGGCGGGGAGGACGGCGGCAGGCACGCGTGGGGCGGGGCGAGGTCTGCGCATGGCGACGGGCTCCTGGGTGCGGAGGGATGGGAACGCCTGCGGGCCGGCGCCGCAGACGCGGGGGCGGGGAATGCACCTAGGTGTTGATTTACGTTAAATAGCCGGAGGAATCATGTCAATCATTGTTTAATTCGCCGGGCTGTCATGTTCGATCGCGTTGATTTCGCGTCATTTGCATTTTCATTCTGCTGGGGCGCATGAGTCAGAATCGAGCGCGTTTTCCGTACGCGCGCCTCGGACGGGGAAGGCGTCACCAGCTACCGCCTCCGCCACCGCCACCGCCGTCACCGACGGACATTCCTCCGCCGCCGCCGGAGGGACCGAGGGGATGGTGATTGACGTCTCCGCCGTAGCCGGAGACGCGACCGGAACCGCGGCTCGTACGACCGGTGGTACCGCGCAGGGGGCGGTGCCGGGCCCATGCCGCCGCCAGGCTGTTGATCGAGGCGGCGACCGTCTCTTCCGTCTCCTGCTCACGCTTGCGCCCACGTCCGCGCTTGCGCCCGGCGACCGTGAACCAGTCCAGTTCGCTGCGGAGCGCCGGCGGCGCCAGCGCCTTGGCCCAGATGTGGGACCGCTCGAACGCCATCGCGTAGGGGAACGCGCGCGACAGGGCGGCGAGGTCGTCGACCGGCGGTTCGCCCTTCACCGTCGTCCGCCATGCCTCCGCCCGGGCCTCCGCCCGCGCGCCCGCCGCCCGGCGCGGCACGGTGTACCGTCCCACCACGGCGAGCGCCGGCACGATCACCAGTGCGGTCAGGCTCACCCACGCCGCGCCGGCGAACGACGACACGGCGCAGGAGAGCCCGAACAGGATCACGCCCACGACCGCGGCCGACCACGCCGCCACGTCTCCCTGGACCGCCTGCGCCCGCCGGGACCTGCGGTACCAGCCGAGCTCGACGAGCGAGCGCTCCAGCGACTCACGCATCGGGCTCAGCGGCGCCCGTGTCCGCATCATCTGGACGGACGCGGTGCGGTTCGTGCCGAAGACGCCGGCGAGGAACCGGCGTTCGACGTCGAGAAGGTCCTCCTCCGCCGCGTCATCCCGGATCGCCCGGACCCGCTTCTCTTCGTCGGCCAGCCGGTACGCCTCCAGGCGGATGTGGCCGCGTACGGCCAGATCCACCAGGGTCGCGGCGAGGGCGGCCCGGTCCGCGCGGGGACCGGCCACCGCCAGGGCGGAGCCCGACGCGGACGGTGAGCCCGGCGTGGGTGGGCAGCCCGGTGGCGGCGAACATCGCGGTGGTGCCCGCCGGCATCGCCCGTTCGCACCGCGCCGTGGCGTGTTCGGCGCCTGCCGCGCAGGTCACATCCTGGATGGGGACGGGCGAGCGTACGGTCACGTCGGCGCGCGTGATCGGGACGCCCCATTCGGCTCCGATCGCGTTCCAGGTCAGGAGGGGGCCGGAGGCGTCGCGTGTCAGCGCGCGGTCGACGTCGTAGTCGATCGCGTAGGTCTGGGTGCCGGTGACGGCCCGGTGCGGATCGCCGATGCGCAGCTTCTCCGTGTCGTCGTCCTCCCGCACGGTGAGCGCGCCCGCGGGGCCGGGCGGACTGGTCACGCGGAACCCGCTGAACCCCAGCACCCGGTCGTGGCGCACGTCGTACCGCACGCGCTCGGGGATCCAGCGTTCGATGCCGTGCCGCCCCGGACCGGGGGCGAATTCCCCGTCCTACCGCGCGGCATCCTGCCCGTCGCGCCCGGCCGGGCGCCAGTGGCGGGCACGGCCGCGCGGGATGATCACGGCGGCGGCGGCCACCAGCGCCACCAGGCCTCCCCCCACCGCCGCGACGACCAGTGCCCGGCCGCGCGCCGCGTCAGAGGCCGACCCGGGCATCCGGATGGCGCTCTCGGGCGGCGGCGCGGTCGCGGTCACCGGGGACGAGACGGCGGACACCGCGGCGTACGGATCCAGCACCGGGATCGCCGCCGGGTAGGCGGACACGACCAGCCGCCGGGCGACCTCGGCGGCGGTGAGCCGGGGCTCGTACGCCCGGATGAGCGCCGCCGTCCCCGCGACGTTGGCCGCCGCCAGCGACGAGCCGGAGCCGATGAAGTGCCCGGTGCCCTTCGGCCCGTGGCTCACCACCGCGTCGCCGGGCGCGGCGATGTCGGCGGCGAAGACGCTCGGGGCGTCCTTCGGGCGTGTGCCGCCCTCGCCGTAGTCCTCGACCGAGACCACCTGCGGGATGAAGGCCGGGAAGTAGGGCTGGGCCGGCGGGGCGCTCGGCGTGGATCCGGCCACCGCCCCCACGCCGGTGCGGGCGATGGGGGTCGCATCCGGCGCCGCGGGCGCGACCACGAGGACGTCCTTGCCGGTGGCGTACTGGACCGCCGCGGTCATCTCGGTGCGTCCCTTGGTGAGGGCCACGCCGACGTACACGACGCGTGCGCCGGCGTCGACCGCGGAGCGGATGCCGGACGCGACCGCGCCGGGATCGGCCTCCCCACGCCGGCCGGTGCCGCGTACCGCGAGGATCCGCGCCCGGGGGGCGACCCCGCCACCGGTCGCGTCGTCGGCGCGGCCGGCGATCAGGCCCGCGGCGAAGGTGCCGTGGCCGACGCAGTCCTTGCCCGCGCCGCCCGGCGCGGAGACCCGGCCGGCCAGTGCCGGGGCGTCCGGCGCGACGCCGGTGTCCACGACCGCGACGGTGATCCCCGCGCCCTGGCTGAGCCGGCGCACCCGTGCGAGGCTGAGGGCGCTCACCGTCCACGGCTGGGCGTGCGCCTCGGTGGGGGAGGCGCCGGTGCAGGACTGGCCGGAGGCGAGGGCCGACGGTATGACGGGCAGGCCGACCGGGGTGGGCTCGACGGCGGGCCGTCGCCGGTACGCGGTGGCCGACGCGGCTCCCGGCAGGGCGGAGACGGCGAGCGTGAGGGTGGCGACGGCCACCGAGGCGACGGCGCGCGCACGCCGAGGGACACGTCGCATGTGCTGAGCCTAAAAGAGCCGTCTTGTCGTTTTCTTGTCGTCGGCGGCAATTATCTCCGCTGGTCCGCGCGGAGCCGGGGGAGGGTGTCAACCGGTCCCCCTGAGCGGCATGATGGTCCGAAGGCGTACAAATCAGCGCCGCCCACGACATCATCGACCAACGGCATCACACCGCTCCCGAGGAGGGTCCAGCGTGTCTCGGCAGTTGCTCACGGTCTCCCCCGACGGGCCGGGCGGTTTCCGGACGATCCAGGAGGCACTGGCCGCGGCACGTACGGGGTCGGTCGTCCGGATCCGGCCGGGCCGGTATGCCGAGAGCCTCGTCATCCGCACCCGGGTCACCATCGTGGCCGAAGGTGAGCGGGGCAGCGTGGAGATCTGCCCGCGCAGCGGCACGGCGGTGATGCTGCTGACGGACGCCGTGATGCTGACCGACCTCACGCTGCGCGGCGGAGGCGACGACGTGCCGGTGGTGGACGCCGCGCACGGTCAGATCGCGATGGAGGGCTGCACCGTGGCCGGCTCCGGGTGGACGGCCGTGCTCGCCCGCGGGGCCGGGTCGCTGGCGATCCGCGGCTGCCGGATCACCAACGCCGAGGGCGCGGGCATCGTGGACACCGCCGAGACGGCCAGTGTCATCGAGGACTGCCTGATCGAGAACCTCGGCACCTCCGCCGTCGTCCTGGGCGAGAAGGCTCGCTCGACCGTACGCGGCTGCCGGATGCGCGACGCGCGCGGCAACGGCGTGCTGGCCAACGGCGAGGCGCAGGGCACGATCGAGGACTGCCACATCGCCACGACGTCCAAGCCGGCCATCGCCCTGGAGGGCGACAGCGCCACCAGGATCGTGCGCACCCACGTGCGCGACTGCGCGGTTGGCATCTACGTCACGAGCGGCTCACGGCCGGTGCTGGAGGACGTCTCGGTCAGCGACATCACCTCCGGCCCCGGCATCGTGCTGGCCGGCGGCGCGGACCCGCTGGTACGGCGCTGCCGGACGTCCCGTACGAAGGACAACGGGCTGGCGGTCACCGAACGCTCGCGCGGCACGTTCGAGGAGTGCGAGTTCACCGGCTCGACCGCTTCCGCGGTCAAGATCTCCGGCTCCAGCTCGCCGTCGCTGGGCGGCACGGCGGTGCGCGAGTGCGGCGACGCGTCGGCGTCCGTGCTGCTGACCGAGGACTCCGTGGCCGAGTTCGACCGGCTGGAGGTGGCGGACGCCGCCGGCACCGCCATCGCCGTACGCTCCGGCGCCAACCCGCTCATCCGGTACGCGACCGTCACCGCGCCCGGCGGGATCGGCGTGGAGATCACCGACGACGGGCGCGGGCGGCTGGAGAACTGCGTCGTCGAGCGGGCGACCGGCGCCGCCGCACGCATCGGCGGCGGGGCCAACGTGTCCTTCCGCGACTGCGCGTTCCGGTCGGCCGGCGACGCGGGCGTGGCGGTCGACTCCGGCGGTATGGGCGTCGTCCTCGACTGCGAGGTGTCCGACAGCGGCGCCTCCGGCGTGGTCGTACGCGAGGGCGGCGACGTGACCCTGACCCGGGCGCGGGTCAGCGGCTCCGGCGCGCACGGCGTACTGCTGTCGGCCGGGGCGCGGGCCACGCTCGACGCCTGTGAGCTGTCCACGAGCCTCGGCGACGGCATCCGGGTCGACACCTCCGAGGCGGTCTCGGTCATCGGCTGCGCCGTACGCGACAACCGTGGTGCCGGCCTGCGTCAGCCCCGCCCCGGCGGGCGGCTGACCGTACGCGACCTGGAGAGCTCCGGCAACGCCGCCCCCGACTCCTGGGGCGTCGAGGCGGGTGAGGACGCCGAGCCCGGAGCGCCCGACAAGCCCGCGGAGACCCCGGCGCCCAAGCCCGCCGGGCCGCTGGAGGAGCTGGACGCCCTCGTCGGCCTGCAAGGGGTCAAGCGGCAGGTGCGCACGCTCGTCAACCTCAACCAGATGTCGCAGCGCCGGGCACGGCTCGGCATGCCCGTGCCGCCGATGAGCCGGCACCTGATCTTCGCCGGGCCGCCCGGCACCGGCAAGACGACGGTCGCCCGGCTGTACGGCGGCATCCTCACCGAGCTGGGCGTGCTGCGCAGCGGACACCTGGTCGAGGTGTCCCGCGCCGACCTGGTCGCCCAGTACGTCGGCGCGACGGCCATCAAGACCACGGAGGCGTTCAACGACGCCCTCGGCGGTGTGCTGTTCATCGACGAGGCGTACACCCTGGTCTCGGAGGGGAAGAACGACTTCGGCCGGGAGGCCATCGACACCCTGGTGAAGCTCATGGAGGACCATCGCGACGAGGTCGTGGTGGTGGCGGCCGGGTACACCGAGGAGATGCAGGCGTTCCTGTCCGCCAACCCCGGCATGGCCTCGCGGTTCAGCCGGACCATCGAGTTCACCAACTACTCGGTCGACGAGCTCGTGACGATCACCGAGAACATGTGCAGGAGCCACCGGTACGAGCTGGACCCGCGCACCCGGCAGGCGCTCGCCGCGCACTACGAGCGCATGCCGCGCGGCGCCACGTTCGGCAACGGCCGCGCGGCGCGCGGCGTCTTCGAGGAAATGGTCGACCGCCAGGCGTTCCGCCTCGCCGGGATGACCGACCCGGCCGAGAGCGACCTCTCGCTGCTCCTGCCCGAGGACGTCAGCGACGACGCCGCGCGGGCGGCCGAACCCTCCGCCGACCGCGAGACCCTGCTGGCCAGCCTTTCCAGCATGGTCGGCCTGCACGCGGTGAAGCGCGAGGTCAAGGACATGGTCGACCTGCTCACCGCGGCCAAGCAGCGGGAGGCCGCCGGGCTGCCCGCGCCCAACATCAGCCGGCACCTGGTCTTCACCGGCTCACCCGGCACCGGCAAGACGACGGTGGCCCGGCTCTACGCCGAGCTGCTGCACGCCCTCGGCGTGCTGCGCCGCGGGCAGCTGGTGGAGGTGGCGCGCGCGGACCTGGTGGGCCGCTACGTCGGTCACACCGCGCAGCTGACCCGGGACGTGTTCCAGACCGCACTGGGCGGTGTGCTGTTCATCGACGAGGCCTACACCCTCACCCCGGAGGGCTCCGGGAACGACTTCGGCCGCGAGGCCGTGGAGACGCTCCTGAAGCTGATGGAGGACCATCGGGACGAGGTCGTCGTCATCGTCGCGGGCTACACCGAGGAGATGCGGCGCTTCCTCAACTCCAACCCCGGCCTGGCCTCCCGGTTCTCCCGGCACGTGGAGTTCGAGGACTACAGCACCGACGAGCTGGTCGAGATCATGCGGGGCCAGGCCGGCGCCAACGGCTACGAGTGCACCCCCGAGACGGTCCAGGCCCTGCGGGCGTACGTGGACGCCATCCCGCGCGACCGCAGCTTCGGCAACGCGCGGCTGGCCCGGCAGCTGCTGGAGACGATGATGACCCGGCAGGCCCGGCGCCTCGGCGGGATGAGTTCACCCGACGTGTCGGCCATGCGTTCGCTGCTGCCCGACGACATCCCGGCGGCGAACACCCCGAGCGCGCACTGACCCGCCGGCGCGCCGACAAGGGGCAGCGGCAAGGAGTCGGCAAGCGGGCACCAAGACCGCCTGCCGAGGATGGGACGCGATGACAGCGGTCGCGTCGGGGATCTGGGGCGGCCTGTTCTGAACGAACGGATGGGGTCGCCTCCTTATGACGCGCAGCCAGGTGCTGGACCGGCCACTGAATCGGACTGTCGTCGCCCCCCGGCCGGTGCGCCCGGCGCAGGACCACGACGTGACGCCGGGCCCGGAGCCGGTGCGGTCGGAGCCGGTGGGGCCGGGCCCGGTGGGGCCGGAGCCGGTGCGGTCGGAGCCCGTGCGGTCGGAGTCCGTGCGGTCGGAGCCGGTGCGGTCGGAGCCCGAGCCGGTGCCGGAAGCGCTGGGGGACGCACTGGGGGACGACGCGTTCTCCCGCACGCTCTTTGAGCGGCACGGCACGGTCCTGCTCAGCTTCGCCGTCCAACTGTGCGGCGGCGACCGGTACCGGGCCGAGGACGTCGTCCAGGAGACCGCCGTACGCGCCTGGCAGCACCGGGGAATCCTCGATCCCACGACGGACCGGGTGCGCACCTGGCTGTTCACCGTCGCGCACCGGCTCGTGATCGACCACCACCGCGCCCGGCAGGCCCGGCCGAAAGAGGTCGCCGACGAGCCCGAAGAGCCGGCCGTACCCGACCCGGCCGACCGGCTCGTGACGCTGCGGGCGGTGCTGGAGACCATGACCGAGCTCACCGAGCAGCAGCGCGAAGTCCTCATCTACACCTATTACGTCGGCTACAGCGTGGAGCAGACGGCGGCCGTGCTCGGCCTCCCGCCGGGGACCGTCAAGTCCCGCGCCCACTACGCCATGCGTGCCCTGCGCGCGTCACTGCGCGCCCAGGCCGTCATGGACTGAGTAATTCGCGATTTCTCACGCGGATGGGAGTTCACGTGATTCGTAAGACTCTGGTGTCGCTGGGGCTCGCGGCGGGAGTGGCGGGCGGCGTCCTCGCCACGGCGGGCTCGGCCTCCGCCGCCTCTTTCGTCCCCGGAGGCGTGTACCCCTCGGTCCAGGCGTGCTCGGACGCCGGCAACGCCGGTTTCCCGCGGGGGCGCTGGGTCGGCTTCTACTGCCAGTCCCTCGGCTACGGCCAGTACGAACTGTGGGTCCAGCCGACCTACTAGAGAAAACCACTACGCAAGCGCGAAAGCCTCTGATCGAACTGATCAGAGGCTTTCGCGCTTGGGGGTTCTAGTCGGCCTGAACGATGGTGACCTCGCCTGTGGGGGCGGTCCGGCCAGGTCGACGACGGAGTCCAGATCATCGGTGAGCTGTTCAACAACGCTCTGAGCCACGCGCCGAGCCCGGACTACGTCGTCGCCGTCGACTGCAACGGCGGAGCCGTCCGGCTCGAGATGTGGGACTCATCCCCGCACCGCCCCACTCTCCTGCCGATCGACTTCGATGGCGAACACGGCCGTGGGATGCACTTGGTCGCGGCTCTCTCGGAGATGTGGGGATGCCGCTGAGCGGCAGGAGTTCGCGCAGGACGCCGTACGGCTCTACGACCAAGGCTGGTCCATCCGCCGCGTGGCGGAGGAGTTCGGCGTCGGCTACGGCCTGATGCGCCGGATCCTGCGGAGCCGGACGGTCCTACGAGACCGCGGCGGGAAGGCCCGCTGATCGTCTCACCAGGCGACCGTGAACCTCGTGCGGTGGTGGGCCGGGCGCTCGGCCTCGTCGAGCAGGGCGACCGCGAGATCCTCCATGGAGATCGCCGACCTTCCCGAGTCGTCGACGAGCAGCGTGTCGGTGCCGGTCCGGTAGGTGCCGGTGCGCTCGCCCGGTTCGAGCAGCGCCGGTGGGCTCAGATAGGCCCAGTCCACGTCGGTGCCGGCCGTACGGCAGACCGTGAGCTGCTCGGCGCACGCCTGCGCGATGGGCCGCCAGTCGGTGGGGAAGTCCGGGGCGTCGACCACGAAGCCGCCGGTGCCCGGTACGGTCAGGGTCGCCGCGCCGCCGACGATCAGCAGCCGGGCCGCCGGGTCCGTACGGGCCACGCCGGTCAGGAGGGCCTTGGCGGTCGCCGCGAGCTCGTGTTCCCGGCCGGGTGCCGGGCGGGTGGCCGCGATCACGACGTCCTGGCCGGTGCTCAGCCGGGCCACCTCCCCGGCGTCCGCGGCGTTGCCCGTACGGACGCGGGCGCCGTCGTGGCGATGGCCGGACCGGCGTACGACGGCGGTGACCTCGTGGCCGCGGTCCAGCGCTTCGGCCACCACGCGGCTGCCGACACCTCCGGCCGCTCCGAACACGGTGATGCGCATGTCTTCTCGTCCTTTCAGCAGGCGCGGGCCGGGGCGGGCGCCGGCGCGGGGTTGGGGGTGGGGAGGGGACGTGAGCCACGCAGCTGGCCGAGCAGCGTGCCGCCGAAGGCGATCGCCATGCCGAGCACCTGGAGCGGGCTGAGCGCCTGGCCGAGCGCGGCCCAGCCGATCACGGCGGCCGACAGGGGGCTGAGCAGGGTGAGGAACGCGACCGAGGTGGCGGGCAGCCGGGACACGCCGCGGAACCACAGCCAGTATCCGACGGCCGTACCGACGACGCCGAGGTAGAGGTAGCCGCCCACCGCGCGGCCGTCGAGGGCGGGCGGTCCGCCCTCGATGATCAGGCTGAGCGGGACGAGGAAGAGCCCGCCGGCGGTGAGCTGCCAGCCGGTGAGCGCGAGCGCGCCGACGCCCTCGGGGCGTCCCCAGCGCTTGGTGAGCACGGTGCCGGCCGACATCGCCGCGGCCCCGGCCAGCCCGGCGAGTACGCCGACGGTGTCGAGCCGCGCGCCCGAGCGCA
This sequence comes from Actinoallomurus oryzae, assembly GCF_039541955.1. Lineage (NCBI taxonomy): Bacteria > Bacillati > Actinomycetota > Actinomycetes > Streptosporangiales > Thermomonosporaceae > Actinoallomurus > Actinoallomurus oryzae. The sequence goes on along the minus strand of NZ_BAABHF010000022.1, from coordinate 249,023 downwards.
GGACCACCAGGCTCACGCCCAGCACCCCGACGATCCCGGCGAGCAGGCGGCGGGCGGTCGGCCGCTCGGCGAGCAGCATGGCCGCCCAACCCAGCGCGAAGAGGGGCCCCACCGAGCCCAGCACGGCCGCCACACCGCCCGGCAGCCGGTACGCGGCCAGGAACAGCAGGGGGAAGAAGGCGCCGATATTCAATACGCCCAGGACCGCCGCCCGCCAGATCCACGCGCCGCGCGGAAGCGTCCGGGTGAGGGCCAGCAGGGCCAGGCCGGCCGGAAGCGCCCTCATCAGCGCGGTGAACATCGGCCGGCCGGGTGGCAGGAACTCCGTGGTGACCGCGTAGGTCGAGCCCCAAGCGAGCGGGGTGAGCCCGGTCAGGGCGAGATCACGCGTGTTGGGGAGGCGTGAAAGCGCCATGTCGATCCCTCCACATTGATAATCTCAACGTTGAGGTAACTGTGCACCGAAAAGAGCTTCAACGTCAAGTAGTTCAACATTAAGATTATTAGGGATGAGGGGAACGCATGGGTGACGCGGTGGATCTGGTGCTGGCCCAGTGGGCGCGGGAACGCCCCGACGTCGACGTCTGGCCGATGGGGGTCGTCGGGCGGATCTCCCGCCTGTCGCGGTTGCTCGACCTCCGGCTGAAGGAGTTCTTCGCCGAGCGCGGGCTGGAACGATGGGAGTTCGACGTCCTGGCCACCCTGCGCCGGTCGGGCCCGCCGTACGAGCTGACGGCCGGCGCCCTCAACCGGGCGGCGATGATCACCTCCGGCGCCATCACCAACCGCATCGACCGGATGGCCAAACGAGGCCTCGTCGAACGAGTACCCGACGAGGCGGACCGCCGCTCGGTACGCGTACGACTCACCGATCAGGGCTGGGAGACGGTCGAAGCGCTGGTCGGCCCGCACACCGAGAACGAGGCACTCCTCCTGTCCGCCCTGAACCCCCGCGAACGCGACCGCCTAGCGAGCACACTACGCACCTTGCTGGAGTCCCTGGGAGACACATCACTCGACTAGACCAGCGCCCCGAACCTTCACCGCGCCAGCGAGCCCGAACGGTCCCTGTGAGGGGCACCCTCAGCCGGTCCCGGCATGGTGAGGGGCACCCTCACAGCCGGGCCTGGCGGGTGAGGGGCACCTTCAGCCGGGCCTGGGGTGGTGAGGGGGACCCCCACAACCGGGTTCGGCATGGACAGGGGTACACCCCCATAACCGGGCGGCTCTCGCCTGCGGCTCTCGTGGGTGGGTCAGTCGAGCAAAGCGGTCTGCATTTGCACTGTCTTTCGGCGGGCGATTCGCAGTGCTCGGCCGGGGGGCAGGATGCGGCCCTTGACGTTGCCGAACAGGAAGCCCTCGTCCGGCGGGCAGGACATCAGCAGGGACGGTGTGTTGACCTCCTGGAGCCGCCGCATCATCATCTCGCCCAGGCCGCGTCCGGCGCCTGCGGCGGATCGGGCGACGACCAGGTGCAGGCCGACCTCCCAGCCGAGTGCGAGGTGGGGGATGAGCGGGTCGAACGGGTGCTGCATCGGGCCCGCGCCGACCATGTCGTAGTCGTCGACCAGGATGAACAGCCGGGGGCCGCTCCACCAGTCGCACAGCCGCATCCGGGCCGGTGCGATGTCCGGGCCCGGCACGCGGGCGCGGATCGCCCGCCCGGCGCCGTCCAGGAGGTCGCGCAGCGCGTCGATCGAGACGGCGTGCCCGAGCCGGTATTCGTCGGGCACCGCCTCGACCAGCTCGCGGCGGTAGTCGACCACCATGATGCGGGCCTCTTCGGGCGTGTACCGCTCGGTGATGGCCTTGGCCATGAGCCGCAGCAGGTTCGTCTTGCCGCACTCGGTGTCGCCGACCACGATCATGTGGGGGTTCTCGCCGAAGTCGTGCCACACCGTGGAGAGCCGCTCCTCCTCCAGCCCGAGGGGCACGCGGAAGTCGCCCTCGGGTGCGGGCAGCTCGTGTGCGTGCAGCGTGGCCGGCAGCATCCGCACCGGTGGCGCGGGTGGCCCCGCCCAGCTCTCGCTCACCGCCGCGACCAGCCCCGCGACCCCCTCCGCGAGGTCGCCGGCGCTCTCCACCGAGTCGATGCGCGGCAGTGCGGTGAGGTAGTGCAGCTTGTTGTCGCGGGTGATGCCACGGCCGGGGGCGCGCGGCACCGAGGCGGCGCGGCGCGGGTCGATCTCCGAGTCCATCGGGTCGCCCATCCGCAGCTCCAGGTGTGTCGCGGCCTGGTCGCGTACGGCCGCCGACAGCTCGACCCAGCGGGCGGTGGTGATGATGAGGTGGATGCCGTAGTTCAGCCCCCGGGCGGCGATCGCGTTGAACGTCGGGAGGTACCGGTCGTAGTCCTGCCGGAGGGTCGACCACCCGTCCACGATGAGGAACACGTCGCCGTGCGGCTGGTCGGCGAACTCCCCCTCCGCCCGGCGCCGCCGGTAGGTCGCCATCGAGTCGATCTCGTTGGCGAGGAAGAACTGCTCGCGGTCGGCGAGCAGCGCGGTGACCTCCGCGATCGTGCGGCCGACGCGTTCGGCGTCCATGCGCGCGGCGACCCCGGCGACGTGCGGGAGGCCGGCGAGCCCGACCAGCGTGCCGCCGCCGAAGTCGAGGCAGTAGAACTGCACCTCACGTGGGGTGTGGGTGAGCGCCAGCGCGGAGATGAGGGTGCGGACGAGCGTGCTCTTGCCGCTCTGCGGGCCGCCGGCGATGGCGACGTGGCCGCCCGCGCCGTGCAGGTCGATGACCAGCAGGTCGCGGATCTGCTCGAAGGGCCGGTCGACGATGCCCACCGGCACGGTGAGCTCGCCGCGGAGCTCCCAGTCGACGGTCGTCAGGCCGAGATCGCCGTCGGGTTCGAGCGGCGGGAGGATCTGGTCGAGGGTCGGGGGCAGGTCCAGCGGCGGCAGCCACACCTGGTGGGCGGGCGGCCCGGCGTCGCGCATCCGGTCGACCGCCACCGACAGCAGCGTCTCGCCGGTCTCCTCGGGCTCCTCCTCGCTCTCCACGGGCTCGGGCGGCTCGACCGGCGCGACCCGTGAGGCGGACCACGGCACGACCTGGCTCGCGACCCGTGCCTGGTCGGCCCGGCCACGCGCCCGGTACTGCCCGGAGGAGTAGGCCGCGCGGAACCGCGTCAGCGCCTCCACGCCGGTCTTGAGAAAGCCGCTGCCGGGCTGCGGCGGCAGCGTGTGCGCGTCGGGTACGCCGAGCACGCCGCGGCTCTCCATGGCCGAGAACGTCCGCAGGCCGATGCGGTACGACAGGTGGCTCTCCAGCTGATGCATCCGGCCCTCGTCGAGCCGCTGCGAGGCGAGCAGCAGGTGCACGCCGAGGCTGCGGCCGAGCCGGCCGATCATCACGAACAGCTCCATGAAGTCGCGGTGCGCGGCGAGCAGCTCGCTGAACTCGTCCACCACCACGAACAGGCTCGGCAGGGGCTCCAGCGGCGTGCCGGAGGCGCGCGCCTTCTCGTACTCCAGCACCGAGACGTAGTTGCCCGCGGCGCGCAGCAGCTCCTGGCGCCGCATCAGCTCGCCGTGGAGGGCGTCGCGCATGCGGGCGACCAGGGACGCCTCGTCGGCGAGGTTGGTGATGACCGCGGAGACGTGCGGCAGCTCGTCCAGGCCGAGGAAGGTCGCGCCGCCCTTGAAGTCGACCAGGACGAAGTTGAGCGTCTCGGAGGAGTTGGTCAGCGCCATCGCCAGCACGAGCGTGCGCAGCAGCTCGCTCTTGCCCGAGCCGGTGGCACCGATCAGCATGCCGTGCGGTCCGGTGCCGCCCTGGGCGGACTCCTTGATGTCGAGCTCCACCGGCGTCCCGTCGACGCCGACCGCGATCGGCACCTTCAGCCGCTCGGAGGGAGTGCGCTTGCGCCACAGCGTCCGCGGGTCGTGGCGGTACAGGTCGGGGATGCCGAGCAGCGTGGCCAGGTCGATGGTGGACGACAGGGGTTCCGCCGTATCGCCGCCCACGCCCAGCCGGTACGGCGCGAGCCGCTTGGCCAGCGCGGACGCGCTCCGTACGCCCAGCTCGTCGGGCCGGCCGAGCAGGGTCGTCTGCTCCTTGCGGTCACGGTCGGTACGGACCAGCCGCAGCTCGCCGTCCCGCACGTCGAGGCGCAGAGTCGTACGGCCGGGCCGCCAGGTGAGCGCGCCGCTCAGGTCCAGCACGGTGACGTTGCGCATCCCCGGCCCGTCCAGCGGGTGCCCGGCCGGGACGGTGGCCCCGTCCACCACGATGAGCGTGTACGGCTCCTCGCGTCCGGCGTGCGCCTCCGGGTCGTACTGCGGGCGCTCCCAGAACTCGGCGCCCAGCATGCCCTCCAGCTCCGGAAAGTCGGTGGCGATCATGCGGACGGGCCCGGCGCCGTCGTTGTCGTGCGGGTTCAGGTTGTGCGGCAGCCACTTGGCCCACTCCCAGTCGGCGCGGCGGCCGGGCGCGACGCACAGCGCGAGCCACAGGTCGTCCGGGCAGTGGAAGACGACGAGCTGGGCGATCATCGCCCGGACCATCCCGCGGATGGCGTCCTCGTCGCCGCGCATCAGCAGCCGGGCCCAGGACCGCAGGTAGACGGCGGTGGGCTGATTCGGCACCGTGGCGTACGCGCGGATGAAGCTGCGCAGCGCGTGCGCGGTGAGGGGTTCGAGGTCCTCGACCGGCTTGCTGGACGTCGGCGACAGCCGCAGCCCCAGCTTCTGCTCACCGATCGCCAGCCGCGCCTCGGCGAAGTCGGGGTCCGTCGGCCGGCGCTCCCACATCCGGGTGGTGCCGACCATCGACCACAGCGTCTGCGGCGCCGGGTGCCGCCAGACCAGGGCCTTTTGCTGGTCGCGCACTGCCGAGCGCACCTTGCGCCGGGTCTGGGAGAGATAGCGCAGGTAGTCGCGGCGCGCGCCCTTCAGCTTCTGCTTGCGTTCGCTGCTGCGGCGCATCCCGTTGCCCAGCAGCATGGCGCCCGCGGCGAGGACCATCATGATCAGCGAGATCGGCAGGAAGCCGTTGGCCCTGCTTCCGCCGCCGCGCGTCATGTACATCATGACCATCGCACCGGACATCAGCGCCATCGGCAGGTAGGTCCAGACGGCGGACGAGTCGGGCACGGTCTCCGGGAGCGTGGGCGGCTCCTGGAGGTTGATCTCCCCGTCGGGCATCTCCGGCGCGCGTCGGCGCGCCGGCCTGCGGAAAAGCACGAAACTCAACGAGGGCCTCCTGGCGTGTACGGCACGGCACAGCGGCGGTGGGTCGACGTGTGCGGAGAGCGGCCGAGGAGAGCGAGCGGACTCGTTGCCAGGCATCGTACAGTGGCCAGCCACCGGCCGGATCGCCCGAACCCGGGATGAACCAGGTGTTCGCCGCGTACGTATGCCCAAACGGAGAGCACTGACGAGACCGACCGAACAACACAACACGCCTGAACCTCGAAGGAGGGCCCATGGCCAATGGCACGGCGGCGGGACTGTGCCGGTTGACGGTGCGCGCGCCCTCGAAGGCCATCGACCTCGCCGTCCCCTCAGACGTTCCGGTCGCCGACCTGCTTCCGGCCGTGCTCGGATACGGCGGGGACGACCTCGGGGAGGCGGGCCTCGAGCACGAGGGCTGGGTGCTCCAGCGGCTGGGCGAGGCTCCGCTCGACCACGAGGCCACCCTCGAGTCGCTCGGGCTGCGCGACGGTGACACGGTCTACCTGCGGCCTCGCACCGAGGCGCTGCCCGAGGTACGGCTGGACGACATCGTCGACGGCATCTCGACCACCATGAAGGAGAGCCCGCACGGCTGGAGCCCGCAGGCGAGCCGCCGGCTGCTGCGCGGGCTGACGCTGGCGGCCCTCATCGGCGCGCTGGTCATCATCGCGTTGCCGGGCGGTCCGGCCGTGCAGCGCGAGATCACGGCGGGCGCGTTCGCGCTGCTGCTGCTGGCCGGGGCCGCCGCGGCGAGCCGCGCCGTGGGCGACGCCGCCGCGGCCGCGCTGCTGGGCGCGATGGCCGGCCCGTACCTCGTGCTGGCCGGTTGGCTGCTGCCCGGCGGCGCGCTGGCCGGCCCGGACCACTACCGGACGCTCGGCGCCCGGCTGCTGGCCGCGTCCGCGGCGGAGGCGGGCGGCGCGGTGCTCGCGCTCGCCGTGGTGGCGGCCTACACGGCGTTCTTCGTCGGCGCGACCGTGTTCGCGATCGCAGGCGCGCTCGGCGGCACTCTTCTGATGGTCGCGAACATGCCACCCGAGCACGCGGCGAGCATCGTCGCCCTGGTGGCGGTCGCCTTCGGCGCGTTCGTGCCGTCGCTGTCGTTCCGGCTGTCAGGGCTGCGAACACCGCCCCTGCCGACCAACGCCGACCAGCTCCAGGAGGGCATCGAACCGCGCTCGCCGTCGGCCGTCGCCGCCCGCGCGGTCCTCGCCGACACCTGGATGACCGCCCTGTACGCCACGGCCGGTCTGACCTGCGCCCTCTGCGTGACGGCGCTGGCGCGGGGCGGCCGGCTCAGCCAGCTGCTGATGGCCGCCGCGGTGTCCCTGCTCCTAGTGCTGCACAGCCGGGGCCTGGGCAACGTCTGGCAGCGGCTGTCCCTGGTCGCGCCGGGAGTCTGGGGCGCGGCCATGATGGTCGCCGTCGAGGTCGCCGGGGCCGATCCGGGCGGCCGGACGCTGCCGGCCGTCGGGGTGGCGGCGGCCGCCACGTCGCTTCTCATCTGCGGATGGATCGTTCCGGGCCGCCGGCTCGTGCCGTACTGGGGCCGGGCCGCGGAGATCCTGCACAGCCTGGTGGCGGTCAGCCTGCTGCCCCTGGCCCTGTGGGTCCTCGGCGTGTACGGCGAGCTGCGGGCGATCGGCTGACCGGAGGCTGGAGAGGACGGGCGGGAGACGATGCAGTCACGTCGTGACCAGGTCCAGGCCCACCTGTTCGTCATGGGCCGGATCACCTCCGGGATGCTGCGGGCCGACCCGGACGCGCCGGAGAGCCCGCAGGGCCGTACGAACCGCGGCGCGATCGCCGGGATCGTCGTCGCGGTGCTGCTGTGCGCCGCGGCGTTCATCTGGGGACTGATCTCCCCGGGCCGTTCGAACACCTGGCGTGACTCCCAGAGTCTGATCGTCGACCAGGACACCGGCGCCTCGTACCTCTATGTGGACGGCCGGCTCCGTCCGGTCCGCAACTACGCCTCGGCGCGCCTGATCGGCGGCACCAAGCTGACGACGCGCAAGGTGCGGAACAAGTCGCTGGCCGGCGCGCCGCACGGGCAGCCGGTCGGCATCGTCGGCGCGCCCGACTCGCTGCCGAACCCGGCGGATCTCAGCCGGGACCCGTGGGCGGTGTGCTCCGGCACCGGTGCGGCCGGTTCCGTCGCCACCTCCACCACGCTCGCCGTGGGCGCGAAGACCACGGGCGACGCACCGCTGACGGCGGGCGAGGGAATGCTCGTCACCGGGCCCGGTCCCGACGTGTATCTCGTGTGGCAGGGCAGCCGGCTCCGGCTGAACCAGAAGGGGGGCGCGATGTCCGCGCTCGGCTACGCGGGGCAGACCGTGTCTCCGGTCTCGGCGGCGTTCCTCGACGCGCTGCCGGCCGGACCGGACCTGACCGCTCCCGCCGTACCCGGCATGGGCACCGCCGGACCGACGCTGGACGGCCACGCGACCCGCATCGGCCAGGTGTTCCGGGTCGGCGTGATCGGCGCCGATCCGCACTACTACCAGCTGCGCCAGAACGGCCTGGTAGGGATCAGCGTCACCGTCGCCGACCTGCTGCTGGGCGACCCGGACGTCCGCCGCCTCGCGTACGGGAACCGGACCGCGACCGCGACCTCGCTGTCGGCCGACGTGCTGAACACGCACCTCGCCCCGGCGGACCAGACGTCGCCCCCGGGGGCGATGCCGGAGACGCCACCGCGGCTCGTGGACCGCGGCACGCTCCAGTCCGCCTGCGTACGGGTGACGCCGGGCGGCGCGGGCCCCCGGGTGAGCGTGGTGCTGGCGAACCCGGCCACGCTCGGCCTGGTCGCGCAGGCGCCGACCTCCGCCGCCTGTGTCCCGGTGGATCGCATCACCACCCCGCCCGGCGGCGGCGTTCTCGTACGGGCTCTGGCGGCCGACGGAGGCACGGGCGGCGCCACCGTGTACCTCGTCACCGACACCGGCACCAAGTACCGCGTGCCGACCAGCGGTGACCTCGCGGCGCTCGGCTACTCGGTCGGAGAGGCAGTGGCGCTGCCGTCGACGCTGCTGGCGATGCTGCCGGCCGGCCCGGACCTGAGTTCGGCGGCGGCGTCGGGCTCCGCCACCCCGGCGACGCCACAGCCGTGCGGAAACACCGCGCAAGGCGGTGACAAGTCGACGACAAGTCACGCCCGATAAGGAAAAGGGGCATGGGGCGATGAACCGGATGGTGGACGCGCCACCTCGAAGAGCGCTCTCCATCCTGCCCCCGTTCCGTGCACCCGAACCAGAGAGGAAGGCGAGCGGTGGCAGGCAGCGGAATGCAACAGTCGCAGGTATCGGCGACCAAGAACGGCATCAACGCCCTGGAAGAGGCATTCTCCGGCATCACGAGGATCCGGCAGGACGTCGAGTCGACGCGCTACAACCTCGCCTCCGGCTACAAGGGCTCGGACGGCGGGAAGTTCGGTGACCTCGTCAACAACTGGGAACAGCAGTGTGACGTCATCCTCGGCAACCTGCGCGACATGGTCGACAAGCTCAACCAGACCCTTGTCTCGCAGCACAAGCAGCAGGGCTCGAGCAACGAGCAGATCAACCAGGCGTACAACCAGTCGCAGGCCGTCTTCGACGCCCTGCACGGCTGAGCGCGTCCCCCCTCCCATTCCGCTGACGAGAAACGAGGACACCGATGAGCGAGGACTTCACCGACGGCTACATCTACGTCGACTACTCCCACATGAACAACGCCGCCGACGACCTGGTCTCCCAGACCAAGGCGATCGCGCAGACGATCTCCAACATGGAGATGGAGCTCACCCAGCTCAAGAAGAGCTGGATCGGTGAGGACAAGGACGTCTACACCCAGAAGCAGACCGCGTGGGACAACGCCATCAAGGCGATGGAGGACATGCTCACCGGCCACTCGAAGCTTCTGGACGAGATTTCCGGCAGCTACAAGTACAACGAGAACAACCTCAGCCAGATGTGGTCCGAGGTACGGATCGGCGGTTGACCGCCCGCCTTCGGCCGCTCGTCATACGGGCGGCCGGAGGCGGCGAAAAGAGCCCGACGTCCACGTACTCCGGGAAGGCGAGCAATGGCCGAGAACAAACTGAAGCTGGACAAGGCGGGGCTGAAAAGCTTCATCGACAACCAGATCGTCCCCTTCGCGAACTCCCTCGACAAGGTCGCGAATCAGGACAACGACGAGGGGGTGACGATGGACAGCCTCCTGGGGAACGGCAAGATCCCTGAGCACGAGAACGAGATCTTCAAGATCCAGCACCCGCTGTCGGTCGGCCAGCTCGCGACCGACGACTCGCGCACCCACGGCAAGGCGGTCGTCTCGAAGATCACCGACGTCGCGCAGTCGATCTCGGACATCTACGTCAAGCAGATCAAGCTGTTCAACGACCTGCACCGGAACCTCGACACCACGATCACCAAGCTGATGGACGGTCAGCACGACAATCTGACGAAGATCGACGGAAAGATCTTCCTGGACGGCCTGGGCACGTTGCCCGGCGACTTCCAGGGGACGGGTTCCACCGAGCAGTCCTGAGCGCCGGGTGACATCCCGGCCCACGCACATCTTCCACCGGAGAGCGGACCATGGCGGACGACAGCGACGACAAGGCCCCAGCGTATTCGACGAACGACAAGTGGGCCGAGGCCGTCAACCTGCTCACCGGCTACGTGCTGCCTCCGCGCGGCACGATCTTCAAGGACAAGCTGTACGGCAACGACGACATCCCGCTGATGAAGGTCGAGATCCACGACTGGGACGTCGAGCCGGACCTCGCCGAGCTGAGCGCCATCAACGCGATGAACTGGCGGACGCAGAACTCCGGCTGGCGCATCGAGAACACCGACTTCGTCGTGCCGTTCTTCAACGGGTCGACGAGCGTCGGGTCGACGGTGAACATGCGCAAAGCGCGGATCACACTGCTGGGCACGGACGCCGACCACGACGTCCCGGCGGGTGGCGTGACCCACGGTGCGACGTTCACCGAGAACAGCGGCAATCTCATGGGAGACGACTTCAAGGGGTGGGACTCCCGGCCGCTCGCCAGCTACAGCTACGGCGGTGGCATAGCGCTCAATGAGCTGCTGAACGCCCCGCACTACTCCACCTATGGGTTCTCCTGGAACGACATCCACGTCGATGACAAGAACGCCGTCGACCTGACCGGGTTCGAACGGGCCGCCAAGGCGTTCGACCGGGCGTCGCGGTTCTTCTACCTCTCCCGCGCCACGATCCAGAGCTGGGAGGATGAGCTCGGCGACTCGGAAGACCCGGCGTGGCGGGGACAGGCCGCCGGCGTCTTCTGGGACATCATCCACCAGCTCGGCGTGACGTATCAGAACTACTCCGACACGCTTCCGCTGGAATTCATCTTCTCCAAGGCCGGCGACGACCTGCGCCGGGCGAGGCAGGGCATCTCCAACGCGATCTCCAACCTGCACTCGACCTGGAGCACCTGGGCGCTCTACGAAGGCAACCCGTTGCGGTGGCTGCACGACATCCTGCTCGAGGTCACCGACGACATCTGGGACAACAACCTCGTCAAGGTCCGCGCCAAGGCGCACTACTACGGCGGCTACTACGGCGGCAGCACCACGTGGACGAACGAGGTCGCCAGCGGGGGCTTCACCACCAACGTCGGGTACGGCGACCTGAACGACCTCTCCACCTGGAAGAAAATCGGGGACGAGGCGATCACCCGCTGGCAGACCTCCGTCGTCAACACACTCGGGGAGGCCGGCAGCAAGGCACTCGACGCGGTCAACAACGCCTGGGTCGACCTGACCAAGACCCTGCAGAAGCTGACCACCCAGAGCGTCAGCCTCCAATCCGACTACCAGGCCGACAAGGCCGCCGCGGAACAGGACAAGGCGGACGCCGCGGCGGCCGCCGCGGCGGCGCATGAGAAGGAGATGGAGGACAAGGCGGCGGCCGACGCGGCGGCCGCGGCGGCGCATGAGAAGGAGATGGAGGACAAGGCCGACAAGCAGCGGGCCGACGACCTCGCGCATCAGAAGGCGATGGAGGACAAGGCGGCGGCCGACGCGGCGGCCGCGGCGGCGCATCAGAAGGAGATGGAGGACAAGGCCGACAAGCAGCGGGCCGACGACCTCGCGCACCAAAAGGAGATGGAGGACAAGGCCGAAAAGGAGCGCCAGGAACAGGAGCAGGAACAGAAGGAGCAACAGGCCGAGCAGGAGAAACTGCAAAAGGAGCAGGAGGCCAAGCAGGAGCAGCTGCAGAAGGAGCAGGAGGCCAAGGCCGAACAGCAGTACCAGCAACAGATGGCCATGCAGATGGCCATGCAGAAACAGCAGGAGAAGAAGCAGGAGGAGCAGGAGAAGAAACAGGAACAGCTCCAGAAGGAACAGGAGGCGAAGGCGCAGCAGCAGTACGAGCAGCAGCGCCAGGACCAGCAGGAGCAGGAAAGGAAACAGGAGGAGCAGCAGAAGAAACAGGAGGAACTGGCCCAGCAGCAGTACAAGGAGCAGCAGAAGACCCAGGCCGAGTACCAGCAGAAGCAGGAAGAGCAGGCCAAGCAGCAGTACGAGCAGCAGCGCCAGGACCAGAAGGAGCAGGAGGCGAAGGCGCAGCAGCAGTACGAGCAGCAGCGCAAGGACCAGGAGGAGCAGCAGAAGAAGGCGGAGGCCCTCCAGCAGAGGCAGGAGGACCAGGCCAAGCAGCAGTACGAGCAGCAGCGCCAGGACCAGCAGGACCTGGCCAAGCAGCAGTACGAGCAGCAACAGCAGCTCCAGCAGCAGTTGCCGGGCGGCGGGACCACCGCACAGCAGCAACAGCTCCAGCAACAACTCCAGCAGCAGCAGGACCAGTTCCAGCACCAGCTGGAGAACGCCGTGGGCGGCCAGATGGGCAGCCAGACCCATCTCAACCCCGACGGGACCGTCACCACCGACTACAGCGACGGCAGCTCGACGACCATCAACCCGCACACGGGACTGGAGACGACGACCCTCCCGGACGGCAGCGTCAGCACCGAGCACCTGAGTCCCGGCCACTCCTTCACGAACCCCGACGGCAGCACGACGACGGTCAACAACGACGGGACCCTCACGACTCACTTCCCGGACGGCAGCGTCACCACGGTCAACCCGGAGACGGGCGTGGCGACCACACACGAGCCGGACGGGCAGACCATCACCACGCCGCTGGGCGGAGGTGCCACGCTGCCCCACGTCTCCACCATCGGCTCGAACTACGAGCCCGAGCTGCACGACCTGCCCTACGACGGGACGCTGGGCTCCGCGGCCTCCCTGCCGACGGCCCAGCAGGTGCCCGGCAGCTCCGTGACCGAGGCCGGGAACTACCTGCCGCTGGGCACCCGTATCGACGGGACCACGACCGGCGGCACCCCCACGACGTCCGGCGGGCCCATGGGCGGACCGATGGGCATGGGCGGCATGGGCGGAATGGGGGGCATGGGAGGGGCCGACAAGCAGCGCTCCGGCGAGCGCGTCCGCCAGGTCTACGACGACGATGACATCGTCACCGCCGAGGGCGGCTCCCTCGGCCGGCGGAGCCGCCGTACTCCCTACGAGCCCGAGACCGCGGCGGGCCGGCGCACGCCCACCGCCTCGGGCTACGACCCGTACGGGTCGGACGCCGAACGCGAGGCGACCGAGAGCGGCGAGCGGGAGCGCGAGGCCTGGGTGCCCGAGGAGGACGACGTCTGGGGCACCGACGAGGGCGGCTCGCCCGCCGTCATCGGATGACGTACGCCACGATCACGGCGCGAGGGAGGAGACAGCGCGGATGGATCTGAACGAGGAGATGGCGGCGCGGGTCGCCGAGGCGCGGGAGCGCCTCGAGTCGACCAAGGCCGCGGTGGCCCGGGCGCGTGCCGAGTTGAACGAGGCGTCCACGACCGTACGGTCCAAGGATCGCTCCGTCGAGGTGACGGTCGGCCCGCAGGGCGAGCTGAAGCGGGTGAAGTTCCTGGACGAGAAGTACCGGACGATGGAGGCGGCGCAGCTCTCCGCGGCCATCGTCGAGGCGGCCGCAAAGGGTCGGGCGAGGATGGCCCGCCGGGTGAAGGAGACCTTCTCCGAGATCAGGCGGATCGGTCAGGGCGGCTCGGACCTGCCCGGCTACACCCCCGACTGGGACCAGATCTTCGGATCGGCGCTGAAGGCGGGAGGCCGCCAGGGCGCGACGCGCCGTGACCGGACGGCGCGGAAACTGCACGACGAGATCGTGGAGGACGGCGACGATGTCTGACAAGTTCCAAGCGGACCCGGCCCGGGCCAAGGCGGCCATAGAGAAGATCGAAGGCCTGGGGCACCTGATCAACGGCATCGGCGAGCGCTTCGTGGACGGCCTGAGCAACGCCGGGGACGTCCTCGGCCACGACAAGTTCGGCCGGACCGCGTTCACGCAGCTCAACAACCAAAAGCTCCAGCTTCACCAAGTGCTCATCGCGCTGGGCCGGGTCGCCGACGGATTCCCCGAAGCGCTCAACCTCCAGAGCAAGTACACGCAGAAGACCCAGGCGGGGGTCGTCGACGCCATCAACGAGTACGGCTCCTACCAGGGTGAGGGCCTGCCGGGGAGAGGCGGCGCGCACGGCAGGTAAGTGAGGGCACGGGGTCATGGGTGACGCGCCGGAAGGGCTGACGTTCAACGAGGACGAACGCAAGCTCTTCCTGTTCCTGATGGGGACGGAACCGCCGGAGGCCGTTCCCCAGCAGGTCTACGCGCTCAGAGAGCCGTTCGACACCCTCGACCAGGACCTGGGCTCGCTCGCGGAGCACTACGCCGAGGTCGTCACCGGCATCGACGGCGCGCTGCCCGACGAGGTCATCGAGCAGTTCAAGCAGACGTTCGGCGCGTTCCTCGGCGCGACCGGCGGCATCAACCACATCGACCAGATCAGAGAGGCCGCCCAGCAGATGGGCGACCAGGTCGGCGAGTGGTCGCGGAGCCTCCTGGAGGCCCAGGTCCAGATCATCGCGATGCTGATCGCGTTGATGGTTCAGCTGGCGATCATGTCGGCGCTGGCCGCCTTCACCGGTGGCTCGACGCTCGGCGAGGAGGCGATCGCCGAGCAGACCACGCGTCTGGGCATCGAGATGATCCTGGACCGGCTGCTGTCGCTCCTCCGGTTCGTCATGCCGACGGCCATCCAGGCGGCGATCGGCGCGCTGCTGATGATGGCGGCGAGCCTGATCGCGAGCTCCATCGACGGCGACCCGCGGGGCCCCCACGTCGACTGGAAGTGGGTCGGCGAGGGTGCGCTCGGCGGAGCCCTCGCCGACATCGGCATCCGGGGCATCGGCGGTCTCTTCGACAACCTGATCGGGAACGCCCTCAAGAGCCTGGACAACCGGTTCGTCACCGAGCTGACGAACATCACCGGCGACTTCATCAAGATGGGCGGCGGCGGCGCGATCGCCGGCACCTTCACCCAAGGGCTGATCGACGGCAACTGGCAGGTCCTGCCGATGATGTTCGTCGGGGCCGGCATCGGCGGTGTGGCCTTCGGCGCGGCCGTACGGGGCGCGGCCCTGGGCGGCATGAAGTACCGCATGACGAAGCTGGACATCAACCCCGCCCTCCTCCGGCCGCCGGACCATTCCGACCTGCCGGCCGACCCGCCGTCGAGCCGGCCGCCGGACGACTCCACCGGCGGCACCGGCACGAGGAACATCGACACGCACCGGCCGCCGGAGACGATCGACCTGCCGCCTTCGGACCCGCCGACTCTCAGGCCCGGCGGCCCCGGTGGCGGCGGCCCGCTGCGATCCGGGCCGGGCCTCACGGAACCGCCGCCGCGGGAGACGCTCGACGACGAGCCGATCGTCCCTCCGGAGGTGGAGGACCCGGCGGCCGTGAACGGCAGCCGGACCCCGCCCGGCATCCAGCAGGGGGCACCGGTCCCGCCGAACCTCCCGCGCGCGCGGGTTCCGTCCAGCGAGACGCCGCCGATGCTGGAGGAGAACCCCACACCGCTTGCGGAAACCCCGCCGGTCACGCCGTCCACGAATCCGCTCACCGCCACCACCCGGGCTTCGGGCGGCGTGAACGGCCCGCCGGTGACGCGGGAGAACCTCCCGGAGGACACCTCGCTCACCGAGACCACGCCGTTGCTGGACGCGAACGGCGTGCCCATCGTGAGGCCCCCGGTGCTGGACGAGAACGGCGTGCCGATCGTGGAGCCGCCGCCGACCACGTCGTCCACGCCCCCGGTCGTCACGTCCCGGCTCGCCGAGCCGGCGCCGGCTCAGCTGCCGCCGGCCCGGCCGGAGTCGGCGCCGGCCTCGGTGCCCGGTCGCGATGGCACGTTCCAGGACCGGCCGGTGCCGCCCGCGCGGCCCGTACGCACCGAGTCGGACACGAACCGCTCCGGCGACGACACGCCTCCGGCCGAGCACGAGTCTCCGGCGACCCCCCGCGACACGACGTCGCAGGACCCGAGCACCACGTCGCACGACGGCCCACCGCAGGACACGGGGCACGACAACACGCCGCATGACACGACGCCGCACGACACGACGCCGGTGCCGCACGACCCGACACCGCCGGCGACCCTGGTGTCCGGGCACGAGGACGTCACACCGAACTTCGTCTTCGACGCCGGCGACCACACCGTCCAGCAGCGGCTCCAGGCCGGCCAGGACGCCCAGGTACGCCGCTACACCGAGCGGCTGGAGAACGAGGACCGCCGGTACTGGCGGCAGCGCGACGCCGACCAGCACCTCGACGCCGCCGTCGCCACGTACCTCGTGTCCAACACGCACGGCGTGCCCCCGAACGCCCCCCGCCCCGATCTCGCGACGCTGGTGCGCTCGGCCGGGGTCCCGGAGCACCTCGCCGACGAGGTCACCGCGGCGTACCAGGCGGTCCGCACCGAGTCCGGCGCCCTCACCGAGGACAACGACGCGGCCCTCACGACGCGGCTGACCGAGGCGCTGGAGTCACGCCTGCCCGAGCCGGAGCAGGGCCCCGGCCCGAACACCCGTACGCTGGCCGAACGCCTGATCCGCGAGCAGGCGCGGATCGACGCCGACACGGCGCGGCCGTGGACCGAGCAGGTGCGGGAGCGGTACGACGCCCGCTGGCAGGCGCTCTACCAACGGCACCTGGACGGCGAGCTGACCCGGTCGGAGTTCGAGCAGCGCTTCGACGACCTGGCCGACGGACTGACCGACGAGCTGAAGCTGGAGGCGGCCGTACGCTCGGCCCGCTTCAGAGCCGAGAGCGACTTCGACCTGGCCGGCCTCGGCACGTCGCACTCGCCCGTCGCCGCCGCCCGGCTGCGGGCGCGGTTCGGCGACGATGTCGAGTCGGAGGTGCGCCGGATCGCCGAGCGGCTCGGCCTGCGCGGCGGGCGGGTCGACCCGCAGGTGTGGGACCGGTTCCACACCGAGGCCGACCAGCGGGTCCATGACCTGACGCAGGGCCAGCGCACCCGCGTGGCCCTCGAACAGACCGCGGACCAGTACTTCGGCGGCCTCCTGGAGCAGGCGGGCCTGGACCACGCCTCTCCCGAGGCCCGTACGCTGCGCGCGGAGTACGACGCGGAGTTCGCGGCCCGTACGCGAACCCTGCCGGACGGCACCGAGACCCGTACGCTTCGCCTGGACGACTACGAACGCCGCGCCGCGCAGCTGGAGCCCCAGGTACGCGACCTGAACGATCGCTGGGCGGCCCGCCTGCGCGCCAAGGCCGCCGAAGACGCCCTGCTGACCCGCGCCGGCGAGGACATGGGGCGGTACGAGATCGCCTGGCGGGAGCAGTCCGAGCAGGCGCGGACCGGCGAGGTGGATCTCGACGCGGTGCTCGCCGAGCTGCGCGACGACCTGCGCGCGGAGGGCCGTCGTCTCCTCGGCGACCGCGACACGTCGGAGCTGACCGTCCAGGAGTGGGACGACCACGCCACCACGCTGACCGCCGCGTTCGACCGGCTGGCCGCGGGGATACCCGCGCGGTTCGACGAGTACGCCGGCCGCGTGGCCGCGCTCCGCCGGGTGAGTGAATCGCTGACGGGACTGGAAGGCACCGCCGAGCACATCGAACGGGTCGGCGCGGACTTCCGCGCCGCGATGACCGAGGCGCACCGGGCGGCGGTCGGGCGGCCCGAGGACGGCGTCTGGCCGCCCGAGGAGCTGGCTCGGCGCGAGGCCGCGTTCGACCGGGAGTACCTCCAGCCGTACCTCGCCTCCCTGAACGACCGGCTGGCGTTCGAGTCCAGCCTGGACCGCGCGATGGGCGACGGCGCGACCCGGTTCCACGAGATGACCAGCGAGGCGAGCGGGCTGACCGGCCGGGCCCGTCGGCGGTACGCCATGGACGACCAGGCGTTCGAGGCGATGGCCGGTGAATTCCGGGCAGACTGGGCGACGCTCTTCCACGAGGCACACGGTGTGGGCCGTGACCTGCCCGAGATGCTGGCGTACGAGCGGGAGCACGGCGACGTCTTCGGCACCACCCTGCGGGACGCCTGGACACACTTCCAGGCCGAGGTGGACGCTCCGCGCGTGGCGCGGCTGCGGGCCTCGGCGCTGGAGTCGCTGGAGAACGGGTTCGACGAGGGGCATCCGCCGCTGACGTACCGGCCGGCGCGGGAGGAGTACCAGGAGGGGCTCAACCGGCTCCGGCGGCGCGTCACCGACGGCTGGGACCGCGCGGTGACCGACGAGGAGCGCACCGCGCTCCTCGACACGGTCCGCGCCGGCTTCGACGAGCTCCGCGCCCGGGCCGTGGAGCGCGAGGCGGCCTATCGGGCCTGGGAGGACGACCCCGAGTGGACCCTGGACTTCGCCCGGCTCGACATCACCCGCAAGCCGGTCGAGGCGTACGAGCAGCGGGCCGGGACTGAAGAGATCGAGCCCCCGCCGGCCGTCCCGGAGAGCACACGCCCGCCGACCGTGTCCGAGGGCCCGCCGCGCGACCCGGAGGACCGGCGGCCGTACGTGGAGGACGCTCCCGAGGACGAGAAGCCGCCGCTGCCCGCCGATGACGCCGAGACGGTGCTCCAGGAGATCGAGACCCCGGCCAAGGCGGCTCCCGCGCCGCGCTCCGCGCGGATGGTCGAGGCGGAGAACCGGGTCCGCGAGGAGCTCGCCGCCCTGCGTGCCGAGATCGCCACCCGCGACGAGGCGTACCTGGAGTTCGAGCGACGGCTGACCGCCCGCCCGGGCGACGCCCGGCCGGCCCTGGCCGAGGAAGAGACCCTCCGCGAGTGGTTCGCCGACGAGTGGGCGGGTGGCCGGGACCGTACGGCGCTGGGTGAGGAGCTCACCCGGCGGCTGGACCAGGCGCACGCGGCGGCCCGGGCCGGTGAGGCGTTCGACCGGGAGGTGGCGGGCGGTCGGCGGCGGCCGTGGGGGAAGGACGGCTTCGCGGAGTCGCCCCGGGCGCTGGAGCTGCGCGAACGCTTTGTCCGCGAGACGACCGAGTCCCCGCTCGGCGACGCCGAACGGGCCGGCCTGGTGCAGGAGCTGCGCGAGGAGTACCGCGAGGCGCGGGCCGAGTGGCGGCAGCAGAGGTCCGCGAACCGCGCCTTCGAGGCCGCGCTCACCGTCGACGGCCCGCAGGGACGGGTGGACCTGGGCCGTGCCGCGCACGAGTGGGACAACCTGACCCGCCGCTGGCACGAGGAGGAGCTGACCCGCCTCCGGGAGCGCTACACCGACGAGCGTTCGGCGCTGACCGACCCGGCCGAGGCGGGCCGGCTGACCGAGAGCGTCCGGCAGGAGGCCCAGCGGCTCACCGCCCAGGCCAGGCCGATCGCCGAGCTGGGCCGCCGCCTGGAACAGGTCGCGGAGCGCAACGAACCCGCGCCCGAGTGGTCGCCGGAGATCCAGTCCTGGTACCGCTCCGAGCGGACCGCGCTCACCCGGCAGACGATGGCCCACGTGCGCGACCGGCCGTTCGACGCGAAGCTGCGCGCCCGGCTGGAGTCGGATTACACCCGCAGGCTCGCCGCTCTGCGCGAAGTCGCGGACAGCCGGCAGCTCGCCCGGCAGGAGTTCGCCGGCCTGTCAGCCACGCGTGGGGCCGGGCAGGCGACGATGCGCTCCCACCAGACGGTCGCGTGGGCGAGCCGGCGGATCGAGCAGATCCGCCGCGCGTACGTCGAGGAGCAGCTCACCGACACCGCCCTCGGCGAGGCCGAGCGGAAGGGCCGTGAGTTCGTCTTCGCGCCGCCGGAGACCGCGCCCGGCGACTGGCGCGCACACGCGTTGCGGTCGGCGGAGACCCGGGTGCTCGACCGGTACGAGCAGGTGTTCGCCGAGCACGACGAGGAGCTGGCCGGACTCTCGCAGATCACCGTGTCGCCCGAGGAGCGGACGGCGTTCGAGGAGGCCGTACGGTCCTGGGTGCGCGACAACCCGCAGGCGCGGGACCACCCCCGGTTCGACCAGATCAAGGAACGCCTGGGGGAGGAGTTCGAACGCCGGCTGCTCGCGGGCGACCGGGACCGGCAGGAGGTCATCGACGCGCTCCCTGGCGAGCTGGACCTGGAGGCCGCCCGGCAGGTCGCGATCGGCCACGGCCGGCAGGCCTTCGACCGGAGGTTCGCGCTCTGGAGGCGCCGGCTCGGCGCGAACGAGGGCGGCCTGCCGTTCGAGCTGACCGAGCCGGTCGCCGAGATCGTGCACGAGCAGGAGGGAATGGAGTTCGACCGGCGGTGGGAGGACGCCGTACGGGACGTCTTCCAGCAGACCTCTGACATCCACGAGAACCTGGCGGCGCGCCGTCGCGAGGTCGCCACCCGGCTGCGCGAGCTGACCGACGGCCTGTGGGACGCCTTCGACCGGCGGGCCGGCCTGGCGTCGGAGCAGGGACGCTTCGCCGAGCTGTTCGAGGCGCAGGCCGCGTCGTTCAAGGATCACCTGTCCGACCCCGACCGCGCCCTCCTGGACGGGTTCGCGGCACGGGACGCCACGCCCTCCGAGCCGGGCCGCCGGCAGGTGCTGCACGACGGCCAAGAGGAGCTTCGGACCCGTTACGACCGGCACTTCCCGGCCGGCGAGCCGGTCACCGAGGAGGCCGTGGCGCGGTGGCGGGAGACGTTCGACAAGACGGTCGGGTCCCTGCCGTCCCGCCTCGCGACGCAGACCGCGCGCGAGGCCGCGATCCAGCGCTCCTTCCAGGACCTGGCGACCCGGAACGCCGCGTGGGAGAACGATCCGGGGCTGGGCGAGGAGTTCCGCGACCGGTTCGGCCTCCAGCACGGCGTCACGCCGGCCAAGGGGATTCTGTCGTCGATGCAGACCGCCCTCGGCCGTTCGGTCAACGACCGTTTCGGCGCGCTGTTCACCGGCGAGCAGGACAAGAGCCTGCGGGCCCGGTTCGAAGAGTGGCGCGCGTGGTACGACGACGCCGCCGGGACCGACCGGCTGAACGTCTGGCTCGCCGTGGAGACGGCCCGCCAGAGCGTGGCCGGCAAGGCAGGGCAGATCTTCGCGGAGGAGTCCGCGCGCTGGCAGCGCGAGCACCGGACGCTGTCCGAGGACGAGCTCGCACGGGCCCGGTCCGGCCTGGTGGAGCGCATGCTCGACGCCTACGACGGCGTCTTCGGCCTCGGCGCGCGGAAGACGGAGGACCTGGACGGCCGTACGAGGGTGTGGGACGAGCGCGTGCGGCGCCTCACCGCCGACCTGCCCGCCCACCTCGCGTTCGAGGCGGCGGCCTCCGCCGTCCTGAAGGGCGGGGGCCGGTCGTTCCACGCGCTCAGCCAGGGCCACCGCCTGGACGACGAGGTGTGGCTGGACCGGACGAAGGACCTGTTCCGCGACGACTGGTTCGACGAGTGGCGCGTGCTGATGGCCCCCGAGGACGTCTCGTCGTCCTGGGCGGAGCAGGAGAAGACCACCACCGACGCGTTCGGCGCGGGCCACGACGAGGCCGCCGCCGAGACCCGCCCGGCCACCGAGACCGACGCGCTCACCGAGACCGACGCCCTCACCGAGACGGAGACGCTCGTCGCGACCGACGTGCTCACCGAAACCGGAACACTCGCCGACGGCGAAACACTCACCGAGGAGCGAGGCCTGGAGCCGAGCCCGTACGTCCACGACGCTCCGCTCACGCTGGGCGCACCGTCGAGCGTACGGATGGCCGCTCCGCACGCCGGTCAGTCCGTCCAGCACGCTCCCACCCCGCACTCCCCGTTCCCGACGGTGCCGGGCTGGCCGGCGTCCTTCCGGGACGAGGCGGACCGGCTCGCGGATCTCGCGCCGGAGGAGCGGTGGAACGCGCTGACGGCCCTGTCGCAGCCCCAGCGGGAGACGCTGGCCTCCGCCCCCGAGTTCGTGACCCGGATGAGCGAGCGGCTACAGGGCAGGGACGCCGAGTTCGCGGCCGTGGCGGCACCCCTGATGATCAGGTGGGAACCGGGTCTGGAACAGCCGGGCCTGGCGCTGCACCGACTCCACGCGATCGTCACCGCGATGCTCAGAAATCCGGCCGTCGCGGAGAGGCTGCTGATCTCGGGCGCGCGGGTGCTGATCCTGCCGAGAAACACGCAGCTCACGTCCGTCGGGATGTTCAGCCAGTATGCCGGCCGGCCGGTGAGGGAGGGCTATCCGCGGCTTTGGGACCACGTGCGGTCGGTCACCCAGCGGGGAGTCGCCGTCATCCCGGAAGAGAACCTCACCGGTGCCCCGATCGTCGTCGGAGTCGGCTCCGCGGCAGGGCCTGAATACAACCCGGCCGGTTATTCCTCGGCGGTGCATGAGGTCGCTCATCTGATTCTTGATCACGGTCTTGGCCAAGAAAATCAGAACTATGTCCAGGCTGTGTTCAACAATAAGTGGGAGTGGGCCAGGCAAGGTCACGCCGTATGGTGGCCGGACGGGAACTATCACCCGGAATCTCCGGGCATGAATTATTCAAGTATGAATGCGGCGGAGTTCTTTACTCAGCTCACCAACGCCTATTTCGGGGTGAACGCCGGACACGATCTCTATACGGGAAGCATGCGGAACAACGGTGCCGACTCGGTCCGTGGCGGGGAGCCGTACCTGATTCAGCTGCTGGAATGGATCTACGGACCGGACCCTCAGATCAGCGTGCCGGCGAATCCCCTCGGCGAGGTTTCAGCGGGCGGCCACGGCGCCCTGTTCGCGCCGCCGGCGAACGCCCCGGCGCCGCCGACCCCGCAGATTCACAGCGGCCCGCCCGGGTCGACGCACGAGAATCCGACCTTCCGGTTCCCGACGGTGCCGGACTGGCCGGCGTCCTTCAAGGACGAGGCGGACCGGCTCGCGGATCTCACGCCGGAGGAGCGGCGGAACGCGCTGAACACCCTGTCGCAGCCGCAACGGGAGACGCTGGCCTCCAGCCGCGAGTTCGTGACCCGGATGAGCGAGCGGCTGAGGGACAGGGACGCCGAGTTCGCGGAGGTGGCGGCCCGGCTGATGCTCCAGGTGCCGCCCGAGGTGGAGCAGCCGGCGACGAGCCGGGAGCTGGCCGTGAAGGTCATGACCCGGATGCTGAAGTTCGCGCCGGACGCGGCCTGGCGGATGCTCGACCGCGGCGCGCGGATGCTCATCCTCCCGAGGGGCGTGAGCCTGACCAGCGTGGGGCCCTGGACGGTGGAGGCCGGTCACCTGATCCATGGCGTGCTGGCCGAGACGCACCGCGGCCTGAAGGACGGCACGATCGCCGTCACGCCCGAGGAGGACCTCACCGGTGAGCGGTCTCTCGTAGGCGACCACCCGCAGAACGGCTTCAGCGTCGTGGTGCACGAGTTCGCGCACCTCTTCCACACGCACGGCCTGAACGAGCGCGATTTCGACCGGATCGAGGCCATCTTCGCCGAGCGGAAACAGGGGACGGGCAAATGGCCCGACGGAGATCTGATGGACCCGGCACGGCCGGACCGCCAGAACTACTCGTCCCGCAACGTCTTCGAGTACTTCGCGCAGGCGGTCGCGGTCTTCTTCGAGGTGAACCCCGGCGTCGACGTGATCACCAAGCTGGAGCGGCTCCACACCGCCGAAGAGCTGCGCGCGCACGACCCGAAGATCGTGCAGTTCATGGAGGAGTACTTCGGAGCGGCGGACGAGGGTCTTCTCGACGGCAGTCCGTTCCGGCACACCCAGACGGAGAACGACGCCTACGAGGCGCTGCGCTCGTCCGAGCGCCTGCTCGCCGACGGCGGGCGGGTCCGGTTCGCCTCGCTCTACGCCGGCAAGCAATGGGACCTGGCGATCCGCCGCTACGAGCGTGCCTTCGCCACCGCACTCGCCGGCGATCCCCGTCTCATCGGACCCGTCCGCCGTGCCCTTCGCGAGCTGGACCGCAGGCTCACGGTCGCCGCGCCGGGCAAGTCGGCCATCAAGAGCTACCTGGACCCGACCGGAAAGCTCACCGACGCCGAGTTCGAACAGCGGCTCGACGACGACGCCGGCTGGCGGCTCGGCGAGCTCATGTCCGCGTTCCGCTCGGCCGTCTCGACCAACCGCGAACGGCTCGGCTGGAACCTGACCAAGCGCCCGTTCCCCCTCCGCGAGGGGCGCTGGATCGACGAGATGATCGACCGTGGCTACCGGCCCGGCCGTCGGATGTCCGACCAGCTGGAGTTCGTCTTCCGGGTCTACCGCTACCTGGGGTTCGGGCCGGAGGACCGCGCGCTGTTCCTGCGGGCGGTGCTCGCCACGGGCAGCCCGCTGTACGAGGCCTTCGTCACGTGGCGGTACGCCGGGTTCGGTGACGACCCCGCGCACCCGGTGCCCGAGGAGATCCTGGACGGCGAGGCGGCCGACCTTTACGACTTCGGCCACACGACCTTCGACCCGCGTGGCCTGACCAGCGACCCGGACCTGCTCGCCGACCTGGTGCCGCCACACCTGGCGATGAAGGGCGGTCAGTCGCCGGACTCGTCCCCGGTCTCCGACCCCGACGGGCGGCCGGCCGGCGAGGCGACCGGGCCGGCCGGGCCGGCACCGCCCTCGCCGCTCTCGCTCTCGGCGTCGCACGGCATGCCCCGGGCCTCGTACGAGACCCCGCCGGACGCCCTTGTGGAGGCCGACGCGGTGCTCTACCAGGCGATCCGGGACCGGCTGGGTGACGGGACGTCGGTTCGCGCTACCGGCGGTGTCCCGTCGGTGGAGATTCCGGCTTCGGTGGTGCGCGCGCACGCGCGGGCCTGGTGGTCGGCGATGGGGAACGCGCCGGAGACGACGCCCGAGGTGCTCGAGCGGGTGGTGCGGGAGACCGCCGAACGGGTGGCGCGGGGCGAGTCGCCGGTGCCGTACATGCTCCAGGACGCGACCGGGGGGCTCGCCGACCCGGCCCGTGGGGGCCTGGCGTTCGGTGTCGAGATCGAGTTCGACCTTCCCGCCGGCCCGGTGGAGGCGCAGCGAGCCAGGTACGAGGCGATCATCGCCGAGGGCCGTGCGAGTTCGTGGCGGGAAGCCGTGACCGTGGCGCTCGTCGAGGACCTGAGAGCGGCGGGGCTGACCAGCCAGACCGAGATCGGTGGGTACCACCAGGCGGTCGATCTGGGTTACACCGAAGCCCGGGACGGGTGGCGCCTGGAGAAGGACCCCACCGTGGACGCCGAGCTGATCTCTCCCATCCTGCGTGACACCCCGCAGACGTGGGAGGACCTGCGGACGGCTGTGGGCATCGTCCGTTCGCACGGCGGTCACATCACGAAGCGGACGGCCGGGCACGTGCACGTGAGCACCCGTCAGTTCGGCACCGACGTCAGGGCGTACGAGGCGTTGCGGGCGCTGTTCACCGGCTACCAGGACGAGTTGTTCCGGCTGGGGATGAACCCGCGCGCCGATGCCCACATGGGTCTGAGGTGGGCCCGGCCGCTTCCCGCGGAGCACGCCGGGTACGTCGCGGTCTGGGCCACCGCCAGCGGGGTGCGCGATGACGCGCTGAGCTTCGAGCGTGTTCAGGGCAAGGGCACGGATCACCCGGAGCTCCGGCACATGGACGGAAGCCTGGACGAAGGGGAGATCCAGCAGAACGTGAAGGTCGCCCTGGGCCTCGTGCACGCGGCGCTGCGGCTGGCCGAGGACCCGAACTGGCGGCCGCCCGCCCATGAGGAGGTCGGCGCGCACGCGGGCGTGGTGCAGCGGGTGCGCCACGCGGCGAGCGGGCCCGGGGAGGTGACGGTCTTCGAGCCGGACGCGCCCGAGGTGACCGGACGCCTGCGCGGCATGCTGGACACGATCTTCTGGCGGCCCGAGGACCGCGAACAGGCCATGGCGCGGTACGCGGTGACCTCGTGGTTCGGCGGCCGCGGTGCCCGGCAGGCCGACGACGCCGGTCTCGTCGATCCGGCCTCGGTCCCCGGCCTGGAGGAGCTGGTGCCCCTGGGCAGTGTCTTCGTGACGCGGTCGCCGGGTCTGGCCGTGTTCCGCTCCGCCGACGGCGCGGCCGACCGTGGGGAGGCGGCGCTGGCGGACCGGCTGCGCGCCATGGTCCCCGGCGGCGATGCCTTCGTCGCGATGGTCGCGTTCAACCGCCGGCCCTTCGTACCGCACGCCTTCGGTTTCGGAGGGAGCCGGCGGCTCGTGGCCGCGCAGTTCATCGCGATGCTGCGTCGCCTCGGCTGGGAGCCGGGAACGCCCTTGGTGATCGCCCATCCGTTCGAGGACACTCCCGCCGCGCTGGTCGTGTGGAGTGCGGAGCTGGCCGCCGCGCTGGAGGATCCCGTCTACGTCCCGGCCAGTGCCGAAGAGTCCGGCGAGGACGTCGAGATGCCGTCGGGCCACCTGGCGGGCC
Organism: Actinoallomurus oryzae; assembly: GCF_039541955.1. Classification (NCBI taxonomy): domain Bacteria; kingdom Bacillati; phylum Actinomycetota; class Actinomycetes; order Streptosporangiales; family Thermomonosporaceae; genus Actinoallomurus; species Actinoallomurus oryzae. The sequence continues at coordinate 223,128 of NZ_BAABHF010000022.1, read as the reverse complement.
TGTCCGGTGTCGAGATCTTCGGCCCGGCCGGTGGCGCCGTGCACGACGACGGCGAGATGGCCGTCCTGCCGGGAACCGCGTGGTTCCGGCTGCCGCCGGGGAACGCCGGCGCCGGACACGACGTCGGCTGGCCCGCCGGGACCGGCTTCGTGCGCTACACCGGTGCCGCCGCGGAGGACTCGCCGGCCACTGAGGTCCTGGGCCCGCCGGACGACGCCTCGCCGCACTCCGCGCTGACCGCGCCCCGGGGCCCGGTGGGCGGCCCGGCTCAGGTGGCCGGTCCCGTGGCGGGGCTGCACGAGCACGTTCAGTCGATGCTCGTGCGGACCGGGTCCGGGGTGCCCGGTGTCCTCGTCCACGACCCGTTCGGCCGTACGCAGGCGCCGCCGGCACCGGCCTTCCTGGCCGGTTACGACTTCTCGCGGCTGCGCGCCGAGCTGCGCGCCGCGTTCTTCCGCGTGCTGGACCTGGCCCGGCCGGGCGTCCCGGACCGGGAGGCCCTGCGGCCCGATCGGCTCGCGACGGGTCCGGTGAGCACGGGTTCGCTCGTAGGGCGGGCGAGCGGGCGGGGGCTGAAGAGCCAGAAGGTCCCGCACATCCTGTACTCGATCTGGACCGGTGGGCCGCTGCACGACGACGGCGGCGACCGGGCGGCGTTCATGGCCAACGTCGCGAACAACGCCTCGCGCGCGAACGGTTTCGAGATCGTTCTCCTCACCGACGTGCCACGTGAGGAGTTCGCGGCGGCCGACCGCGCCTCCGGCGACCTGACGGGGACGGCCGACCACGTACGGCAGATGCTGCGGTGGGCGCGCGCGAACAACGTCCGCCTGATCAACCTCGACGAGGTGTTCAACGCCGAGACGCTGGGGCGGCTCGACGCGGCGATGCGTACCGAGTGGGCGCGCGGGAACCCGGCGGGCTACGGGGCCACGAGCGACCTGCAGAGAGTGAGGATCCTGAGCATCTTCGGCGGCGTCTACTCCGACGGAGGCGACAACCGGCTCGTCGGAGACCTGGTCGCCGCGGCGAAGGCCGCCGCCGGGAGCAGAGACGGGCTCGCCATCGTTTCGGTACGGGGCAAGAGCGGCAGCATGGTCCTGGCGGCGGCCGCCGGCTCCCGCGGCATCCGGGCGTACGAAGAGGTGCACCAGGAGCGGTACGCCCGCGCGTTCTCGGACCTGGCCATCACCGGTTACGAGGAGGACCCGAGGGACTTCGACCAGGAGTTCCACGACGCGCTGAACCAGGAGAACCTCCTCGGTGACGAGCCCGCCGCGACGACGATAGGCCGGGAGAACGTCCTGCGGGCCGGTCCGAACCAGGACGCCTTCGACGACCTCGCCAGACGGCTCGGCCACGGCTCCCAGCCCGGCGTCCGGCGACGGCTCACCTACATCCCCGACGGCGTCTTCGACATCGGCTTCGCGTGGAGCTGGACGGCCGCGCCGCCCGCGGTCCGGCCCGGTCTCGGTGAACTCGGCGTCGAGAAGGTGGCGGACGCCGTCGTCGGCGCGGTGACCTCGTTGTATCGGGAGATGGTGGCCAGGCCGGGCGGGATCTACCTTCCCGCCGCCGCCCGGACGATCGAGCGGTTGCCCCAGGGGCAGCAGGCGGACGCCTGGAACGAGACGCTGGGCACCTTCCACCAGACGCTCGGCCCGTACCGCGGCCAGGTGCGGTGGATCTCCCTGCACAACGTCACGCTCCCGGCCCCGGCGCGCGCCCGGCTGGACGAGCTGTTCCCCGACACCCCCAAGATCACAACGGACGACCTGCGAAGAGGCGCGGGGAAGGCGCCGGTGGGCGGAGGCCCGCAGGAGACTCCGGACGGCGGTGCGGACCCGGTCCAGGCGGCACCGCGCGCGCCGCGGGATCTACGGCCGGCCTCCGGCGTTCCGGCGTCGGCGGTCTACGCGTTCGATCCGGCGAAGGTGATGAGCTGGACTCACCGGGTGCTGCGGGCCGCGCAGGGGTCGGTCGGCATGTACCGGTGGACGAAGTCGGGCCCCAACCCCCTCCAGGGTTTCCGGATCAACGCTCTGCCGCTGTCCGGCAGGCCACAGGACTTCGCTTCCTGGCTGCGCGGTGAGGGACCCGCGCCGTGGTGGCGCAGCTGGATGAACTGCTGGGAAGCGATCCTGTTCACCGCGTTCTGGTCCGGAGCGGTCGACCGGCGCTGGCTGGTGGAGATACACCGAACGGCGACTCACGCGGCGAAACTCCAGTTCAAGGCGGAATTCGACGCCCAGGTCGATCCCAATGTCGCGGGACCGAGGGCCTTCGACACCTATAACGACGTGCTCATGGACCTGATCTCCGGAGGAGAGGTCACCGAGCATCGGCACGATTCCTGGACCGGCCTGACGACGCCGGACATCCCCGCCGGGCATCTCGTCACCTTCGGCGGCGCCAAGCACGTCGCGCTGGCGCTCGGCACCCGCGATGCCCAGGGGCGTCAGGAAGTGCTGAATCACTGGACCTTCCCCCAGGTATGGGCCCGCGGGCAGCAGCTGGGGCCCGGGTTCCTGCAGAAGACCACGGTGGAAGAACTGGCGGCCAGACTTCCCTCCGGTCTGGCCATCAAGTCCGCGCCGCCGGCGTGGCCGGTGGGCGCTTACCATCCCGGTCCCGGAGGAGTGCCGGCCAAGGTCCTGGTGCCGGGCAGGAAGGTCGGCACGCCGGCGAGCGCGGACTGGATGGACCAGCTGTCGGCGGCGCCGGTGGTCAAGGTCGAGACACAGCGTTTCGACCCGTCGATCGGTTTCCTGCGGGCGGCCGAGTCCCCGAACGCGTCGGGCTGGGAAACGCTGGTCCGGATGAACGTCCAGCGGATCCAGGCGCAGAACGGGACCTGGGTTCGCAACCACGTGCTCGTGACGCCGGTCAAGCCGCTGCCCGGCGTCGTCCCCGACGACATCGTGGCGTTGCAGGAGGCGCTGAACCGGGTGCTCGACCAGCACGTGAACCAGGGGTACGAGCTCCCGGAGTCGAAGGATCAGCTCTTCATGGCGGTGAAGCTGGTCATCGATCCCCAGCACGCCGAGGCCGTCCGCGTGTGGCCGGGCCGGGCGGCCGACTCTCCGGACCCACGAGTGCAGGGGCCGGACGCACGGAACATCGGCCTGCGGGACTTCCTCGCCGTCCAGCTGCACGAGCGGCTGCACTCGGCCGGGCTGCCGGACGAGAACGTGGACCCGCTGGCGCTGTTCCGGCGGGCGCTCGCCGGGCGAACGCTATCGGCGATCAAGACTGACGGAATCATGGCGGGCGGCCCCTTCGATCCGTCCGATCCGATGCCGCAGCGGTATCTGCGGATCATCGAGTCGGTGGTCGACGCGACCGCGAACCTGCTCGACCACCCGAAGAGCGCGGCCGTGCCGCGAAGCGCCGCGACCGGTGTCGTCGAACAGCGCGGTGCGGAGGCCGTGGCGGCCACGCCGGTGTACCAGGTGCTGGGGCGGCGAGACGAGATCCCGTCGCACCCGGCCCCGCTCGCGCCGCGCGGGGACGAGGCGACCGACGCCTCGGAGTCCGCGTTCCCCGCTCGCGCGCAGCAGCCGGTGCCGGAGATCACCATTGAGTTCGCGGATGACGAGGCCGGCAGGGGCGGCGACGAGATCGGCACGCCGCCCACTCAGACCATCGGATCTCCTCCGAGCCCGCCTCGGCCCGGCTCCCTCGACGAACTGGCGGAGATGTATCCGTCCGCGGCCTTGCCGACGCCGCCCCGTCCTCCGCTCCGCTTCTTCGACGTCGTGCCGATGGAAGACGTGTGGAAGTACGTCATCGAGGCACAGCATCACGCCGAGGCGCTCGCCGAGCACCCGTCGGATCCCGGCTCCTACTACGACAACGACCAGTCGCCCGGCTACCGGGCGGCGCTGCTTCACGCGTTCAACGAGGTCTTCGGCCGCGAGGACCCGCTGCACCTCGACTGGAACACCTACAGCCACCTTCACACCCAGGTCACCAGGGGCGTGGAGGGGGACTTCGAGCGCAACGGCGTCGGCAGCGACATGGGGCGCTTCCCCCTGAGGGCCGTCGGGCCCGCGCCGGACATCCTCGGTGAGGTCATCGGCGGACGACGTCTCATCGCGTCGTACGACGAGGTGCACATGAGGATCGAGGCGGGTCAGGACGCCGGCGCCCTGACCGTCTACCAGCGCCACATCATCGGTAAGACCTACATCTACACCCTCTACGATGCCGCGGAAACCCCGGCGTTGGTCGATGAGATCTTCGCCAGGTTCCGTACGGAGATCTCCACGGCGACCACGGATCTCGATCGGTTGATCGCGATCGGCCGGACGATCCGCGCATTGCATGTCCTGCACCCGTACGCCGACGGAAACAAGCGGCTCAACGTCTACGTGCTGCTGCCGGAACTGCTCCTGCGGAACGGCTTCCACCCGGTGGTCGGCGACGACCTCTCCGCGCTCTTCAACGGTGGCTACTCCCTCCACCAGATCGCCGCCGTCCTGCTGCGCGGACAGCCCCAGCCCCTGGAGACCGGGCTTCGGCCGGCGGGCGCACCGGCGGTCCACATCCCGCTGACGGACCCGGCCGACGCCACGGCCGCGCGCATCGCGTGGAGCTGGTCGCACAGCGGCTCGAAGGCCCTGGGGAACGGCGCGAACGGCGCCGACGGGTCCCGCGTGCCGCCGGGCCTGGCACGGCGCACCGGCAAGGGCTTCGGCGGCGTCCCCATGACCATCCACGACCTGCCCGAGGGGGAGTCCGAGGGCCCGGCGCGGCGCCCGGGCCGGGGCACCGGCGGCGAGCCGATGACCATCCACGATCTCCCGGAGGGGGAGTCGCGGACCGTACGCCCGGGCATGGGCTCGGGTGGCGAGCCGATGACCATCCACGATCTCCCGGAGGGGGAGTCGCGGAGCGTACGTCCGGGGATGGGCACGGGCGGCGACCCCATGACCATCCACGATCCGCCGACCCCCGTGCGCCCGGCGAAGGTCACCCATCCGTTCGACGGGCGCGGGGAGGCGCTCGGCGCCGGTGACGGGCAGGGCCGGGGCATCCCCGGGCTGAGCAACGAGGACCGCGCCACCGCCAGGGAGAAGCGTGCCGCGCTGGGCGGCCCGACGTTCACGCGGGTCCGGGCGCAGACGCCGCCCAAGATCACGTTCCTGCGCGACGTCACCGAGGCGACGCCGGGGACGGGCGGAGGCACCCGCCCGTCCGGCGGGACGCTCCAGAACCGCTCCGGCGGCGGCAGCACGACACTGCTCGAACAGCCCGTACGGCACACCGACGGCTCCGAGACCACCAACGCCGAGACCCGTACGGACCCGCCCACCGACACGCTCCCCGAGTCGCGGCTCGCCGAACCGGCCACCGAGCCCGGCGACCGGACGCCCGCCGTCGAGCGGACGCCCGCCGTCGAGCGGACGCTCACCTCGCCGGAGGGCAGGGCACCGGTCACCGAGCCGATTTCACGGCCGGAGGGCGAGGCGGCCGTCACCGGGCCGCGTGGGGCGGAGGAGGACGGTCCCGCGCCGCCCGAGACCGAGCCGCGCACTCCCGTGCCCCGCGCGCGGCCGCGGCCGGTGGACGCGCTGCGTCAGGCCCGTACCGAGCTGGACGCGTTGCCGGAGGAGCGCCGCACTCAGGCGATGCGGGACGCGAACATCCTCCTGCGCCACATCGTCGGGCGGGCGCCCGTGGAGGAGCCGGGCGGGCTGATGGGCACGCCGCTGGGCCGGGCGCGGGTGCTGGTGGCGGCCGAGATCGCGCGCTCCGGCCGGGCGGCCGGGTACCGGGCGGCGGAGTGGCTGGCGCGGGATCCGGCCGTACGCGACCCGGCCGGCGGGCGGTCGCTGCCGGTGCTGCGGCTCCGCTGGGAGGACGTGGTCGGCCAGGCCCGAGCGCGGCTGGACCGGCTGCCGGAGGACCGCCGTACCGAGGCGCTGGCGCAGGCGGACGGGCTGCTGGGGGACCTGGTCGGGCGGGTGCCTTCGCAGGAGCCGGGCGGGATGCTGGGTTCGCCGCTGGGGCGGGCGCGGGTGCTGGTGGCGGCCGAGCTGGCGGTGGCCGGGCGCGCGGCGGGTGAGTCGTTCGCGCGGCGGCTGGCGAGGGACCCCGCGGTGCGCGGTCCGGCTCCGGCTCCGCCGGTGCTGCGGCTCGGGCCGGGGGCGGCCGTCGACCGGGCCCGGACGCGGCTGGACGGGCTGCCGGAGCACCGCCGCGCCCAGGTACTGGCCGAGGCCGACGCGATCGTCGGCGACCTGACCGGGCTGCCCCGGCCGCCGCGGGAGGACGAGGAGTACGTCACGCCAGAGGCCCGGCTCAGGACGCTGGTGGCGGCCGAGATCGCCGAATCCGGCCGGGCCGCCGGTGAGGCGCTCGCGCACCGGATGGCTCCGCGCATGGACACGCTGACGGTTCCGTTCCAGCCGGATCTGCGCGTCTTCGCGGACCACAACCGGATCGAGGTCGCGCGCTCCACGCTGACCACGATCCGGAACGACTCCGAGCAGCGGTACGCGCAGCTCCTGGGCGAGGCCCGGCTGATCGTCAAGGAGCTGGCCGGGGCGTTCCCGTCGCAGACCGCCCTGCGCGGGCAGGCCCGGCTGCTGACCGCGACCATGTCGCTGGTCGCCGCGGAGATCCCCTGGGCCGGGTACGCGGCGGCCCGCCGGCTCGCCGCCGACGTCCTCGGCATTCCCCGCGTGCTCCGGCCGCGTGCCGCGACCCGGCTCGTACGCAGCCTCGCGAACGCCGCCCGGCACGACCCCGACCGGGCCCGGCAGACGCTGAACCTGCTGTCCGAGGGCCGGCTCGGGGGGCTCTTCGAGGAGACCGACCACATCGTCCGGACGGCGATCGCGAATCCGGCGAGCGGGCCGGCCCGCGCGCGGGCGCCGCGCGAGTGGCGGCTGCTCATCGCCGCCGAGATCGCCCGGTCCGGCTCGGTGGCCGGCGAAAGGCTCGCCCGTGCCCTGGTCGCGGACACGCCTCTGCCGTCCCCGCCTCGCCGGGCGGCGCCGAAGCGGGTGCGGTTCGCCGACGAGGAGCCGCCCACCGAGACCGCCGAGCCCCCGACCGAGACCGAGAGCCAGACCGGGCCCGAGGTCCCGCCTCTGCCGGAGGTCGAGACCGAGCACCCGCCCGCCTACGACCTCGGCGAGCCCGTCCTGGAGGAGTTCGAGCCCGACGACCTCGGCCCGGTGACCGAGGGCGAGACGCCGGCCGAGGACGAGGCGCTCCCGGCGTACGACGCCATCGGGGACTCGTTCGCCGAGAAGACTCCCGCGGTCACCACGAAGCCCGGCGGCCCGCCGGTGATGCCGGTCGGCGAAGTGATCGCCAAGACCACGGCGGAGGCGTACGAGGGCGGCGTCGTGGCGATCCGGCTGCCGGGGGTGCCGGAGTTCGACGCCAAGACGCTCGCCCGGCTCGCGAAGCTCCGCGTCGAGGGCACCGTGTTCGTCTTCGGCGCCATGCACGACGGCCGGATCGTGCACGACGACCGGGAGCTTCCGGTCGTCGCGGTGGCCTTGGCGATCATGCAGAAGGCGCCGGGCCTGTCGCCGTTCCTGCTGATGAAGGACGGCACGACGATGGCCCGGGAGCTGTCGGAGGCCACGAACGAGCCGGTCATCGCCGCCAAGTACGAGGCGACGCTGGACGAGAAGACCGGCGACCTGGTGCCGCGCCGCCCGGACGGCGACGCCGGCGACCGGCTGGAGCAGGACGAGTGGTTCCAGATCTTCGCCCTCGGGGAGGAGACCAAGCCGTTCTCGCCGGGGCTGTTCGCCGGAGGCCGGGAGGAAGGCAGGCCCGCCCCGGAGCCCGAGCCGACGATCACGGTGCCGGACCCGGTGCCCGTGAAGCTCGAGTCCGAGGGCCCGCCCGCACCGGCGAACCCGCCCAGCCCGCCGAAGCCCTCGGAGACCGGCACCCTTCCGGCGATGGAACCGGCCGACCTGGACCCGATGATCCGCTCGATCGGCGTTCCGCGTACGGGCCTGCCGCAGATGGCCGAGCTGATGGCGATGGTCCGGCAGGAGCTGGACCGGGCCGGCGCCCACTACACCGAGAGCCAGTTCAACCTGCTCCCGCACCGGCTGCTGTCGAACTACCCGTACCTGATCGGCACCGACTCCGAGACGGGAACGCGGGGCCTTCAGGTGCCGATCGGCGACGCCGAGCTGCTGTTCAGCCTCGACCCCCAGGACCCGCACACGCTGACCAACCCGGCGGGCTCCACGATGACGGTGTCGGACCTGCCGCTGGTCGAGGGCGACCACAAGGCCACCGGCACGATCAACTCGGTGTTCGCGACCGGCGCGCACACCCAGACCCAGTCGGGGCAGACCGGGGCGACCCGCGGCACGCTCGCGCTGACGTTCGGCATCGGCGCGACGCCCTTCATCCTCCAGATGGTCAAGGTCGGCGCCACGCTGTCCGGGACCGCCAACCAGTCGAACCGGTCGAGCACCGTCATCACCGACGCCGAGGGCGGCCACGTCGAGGACAACCGGTCCGAGTCGAAGCTGATCGCCTACACCGCGCGCTGGTCGTTCAAGGTACGAACCGACCCGGACAAGAGCTGGACCCGGATCTCGCCGCACAAGCTCGCCCACAACGAGGCGACCGACGAACGGCTGCTGCTGTGGATCCCCGACCACTACCTGGACAAGACGTCCGACCAGGTCACCGCGACCGGCGCACGCGTACGGGACAAGGAGCTCCCGGCGTACTACTTCGCCTCCGGGATGACGAACCTGCCCCGGCTGTTCGACGAGATCGTCGCGTCGCTGCGCACGCGCGGGATGAGGCTGCCGCTCGGCAGCCTGACGCGCCGCGAGCTGCTCCAGAAGCTGTGGAACCTGAACATGCATCTGGACGCGGCCGTCAACAACAGGTCGGGTTACCACTTCGACCTGCACAACCGGTTCGGGCGGCCGGTGGCGAAGATCACCATTCGGTCCGAGCGGCTGGCCGACGTACGGCGTGTGGGCACGACCAGCGACAAGTCGCACATCGAGAACGTCCGGACCGCCATCGACGGCATCAGCGGCGGCCACACCATCACCAACACCAGCAGCCTGACCCTGCCGTACGTGGAGTTCGACCTCGCCCCGATCCCCGGCAACCCGGACGTCGGGCTCGGCTTCTCGGGCGGGCTGACCTACACCTCCACGAACACCAACACGATCTCCGGGGCGCGGACCGGCCTGAACGTCCTCGTGCCGCGTGACGTCTCGCAGACCTCGGCGTACCGGGTCTGGTTCTCCCACCGCGCCACCGTGAGCGTCCGCGGCGGCGCGAAGACACGGTCGGCGGCGACCACCCGGCCGGTACGAGGGCACGCGCTGGTCCGGATGCCGGAGCGGACGGCCTTCGAGTACGGCTTCCCCGTCGACCGCACGGCGCTGAGGCAGCCGCCGAAGAAGGGCGAGAACACCGTCCCGTTCACCGACGACGCGGTCCGCAGCTCCGACCGGCCGGAGACCGACCCCGCGAAGCGGCGGCTGCCGCAGTGGGTCAAGGAGGGCAAGGGCGTCGGCACCGGCCTGGTGATGGTCGCCCCGGAGACCGTCCAGCGGATTCGGGACGCGATCGCGCCCATCCTGCGCCGCGAGGGCTTCCTGCCGAAGGACGACGACGACCCCTTCGCCGACTACACCTGGTACGCCCACGGCAACAAGACCGACAGCCAGGTCGACAACCTCGGGCTGTTCGACAAGATGGTCTCCAGCCGTGGCCTGGACTCCCACTACGACGAGACCCAGCAGGACGGCATGACGTTCACGCTCCGCAAGCGGCGGGGCGGCGCGGGCGTCGACTGGGACGTCGACACCGTCGAGATCACGATCAGGGCGCAGCCGGACGCCGCGCACCCGCCGGAGTTCCTGCGTACGACGAAGAACTTCCACACGGTCAACCTGGCGATGGGCATGGACAGCTCCGGCATGGCCTTCAGCCACTCGCGGAAGATCTCCGTCGGGTTCAAGGCGAAGGGGCTCTTCCAGGCGCTCAAGGCCGCCGTCATGGGCATCGAGTACCAGCGGAGCGTCGGCGCCACGGACGCGCTGAACTACCTCACCAACCTGCCCGACCTGCGGGAGACGAGCGAGCGCGTCCGGGTGGCCCGCGTCACCAACGACTACACGGTCCAGCTGAGATTTCAGCACTCCGGCCGGCAGGGACGGGTCCTCAAGGGCCGGCGCGACCCGGCGCCGATCGAGGTCAAGGGCGGCACCGCCGAGCTGTACGTGCTGCCGCTCGGCACCGACATCGGCGACACGCTGACGGGCCCCACGCCCGCGAGCGTGCTCGACCAGGGCGTCGTCTTCTTCCTGGACACCACGGGCGCCCGCGACGCCGTGCGGGCGCTCGGCCGGCTGGCCGACCCGGCCGGGATGGCCGCCGCCGACCGGAACACCTTCGCCGGCAACATCGAGATGCGGGCGCACATGAAGGAGATCCTGCACGGCGAGTACACCACGGACCGCCCGTTCGAGTCGGGGTTCCTCCGCGACCGGCTCGGCGCGATGGACATCCGGGGCACCCTCGGCGACGTCACCTTCGCCGGCATCTCCGACGACCCGGCCGTCCTGGGCCTGATCAAGCTGGGCCTGGCCGAGTCCAAGATCACCGACAGCAGCTCTCACGGCCTGACCTGGGACCAGCTCGACCTCGCCGGGGGCGGCGAGGTGGGGCACGCCTCGCTGACCGGCGAGAACGACCTCAACCGGCACTGGCAGCGCAACCTGTCTCGCACCAGCGGGCGCGTCGGCGGCGACGAGCGCCTCCAGCTCAGCTTCGAGCGCGAGCTGGCCTTCATCACCACGGTGAACTTCGAGGTCAGCAGCCGCCTGGAGAAGCACGCCAAGCTGGTGCCCACCGGCCGCCCGCAGCACCACACCGAGCGCATGGCCCCGCGGCTGATGGCGTTCGCGCTGCCCGAGACCGAGGCGCTCGCGCACTACGCCGAGGGCCGCCTGCCGCTGTCCGACCGCTACCTGCGGGACATGTTCCGCCGCGTCCAGGCCGGCAGCCTCAAGCTGAGCGGGAACCTCGCCGCGAAGGTGCTGACCCGCTGGCAGGCGAACCTGCCCGACCAGGTGCGGACCACGAAGTTCGCCCGGACGCTGGCCCGCCGGCACGGCCTGGGCGCGGCCCGCATCCAGGACGCCCAGGTACTTGCCGACTTCAACCGGGTCTTCGGCCACGGCCTCGGCGCCGCCCACGACCCGTCCACCTGGTCCTCGCCGCCCGCCCACGTCACCGCGTACACCCGGGGCCGGCAGGCGCTCTCGGAGCAGGATCTCGCCGAGGTGCTGCGGCAGTGGCTGGACGGCGACCTGCGGATGCGCGGCGACGTGGTGGCGCGTGTGCTGCTGCGCTCGTACCGGGACCTGCCGGCGCCGTCGCGGGACCTTCACATCTGGCGCGCGCGGGCGGTCCGGACCCTGGCCCGCCTCCACGGCGACGGCGCGGCCCCGATCCTGAACGGCCGGCTGCGGCACGAGTTCAACACCGCCTTCGGCGTTTCGCTCGCCCGCGCCACCGCCCCGGCGACCCCGCCCGCCCCGCCCGCGGACGTCCGGGCGTACGCCGAGGGCGGGCCGCGGCTCACGAACCGGCGGCTGACCGAGGTGCTGAACGGCTGGCAGGACGGCAGCCTCCCGCTGAGCGACGACCTGCTGGCGCGCGTCCTCATCCGGCGTCACGAGGAGACACCCGAGGTGCGGGTCCGCCCGGCGACGTTCGCCCGGACCCTCGCGCGGCTGCACCGTACGGGCGAGGCCCAGGTCCTGGACCAGCAGGCCCGGACGGACTTCGACCACGCGTTCGGGCAGAGCCTCGGCGCGCCGTTCGACCCGTTCGAGACCCCGGTGATGCCGCCGGACCTCCTCGCGTACACCGAGGGCCGGGGCACGCTGACGAACGAGCGGCTGGCCGAACTCCTTGGTCAGTGGCGCGACGGCGACCTGCGGCTGAGCGGCGACGTGGTCGCGCTGGCGCTGACGCGTTGGTACGAGGAGGTCCCCGAGACGCCGGAGGGGCTGCCGGTACGGCGCGCGCCGCTGGTCGTCGCCCTGGCCGCACGGCACACGGAGGGCGCCGCGCCGATCACCTCCCTGTCGGTCCGCGAGCGGTTCAACACGGCCTTCAAGCAGAAGCTCTCGCACCCGCGGCTGCCCTTCGACCGGATGGTGCTGCCGGAGTACCTCACCCGGGAGGACCCGGGCGGGCGGCACCTCGGCCACGCCGGCATCGACGACCTCACCTACGACAACGGCCGGACCACCTACGACAACGTCCGGCGGCTGGTCGAGCGGGTCGCGCCGGGCATGCTGGCGGCGGGCGCGGAGGTCTGGGACCGCAAGGGCCGCGTGATCGGCCGGATGCAGGGCGGCGTGGACGCGCTGGAGGGGATCTTCGCGCACGGGCGCGACCAGGCGATCTGGGGTGAGCTGCTCGGCGAGGACGGCTACTCGTTCTACCTGGTCAACCCGGTCGGCTGGCTCCTGACCGACGTCGTGGAGATCAGCCTGCGGGACGAGCTGACCTCGGCGCCCGAGGTGCTCGACTACCGGCGCAACCGCGGTCTGGAGGTCTACTCCCACGGCTACATCGGCACCGCGGAGTCCCGGTCGCGCGACGGCTCGCAGGCGTGGATGTTCGCCAAGCTCTCCCCGGGCGGCGGCAAGGGCGGCGGCTCCGCCGACCTGAAGGCGTCCGAGGGACACCACCGCGCGCTGACCCACGCGGAGAACGCCGTCAGCGAGCAGACCGTCTACGACTGGGCCAACCACTACGCCGTACGCCTCCGGCACCGGCTGACGGTGGACGTCCGGCACGTGAAGATGTCCGGGCGCCCGCTGAACAACCTGCTGCTGCGCGGGTTCAAGAAGTGGACGGGCTTCCGGCGCACCGCGCACGACACCTTCGACGGCACGCTGGACCTGCAGATCCCGCACGCCCTGGCCGAGGCGGGCACGATCTTCGGTCCGAGCCCGGTACGCGACCTGCTCCCGCTGCCCAAGCTGCCGGGCAACGCCTTCGTCTCCGGCGTGATCGTGAGCGGCCTGCGGCGCATCGGCGACGGGATGCTGACCGAGCTGTTCGGCCCGAGCTGGTACGAGAAGGTGCTCGGCGCCAAGGCCGCCGACACCGACGTGCTCAAGAGCCTGTCGCTGCCCGTGCTGCTGTCGCGGTCACACCTGGCGAACCACCTGCGGGAGGCGACGGGCGGCGACCGCTATGAGTTCCCCGAGAACCTGTTCGTCGCCGGCGAGTCCGGCGAGCGCGCCAAGATGTGGCTCGAAGGCGACCTGTTCGACGCGCAGGTCATCGGCCGGATGGTCGACGGCACCGGCACCGGCCGCTACATCAAGCACCAGAGCGGCACCACCGCGAGCAGCAGCTCGGACCACGTCCGGACCATCGGCGAGTCCTCCGTCTCCGCCAACGACAAGATCAACCCACTGCCCGCGGCATCCGAGGGCGCCCCGCCGCAGCGCCCGGACCACAACTGGAGCCTGGCGGGCTCCGGCAGCCGCAACACCTCGGCGAACCAGAACAGCGCCGGCACCGAGAACTACCGCCGAGAGCAGCACGCCAAGGAGCAGGGCGCGACGCTGCTGATCCGGATGCGCGGCCAGTTCCGGCTGGGCGCGCAGAAGACGTCGCGCACCTTCTTCCACGACCCGAAGCCGGTCGGCGCGGAGGTCCACAGCGACCCGTTCACCGGCGACGTGTACGTGCTGATGTTCGAGGCGCAGTACCGGACCTTCCTCGCCGACAAGGCCGCGAACGAGGAGGCGGCGCGGCGGAGCCTGGAGCGGCGGGCCGACCCGCGGGCGTGGGCCGGGCTGAACGGCGCGCCGGACGTCGCCCTGACGCCGCTGCTGCGCCGCGCGGCGGAACTCCACTACACGGCCCCTCGCGCCCACCACCACCTGGTGCGTCACCTGCGCGAGGAGGGCCGGGCCGGCGGCCCGCTCGTGCTCACGTACGGGCAGAGCGCCCGGATCGCGACCTACCGGGCGATCCGCCAGTGGTCCACGGACACCCTGGACGCGGCCGTCCGGGCCGGCGCGGACGCCGGCGGCTCCGCGCGCCGCGCGATCGACGCCCGGCGCCAGGCGCTGCGAGGGACGGCCGGCGACCCGGACCGCGCGCTGGCGCTGCTCGAAGGCCGGGAGCGCGGCGTGGCCCTACCGGCCGGCACCCGGGTCGCGGACCTCACTCGTGTCCTGGACGAGGAGACCACCAGGATCATCAACGAGGTCAACGGCGTCCACGCGCTCCGCCCGGACAACACGGCCGGCGCCCCGGCGGCGCTCCCGCCGGAGGTGGCGCTGCTCGGCGTGGACCCGGTGCACCTCGCCCGCGACATCGCGGCCGAGCTCGTCTCGCACGTACGGGTGGACGTCGAGGAGGCGGACGGGACCGCGCGCTCGTACTGGGTGGACCCCGGCGGCCGGATCCACGTCTTCGACCCCGCGTCCGGCACACGCGCCATGCTGTCCGCCGACGAGGCGACGCGTGCCGGTCTCTGGGACGACGGCACGCGCGCCACCGCCGCCGCCCACGGGTTCGACGCGGCCCGGCTCGCGGAGTTCTACCAGACCTCCTGGTCGCACCAGCGGACCTTCGAGCAGGCCGTGCTCGCCGAGGCCGCCGCCCGGCTGGAGCGCATGGCGGTGGAGAACGCCGCGCTGCCCGGCCTGTTCCACCGGGCCGCCGAGGCGACGGCGGCCTGGGAGCCGATCGTGCGCCGCCTCTCGGACGAGGACGCCCGGCTCGCCCGCGCGATCGCCACGGCGCAGGCGGAGGTCGACGACCTGGAGGCCCGCCTCCACCCGCTGCGGCAGCGGGAACAGCAGATCCTGGACGAACAGCGGCAACGCCAGAGTCCGCAGGCCCAGCAGAGCCCGCAGACCCGGCAGAGCCCGCGGGACCGGCAGGCCGAGCAGGCCGCCCAGGCGGAGCTGACGCGTTTGCGCGGGCAGATCGCCCCGCTGGAGGACGGCCTGCGGGAGCCGCGGGCGCGGGTCCGCGACCTGACCGAACAGCAGGAGCCGATCGCCCGGGAGTTCGAGTACACCCGCCGGCGGTTCGCGGCGGTCGAGGGACTGCTCGCCGACCTGCGCGCCACCGGTACGATCCGCCCGCTGACCGAACGCGCGGCGCGGGCCGCCCAGGACATCACGGCGGCCGACGAGCTGCTGCGCGACACGGAGCTGGAGCTGGACGAGCGCCGCATCCGTCTCGCGTACCGGGCCCGCGACGTCACGGACCTGCCGGCCGCGATCGACGCCCTGCACGACACGCTCCTCGGCGCCGGTCGAGGGGCCGTCGCGATCGTCGTGACGGCCGACGGCGCGGGTACCGGCGGGCGGTTCGTCGTGGTGAACGACCGGGACGGGATCCGCTGGTTCGAGCGGGACTCCGGGCTGCCGGTGGAGCCGCCGCGGCGGGCCACGCACCTGTACTCCCTGGACCTCGACGGCGCCGGCCGGCTGGTCGACCCGCCCGGCGCGCTGCGCGACTCGACGCCCGCGTCACGGTCGTTCGCCCAGGTCCGGGAGGTCGGTCGGGGCTGGTTGGTCGGGGGAAACAGCAACGTGGCGCTCGTCACGGTCGCGCCGCATCTGGTCCCCCCGTCCGTACGGGAGCGGGAGGCCGGGCCGGCCACGCTCGAACGGGCGGTGGCCGCGTTCGAGGGCGGCGTCGCCCGGCGGGACGAGCAGCTCAACCGGCTGGCGGGCGCGCCGGAGCGGCGCCTGGTGAGCCTGCTGACGGCGGCGCGCGACGGCGTTCCGTACGACGCGCACCTCTACCGCAACGAGGAGGGGCAGCACGTCGTCGGCCCGGACGGAATGGTCACGCCGGGCTGGACCCGGGTGGGGCCGGTGGCCGACTTCCGGCCGCTGTTCTGGCTCATGCGGGGGGAGCCGGGCCGGGTTCCGAGCGTCCAGGACATCGCGCGGGCCGGTGCCCTGGGCGCGGCGGCGCGGTACCTGTCCACCGAGGGCCCGACACGGGCCGAGCGCGTACGGGAGATGTTCGGCCGACGGCCGGACATGGCGGCGGAGTCGGTCGACCTGCTGCCGGGCGACCTGCCGGAGAACTCCTGGATCTGGTTCTCCGGGCCGAGCGGCACCGGGACGGCGCTGGTCACCGCCGGCGGCCATCGCGTCCTGCTCACCGGGCGGAGCACGACCGGCCTGGTGTCGCTCCCGACGATGATGCGGGCGCTCAACACCGAGTCCCACGCGATCGTCGTCGCCCGGCCCGTACGGCAGCCGGCCGGCGGGAGAGACGTCGCCCCGCCGGAGACGGACCCCGGCGAACGGCCGGCCCGGTCCGGGGACCGGCGCGGCTACGCCACGAAGACCCCGTACGCGCCGCAGCAGGACCCGCGGACGTACGAGCAGCCGCCACCGGGTTTCACCCCGGTGTTCACCCAGAGCGTCTTCCGCCACGGCTCGCGCGCCGCGAACAAGAGCAAGTACGGGGACCAGCTCGTGCGACTGTGGGACCTGGCCGCCGGCGAAGGCGCCCTCACCCGGGACGGTGAGGCGTTCGGCCCGCAGGTACGGTCGCTCCGCGAGGCGATGGCGGCGATCGGGTACGGCAACCTCAGCGGCCGGGGCCGGCAGGAGCTGCAGGGCGCCGCCGCGCGGATGCGCGAGCGCCTGCCCGGGCTGTTCACGAAGATCGCGGAGAGTTCCGGGCGGATCGAGGTCGTCAACTCGGGCAAGGGCCGGGCGGGCGAGAGCGGCAACGTCTTCGCCGCCGCTCTCGCCGCCTCCGACCCGGCCCTGCGACCGTTCATCGCCCCCGCCACGAGCGACCCCGACCTGCTCTACTTCCACCGGGCCGGGGGAAGCGCCGACTACCAGGCCTACCTCGCGAGCGACGAGCGCCTCGCGACCCGGCTCCGGGAGATAAGGGAGCAGCCGGCCAGCCAGGACGCGGCCCGCGACACACTGCTGACGATTTTCACCCCGGCCTTCGTGGAGCGGATCTTCGCCGGAGAGTTCTCCTCCCTCGGCATCGGCACCGGACTCGACGCGGCCCAGGCGGTGTACGAGCTCTACAGCATCGTTCCGGCGATGAGCGTCGAGGGCACCTGGAACCTGGAGCCGTACGTCTCCACGCACGCCGCGTCCTGGTTCTCCTACCTGGGGGACGCGAACACCTTCTACAAGAAGGGGCCGGGCTTCGCCGACACCGACATCACCTACAAGATGGCGAATGTCCTGCTCGACGACTTCTTCGCGAAGATCGAGGCCAAGCGGGCGGGGACCAGTGACCTGGGCGCCGTGTTGCGCTTCGCCCACGCCGAGGTGGTCATCCCGTTCGCCGTGCTGCTGGGCCTGCCGGGCGGCGAGAGGCCGGCGACCCCGGAGCGGCCCTACACCCACGCCGACAACCCCTGGCGGGGCGAGTCCGTGTCGCCGATGGCCGCGAACATCCAGTGGGACGTGTTCCAGAAGGGCGACACGTACCTCGTCCGGATGCTCCACAACGAGAAGGAGACCGCCTTCCCGCCGGGCGTCAGGCCGGTGTCGGCGAACAGCAAGTTCTACGACCTGGAGGAGCTGCGGCGCCACTACGGACGCACGACGGTCCGCGCGCGGGACGCCGAGCCCCGCACGGTCCGGCGCCCCGGCGAGGTGGCCGGCGACGATGACCTGCGGATCCTGCCCGCACCGGCCGATGGGCCACCGCGGGCCGGGACGGACGACGACTTCACGGCGGAGACGCCGACGGCGTTGAGCCGGAGCGAGCTGGACGACCTGTGGAGCGGGGCGCGCCAGGTGCTGCGGGGCGCCGGTGTGCCGGACGACGGGGACCGGGCCGCGGCGCTGCGGGCACGGCTGCCCGAGCGGTACGCGGCGCTGGCCTCGTGGCAACGAGCGAACGGGATGCGCGCGGCGGGCGAGGTGATCGCGCAGATCCACCTCACCGGAAAGAGCTGGGGCCTGGGAGGCAAGGGACCCGGCGCGACGGCCGAGCCGGCCTTCCTCGCCGGGCCGGACGAGGCGGTGTACGCCGGCCGGATCGCCGCGCTGCTGGCCGAGGGCCCGGTGAACCACGCCGAGGTGCTCCGGCAGCTCCGGTTCCGCGCGTCGCTCGGCGACGGGCGTACGGCGGAGACGTTCCAGACCGCGTTCGGCGAGCGCACCGGCACGTCGCTGGACGAGGCGGTGAACGCCGCGGTCGCCGCCGGACGGGCCACCCCGGCCCTCGCCGCGGACGTCCACCGGTACCTCGGCGGACCGCGGGAGGCGACCACCGGAGCCCCGCCGCCCGGTCCGATCGCGGGCTCGGTGAAAGAGGCGTCGGCCTCCGCGGAGGTCCTCGCCTTCACCCGCGACCTGCGCGACGCGATCGCGGCGGAGAACGACGCTGAGGAGATCTTCGCGCGGCTGCGCCTGCTCGACGGGGACCCACGCCGGATGTGGGCCGTCGAGGGCGCGTACGAGGAGCAGTACGGCGCGTCGCTCGTCGATCAGGTGAACGCGCTCTGGGCCCGCCAGTACGGCACCGACCCGTCGCACCGCTGGAGCGAGGTGCTGCCGACCTCCGCCGACGGCCTGTTCGGCGAGGTACGCCCGGAACCGGTCTCCTACGCGGAGGTCAGCCGGTGGTACGACCTGCTGACCGAGCTGCGCTTCCACCACCCCGAGCACGGCGTCCTCCGCCTGCCCATGGAGTACCACTACAACGGCTGTGACCTGCGGGCCCACCTGACGGTGTTGCGGCTTCTCCAGTGGGGCGCGCCGGTGGGCAAGATCGTCGCAGAGCGGGCGGAGCCGGAGCTGGGCCTGCTTTCGGGCAACATGCCGGGCTCGGTGGAACCCACGCTGGTCGAGTGGTTCCATCACACCGCTCCGGTCGTGTGGGCCCGCGACGCCGACGGGCGGCCGGGCTGGCTCGTCATCGACACCGCGCTCGGGCGCGGGCCGCGGACGCCCGGCGAGTGGCTCACCGCCATCGGGGTCGATCCGGCCGACTCCCGGAACCTCTTTCTGACCGGCACGGTCGAACAGGTGCGCGCGGCGGCGCTGAACGAGTTCGGCAAGGCGCCGTCGACGTGGCACTTCGAGAATGGGACCCAGCACCCGATCGGCCGGACCGTGGCGGCCATCACGGGAGCGGAACACGCCCTTCTGCTGGATCGCGTCGAGTCTCTGCGAACCCTCGACGCGAGGATCCACGACCAGATCGATGACCTGGTCGAGCACGCGCGTGCGCTGGACGAGCTCACCTACGTCCGCCGCGCCGCGCGGATCCTGGAGGAGTCGCGCGCCGGCGAGGACCCGGCCCGGACCGCGGCACGTCGCCTGGAGACCGAGCTGACCGGCCCCAGCCCCGTCTCCGGCACCCTGAGCCGTTACCCCGCGCTCGGCCGGCTGGTACGCGACGTGCTCGGCGACTCCCGGCCGGAGCTCGTCTCGCGTCTCTTCCCCGGACCGGCCGGTGCCGCACCGGAGCAGACGCCGGCGGAGGCGCGATCGAGTACGGCCGGTGAGTCACGGCCCGCTCCACCGCCGGAGTGGCCGTCGTGGACGGCGGCCTCTCGGCTCGCGCCGGCCGAAACGCCACCGGCGGCCGAACCGCCGCGAGCCGTCGAGGTCCGCCCGGCCGACGCACCCGTCCGCTACGGCGACGTCTACGAGGACCGGCTCTGGATCAGCAACCGCCGAAACTACGAGAGGGACTTCTCGCGCGCGCTCGGTCTCGACCCACGCCTGGCCGGCGTCGTCCGCCGGGCCAACCACCGCCTGTACACGACCATCGCCCAGCACGTGCCCGCCGACGAGGCCGCGCGAAGCTTCCTGGACGGGTGGGAGGAACAGCCGGCGGTCACGCTGGAGCGCCTCCTCGGCGAGGACTCGCCGTGGTCGCTGGAGGAGCACCTCCGGGCGTTCTTCCGGGCGGTGCAGGCACAGGAGAAGGGGCTCGGCTCGCTCTGGGGCGAGCGACCGCAGCGTTCTCGTCTCCGGCCCGGCGACTGGCTCGACGAACAGATCGCGCGCGGCTACGAGGTGACCCGCAGGCCGGACGACCGTACGGAGTGGGTGTTCCGGTCCTTCCGGCATCTGGACTTCGGGCCGGTGGACCGCGCGCTGTTCCTCCGCGCGGTGCTCGCCTTCCGGTCAGGGATGTACGAGACGCTCGCGGCGTGGCTCGCAGCCGGGCTCGGTGCCGACCCCGCGCACGCGGTACCGGCGGCCGTCCTGCGGACCGAGGCGGCCGACCTGATCGAGTGGGCCGACGCGACGTTCCGGCCGCGCGACCTCACCGACGATCCGCAGCTGCTCGGCGCCCTGACGCCGCCGCACCTGGCGGCAAGGGAGGGGACGACCGTCTCGCGGTGGTCACCGCCCAGGCTCGGTGAGGAGGCGACCAGGCGGGCGTATCCGTGGCTGCCCAAGATCAACCCGTTCTACGCCAAGGGCGGCGACTTCCGGACGAACTGCCTGCTCACGGGGATCGGCGTGGACCTCACCCTGGAAGAGGCCCTGCTGCACCCGGGCGAGGATCCCGCACTCCTCCCGTACTACCAGGTCCCCCCGGACGTCGCCTCGCCGCATGAGCATCTGGCGAACCTCGGCAAGGGCGACCCGCTCGACGTGCCCGGCTACCAGGCGATCCACGACGCGATGCGCACGGCCGGGCGCGGCGCGCGCGGCATCGTCCTGGTCGGCGTGCACGGCACCGACGTCGACCACGTCTTCAACGTCGTCCACGACGAGAACGGCGTCGTCTTCCTGGACGGGCAGAACGGCCGGGAGGCGTACCTGCCGGTCGCCTTCCGCAGCCTGCAGTTCCTGCCCACCAGCAACGGCTTCCCGCGCGACGCGATCGAGGTCAGGCCGGAGCCCTGGCCGCACGGGCGGCTCGTCGGCGCGGACACGACGCCGTTCGTGCCCAAGGACGCGTCGCCCGAGGACCTGGCCCGCATCCGGTACATGGAGGAGTCTCTCCGGTACGAGAAGCGGCTCGCCGAGTACGTGTCGCAGGACGAACGGGTCACCGGGTACATCGGCGAACTCGTGAAGACCCTCTGGGACCACACGTCGGAAGAATCGCGCCCGATGTACGGCACCGACGACGAGTGGGTGGCCGGCCGGGTCGGGAAGTCCCTGGAAGAGCTGCAACGGGTGGTCGACTCCGGCAACCTCCGTGAGCGCATGACCTTCCTGTTCAACGGAGTGGCCAGCGGCATGGTCCCCCGGCTCCTGAGAGGGAGCGAGGGCATGGCCCCGGAGATCGAGGCCGAGCGCACGCAGCGCGTGAACACTCCGGCGCGCGACCACTTCGAGAAGCGGCTCGCGGAGATCAACGCGTCGGACCTGTCCCCGGCCGAGAAGGAGGCGGCCGTCGCGGAGGAGCAGAAGGTCCTCCGCACGACCGAGCAGGCGTCGCAGGTCCGGCCCCCGCTCAGCGACACCGAAAGGGCGCTGATCGGCGAGGGCGAGGCACTGCCGTGGATCCCGGCCGGCCACAACAGCGAGCTGCCCCTCGCCACGAGCGACTTCCAGCACAGTTCGAAGGCGACCGGAGGGCTGGTGGACACCGGCACGTCGGGCTCGGCCTACAAGTTCGCCTACAACCTCAAGCGGATCACCCGGTGGCGAGGCGTGAAGGACCTCGACCACGGGCTCCTTCGCGCCGCAATGTTCGCCGTGATGCGGTCGCAGAGACACCACAGCTTCCACGAGCTGATGCGCGGCTACGCCGTCGCCCTGAAGGAACTCAGGCACGACGACCCGGCCCTGGAGTACGTGGACGACTGGCGCCGGTACCGGCACTTCGCCCCGTACAGCGAGGAAGAGCTACGGCGGAACGTGGCCTACGAGGGCAGGTTCCCCGACGAGCACGCGCTGGATCCGCTCGGCGGCGCGGCCGGGTCGGACCTGACGGGATGGTCGCAGACCAGGCTCGGCCCGGAGGGGATCCGGCGGGAGATCCCCTGGCTGCCCAAGATCAACCCGCTGTACGCCAAGGGCGCGGACTTCCTCACGAACTGCCTGCTCGCTGGCATCGGACTGCATCTCACCCTCGAAGAGATGCGCCTGCATCCGGAGCAGGACCCCGCCCGGCAGGCCTACTACCAGGTGCCGCCGGACGCCGCGTCACAGTACGAGCATCTGGCGAACCTCGGCAAGGGCGACCCGATCGACGTGGCCGGCTACCGGGCCATCGAGGACGCCCTCGACGGCAGGCCCGGCGCGCACGGCCTGGTGCTCATCGGCAGGCACGGCACGGACGTCGACCACGTCGTCGGCGCCGTCAACCTCAAGGGCAAGGTCTACTTCCTCGACCCGCAGACGGGCGGCGACGCGGACCTGCCCTCGGGCTTCCGCAGCCTGCGGTTCCTGCCCATGAGCGGGAACCTCCCGCGCGAGGCCGTCCAGGCCGCCGCGACACCCTGGCCGCGCGGAAGTCTCATCGGCGCGCTGCCCAGGGGCACCGACGGCCTCCCCGCCACGGGGCGGGACGCCGACGACGCCGACTTCGTCGAGTCGCTGCCCTGGGGCAACGCGAGCCGGGACGACCCGGAAGCCCGTTATCCGTTCCCCGCCGGAGGACGGCGGCTGGGGGAGGGCACCGGCCAGGGGATCGAGGGGCTCGGCCCGGAGGAGCGGGCCGCGTGGGCGAAGGATCACGAGAGCGCCCTGGCGGACGCCGACCGCGAGGGACAGCAGCGGCAGGTTCGGCGGGGCCCCGGGTACGACCGTCCGGCGACGGTGGACGATCCGGTGACGCTGAGCGGCACGAGCGCGCCCGTGGCGGGGTCGCCGTTCGAGCGTCCGGGGATGCGGCTGGGCGAGGAGCCCGGCGACGAGGTCGTCGTCGACCCGCAGGATTCGGCGGGCGGCCGGCAGGCGGCGCCTGCGGGCGGGCGGCCTCGGAGCGGCCCGGGATACGACCGGCCGATGACCGTCGACGACCTCCCGGCGGAACCCGTGGCGGAGCCGTCGGCCGAGCATCCGTCCGCACGGACGCGCAACGGCTTCAACGGCAGGCCGATGACGGTCAACGATCCGCCGACGCCGCCCAGGGCCGAGCCGAAGCGCGATCCGTTCGCGGGGCCCGGCCAGGCGCTGGGCGAGGGCGACGGCAGGGGCGAGGGCATCAAGGGCCTGAGCAACGAGGTCCGCGAGGAGTCCGCGAAGAAGCGGGCCCAGCTCGGGACGCCGACGGTGAAGCCCGCGCGGCCGGCGCCGAAGCCCAACATCCACACCCTCGGCGAGCTGACCGACGCACAGGGCCAAGGTGGCCACGGGACCTCCGGAGGCGGCGGCGGAACGCTGCGGTCGCGGTCCGGCGACGGCACCTACACCCTGCTGGAGAAGCCGTCCGAGACGGCGCCTCGGCCCACGACCGGTACGGAACCCGCCCTGAGTCCCGAGCCCATCCCGGAGCCCACCGAGCCTCCGGCCGAGCAGACCGTGACCCACGAGCCGGCGGTCACCGCACAGGAGCCAGTCGTCACCGAGCCCGCGCCCGAGGTGGGCCAGGGCACCGTGCGGGAGGTGCCCGCCACCCCGCCGCCTCCACGCCCGCGTCCGCCGACCGCCCTCGGCCGTGCACGGGAGTACCTCGCCGGGCTGCCCGAGGAGCAGCGCGCGGAGGTGCTGCGGGAGTCGAGAACGATCGTGGGCGACCTCACCGGCCGGGTGCCCGCCGAGCAGGACCCCGGCGGCCGCGTGACCCGGACCGACGCCGCGCGGCTGCTGGTCGCGGCGGAGCTCGCTCGGTCCGGCCGGGCGAACGCCGAAGCCCTGGCCCGGCGGCTGCTGACCAGGCCCGCGTCCGGGCCGCGCCTCACACTTCGTCCCCCCGAGTCCCCCCTGGACCTCGGCCGGGCCCGTACGACGTTGGGCGCGCTGCCGGAGGAGCGTCGTGCGGAGGTGATGGCCGAGTCCGGCACGATCGTGGGTGACCTGAGCGGCCGGGTCCCGTCGGCGCACGATCCCGGTGGTGAGGTGTCGGGCGTCGACCGGGTGCGGCTGCTGGTCGCGGCGGAACTGGCGAGGTCGGGCCGGGCGGCGGGGGAGGCGCTGGCCCGGCGGCTGCTGAGCGAGCGCCCCTCGGGACCCCGGCTCACGCTCCGTCCGCCGCCCCTCCGCGTCGACGAGGGCCGGCTGGACATCGCCCGGACCACGCTGGAGAAGGTGCGGGACGACTCCGAAGCGCAGTACCTGCGACTCCTCGACGACGCCGGAGCGCTGGTACGGGAGCTGACCGGCGACTACCCGAGGCCGGCGGTGATGCGGGGGCAGGCCCGCCGGCAGGCCCTGGTCTGGCTGCTCGTGGCGGCCGAGATCCCCTGGAGCGGGCACCGGGGCGCGTACGACCTCGCGGCCGACCTTCTCGGCCTGCCGCGCCTGCCGGAGTCGGGCGACGCGGTGAAGCTGGTCGAGCGGCTGGCGAACGCTGCCCGGCGCGACCCGGAGCGGGCCCGTACGACACTGGGCATGGTCTCCGACGCGCGGCTTCGGCAGATCGGGGCCGAGACGGACCGGGTCATCCGCGAGGCGATCACCCGGCCGCCCGCCGGGCAGGCCCCCCGCGAACGGGCGCCGCGGGAGTGGCGGACGCTGGTCGGCGCCGAGATCGCCCGCGCCGGGACCGAGGCCGGCAGGGATCTCGCGCGGGCCCTGATGACGCCGCCGAAGAAGGTCCGCTTCGCCGACGAGCCGACCGTGATCGAACCCGAGCCTGAGCCCGAGGAAGGGCTCACGCCCGAGCCGTCGCCGGCCACGGAGACCGAAACCGCCCAGACCGGCACCGCCGAGACCGCGGCCCCGCCCGCCATGCGGATCGAGGACGTGCTTCAGCAGACCCAGGTGGGCGTGGTCAACGGCCGTCCGCTGGCGGTCTGGCTGCCCGGCACGAACATGCCCGAGCCGTCGGTCGCGGCGCGGATGCTGAGCCGGCTCGACGACGTCCTTCCCGCGGGCGTGGTGCTCGTCTTCGGCGACCTGCGCGACGGCCGGCTGATGGCGGGCGACCAGGAGATCACGGTGGAGGCGATCGCCTCGGCCATCGCCGGCCGGGCGCCCGACCTGCGGCCCCTCCTGGCGTTCTCCGGGGGCGCGAAGGTGGCCGAGCCGCTGTCGCGGGCGATGGACGAGCCCGTCCTCGCCACCCCGCACGAGGTGGCGTTCGACCCGGCGACGGGAGAGGTGACCTCCCGCCGTGCCGATGGGCCGGTCGAGGGCGCGGACCCGAAGGAAGAGTGGTTCCGCCTCTACACCCCGGGCGACACGCGGGGTGACCCGATCGTCATGGGCCTGTACGGCGGCAGGCCGGGCGGCGGAGACCGGGTCGCCGAACCCAGCCCCGACCCCGATCCGGGGTCCTCGTCCACCGTTCCCGAGCGACGGGACGGCGACGCGCCGCCGCTGCCGGCACCGCCGGCCCCGCAGCCGCCGGAGCCGGCGCCGGCGATGGTGCCGATCGAGGCCAATCCGGCCGTCCGTTCGATCGGCGTGCCGCGCGCCGGTCTGCCGCAACAGCCGGAGCTCCTGCGGGCGGTCCGGCGGCAGCTCGACCAGGCCGGGGTGAAGTTCACCGAGAAGGAATTCAGCCTGCTGACCCAGCGGCTGCTGGCCAACTACCCGTACCTGCTCAGCGCGAACGACGACGACGGCACGAGCGGCCTGATGGTGCCGATCGGCGACGGCGAGGTGCTGTTCACGCTCGACCCGACCGACCCGCACACCCTGAACAACCCCGCCGGGTCGACGCTCGTCCCCTCGACACTGCCGAAGGTGGAGGGCGAGCACCACGCGGTGGACACCATCAACTCGGTGTTCGCGACCGGTGCGCACACGCAGACCGAGTCCGGGCAGGCGGGCGCCACGCGGGGCGCCATCTCGCTGACCTTCGGCATCGGCGCGACACCCGGCGTCCTCCAGGTGGTGAAGGTCGGCGGCGGGCTCTCCGGCACCGCCAACCAGTCGAACCGGTCCAACACCCACGTCGCCGACGCCGAGGGCGGCCACGTCGAGGACAACCGGGCCGAGGCGACGCTGGTCGCCTACACCGCGAACTGGTCGTTCAAGGTCCGCAAGGACGCGAGCCAGAGCTGGAAGAACACCCGGGTCCACCGGCTGACCGGCCCGACGAACGAACGACTGCTGCTGTGGATCACCGGCCACTACCTCGAAGAGCCGGACGGGGACCAGGTCACGGCCACCGGCGACGCGGTCAAGGGCACGAAGCTGCCCAAGTTCTTCTTCGCGTCGGGCCTGACCAACCTCCCCCGGCTCTTCGACGAGATCGTGTCGGCCCTGCGGGCGAAGGGGCTGAAGCTGCCGATGGGCAGCCTGCCCAGGCAGGAGTTGCTGCAGAAGCTGTGGAACCTGAACATGCACCTCGACGCCGCGGTCAACACCGACCGCGGCTACCGCTTCACGCTGCACGACAAGTACGGGCGGCAGGTGGCGACGGTGGCGGTCAAGTCGCGCCGCCTGGCCGCGACGAGGGTCGGCGCCACCAGCGACAAGTCCCACATCGAGAACGTGCGGACCGCCATCGACGGATCGAGCGGCGGGCACAGCATCACCAACAGCAGCACGGTGACCTTCCCGAGCGTCGAGTTCGACCTGGTGCCGAGCCCGCCCGGCCTGCCCGACCTGGGCCTGGGCGTCAGCGGATACCTGAACTACACCTCCTCGAACGTCGACTCGCTGTCGACGGGCCGGGTCGGCCTCCACGTGGTGGTGCCGCGCGACACCTCGCACACCGCCGGGTACGACGCGTGGTTCTCCCACCAGGCGACGGTCAGCGTCCGCGGCAAGGCGAACAAACGGGCCCCGAGGACCACTTCGGCGGTCACCGGCCGCGCGCTGCTCCGGATGCCGGAGACGGCCGCGTTCGAGCACGGCTTCCCGGTCGACCGTGCGGCGCTGAAGAACCCGCCGCGGCAGGGCGGCGAGGTGCCGTTCCGAAGGGACGCCATCCGCGGCCTCGGCACGCGCCCGAAGGATCCCGCCACCAAGCCCGCTCCGCAGTGGGTCGCGGACGGCAAGGGCCTCGGCATGGGCCTGCCCATGGTGGCCGATGGCACCGTCGAGGAGATCCACCGCCTGCTGGAGACCGAACTGCGCGACAGCGGGTTCCTCCCGGCCGACAGC
Organism: Actinoallomurus oryzae; assembly: GCF_039541955.1. Classification (NCBI taxonomy): domain Bacteria; kingdom Bacillati; phylum Actinomycetota; class Actinomycetes; order Streptosporangiales; family Thermomonosporaceae; genus Actinoallomurus; species Actinoallomurus oryzae. The sequence goes on along the minus strand of NZ_BAABHF010000022.1, from coordinate 195,973 downwards.
GAGGACCCGTTCGGCGAGTACGCCTGGTACGCGCACGGCAACAAGACCGACAGCCGGATCGACAACCTCGAGCTGTTCGAGAAGATGGTCTCCAGCCGGGGCCTGGACTCCTACTACGACCAGATCCGCCAGGACGGCATGACGTTCACGCTGCGCAAGCGGCGCGGCGGCATGGGGGTGGACCTGGACGTCGACTCGGCCAAGGTCACCATCACGGCGAAACGGAGCGCCGGGCACGCGCCGCGCTTCCTCCGCAGCACCGACCAGTTCCACACCGTCAACCTGGCGATGGGCATGGACAGCGCCGGGATGTCCGTCGGCCACACCCGCAAGCTCGCGTTCGGGTTCAAGGTGAAGGCGCTCTACCTGGCGCTGAAGACCGCCATGATGGGCGCCGAGTGGCAGCGGATCGTCGGCGCCTCCGACGCGGTCAACTACCTCAACAACCGTCCCGAGCTGCTGGAGTACCCCGGCGTCGTGGACGAGTTCGAGCTGACCGACGACTACGAGATCAAGGTCGAGTACCAGCACTCGGGCACCCAGGGCCGGATCCGCGCGGGACGGCGGAACCCGCCGGCGTGGACGGTGCCGGAGCAGACCTCGCTGGCGTACGTGCTGCCCATCGGCACCGAGAAGGGCCCGACGACGCCCGGCCCGACGCCGGCCAAGGTGCTCGACCAAGGCGTCGTGTACTTCCTCGACACCACCGGTGCCCGTGACGCGGTGCAGGCGCTCGGGCACCTCACCGACCCCGCCGGCAAGGCCTCGTCGATGCGGGACACCTTCGCGGGCACCATCGAGATGCGGGCGCACCTGAAGGAGATCCTCCAGGGCGAGTACACGACCGACCGGCCGTTCGAGTCCGGAGTCTTCCGCGACAAGTTCGGCGCGATGGACATCAGCGGCGCCATGGGCCGGACGACGTTCGCCGGCGCCACCGAGGACAAGTTCGTCCTGGGCATCATCCGGCTGTTCCTGGCCGAAGGCCGCGTCACCCAGCAGAGCTCCAAGGGCTGGACCTGGGACCAGCTCGACGCCGCGGCGGGTGGGGAGGCCGGGGCCGCGAGCCTTACCGGTGAGACGGACGTCAACCGGCACTGGCAGCACAACCGCTCGACCACCATGGGGGCCACCGGCGGTAAGGAGCCGATCCAGCTCGACTTCAACCGGGTCTACATCTTCCGGACCACGGTGGACCTCACCGTCCGCAGCCGCCTGGAGAACCACTCCAAGCTGTGGCCCAGCGGCACGCCGAAGTCCCACACCGAGCGGATGCCACCGCGCACGATGGTGTTCCTGCTGCCGGAGCCGGAGGCGCTCGCCCAGTACGCCGACGGGCACCTCGCGATCTCCGACCGCCAGCTCAAGGACGCCATGCTCCGCTGGAACACCGGCCGGCTCAAGCTCGGCGGCGACCTGGCGGCGAAGATCCTCACGCGCTGGCGGGGCGACGTGCGGGTCCTGCCCAAGGACGCGCGCATCCGGCGCGGCAAGCTGGTCCGCACGATGGCGCGCCTGCACCGCACCGGGGCGACCCCGATCCTGGACCCGCAGGTCAGGGAGCGGTTCAACACGGCGTTCGGCCAGGACCTGCGCGACCCGTACGACCCGTATCTGCGTCCGCGGATGCCCGACGACGTGGTCGCGTACGCCTCGGGCGAGGGACCGGCGCTCACCGACGCGCGGCTGGAGGAGGTGCTGGCCCGGTGGCGCGAGGGCACGACGTGGCTGAGCGGTGAGGTGGCGGCGCGGACCCTGCTGCGCTGGCACGAACAGGTCCCCGACCTGCCGCCCGAGACGCGGGGCGCCCGCAGCGCCGCGATCGGCGCGCTGGCCGAACTGCACCAGGAGGGCGGGGCGCCGATCGAGTCGCTGCCGGTCCGCGAGCGCTTCAACGCCGTATTCGGCAAGTCGCTGGGCAACCCACGCCGGCCGTACCACCTCATGGAGCTGCCCGAGTACCTGACGCGCCAGGACCCGGCCGGCCGTCTCCTCGGCCACTCGGGCCTGTACGACGCGGACTACCAGGGCTATCAGTCCCTGCACCACCTGGTACGGGAGCGGATCGAGCAGGTGGCGCCGGGCATGCTGGCCGCCGGCGCGGAGATCTGGGACGGGAAGGGCCGGCGGATCGGCCGGATGCAGGGCGGCGTCGACGCCCTGCAGTCGATCTTCGCCCGGAGCCGCGAACTGGCCATGTGGGAGGACTTCCTCGGCCGGGACGGCTTCTCCCTCTACCTGGTCAACCCGGTCGGCTGGCTGCTGACCGACGTCGTCGAGGTGAACCTGAAAGACGTGCTGACCTCCGACCCGGAGATCTTCGACTACAAGTGGAACACCGGTCTGGAGAACTACCTGCACGGCTACATCGGCACGGCCAGGTCCCAGTCCCGCGACGGCTCACAGGCGTGGATGCCGGCCAAGCTCAGCGCCGGCAACGCCAAGGCGAGCGGCCCGGTGGACCTCAAGACCGCCGTGGGCCACCACCGCGGCACGACCCGCGCCGAGAACGCGGTCAGCGAGCAGACCGTCTACGACTGGGCGAACCACTACGCCGTGCAGTACCGGCACGAGATGACGGTGCGGGTGCGGCGGCTCAAGATGTCCGGCCGGCCGCTCAACAACCTGCTCCTGCGGGGGTTCGACCGGTGGACCCGGCACAGCGCGACGTCCGGCATCACCGTGCCGGGCACGCTGAACCTCCAGATTCCGCACGCCCTCGCCGAGGCGGGCAACCTGCGCGGTCCCGAGCGGCTGCGCGACCTCCTCCCGCTGCCGAAGATGCCGGGCAACGCGGCCTTCGTCGGCGTCGTCCTGGACGGGCTGTACCCGGCCGCCCGCGCGATGCTCGACCGGCTGCTCGGCCCCGGCTGGGCGCAGAGCACGCTCGGCACGAAGAAGGGCGACCCGAACCTCCGGTCCAGCCTCTCGCTGCCGACGCTGCTGTCGCGGTCGCACCTGACCAACCACGTGCGGGACACGATCGGCGGCAACCGGTACGCGCTCCCCGAAGGCATGATCATCGGCGGGAACAGCTCCGAGCGGGTGAACCTGTCGGTCCAGGGCGAGGTGTACGACGCCCAGGTGATCATGCGGATGTCCGACGGCGGCACCGGCACCGGCCGCTACATCAAGCACCAGAGCGGCACCACCGCGAACAACAGCACGGACCTGGCCCGCGGCGTCGGCGACTACGGCGTCAACGGCGGCGACGTGATCAACCCGCAGGCGCCCCAGCCGGAGGGGGCTCCGCCGCAGCGTCCGGACCACAACTGGAGCTTCAACAACAGCGGCAGCCGGATCACGTCCGCGAACCACAACAGCGCCGGCACCGAGAACTACCGCCGGGAGGGACACGCCAAGGAGCTGGGCTCGCTCCTGCTGCTGCGCCTCCGGGGCCAGTGGTGGGTGGAGGCGCAGAAGACCGAACACCACCTGTTCCGCAGCCCCAAGAAGATCGGCGCGCCGGTCCGTTCCGACCCGGTCTCCGGCGACGTGTACGTCGAGCTGTTCGAGGCCCAGTACGAGGAGCTGCTCGCCCAGATCGCCGAGAACCGGCGGCAGGCCGAGGACGCGCTGCGGAATCGGACGGACCCGGCGGTCTGGAACAGATTGGACACCGCGCCGGTCTTCGACCTGCCCTCGCTGCTGGTCGACGCGGCGGCCGGGAACTACACCGCCGGACGCGCCCACCACCCGATCGTGGATCACATCCGCGCACAGGGCGGCGCGAACGGCCCGCTGGTGCTCACCTTCGGCCAGAACGCGCGGATGCTGGAGTACCGGACGATGCTCCGCTGGGCCGTCAGGACGATGCGGGCGGACCTGCGCGCCGCGCGCGAGCTGGACCCGGACCTGCGGACCCCGGCCTCGCTCCGGCGCTACGAGGAACTTCTGAGCCGGGACGACGCGGGGCCGGCGGGCGGCCTGAGCCACTCCGTCGACGACGAGATCACCGCGATCATCAACGAGGTCAACCGGGTCCACGACCTGCGCCCGGACAACCCGGAGGGCGCGCCCGCCGCGCTGCCGCCGGAGGCGGCCCTGCTGAACGTGGACCCGGTGCACCTGGCCCGTGACCTCGCGGCCGAGTTGCGGGCGCACGTCCGGGTGGACGTCGCGGAGCCGGACGGGAGCACGCGCTCGCGGTGGGTGGACCCCGGCGGACGGATTCACGCGTTCGACCCGAGGACGTTCGACGACATCGCGCTGACCGCGGACCAGGCGTCGCGCGCCGGGCTGTGGAGCGACGAGGTGCGCCGCCTCGCGGTGGGCCACGGCTTCGGCCCGCTGGAGCTGGCCGGGTTCTACCGCCGGTCCTGGACGCAGCAGCAGACCTTCGAACAGGCCGTCCTCGCCGCGATCGACGAGCGTCAGCGGGCTCTGGCGGGGGTGCACGAGGCGCTGCCCGGTCTCCTGGGACGGGCCATGGAGGTCGTCGCCGCGTGGCGGTCGATCGTCACCCGCATCGAGGCCGGGCACACCGGTCCGGCGCGGCCGGCCGAGCCGGAGCAGCGGGCGCTCGACGAGGCACGGGCGCAGGCCCGCTCGGCGCAGATCCTGCTCGACGAGCTGAACGCCACCCGGCCGGGCGACGGCACCACCGTCACCCGGCCGGTGGACGGCACGACCGCGGGGCCGCGCTGGACCGACGAGACCGTACGGGCGGCGAGTGAGCGTCTGACGGCCTGGGAGTCGCTGCTGGACCAACGCCGGGTGGGCCTGGCGTACCGGCCACGGACCGAGCCGACGACCCAGCGGGCCATCGACGGGCTGCACCGGACGCTGGACGCCGCCGGCTCCGGCGCGGTCTCCCTGGTCGTCACCCAGGACGCGGCCGGTGCCGGCGGGCGGTTCACCGTGGTCAACCACCGCGGCCGGATCCGCTGGTTCGAGTCCGAGTCCCGGTTGCCGGTGGAGCCGCCGCTGGACGCCCAGCGGCTCTACTCGCTGGACGTGGGCGGCGATGGCGTGCTGCTCGACCCGCCCGCCGGGCTGCGCGGGCCGGCGGCGTCGGAACGCCGCTTCGGGCCGGTGCGCGACCGGGCGCTCGCCGACGTCGCGCACCATCTCGACCATGGCCTGGTCCGGCCCGGCGCGCGGGAGGCCGCCGCACGCTCGGGGTCTCACCTGCCCCGGTTCGTGACCGAGTTCGAGGACCGGATCGCCTACCAGAACGAGCGCATGGCCGCGCTGACGGCCGCGCCGGGACCGCGCATCGTGAGCCTGGCCACCGCCATGCGCGGCGGGCTGCTCGCCGACGCGCACGTCTACCGCGACGAACACGGGCAGCACGGCGTCGGCCCGGGCGGCCTGAACGTCCCGGGCTGGACCCGGCTGGGCGCCCTGGCGGACTTCGCGCCGGTGTACTGGCTGACCCGGGGAGCGCGGGCGGAAGGCACCACCGCCTGGGACGTCCGCCGGAACGGCCTGGGCGAGGCCGTGCGGTTCCTGTCCGGGGACGTCGGCCAGACCACGGCACAGCGGGTCCGCCGGGCGTTCGGCGAACACGCCGACCGGGAGGTCGAGCAGGTCGACCGGCTGCCGGACGATCTGCCGCCCGGAACCTGGGTCTGGTTCACCGGCGGGGGCCGCAGCGGGGCCGCGGTGGCCACCGGTACCGGGTACCGCGTCCTGCTCACCGGTACGAGCGGCACGCGTGAGGTGCCGGCGTCGCAGGTCCTGGGGGAGTCGGCCCGCCGGCCGCACACCATCATGCTCGCCCGGGCGCGGACCGAGGCCGCCCCCGGCGGGCGACGCGGTCCGGAGAGCGGCACGGTCACGACGGACCCGGGCACGACGCTCGCGCCGGGCGGCACGGTCGCGGGCCGTACGGTCGGCGGCGGGCAGACCGTCGGGGGCTCCGGCCCGTCCCGCGACGCCACCCGGCCGGTACGAACGCGGCGCACGATCGTGGACGACCCGCTGCCGGCCGACCCGCACGTGTACGTCAGCGAGGACGGGCAGCACCGGGTCACGGCCGCCGGGACGACCCGCGGCAGCTGGACGGACCTGGGCGCGGTCGCGGCGTACACACTGACGTCCTGGCTGGTCCGCGGCGGGCCGGAGCGGGGACTGACCGACGCCGTCGTCGTGCACGAGGAGCTGGACCGGGCGATCGCCTTCCTCACCGAGGACTTCGCGCTGGACGAGCACGAGGAGACGGTCCGCACGCTCCTGGCCGGCGTCACCGGCCGTACCGTCGAGCTGACCGACGAACTGCCCACGGGGCTGCCCGAGGGCACGCTGGTCTACTACTCCGGCCCGGAGAACATCGACGGCGCGGTCGTGTTGTCCGGCAGCCGCTACCGCAGCCTGAAGCCCGACGGCACGACCCAGGTCGCCCCGGACCAGGGCGGCGGCGCCCTCCCGTCCGGGCCCGGGCACAACTTCCTGATCGCCCGGCCCGCCACGGCCACCGCGCCGAAGACGACGGGAAGGACGCCGGCGAAGAGCGCCTCCTCGGCCGCGGTGGCGCAGGCCGCGAAGCGCGCCGCGCAGGTGGAGCGGCAGGAGTTCGACCCGGCACGGCTGCAGGCGACGCTGGACGCGCGGCACCTGCGGCCCCTCGACGTGCCCGGCGACGGGAACTGCTTCTACCACAGCCTGATCGAGATCGCCGGTACGTACCTGGAACGGCACATTCCCGGGCTCAGCATGCGAGGAGACCGGCTTCGCGCGGTGAAGGCGCTGCGCGACTGGCTCGCGGACCGGCTGGAGGCCGACCTCGCGGTCGCGGCCCTGGGCCTGCCGTCGCGGTACGCCGGCTTCTTCCACGTGGTCGAGGGCGGGCCCTCGATCGCGCGGCAGCAGCGGGCGCTGGTGGACCAGATCCGGACGATGGACGAGTGGGACGACGAGGCGGGCGACGTCGTCGCGCACCTGGCGGCGTACGAGCTGGGCCTGCGGATCACGCTGATCCAGGACCGGTACGTCACCACGGTCGGACCGGACGGGCCGGCCCACCTCAGCTTCATCCGCCGGCCCGGCCACTATCTGGGGACCCGGAGCGCGCGCACGGACGCGCCGCCGATCCCGTGGCGGACCTTCCGGCCGGTTCCGCCGACCTCCGCGGTCGTGGCCCGTGCGCAGTACGACCGCCAGACCGCGTGGTTGAAGCGGCGGTACGCGAGCGTGCGGACGGACCTCGAACGCCTCACGTCACGGCTCGCCCCGGACATCGTCGATGACCTCAAAGCCCGGGTACACCGGCGGATCGCCGCCCGTGACCAGGAGCTGGCGCGGCACGGCACCGAGACGGCGGCACACCTGCGCCCGCAGCACCGGCTCGACGCCAACGTGAGCGCGGTGGGCGACCTGGAGCGGCTGGTCCATGAATACCAGGCGCAACTGGGCGAATCCACGCGGCCGGTCCCGGCCTCCGCGTCCGGCCAGGGCGTACGGGCCCGGACCCGGATCTCGGACTACCTGTTCAACGAGGTCAACTCCCGGCTCGCCCGTCTCGGCGGGCGCTGGCTCCTCGGCCGGGTCGACCGGGGACAGATGCGCGAGGCGTTGGCCGACCTCCCCCAGGGCGGCCCCACCGACCAGGCCGGCCTGGCCACCGACCTCACGCACCAGATCGCGTTCGGCTCGGCCCCACGCATGCGGGGCGGCGAGCGGCCCGCCGCGGAGCGGCTCCAGGATCCGTTCGCGGCCGGCCCCAGCGGCACCGGCGCGAACGACCACGAGGTCGCCGGCCGGACGTTCGGCGCGGGCCCGGAGGTGCTCGCCGCAGCCGAGCGGTTCCACGCGCGCTTCCACGGGTGGGCGGACGAACGCACCGCCGTGCCGGGGAAGGGCAAGGCCCCCGTACGGGCGGCGGACCTCGCGTCGCGCATGGAGGCACCGCTCTCCCGGCTGGACCTGGGCGACGCCGGCGCCCTGACGAGTGACCGGCCGATCGAGCCGACCGTACGGCTGATGCTGGCGTACCGGGAGCTGGGGCTGCCCGACGGCGACGCGCCGCTGTTCCTCAAGGCGCTCAAGGCCGGCCTGATGAGCGACCTCCTGCCCGAGGAGGCGAACCCGGCGCACCTGTCGATGGTGGATCTGCGGCGGGCCGCGGACGCGGTGGGCCTCGGCGGCGACCGTGCGGTCGGCGACCAGATCATCACGGCCGTCGCGCTCGAGAGGCGGCTGGCCGAGGTGCTGCCGCCGTACGACGGGACGTCGGAGGACTGCGTCTACCGGCTGGAGGCGGTGCGGCGCGAGCTGTACGGCGGCCCGGCGGTGTCCCGCGACGACCTCACGGTCGGGGACAGGCGGCCGGAGCGGGCGCTGGCCGCGGCCCTGGGCGGGGACTGGCGTCCGCTGCACGGACCGCCGGAGAGCGTCGCACCCCTGGTGAGGCGCCTGGGGCCGGGCACGACGGCGTTCCTGCTGGTGTCGACGCAGTACGGCCCGGGCCACGCGTTCGCGCTGCGGAACGAGGGCGGCCACCTGCTGTGGCTGGAGACGCAGGCCGGGCCCGGATCGCGGGTGTACGCCGCCGAGGACGGCGCGCCGATACCGGGCGGGGACGCGCGCGTCATCCTCGTGGACGCGACCGGCCGCGCGGTGGTGCCGGACTCCCTTCCCGCGGCGCCGTACAACGTGGACGCGCTGCGGCTCGCGCCGGAGGAGCTCGGCTTCGCCGCGCAGGGGCGCGAGCACGAGATGATGCACATCGTCCACGGTCACGGCCGGACCACGTTCCAGGGAAGCGAGGAGACCCTCGTCTTCAACCGTGCGACCGGCGTGGTCGTGGAGACCGACACGACGCACGTCTGGGTCGCCGGCGGCCGGTACTTCGCGACGAAACGGGCGGCCGTGGCGTCGCGGCGCGGAAAGGTCAAGCGTAAGTCCGTCAACATCGTCGAGGTCGTCAGCAGGCCGGAGCGGGTCCTGCGGACCGGGGAGGAGCACTACTACGACCCGGCGGTGGTGCGGGCCGGGATCCGCGACGTGAAGAGGCGCCTGAACAACGCGGTGCGGCTCCGCGACGGCGAGGCCGGGCCCGGCTTCCGCGGCACCTCGCTGCGGGACCTGTTCGGCGACGATCCCAACTACGAGTACGGCCCCGACGCCGACGAGCTTTCGGTCCTCCTGCCGCCCGGCTTCGACGACTCGGTGTACACGCACCTCAGTGAGGGCACGCCGACGGCGTTCACGGTGGCCTTCCTGCGAGCCGTCGAGCGGTACGCCGAGGCCGACGACGTCAGGCGATACTTCCGGGACGGGCTGCGGTTCGGCGACGACGTGGTGCTGACGTACCTGGACGAGCGGCTGGGCCGGCGCGTCGGCCGGTTCGCCGGTCCGGCGATGGAGTACGTGCCGGGCGTCGCCGACGTGCGCACCTCGATGACGCTCATGAACACGCACACGTACGCCGCCGCCCGCGTGTTCGTCCGCGGCGACGAACACCTGGCGAAGAACCTCATCCACGGGACGCTGCGCACCTCGTTCGCCGCCGTCCGCGAGTCCATGCCGGCGGAGGTCCGCGGCTTTCTGGAAGGCCACCATGAGGAGATCCGGGCGATGCTGCGCGCGGATCTGCGGCAGCGGCTCGCCCGGGCGATCAGGACCTACGAGCGGCACCCGGACCGCCACCGGCGCTGGCGCAAGTTCGGCCGGGACCCGCTGCCCCTGTTCGAGTACCCGCTGAGGAACGAGAGCATGACCCTCGGCGACTATGTCGACAACATGCTGCTGCCCACCGGGCGGCCCAGGGTCTACGTGGACCAGAACGCCGCGATGAACGTCCGGACCAACATGCGCCGGCTCGACCGCGGGCGGATCGTCACCGAGATCCGTGACATCGGCCCGCAGCGGCAGAGCCTGCGCAGATCGGAGGAGACGGCCGAGGAGTTCGCCGAGCTCGCGCGGCTCATGCACGCGCAGGCCGAGCGGGTGGCGCACAACAACGGCACCGTGGAGGGCCGGGAGTTCAACCGGAGGCTGACTCAGGCCGTGGACACGGTCAGCGCCTACCGTCCGCCCGCCGACGACCTGGCCACGGACGTGACCGACTTCCTCGGCTCGGTGGCGCGGCACGCCCCGGACGTGGTCCGCGATCCCATCTTCCGGGAGAACGTGACGTCGAACCTCCAGGCCGATGCCGTCGTGGCGCTGAGCGACTTCATCGAGAACTCGTCCCGTGAGTACGCACGTGCCGTACGTCGCGCGATCCAGGCCATCCGGGAGGCTCTGGTCATCGAGCGGGGCTCGGCCGAGCGTGCGGCGGCTCACCTCGCCGGCCTGATCGAACGCGCCGGTCTGCTGATCAGGGAGCTGGGCCGGCACTCGGAACGCCGGTACCCGGATCCGGAGTACGCCAACGACGCCGGGACGGCCGGCGCCGGGCCCGTTCGCCGCGGCGTGACCTTCACGGCCGCCGGCTCCTCGGCGCGTTCTTTCGCGGACGAGACCGCGCAGGATCCGCCCCGCTGGCACGACATCCGCTCGCCGGAGGGGCGCGTCGTCGGACGGGCGTTCTTCAACGACGCGGACTGGCGCCTGCGGTCGCCGTTCTACGGAGATCTGCAGGGCGCGGAGTTCCGTTCCTGGTCGGGGAGTCCGGGCCGGGAGGTCAGCGCTCCGGTGGAGGTGCCGATCGGTGACCGCGGCCGCGTGTACATCCTCGCGGGGCACGGGGCGGAGCTTCGTGACCTGTCCGGCCTCGCCAGGACCATGGCCCAGGAGATCGTCCGGCAGGGCTTCACCACCCTGCTGCTCCTGCGCTGCACCGATGAGACGCCGGCGCTGGAGTCGGCGGAGCTGCGGGACGTGGCGCGGGACTTCGAGCTGACCATCGTCGAGGGGACCGGCGCGGTCGCCCCCACGCCCGGCGACATCAACCTCCTCCCGGACGGCTCCGGCCGGGCCACCGGCGTACGCGTCCACGGCTCCGACGGCACCACCAGCCGTTACGACGCCGCCGGGGGACACACCGAGCCGGAGCCGGCCGGCGGTGACACCGCCGAACGGAGCCTGGACCCGTCCTCGTTCGACTACCGGATGCTCATGCACGAGGCGAAGAAGGAGCTTCGCCGGCTCACCCCCGGAACGCGACCGGTCTCCCTGACCCCGGAGACGCTGGTACGGATCCACGACGACCTGCCCGCCAACCTGGCCGGGCAGCCGCTGCGGCTGCGCGGCCTGGCGATCGCGCGGATCCTCGCCCGCGAGCGATCGGCGAAGCCGGCCGTGACCACCGGCGCCCGAGACGGCGGCGAGACCGGCCGGCCCTCCGCGCCGCCCGGTTCGGAGCCGGACGAAGTCTCGGCCGAGCCGCCGGCTCTGCGAATCCTGCCGGGCGAGGACGAGACGTTCGGCGAGGCGCTGGCGCGGGCCCTGAACGCGAACTCCTCACTTCTGCCGGAGCACGACTCCGCGGAGAGCGCCGTGGACCGGTTCTTCGCCGGCCTGACGGAGGAGGACCTGCCCGCCTCCGTACCGCTGGCCGACGAGGCGGCGCAGGCGCGGGTCGAGGAGTTCGAGCGGGCCGGTGTCCGGCTGACGGCCGGGCAGCGCGCGCAGGCGGTCCTCCAGAACGGCCGGCTCACCGTCGCGTCGCTGGACCTCGACCGCGTGCAGCGGTTCCGGCTGGCGATGGAGACCGAGCCGGCGACCTCGGAGGCCCGGGCGGCGATGACCGCGGCCCTGGACGCCGCCGCCCGGCGTCTGGGCATGCGCGTCGTCCTCGGCGAGGCACCGCCCGCCGGGGGCGAGCGACCAGTCCTGCCCGGTCCGGAGCTCCGCAACGGGTCCGCGACTCTCGCCGTCACGGCGAAGAAGCACGTGCGGTGGGCGGACGAAAAGGGCGGCGTCCTGACGACCGCCCACGACCCGGAGGCCATGGATCCCCCCGAACCGGAGCCGGTCGAGGGCCGGGAGCCGGAGCGGGCCGTACGGCGGGGCCCGTGGTACCTGGACTTCGACGCGCTCGGCGAAGCGTCGGTGCGCGGTGTGGACCCGTGGACCGAGGAGGACGTCCGGCTCTGGGCGCACCACGTCGCGAGCGGCTCCCGGCTGCCCGGCGACGGGCCGGAGCTGAGCAGCGGCATCCAGCGTGGGCTGCGGGAGATGCTCCGGACGGGTGATGCGGCCGGGTGGGACCGGCTTTTCCAGCGGGGGCACCTGTTCACGGCCGGCGGTCGTCTGGTGTGGCTCCGGCCGGTACCACGGGACGTACGGGTCGGAACGCAGCAGCCGTCGGGTGGGGTGCGGGAGTACGACGTGTCGTTCGCGTCGTTGGCGGCCGGGGGCAGGAAGGCGCGGGAGGTCTCGGCCGGGTTCGACGGCACACTGCTGACGTTCTTCTCTCTCGGGCTGCGGACGGCCTCGGCGCTCATCCCGGGGTTGCCGTCGTTGGGCATGAGCTCGGCGGACAAGCGTGAGGAGGAGTGGGAGGTCCAGGTCATCGCGGGACGCAAGCTCTTCGTGGGCGGGTACGCGCGCTTCCGCGGCGGCATGGCGGTGCGGGTGTTCGTGGACGGACGGGAGCGCCCGAACGACGTGGTGCTCCCGGCGCGGTTCGACCTCGACCTGCCGGACGAGCTCACCACACCGGGCGCGCCGCGGCCCGAGACGACGGTGCGGACCGTCGGCGGGGGGCGTACGGGGCGGCGGCCCTCCCAGTCCGCGGAGTCACTCACCGCGGTCGATTTGATCCCGGTCGCGGCGGAGCTGCAACGGAGTCTCCTCGGCGCGGGTCTTTCGGCCGAGTCCGTGCTGAAAGCGATGGGCGAGGTCATGGAGCATCTGACCGAGAAGTCGGCGCGCAACCGCAGCCGGCTGGTGCTCGGCACCGGTGTTCCGACGAAGAAGGTGCGGGTGTCGGCGGGGCGCCTGAAGTCCTTCGAGGGACACTTCAAGATCAGGGCGGACATCGAGACCCTGCAGTACTTCGGCGACAGCGAGGTGTCCGTGCGGGAGGACACCGGCAGCGGTCTGACGGACAAGCCGGGGCGCGGCAAGGACAGCGGGACGTCCCTGGGCTTCGGCTTCAACGCCGCCGGGCTCACCGCCCCCGAGCACCACGACGACGCCGGCAAGGGTTTCGTGCACGGGCCGGGGCTCACGCTCGGCTTCTCGCGCGCCGCGGGCCACGGGATGGCCGAGCAGGCCCTCGGCCACACCGTGCTCAACCGGAAGATGACACAGGCCCGCTACCGGTCGGGTCTGCGCGTGAATGTGGAGATCCGTTCGACCACGCACGACATCCCGGACGTCTCGACCGTGGTCGAGTCGGAGGTCGGGGTGCCCAAGATCGAGGCGGCCGACTTCGAACGCCGGTTGACCGGCTCGGCGCAGGACGCGTCCGCGCAGGTCCGGGTGTATGCGTTGCTGCGCGAACCGCGCGGGGTGGTGCCTGAGGAGGCGTACCGTCGTCCGGCGCGCCTCGACCGCGCGATGCCGGTGGACGCCGCCCACGGAGAGTCGCTCGCCCTCGCCTCGCGCCGGGGGCTCGGTTTCGGCACGGGAGCCACGCTGCCCGGCGCGGAGCTCGTGCACGAGCAGCTGCGGGCGGTCATGCTGCGGCGGCACGACACTCTGTCGAAGGGGGTCAAGGCCGACTGGTCGGCGGCGGACCTGCAACTGGCCGCCTGGTACAGCAGGCCCGCCCTGGAGGCGGACCTGTCGACCACGATGGCCGGGATCGAACGCACCGTCCACGTCGGCGGCCGGGACTACCGGCTGGCCGCCCGTGCGTACCTGATGGAGCGGCTGGACCGCGCCGGTGACCCCTACTCCCTGACCGTCAACCTCCGGGCGCTGGCGGCCGCCTCGGCGAACGGGCACCGCGCGACCGAACTGGGCATCCGGCTCGGGGCCGGGCTCGGGGCGCGGGTCACGGCGTTCGCGTGGCTGCGGATCGCGATCGGCGCCGCCGGTGTCGCCGGCGGGTACTCCTACTCTCCCAAGCACCAGCTCACCGGGGGCGCCAAGTCCTACCGCCGCACCGAGACCACCGGCCAGGTGCACGAGCACCCGTACAACGTGATCTACGAGCTGTCGGTCCGGTCGCCCGGCGGGCAGGCCGACGTCTGGTGGATCGACCGGCGTGGGGACGTCACCGCCCGGGTCGTCCTGCCCCAGGAGCACCGTCTGGCGATACCGCCCACACCGGAGCAGATCGCGGCGGCACGGCAGACCTCCGAGTCCTGGCGGTGGCCGCACGGCACGGGCGTCGCCTTCACGCGCGGGGTCTCGGGCCTGTTCCCGGCGTTCTTCGTCCTGCCCGAGCTGTGGCGGCTGGCCGCGCGCATGTACGCCGAAGCGAACGGGCTCCCGGACGCCTGGCTGGAGGACTCCGGCGGGTGGCCGGAGGCGATCAAGAACGCGACGCGTCCGAGCGGGCTCGCGGCCCACTTCGCGTCCCTGACGAGCCGCACCGGGCGGTACGTCGCCCTGCCGCGCGGTAAGGACGGCCGGAAACAGGCGCTGCGGATCCGGCTGCGCGGCTACCGGGTCCGCTATCTCTACGCGAGCGACGGCGTCGAGATCGAGCAGTACGCCCAGGGCAACGCCGCGTTCAAGGACGAGAGCGAGCACAAGTGGGAGGCCGGGCCGACGTTCTCGGCCGGCCCGCAGTTCCGGCTGGGCGGCGAGGCCGAGGACCCCCACTCGCTGAGCCCGGAGGACGGCGGGTGGAGCGACCACTCACCGGGCAGCGAGAACAACACCGGGCCGGGTGGGCGGATCCAGCTCACCGGGCACGCCGAGGCGCGCTGGGAGTGGAAGCGCGAGCACGGCCGGGAGAAGGGCCCGGTGGACATCACCCGCGCCACCTACGGCGGGCGGACGCACACCTACCGGATGGACCCGGTCTTCGAGGTGACCCTGGTCCGCTGGAAGGGAAAGTCGATCAGCTGGCGGTCGCGCTACCTGCGTGCGACCGACGCGCTGGACGTCGTCATCCCCGAGCGGCGGATCTTCGACCTCGGTCTGACCGCGCCGGGGGTGATGGCACCGGTTCCACGGCCTCCGACACGTCACGTGCCGCCCGGCCTGCTCCCGGGAATGTCGTATCCGGAGACGATGGACGCCGCAGGCGTCCTGCCCCGCATCGAGGCCTGGCTGCGCGGCGAGGGGGTGCTGCGTCCGGCACCGCCGCAGGAGCGCCCGAACCTGCTGACGCGGGAACTGGAGGCGGCGTACTCCTCCGACGCGTTGCGCAACCAGTTCACCGCGCTCACCGGTTCGGGAGTGGTCCGCTGGATCCCGCTGCCACGGGCGTTCGGCGCCGTCCGGTACGTGTTCGTCCGGGTCACCGCCCGGATCGCCGCCGCCGACGAACAACTGCCACGACCCGAGGTGAAGCTGACACTGCGGGGGGAGGGGCAGCAGAAGACGACCGCGACGAAGTCGTCGGGATTCGGGTACGGGGCCGGTGCCGACCTGCGGACCCGCGCCGGAACGGAAGGGCACGAGGGCGACCACGGAGGGATCGAGGCGAGCGGTGGGTTCCACCGGTCGTCCGCGCGGGGCGCCGAGAAGACCGAGAAGACGCTGGAGATCTATCGCGCCGGTACGCGGGAGGGGTCACAGGAGTACCGGCACCGGCTGGCGTTCCGGATCGAGCTGGGTCTGAGCGGTGAGCTGCCGGAGGTCCTCAACGTCCCGGTCCGCGGCACACGGCTCGCGTTCGTGGGTCTCGGCCGTCTCACGCACTCCCGATGGCCCGGCCGGCTCTGGTACGCCCACGGGATCTTCCTGCGGCACCACGTCCACGAGCCCGGCCCGGGCGGCGTGACGGGCCGCGTCCGCCTGCTGGTCCCCGACCACATCGCGCTCCTCGACGCGCCTCCAGGAGGATTCGAACCCGTCCTGGGGGCGAATCCGGCCTGGGACGGCCGTCCGCTCTGGAACGGACACGACCCAGAGGCGGTCGCCACGCTCATCGAGAACCTCCACCCGTGGGGGGTCCCGTTCGCGGACGCCGTGGAGCGATGGGCTGGACTGCCCTCCTCCCCGTTCGGCCGCCCGAAGGACCTCAACGCCCCACGCGCCTGGCACGTCCCCGGCCTGGACTTCTCCACCTGGGCGGGACTGCGCTACCTGCACTACACCGCGCAGAACATCATCCGGCCGGACATCAAGGACGTGCTGCGGAACACCTACGAGGTGCCGGTCGGCGGCCGGAAGACGATCGTCGGCGCGGAGATCGTCGCGGCCGAGGTCATCGGCCCGCTCGAAGGCACCGACTTCAAGGGCCGGAACTACACCCAGGAGTCGGAGGCGGACAAGGACACCTCCGAGCACTCTGGCGGGTTCCACCTCTCCTTGGGCCCTGAGGCCGGCGGTGAGATGGGTGCCGCCCGGTCGCTGGGGATCGGCGGTTTCGAGTACGCCCGCGAACGCGCGGAGGAACTGTCCGGTGAACTGGGCGGCACGGACGAGAGGAACAGGGAGGCCACCCGCCGGTACCGCCACTACCGGTTCACCCTCGACCTCGTGATGAGCGGACACCACGGCATCCTGCGGGTACGCGCGCCCTACGGCCTCTACGGGATGATCCCGCTCGAAAAGAACCCCACGGGCGGATACCGGCTGATCGGAGGCCTGGAGGAGTCGCTGCCCGGCCTGTTCGGCCGGCCCCGCCGCCACAACGTTCGTTAGCGGCATGTGAAATGACAATGACGATCGAGAGAATTCGGCTGCGCGGGCTCGACGGCTAATAGCCCCATTGGTAGCTTCAACTTGATCATCTGCCGCGAATGTCGAGGTCATCGGCTCATTGAGCGTCTCGATATTCGCCTGCGGTGAGCGTTGTCCTTTCGACAATAAACGTGTCTGTTCGGAAACAAATATGGGGGCGATGCCCGCGTGCCGATCGACGGTGGAGGCGAGCCGAGCGAGGGTGCGGCCGGAACGATGCCTCCCGTACCGGACTCCATTCGGGAGGCCGCCCGGCGGGCGCCCGACCACTGGCTGGGCGTGGTCGACCCGGCGTGGACCGGAGAGGGCGCCCCGCCGTCATGGGCGGTCGTCGGGCAGTGGCGGTCGAGCGTGGAGGGCGAGATCGTCGAGTGGCGTGACAACGAGGAGTACCGGCCGTCGCCGTCGGCGCTCGGCTGGCCGGAGCCGGCCGATGAGGTCGACGCGGCGGTGCAACGGGCCGCCACGGGCTACGGCCCCGGCGAGGCCGTGACCGAGGCGCTGGCGGCCCTGCCGGAAGCGGCGGTCTTCGTCACGCCGCAGGGCGACCCGCTGCCGGCCACCGCGCCGGACGGCACGACCCCCGTGGTCCCCGTCTTCACCTCCCCCGGCTATCTGCGGGCCGCGGGCCGGCTGGCGTACGCGCGGATGAGCGTGCGCGACCTGGCCGACCGGATCCCCGCCGGCCATGTCATCCACCTCAACCCCTCGGCCCCGGTGAGCATGACGGTGGACACCACGATGCTTCGCGAGGCGCTGGAGAGCGTGCCGGAGCGTGTCGCCGACGATGTGGACGACGTCGCGCGGCCCCGGCCGTCCACCGTCCGCGGCGAGATTCGGGCAACCGGGAACGGTTGAGTGACACCTCTGGTGCGGATGAGAAAAGATCCGGGCAGAATCGGGCAAGGCCGGTGACATCCGGGCGAAAACGGAGTAGATCGGTCTTGAACCCGAACACTGCCGGGTTCGTATGCCTTAACTGAGGGCTGCCTTTCGCCGAAGCCGCCTACGTACGGGGCGAGGGGCCGACCTCGGACCGCCGCGCTGCGGTCACGTGGAGGAGGTGCACCAGTGATCGGCCACCTTCCCCGCGGCGACCGAAGCCGTCACCGGAGGTGATCGTGACCCGCTGGAGAAGGGCGTCCACCCGCCGGGACCGAGGCCGGCAGAACCCGGCCGTCTCGTCCAGGAAGGGCCGTGCCGGCCGCGCGAAGGGCCGGCCCGCGGTCGTGGTCGACGAGTACGACAACCTCATCATGTTGCGCTCCTCCGCGGACACGTCGCCGCGGCCGGAGGGCATGGCCGAGCTCGCCCGCTTCCTCAGCGGCGGTGACGACGCACAGAAGGTGTTCACCGTCGTGGTCGGCGCGGACGGCGAGCTGTGGACCCGGCTCGGCGCCGTCCTGGACTCCCTGCGCGACCGCGGCGTGGAGACCGTGCGCCTCGCGCTGTCGGGCGCGGGCGCGTCGCGCTCCGGACGACCCGCCATCGCGCAGCGGATCGCCGACGCCTGGGGGATCAAGGTGATCGCCCCGGACGCGGGCGTGCTCATCGTCCCCGGAGGCTCGCTGTTCGCGCTCGGCGGCGGCGCGCCCGACCGCGGCTGGCGGTGGTTCATGCCCGGCGCGGAGCCGACGCCGCTCGGCCCGCGCAGCCCCGCACCGCCCTGGCAGCCCGAACTCGCGCGGCTGCCCGGCCGCACCGCCGGCGGCTACATCGTCGAGCAGGTCCCGGCGGGGATCCTGGTGCGGTCGGCGAAGGCGCCCGCCACCCGCGCCGGCGACCTGTGCTACGCGGTGCCGGTCGACGGTGAGCACCCCACCGTCCTCGTCGACGCCTCCGAGTCCCGCGGTGAGCCGGACGTCACCGCCGACGACATCGCGGCGCTGCTGGCCGCGCTGCCGGACTCGACCCGGACGACGGTCCGGCTGGCCCCCTGCGGACCGCGCGACCTGCTGAGCGTCGCCCAGGACACCGCCGAGATACTGGGCGCCGAGGTCGAGGTGCTGACCGGGCTCCCGCTGGTCATCGGCACCGACGCCGAACCCGACGTACGACCCGTCCTGATCGGCGCGGACGCCGAACCGACCTGGGCGCCGTTCGTCGAGGCGGTCGCGTGCCGGCCGTACGACGCGGACGGCCGGGTGGTCGAGCCCCGGCTGGTGCGCTGGCGTTCCCCGATGTCCGGCGTCCGCCGTACGGAGCCGGCGCCCGTGCCGCTCTCGGACCGCTGGCAGGTCTGCGTGACGAGGGCCGGCCTGTCGGTCGGGCCGCGCGGCGAGCAGCCCGCCGTCGCCGAGCGGCCGGTCTCGCCCGAACAACTGGCCGTCGAGCTGAACCTGCGTGGAGCGCCGGCCGACGACGCGCTCTTCGCCGATCTGTCCCGCCTGCTGTCGGAGATCGGGACCGGGGTGCGCGACTTCGTCACCCTGCACCGCGTCCTGCCGTCCCGGCAGCCTGAGGGCGAGGACTTCCGCCTGCTCCGGCTGGCGATCGACCACGGCGTGTCGCTGGCGGAGCCCCGGTCGCCCGAGGCGTCGCCGGAGCCCGCGATGGCGGCGGTACGCACCGTCGCCGTCCCCCGGCGTCCGCGAGAACCCGTCGTCGCACCGGCCCCGCGCCCGTCGGAGGCGAGGACCGGATTCCCGGCGTCCGCCCGCGCCGTCGCGTCCACGTCCGCGACCGCCGGCCCGCCCGCGCGAGCCGCGAACGGCGGCCCGCCCCCGTCCGACGCCCCGGCGACGAACGCCGGCCCGGCGTTCCCCGCGTCCGGCGGTCCGTCCGCGTACGGGCCCGGCGGCTCGGCGGTTCCCGCGTCCGGAGGTCCGTCCGCGTACGAGCCCGACGCCCGGGTGGCGGACGGCGGTCCGGCGTTCCCCGCGATCGGTGATCCGCCCGCGTACGGGCCCGACGGTCCGGCGACGGACGGCGATCCGGCCGACGGCCCGTCCGCGTACGAGCCCGACGGCCCGGTGGCGGACGACGGTCCGGCGGCGCCGCTGGACGGCGGACCCGCGGCGCCCGCGTCCGGCGATCCGGGCCCGTCGGCCGCTGACGAGCCCGCGCCCCGGCGTGACTCCGCGGACCCGGCGCCCGGGGCCGCCGAGGGGCCCGGCCGTGCTCCGGCCGCGCCACCGCGGTCCGGCGGCGCGCAACCGCTCCGCACGGGCTCGGGCGGGACTCCGCCGGCCCCGGTCACGCCGAGCAGGGACGCCTCCGGCACGGCCGCCGGGGAAGCGTTCCGTCCCCCGTCCTCGAAGCCCGTCAGCCCCGCGATTCCCGCGGAACCCACGGAGCCCCCGGCGTCCGCCGCGCCGCCGGTCGCCACGGAGTCCGCGGCCGCTCCCCCGGAACCGTCCCCGCCCGCGAAGACGTCAGCGGGGACACCGGCGAGAACGTCCGCGCCGGCTCCCGCGGCCCGGGGGACGCGTCCCCGGCCGCCGGTGAAGCAGGTCCGCCGCAGCACCGAGGCGGAGCGGGCCGAGTTCCGCGCGCTCGCCCAGCCGGTGTGGGAGCGGCACAGCGCCTCGGTGAACCGGGCGATGACGCAGATGCCCGCGCTGCGCGGCGCCCAGATGGACGCCGCGCGGACCGACCTGGTCGCGGTGCACATCTACCTCTCGGGCGGGCAGGGCGAACTCGGCCGGGGCGACGGGGACGGCATGCCCGCCGGCTACACCGCCTGCCTGGGCTCCGGCCTGTGCCGCCTGCCCTCCTACCGGGGCGTCGTCGTACGCGGCGGGCTGCCCGAAGGGGGCCTGGAACGCTTCATGCCGGGAACCGTGGTGCGCGAGCCCGGCCCGGTCAGCGCGCTACCGCTCAGGGCCGCCGCCGGTCTGTCCGCCGCGGCGGGAGGTTACGTCATCTGGTCCTCCACCGGCCGCCGGGTGCGCCCGCTGCTGGGTTCCGCGTCCGGCGCGGCCTCCGACGAGGTGGTGTTCCCGCCCGGTGCGGCCTTCCGTGTGCTCGACGTACGGTCCGCCGGCCCGGCGCCGATGGTGCTGCTGGCCGAGGTGGTGGGCGGCGGTCCCGTGGACGAGCGGCCCGGCGGACTGGACGACGCCGACCGGGCGGCGCTCGAACGGCTCGACGAGGCTCTGCGTCGCCAGGCGCCCCCGGCCGGCGGCGCGTCCCCGGCCACCTGGCCGGCGCGCTGCGCCGAACCTCTGGGGGAGGCCTGATGCCTCATCGATGCCCGAAGAACCGCAGGCGACCGTCCGCGACCGATCGCGGCGAAGGAGCATGATCTTGTCTGCAGAGTCAGGTCCCGGCGAACGCGCGGAGTCGCTCGGCGTCCGTCGGCCGGTCGAACTGCCGGAGACCGACATGGACGCCGCCGACGGGCTGATCCCGGCCGAGCCGGAGTCGCAGCCGGACTCTGAGCCGGGGTCTGAGCCGAGCGAGTCCGCCGCAGCCGCCACGGCCGCCGTGGACGACGCCAAGGCGCCGGCGGACTCCGCCGCCCCGGACAAGAAGGACGACCGCGCCGCCGTGGCGGAGGACATCGCCGCGGCCACGCAGCCGGGCGCCCTCGACGGCGACGAGATGCCGCCGGATCGCCCGAACAAGCCCTTGCTGGCCGGGGTGGCGATCGGCGGTGCGGTCGTGCTGGCCGTCCCGATCCTGCTGATCGGCACCGGTTCGGACCACGCGAAGAAGCACCCGACCGCCGCCGCGGCCGAGACGGTGCTGCCCGGCGCCGGGCAGCCGCCGACGGGCGCGTTCGTGTCGAGCACCCCGACGCCGTCGCCCTCCGCGAAGAAGGAGGACAAGGCGAAGGCCAAGAAGAAGGCGACGCCCTCCGCCACGCCCTCGCCCACCGCCCACGCGCGGAGAAAGACCGTCTCGCCCCAGATGCCGTCGTCGAGTGCGCCGTCGTCCCGGGTGATCCACGCACCGCGGAACCTCTACCCGGGTGACACGGTACGCACCAACCGCATCGCGCTGACCATGCAGGCGGGCGGCAACCTCGTGCTGCGCGACAAGAGCAAAAAGATCATCTGGTCCACCAGAACCCACAAGCCCGGGGTCTACGCCACGTTCCAGCGCGACGGCAACCTGGTCCTCTACGACGCCGGCAGGAAGGCGGTCTGGGCCGCGGGTTCGTTCGGCCACGACAACTCGACGCTGGTCCTGCAGTCCGACTACAACATGGTGATCGTCGACCACGACGGTCATCCCGTCTGGGCGACCGGCACCAACCGGTGATCCGGCACCGCGCGGCGCCCGCGCCGTACACCCGTCGCATCCGCGACTGATCTCGAGAACGAAGGAAGAAGACCGTGGCTTCTAAGTCAGGATCTGGCGAACGCGCGGAGTCGCTCGGCGTCCGCCGGCCGGTCGAACTGCCAGAGACGGACATCGACGCCGCCGGGGACCTGGCGCCGGCCGACTCCGAGCCGGAGAGCGGCGAGGCCGCCGGCAACGGCGAGGAGACCGCGGATGCCAAGGCGGCCTCGGACGCCGGGGAGACCGCCCAGGCGAAAGAGCCGCAGGCCGAGACCGCCGCGCAGGCCAAGGGCGGACAGAGCCTGGCCACGGCTACCGACGTCGCCGTGGCGACACCCGGGGCCGACGGCGACGCCGACGGGGACGGCATGCCGCCGGACCGGCCGAAGAAGCCGGTCCTGGCGGCGGTGGCGATCGGCGGTGCGGTCGTGCTGGCGGTGCCGATCCTGCTGATCGGCACCGGTTCGCACCACGGCGAGAAGCACCCGACCACCGCCGCGGCCGACAACGTCCTGCCCGGTGACGCGCAGCCGCCGGCGGGAGCCTTCACCTCCCAGTCGCCCACGCCGACCCCGACGCCCACGCCCTCGGCCTCGGCGAAGAAGAAGACCAAGGCCGACAAGAAAAACGCCGACGAGACGAAAACCGTCGCGAGCGCGAAGACGAAGGTGTGGCCGGGCGTCTCCAACGTGCTGCTGAAGAACGCCGCGAGCGGCCTGTGCGCCGACATCCCGGGCTACGGGAAGGGATCGGCCGACGGCAAGGTCGCCCAGTACTACTGCACCCTCGGCGACTCCGACAACCAGGTCTGGTCACTCGGCGTGATGAGCGGCATGAAGGGGCCCGGCGGCACCGCCCTCTTCCTGATCCGCAACACCAAGGACGACCTCTGCATGGACCTGCCCTACTACAAGGGCGTGTCGGCGGGCACCAAGGTGACCGAGTACTACTGCCGGCCCAAGGGCGACAACCAGCTGTGGTACCGGAGCCACACGCACGGCAAGCGGTACCGCATCCGCAACTACGCGAGCCACGGGCTGTGCCTCGGGCCGACGGGCCGCTCCCACGCGCGGGACAAGCAGCTCGAGGTCCACAAGTGCGGAAGCGGCGACGAATGGTCGTGGCCCAGCGGCACGTGACCCGTACGACGCCGCGGGGGTCGGCTCACCCGGGGCGGGGTCAGCTCACCCGGGGCTCGGAACCCGGCGGCCAGTCGCCGGGCATGTCGGCGGGGTCGCACGGATGGCCGGTGTCCTGAGACCGGGCGAGCCGGCGGCGTGCCGCCTCCGCCGCGCGCCGGGCCTCGGCCTGTACGGCCGGGTCGTCCGCCAGGGCCGCCGCGTGGTCGTACCAGACGGCCGCCTCGCCGTGCTGTTCGTCCGCCCCGCAGCGTTCGCCGGCGCGGAGCGCCGCCGCCACCAGGTCGTCGCGGGAGACGAGCGGGCCGGCGGCCATCAGGTGCCGCGAGATCTGCGCGGGGTGGCGGTGCGGTAGCTCACCCAGCGCACGCGCGACCGCGGCGTGCAGCATCTGGCGGCGGGCGGGAGTGAGGTCGTGCAACATCAGCTCGCGGGCGAGATCGGGCATCAGATAGCGGCCGAGCCGGCCGGCGGTGCCCTCCTCCCAGTTCAGCATCCGGGCGATGACGGCCGCGTCGATGAGCGAGAGCAGTTCCTCGCGCGTGATGGCCCGGACCTGCACGAGGAGCTCAGGGTCGAGCTCTCCTCCGGTCACCGCGAGCGCCTCCAGCATCTTCAGCACGCGTTCGTCGAGCTGGTCCAGCCGGGCGCGCAGGACCCGGATGACGGACGCGGGGAGCCGCGCGCCGGGCCCAGTGCGCTGGTCGCCGGGCAGTTCGAGGATCTCGGTGATGAGGAACGGGTTGCCCTCGCCGCGCCGGTGCAGCGCCACCGCCTCGGACTGCTGCGGCTCGCTGCCCATCAGCTCGTCGAACGGCGTGGAGCGGAGCCTCATCAGCTCGTGGACGTCCTCCACGGTGAGCGGGCCCAGGGGGAGCAGGGTGGCGCGGCTCTGCCGGACGAGCAGTGCCAGCAGCTCGCGCAGGCCCACGTCGTCGGTGTCCTGCGTCGTGCAGACCACGACCAGCGGCACGTCGCGCAGCAGCGTGGCGTACATGCCGAGCAGGCGGCGGAACCGGCGACCGGCGCGGTGCAGGTCCTCGATCAGGCAGATGGTGGGCTGGCGGGCGAGCCGCTCGGCCAGGTCGCGGGCGATCGCCTCCGGCTCACCCTCCACCCGGATCTGCGGGAACAGCGCCGACAGCAGCTGCCCGAGCGGATTGAACCGATCGTTCGCGGCCTCCTCTTCGTCCGAGTCGATGTCGCTGCCGCAGCGGACCCACACGACGCGGAACGCCAGGTCCGCGGCCCGGGAGGCGAACTCCTCGGCGAGCCGGGTCTTCCCGATGCCGGACTCTCCGGACAGCAGCACCCAGCGGGTCTCGCCCGCGGCCGCGTCGTTCAGGAGCTCGTCGTAACGGGCCAGCTCGTCGGCGCGGCCGACGAGCGGGCGAGCGATGACCGACGGCCGCGCGGGCCGCGCCGGCCGCACCGGGGGCGTCGTCCGCGCGCCGGGCGGCACGTGTGCGGGGGCCGTACGGACGGGCGCCGGTGCGGGCAGGTCCTGGCGGAGTACGGCGACGTGGACACCGCTCAGCTCGGGTCCCGGCACGGTGCCGAGCTCGTCGGCGAGCAGCGCGCGGATCGTCTCGTAGCGCCGCAGCGCCTCGGCGGGCCGCCCGGCCAGGTAGAGAGCGCGCATCAGCAGCGCCCACGCGGCCTCGCGCAGCGGAGACCGCGTGGTGAGCTCCTCGGCGATGAGGGCCGCCTTGTCGTACTCGCGCTGCTGGAGGAGCACGGTGGCGTTCAGCTCGCCGGCACCCATCCGGATCTCCTCCAGCCGGGAGATCTCACGGGCGGCGAAGGCGTGGTTGGCGGCGTCGGCCAGGGCGGCGCCCCGCCACAGGCCCAGGCCGCTCTCGACCTCACGCCGGGCGTCTTCGAGCCGCTCCTGGGCCAGCAGCTCGCGGGCACGGGTGACCGATTCTTCGAAGCGCGTCGAGTCGCGGGCCTCGGGCGGCGCGTTGAGCGTGTAGCCGGCCGGTCCGCTGACCAGCACGGTGCCCTGCCCGCGCCGCGTACGGTCCGGCTCCAGCACGGCGCGCAGGCGGCTGATGTGGGAGTGGATGGAGGAGACGGCACCCGCGGGCGGACGTCCCTCCCACAGGTCGTCACACAGGCGGTCGGCCGACACCGGATGGCCGTCCTCGACCAGGAGGCGGGTGAGCAGCACGCGTCGCTTGGGCGGGCCCAGGTCGAGCCGGACCTCGCCGGACCATGCCTCAAGCGGGCCCAGCAGCCCGAACCTGACACGGTCGCTCAATGGCTCGCCTTCCACAGTATGGGCGCCATGACGTCGTCGGTCTCG
Organism: Actinoallomurus oryzae; assembly: GCF_039541955.1. NCBI lineage: Bacteria > Bacillati > Actinomycetota > Actinomycetes > Streptosporangiales > Thermomonosporaceae > Actinoallomurus > Actinoallomurus oryzae. The sequence continues at coordinate 170,653 of NZ_BAABHF010000022.1, read as the reverse complement.
TCTGCGCCGAAGGGGAAAGAGAGGGTCGGCCGCTGCCGATCGGCACCCGACAACATCGTGCCCCGGCTGACTGTTCACCTGACAGGTCGGAAACTGTTCACTCTACGGCGTTTCCGGCGGACTGGTACTTCGCGTGCTGGGGCGGCGTACGGCCGACTGTTCACTCAAATGCTCACATAGGACGCAATGTTGCCTTAGCGTTACGGAGATGATCAAGGGAGGGAGGACGGCGAGAGGAACGGGCCCGCCTCGACCGATGACGACATGAACCCTCGAACCCGACCGTTCACCAGTCTCGGTGAACGGCTGCGGGCGGCACGACACCAGTCCTTCGTCGGCCGTTCCGCGGAACTGGCGCTGTTCCGTACGGCACTACGCCATGCCGCCGACTCCTTCGCCGTGCAGTTCGTGACCGGTCCCGGTGGCGTCGGCAAGTCGGCCCTGCTGCGGCGGTTCGCCGACGAGGCCGCCGCGGCCGGATGGATCGTGGTCGAGATCGGTGAGCACCGGCCGCCGCCGTCCCCGGAGGCGTTCGAGGCCGACGCGATCAAGATGTTCACCGACGAGCCCGCGGTGTTGTTCGTGGACGACTTCGAGACGTACCGACCGCTCGAAGGCTGGCTGCGGGACCGGTTCCTGCCCCGCCTGCCCGCCCGCTCGTTCGTGGTCCTCGCGGGCCGGCGACCGCCCGGGGCCCTGTGGCTGTCGGATCCGGGCTGGGAGGACGTCCTGCAAGTGATCACCCTGGGCGACCTCCCCCGGGACGACGCGGTCGCCCTGCTGACCGCGCGCGGGGTGCCGGCCGTCCGGCACCCGGCGGTGCTCTCCTTCGCCGGCGGCCATCCGCTGGCGCTGTCCCTGGCCGCGTCGGCCGTCGGCGGAATGACCGACGGCGAGGAGGCCCCGTGGACGCCGCCCCACGACGTGATCGGCGCGTTGCTGACCCGCCTGGTCGGCCAGGTGCCCTCACCGCTGCACCGGCAGGCGCTGGAGGTCAGCGCCCACGTCCGGACGACCACCGAGGGTCTCCTGCGCGCCGTGCTGCCGGAGGCCGACGCGGGAGCCCTGTTCGACTGGCTGCGGCGGCTGTCGTTCATGACCTCCGTGCCGTCCGGCCTCCATCCGCACGACGTCGTCCGCGAGGCGCTCGACGCCGACCTGGCCTGGCGCGATCCGGAGCGGTACCAGGACATGCACCGCCGGCTCATCCGTCACTACGTCGGTGAGGCGCGGGCCTGTGCGGACTCGCCGAGCTTCGCCCAGCTGGAGGCGCTGATGTACCTCCTGTGGCACGGCTCCGGCCTGTTCGGCGACCAGGACGAGTACGACTTCCACGAAGACGCCGTCCGGGCGGGCGACCGCAGAGCGCTCCTGGACATCGCCGTCGCGAACACCGACGACGAAACGGCCGCCATCGTGGACTTCTGGCTCGAACGGCGGCCCGAGGCGTTCTCCGTCTACCGGAGTTCCGACTCGGGGGAGCCCGCCGGGTTCGTGCTGACGCTCCGGCTCACCGAGCCCGACGCCGAGGAGGACGCCGTGGACCCGGTCGTGGCAGAGGCGTGGTCGTACGTCCGCCGGGTGAGCCCGCTGCGCGAAGGCGAGCACCTGGTCCTCGCGCGGTTCATGCTGGCGCGCGAGGAGTTCCCCTCACCGGTCTCGGACCTCATCGCCGCACGGCTCGTGACGATGGCGATCCAGGCCGAGGGCGTGGCCTGGACCTGCATGGTCGTCTCCGACCCGGAGCGCTGGGAGCGGTTCGCCATCTTCGGCGAGCAGGACCCGCTGATGGTGCGGGTGGGTGACCGTCTCTTCGCCCTGTTCTGCCGGAACTGGCAGGAGACCCGGCTCGACACGTGGCTCGAACAGCTCATGCCGCGCCGCACGCCCGCGGCCTGGCGGGCGCCCCGTCGCCGCGCCGCACGCACGTACGCGGTGCTGTCGCGGGCGGAGTTCGACGCGGCGGTCCGCGGCGCGCTGCGCTCGTGGAACCGGCCGGCGGCCCTCGCCGACAACCCGCTGGTCCCGGCGCGTGTCGTCGCGGAGGCGGGCGGCGAGCCGGTCGACGCGCTGCGGAGCGTGCTGCACGAGACGGTCGAGAGACTCGCCGACGACCCGCGCGACGCGAAGCTGTACCGGGCGGTCACGATGACGTTCCTGCAGAACGCCCCGACCCAGCAGGCGGCGGCGGAGCGGCTGGGCCTGCCGTTCAGCACCTACCGCCGGCACCTGACCCGCGGCCTCGAACGCGTCTGCGACCTGCTGTGGCAGCGCGAGCTCCTGGGCGCGCGAGGCACGGAAGCCTCATGAACCCTCGGGGTGCCCCGCTCAGGCCATGACGGCCTCGGGGCCCGCGCGGAGGCGGGCCCCGAGGCGTTCGCAGGGCGGTCAGCGGGACGGGTCGCGGTTGAACAGCTTCTTGGACCAGAGGTAGCCGGCCAGCGCGATGCCGACGCACCAGGCGGTCGCGATGATCCCGCTGTCGCCGATCGATGAGCCCAACAGCAGGCCCCGCAGGGTGTCGATGATCGGGGTGAAGGGCTGGTACTCGGCGAACCAGCGCAGCCCGGCCGGCATCGAGTCGGTGGGGACGAACCCGCTGCCGAGGAACGGCAGGAGCATCAGCGGCATCGGCGCGTTGCTGGCGGACTCCGGGGTCTTGCTGATCAGGCCGAGCGCGACCGACAGCCAGGTCAGCGCCAGGACGAGCAGCGTGAGCAGGCCCGCCGCCGCGAGCCACTCCACGGGGCCGGCGGTGGGGCGGAAACCGATCGCCAGCGCGACGGCGACGACGATCGCCATGCTGACCAGGTTCTGGATCACGCTGCCGACGACATGCCCCGTCAGCACCGAGGCGCGGGAGATCGCCATGGTGCGGAACCGGGCGACGATCCCCTCGGTCATGTCCATGGCCACCGAGACCGCGGTCGCCGTGGCGGCGCCGGCGATGGTCATGAGGATGACGCCGGGCGTCACGTAGTTGACGTACTCGTGCCGGCCGCCCGCCGCGCCGCCGAGCCCGTTGCCCAGCGTGCCGCCGAAGACGTAGACGAATATCAGCAGGAAGACCACCGGCATCCCGGCGATCATCAGGGTCATGGACGGGTAGCGGAGCATGTGGCGGAGGCTGCGGCGCAGCATCGTCGCCGAGTCGCGGGCGGAGAGGGTCAGGGCGCTCATCGAACGGGCTCCTTCTCGGGCTGGCCGGTGAGGGTGAGGAAGACGTCGTCGAGATCGGGGGTGTGGACCGACATCTCCTCCACCTCGATCGACTGGTCGTCGAGCCGGGCGAACAGGGTCCGGATCGACCGGACGCTGCCGTCGCTCGGCACGCGCAGGGCGAGTGCCTCCTCGTCGGGGGACACCTCGCCGAGCACCTGCGCGGCCGACCGCAGCGCGTCGACGTCGGCGAACCGCAGGCGGATGTGGCCGCCGGGGATGCGGCGCTTGAGCTCGTCGGCCGTGCCCTCGGCGATCAGCCGCCCGTGGTCGAGCAGGGCGATCCGGTCGGCGAGCTCGTCGGCCTCATCCAGGTACTGCGTGGTGAGGAAGATGGTGACGCCGCCCGCGACGAGGTCGGAGATGATCTGCCACATGGTGCGACGGCTGCGCGGGTCCAGGCCGGTCGTCGGCTCGTCGAGGTAGATGATGCGCGGGCCGCCGACCAGGGTCATCGCCAGGTCCAGCCGGCGCCGCATGCCCCCGGAGTAGGTCGCGGCGGTCTTGCGCGCGGCGTCGGTCAGGTCGAACCGTTCGAGCAGTTCGGCGGTGCGGCGGCGGCCCTCGGCCCGCCTCAGGTGGTGCAGGTCCGCCATCAGGAGGAGGTTCTCCTCGCCGGTGAGGAACTTGTCGACGGCGGAGTACTGGCCGGTGACGCCGATCGCCGCGCGTACGGCGTCGGGCTCGCGGGCCAGGTCGTGGCCGGCGACGCGCACCTGGCCGCCGTCGGCGCCGATGAGCGTGGACAGGATCTGCACCATGGTCGTCTTGCCGGCGCCGTTGGGGCCGAGCAGCGAGAAGATCGTTCCCTCGGCGACCTCCAGGTCGACGCCGTCGAGCACGACCTTGTCGCCGTACGACTTGCGCAGCCCGGTCGCTGTGATCGCTGAGGCGGTGGTCATGATCCCTCTTTCCGGTCGTGGTGAGTCAGAGCCCGGCGGGTGACGTCTCTACTGACGTCAATGCGGTCGGCGGCGGCGTCACGGTGAAGACGGGATCGCCCCCGTACGGCCGAGCCTCGACCGGGCTGGACGCCGGATCGAAGGCGAAGGTCGGGGACGTAGGCGGTGGGGTCCATGACGCCATGATGACATCACTATGACGTCATGGCAAGTGGGACGATGTCGATGTGGCGTCACGGCCATCGAGGGCCGGTCGATGCCGGCGTTTCGGTGCGCAGCCTGCAGCGACCCGCCGCAGGGACTTCCCTGGTCGGGTGGGGCGTAGATCCTGGGATGCGGTCGGAGACGGCGCGGTTGACGCCGGGTGACGTCGCGCGGTTTCAGACGACGGTGTTCTCCAGCGGTTCGCCGCGACGAGCGCGTCGTGGTCGACCAGCGGCCCGGCTGTCACCCAGAAGACGGATCTTCGGCCACCGAATCGTCCACCAGATCGTCCACCACTACCGCCGTCTCGACGCCGGCCGGTGCCGGCTGGCTGGGATGAGGTTGGTCTCCGAGGGCCTTCTGCTCATTCCACAGCCGAACCTTCATCTCTTCCCGGACGCCACGGTACGCCGGGTCGGAATAGACATTGCGCAATTCCTCAGGGTCGGCCTGAAGGTCGTACAGTTCCCACTCGCCGTGGTAGGTGAAGGGGCCGGTGCCGGGAATCCCCATGCCGTCGTTGTAGAAATAAATGATCTTGTAATTGTCGGTTCGGTACCCGTAGTGTGCGGGCGCCTTGTGGAACGCGTCGTCGTGTTCCCAGTAGCGGTAGTACATGCCCTCCGCCGGCGGCGATGTCGGTTCCCCGGTCAGGTCGCCGAAGAAGCTCCGCCCCTGCATGCGGGGATGGTGCGCCGTTCCGGTCGCGTCGAGGATGGTCTGAGCGAAGTCGACGTTCGTGACGATGCCGGTGTGTACCCGGCCGGGCCGGATCCTTCGGGGATAGCTGAGCACCAGCGGCATCCGCAGGGACTCCTCGTACATGAAGCGTTTGTCGAACCAGCCGTGGTCGCCGAGGAAGAACCCCTGGTCGGAGCAGTACATGATCAGCGTGTCGTCGAACACGTCGCGGGCGCGCAGCCAGTCGACGACCCGTCCGACGTTGTCGTCGACGGACGCCACGCAGGCGAGATAGTCCTCCATGAAGCGCTGGTATTTCCACAGGGCGAGCCGCTCCTGGTCGAGCCCTTCGGGCGGGTCCTCCTTGAGATCCTCGGCGTTCAGGTGCTCGGCGATCCGCATCGCCGCGCGCCGCGCCGACGACGATCGGCTCGCGTGGTCGTCGTCGAACGTCGCCGGTACGGCGATCGGTTGGGCGTACATGCCGGCGTGCTTCTCGTCCGGCTCCCAGGGCCGGTGCGGTGCCTTGTGGTAGATCAGCAGGCACCACGGATCGTCGCCGTCAAGGCCCTCCAGCCAGCCGAGCGCCAGGTCGGTGATGACATCGGTGGCGTAGCCCGGCACCTGGCGCCGGCCGTTCTCCGACAGGAGGATCGGATCGAAGTACTCGCCTTGTCCGATCAGCACGTCCCAGTAGTCGAAGTTCTGCGGGTCGTGACCGTCACCCTCGCCCAGGTGCCACTTCCCGACAATGGCCGTACGGTAGCCGGACTCCCGGAGCAGGCTGACGAACGTCGGCTGGGCGGCGTCGATCGGGGTGTCGAGCGTCGAGACGCCGTTCACGTGGCTGTAGGTCCCGGTGAGGATGCTGGCGCGGCTCGGTGAGCAGAGGGCGTTCGTGGCGAAGCAGTTGTCCACGCGCGCGCCGTACGCGGCGATCTCGTCGATCCGCGGCGTCCGGTTGACGACCGACCCGTAGGCGCCGACCGCGTGCGAGGCGTGGTCGTCCGTCAGGATCATGACGATGTTCGGGCGGCGTCCCGCGGCCCCGTCCGTGGACGTGCCGCCGCTCATGCCGGCCCGCCCCGGTAGGTCGCCTCGTCCATCCCGCTCATGGTGGGGTCGTAGGCGACATCGCCGACGTCGTACATCGACGTCATCCAGTGGAAGAAGTTGTCTCCCCGGTCGCGGAGCACGGCGTAGAGCCGGTTCATCATCCGGGTCCGGACCGCCGCCTGCTCCGGATGGTCGTAGACGTTGAGCAACTCGTCGGGGTCGGTGCGCAGGTCGTACAGCTCGTTCGTAGAGTCGGGGTTCACCACCAGCTTGTACCGCTCGGTCCGCAGCATCCGCTGGGGATAGGGGAAGTGGTGACCATGGAACTCGCAGACGATGTCGTCGTCCCACTCCACCGGGTCGTCGGAGGTGAGCGGGACGAGGCTGCGGGAGTCCACCGCGGGTGTGGGATCGATCCCCGCGAGCTCGAGGATGGTCGCTGTGCAGTCCAGGAGACTGACGAACTCCTGCCGGACGACGCCGCCGGGCCTGCCTGGGATGTGCACTATGCCGGCGGTCCGGTAGATGTCCTCGTACATGGCCGGTCCCTTGTCGTGTAGCCGGTGGGCCCCGGTGAACTCGCCATGGTCGGAGGTGAAGAAGACGGCCGTCTCGCCGGTCAGACCGAGGCGCTCCAGCGCGTTCAGGACGCGCCCGATCTGCGCGTCGATGAGTGCGACGTAGCCCCGATAGACCGCGATGAGCTTGCGCGTGACCTCGATCGGGATGGTGTCGAACGTCCAGTGCGCGCTGTAGTTGCGCTGCACCGGCGGCTTACCGTGGAACGTCTCCGCGATCGACTTGGGCAGTTCGATCAGCTCGGGATCGAACATGTCGAAGTACTCGTCCGGCACGATGTAGGGCAGGTGCGGCCCGAAGAAGTTCAGCTGGAGGAAGAACGGCGTGCCGCCGTGGCGGAGGTCCTCGGCGTAACGTTCGAGCAGCTCGATCGTCCGGGTGGCGAGGTAGTACTCGAACGTCGCCTCCACCGGCCCGCAGAACCGGGCGGCGAGCAGGTTGCCCGGGCCGCCGTTGGGAAGGGTGCCGCGGATGCGGTCGTCGATCCGCCACGGCGCCAGCCCGTTCCGCTCCAGGTGGTCGCGGTAGTCCTCGTGGTCGACGGGATTGTGCCAGCCGGGCAGGTGGGGGCCGTCGAAGCCGAAGTCCGCGGCCGTGCGCTCGTGCCCGATGTGCCACTTGCCGATCAGACCGCAGTTGTAGCCCTTGGCGCGGAGCGCGTGCGAGAAGCCGAACTGCGCGTCCGGGAGGTCCTCGATATAGCCGACGTTGCGCTCGTGGTTCGCCAGCAGCTTGTGGCGGAAGGGCGCCTGCCCGGTGAGCAGGCTCGCTCGCGCCGGTGTACAGATGGCGGTCGGGGTGTACCAGCGGTCGAACCGCGTGCCACGCGCGGCCAGGGCGTCCAGCGCCGGTGTCGCGGTGTCCGGGTTCCCGTACGCGCCGATGGTGTCCACCCGGTGCTGGTCGGTCATCAGGAACAGGATGTTCGTCGGCTCGGTCACTTGGCGGCACCCGGGAGGTCGGTCGGGGTAGGTCGGTTGGGAGAACCCGTGAACAGGTCGCCGGTGTAGTAGCTCTTCGGGGACACCGGGGAGGGCAGCTTGCCGGCCTGGGCGAAGTAGTCGTTCATGCCGGCCAGCCACTTGTCGATCGTGCCGTCCCGGGTGTCCTTGTCGAGTTCGGCGACCGGGAGGGTCTTGGAGTTTGCGGCGTCGGCCTTGACCTGGTCGGGCGGGGCACTGATCATCTTCGCGGTGTAATCGATCGTCTGGTCCGGGTGCTCGCTGCGGAACTGCATCGCCTCGCGCAGGACGGCGATCACCTTCTCGACCTTGCCCCGCTCCTTCGCGACGACGTCGTTGCCGGCGACGAAGACGGTCGGGAAGGACACCTTGGCGGAGAAGTCGGCGTTCTTGGCCAGCTCCACGAGCCCGGGCACCCGCTTCTTGATGGTCGCGATCGCCGGGTACCAGAAGCCGGCGGCATCGATCTTATTCGAGGCGAACGCGGACACGATCGTGGACGGGTCCATCGGCACGATCTTGACGTCCTTCTTGGTCATGCCGGCGGACTGCAGGGCGAGGGTGAGGATCATGTCGCCGGACGTGCCCTCCGGCACCCCCACCGTCTTGCCGCGCAGGGCGGCGAGGGAGGTGATGCCGGGCTGCGCGATCACCCGGTCGGCGTTGCCGAGGGTATTGATCGCGATGACCTTCGCCTTGCCGGACGCGGGCAGCCACATGGCGCCGGGGCCGATGTACCCGAAGTCGAGGTCGCCCGTGCCGAGCGCCTGGATCTGCAGCGGGCCGTTGGTGAACACCTTGGTCTTGGCGTCGAGCCCGTGTTTCTTCCACAGACCCTTCTCCTTGGCGACGGCGAGAAGGCTCGTTCCGTTGAAGTCGCCGATGTAGCCGAAGTTCACCCGCGTGGCCGCGGAGCCACCGCCACCGGACGAGCAGCCGGCCGCGGCCAGCGCCATGGCGGCGGCCGCGGCGACGAAGATCCTTCGTGTCATTGTCATCAGATGGCTTCCCTCTCGGTCGACGCCGGTGTCGCGGCCGGGCGATCGGACTCCTGGTGGTAGACCGAGTGCCAGACGCGCCGGCGTATCTCCCCGAACTGGGGGCTGAGCCGCATGTCCTCGGTGCGTGGGTAGGGCAGGTCGACCTCGATCACGTCGACGACGCGGCCCGGCCGCGCCGCCATGACGATCACCCGGGTGGCCAGGAACACCGCCTCGTCGACGTCATGCGTGATGAACATGACCGTGCGGCGGTCCTGGCTCCACGTCTCCAGTAGCTGTTCCTGCAGGTTGACGCGGGTGAGGGCATCGAGCGCCCCGAAGGGCTCGTCCATGAGGAGGATCGAGGGGTTCATCGTGTAGGCCCGCGCGATGGCGCAGCGCTGCTTCATGCCGCCGGAGAGCGTCTTCGGCAGGGCGTCCGCGAAGCGTTCGAGTCCGACCAGGCGGATGAAGTGCTCCGCCCGTTCCCGGCGCTCCGCCTTGGGCACCCGCGCGGTCTTCATGCCGAACTCGACGTTCTGGCGTACGGTCAGCCACGGGAACAGGGCGTACTGCTGGAAGATCACGCCGCGTTCGGGGCCCGGGCCGCGCACCTCCTCACCGTCGACGAGCACCATTCCGCCCGAGGGTTCCTCAAGGCCGGCGAGGGTGTTCATCATCGTGCTCTTTCCACACCCCGACGGGCCGACGACGGTCACGAACTCGTTGTCGGCGATGTCGAGGGTGACGTCCTTGAGGGCGACGAAGTCCTCGCCTCCGACCTGGAAGGTCTTGGAGACGTCGCGCAAGGCGATCTTCGGTTCCGGTGCCGGCGTGTTCAACGGCGCTCCTGCCAACTCGTGAGCCTGTTGCCGGCCAGCTGCAGCAGCCGGTCCATGATCAGGCCCAGGATCCCGATTGAGATGATGCCGACGAAGATCGTCGGGAGGTCGTAATAGAGCTGGGCGTTCTGCATCCGGTAGCCGAGGCCCTTCTGCGCGGCGAGTAGTTCGGCGGCGACGAGGGTGGCCCAGGACGAGCCGAGGCCGACGCGCATGCCGACGAGGATGAACGGCATCGACGCCGGCACGATGACGCGGATGAAGATGCCGCCGTCCTTCGCGCCGAGCACCTGCGCGGCGTTGATGAGCGTGCGGTCGACGCTCACGACGCCCTGATAGGTGGAGATGACGCAGGCGAGGAAGGCCGCCAGGAAGATCACGAAGATCTTGGGGGCCTCGCCGATGCCCATCAGGACGAGCACGAGGGGCAGGATGGCGAGCGGCGGGATGGTACGGAAGAACTGGATCCACGGCTCGAACAGGCCCCGCGCGACGGTGTACCAGCCCATGAGGAAGCCGGCGACGATCGCGGCGGCAGAGCCGAGGAGGAAACCGGCCAGCACCCGTTCGAGGCTCGCCATGACGTCGCCCTCCAGGGTGCCGTCCTGGAGCAGAGTCCAGCCCCGCGAGACGACCGCGACCGGTGTCGGAACGTCGAAACCCGTGAGCGCGAGAATCCACCAGGCGCCGACCCCGAGCACGACCGAGGTCAGATTGAGAAGCGACAAGGTCCGGCTTCTGCGTGGTCGTCCGGTGGCGCGCGCCCGTCCGGTGTCGGCGTTCCCGGCGCCGGTGTGTACGTTCTCGGGGCTTACGACCGTCATCGCAAGCCCTCCTCCGGTCTCGTTCCTGCCACGGTCCTCATGGGATGCTCCTTCGTACGTTCGATCGGCCCGGACGGGGCGACCGGGTCCTCGGGATAGCCGGCGAGCAGCGGGGATTCGTGGAACAACACCGCGATGGCCCCGAGGGCGCCGCCCTCGTCCGCGAGAAGCGCCGGACGGATCACCGGTGCCGCCTCCGCCCGGTAGGACAGCTCATACGTGATGGTCGAGACGACCTGCTGAAACAACATCGGTGCGATGTGGACGATCTCGCCGCTGAGCACGATCTCGCTCGGGTTGAGCATCATGGCGGCGGCGCCGAGGGCACGGCCGACGGCCGCCCCGGCCTCCCGCAGCACCTTGTCGACGGTCGGCTCCGCGATGCGGACCGCCGCGCGCAGGTCGTCCAGCGTCTCGACGCGAACGCCGAGCGAACGGCAGCGGGCGAGGATGGCCGGCACCGAGGCGATGGTCTCGACGCATCCGCGCTTGCCGCAGCGGCACGGCTCGCCGTCCGGGCCCGCCACGGTGATGTGGCCGAACTCTCCGGCGGAGCCGTCCGCCCCGCGTACGAGCTGGCCGTTCACGACCACCCCGCCGCCCACACCGTCGGACAGCCGCACGTAGATGAGGTTCTGCACGGAGTCGGCCGGGGAGCGGAGCGCCTCGGCGAGCCCGGCGAAGCGCACGTTGTTGTCCACGGTCACGGGGGCGCCGAAATGCTCGGCGAAGGTTTCGGCGACCCCGTCCGCCGGGGACCTGTCCCCCCACCCGGGCACACCGACCGCGATCGCCTGGAGCGCCCGGTAGTGCACGCCCTTGTCGACGCTGAGCCTCTTGATGAGGGCGAAGGCGGCCGGAATGCGCTCCGGCCATCCCGCCGACTCCGGATAGCGGGACGTGCCCAACGCGATGACGTCATGGGAGGCGTCCGCCACCGCGACGTTGACGCGCCGGTGCCCGAAGTCCACCGCCATGAACTGCCCGGAGCTGGGATCCAGCGCGAGGCGTTCGGCGGGCCGCCCACTGCCGACCCGCCCGACCGCGTCCGTCCCGACGATCGTGATCGCACCGCGGGCGATCAGATCGCTGGTGATCTCGGAGACCGTGGTGCGTGACAGCCCCACACGAGCGGCGATCTCACCTCGGCTCAGCGCGCCGCGCTGGCGCAGGACCCTGAGGACCCGCTCCTCGTGCGAACGCCGTACGAGAGCGTGCACTCCGCCGGGCGGTGACATGGGCGAAACCGTAAATATGACGTTTTTTTGCGTCAAGGCTCCGACAAAAAGAATCGCCGATTACGACGTGGTGTCGCCAGAATTCATCGGCGCAGCCCAGACCGCCGCACCCGCCCGGCCGTGTGCCCGGCGCCTGGACCATGGCGTCGCCGCAGGTCGGACGGGATGCGACGCAGAAGGTCGGGGTCACCGATGACGGCGCTCGACGTACAGACGATCGCCTTCCGGGCCGGTCCACTCCACCCGCACGACACCGGGCACGGCGGTGTCCTTGATGCGCGACGGGTCGGCCCAGTAGCCGAAGTTGGGGTTGCGGAAGAACGTCGACCAGACCTGGCCGCGGTGATCCACGAAGAGGTTGTTGTGACCGGCGCCGACTCCCGCCGTCCACCGTTCGGAGTACGGTCCCTCGAAGTTGTCCGAGACGGCGGCCACCATGTCGTACTGGTACTGCACGCGGCCGGGGCCGGGTGGGTCGTAGGCATTTCGTGTGCTGCCGTCGGCATTGGCCGACGTCCGGTCCCAGGCGGCCTGGAGGAGGTAGTACTTGCCCCCGTACTTGAACACGTACACGCCCTCGAGGTACGGCTCGGGCGAGTAGGGCGTCTCCTGGAACGTCGGCAGGTTCGTCGCCGGGATGATGTCCTCCATGTCGTCCCGGAACTTCGCGTACAGGTGGTTGTGCAGCACGAGCCACGCGTCGTCGCCCTCGCTGTAGAGGCTGCCGTCGATGTGGTGGTAGGCACCGGGCTCGACGAACGCCGGTCCCCCGACGACAGAATCGCCGAAGGGTTTCTCGAGATTGCCCTCGACGAGCCGGTACGGGCCCTCGACCCCGCCCTCGCTCACGAGCATGAACGAACCGACCTTCCGCGAGTGGTCGCCCATGCACGCGGCGATGTACCACCTGCCGCGGAAGTAGTGCACTTCCGGGGCCCAGACCTCGCCGCGCCTGCCGAATCGGTCGTCGTACCAGTACTGCTGCCAAGGAGCGACGACCGTGCGTCCGGGCCGGTTCTCGTCGACGAACTCCGGTGACCACACCTTGCCTCTCTCGGCGCCGGGCCGGATGCCGGTGGTGTCCACCAGCCTCCACGGCCCGCGCAGCGACGGAGACACCCAGACGAAGATGCCGTCGTTCCACGGGGCGGCCGCGTCGAGCCCGGGCACCCGGGTGGTGCCCGTGGCGACATAGATCGGACGACCGTGGGAGACGAAGCAGTTGACGTAGGTGTCCCGCATCCAGACCCGGCCGAGCTTTTCGTCTCTCGGACGCGGCTCGAGCGGAAGGACGAAGGAGTTGTCCTCACGCGGCCACAGGTCCAGCCGGGTGTCCGCGAGACCGTAGGGCTCGAGGCAGGGCCAGTTCGATGGGTACCGCCGCGCCGGCCTGACCTCCGCCGGGGCCACCTGCGCCGCCCGCGCCGCGGTCGCGGGCAGCGCCGCCGCTCCCAGAAGCCCGGCCGCACCGGCCAGCAGGGACCGCCGACCGACATGCGATCTGTTGTCGGAACCAGTCATCAGTCACGACCTCCTCCATGACGCGGGCGTCCGTGCCCGGCCCCAGGGGACGCTACTGAGAGTTATTCCGACAGTGAACAGACGACAGAAAGTCAGCGGCGGTGAGACAGGCCTGACCGTACCCGTCAGGCCTCTTCGTCGGCGGCGCTCTCCAGCTCGTGGGCCTTCGCGGCGAGCGCCTCGCGCTGCCGGCGCATTCTCAGCACGCGCTCGTTGGTCGAGACGTGTGGGTACGGCTCGGCGGGCACGACCGGGATTCCCCTCTCGGTGGCGGCGGCCGCCAGGGCCTCGCCCACCTGGGGGAGCGAGCACAGCGCGAGCGCGGAGAACAGGCCGGTCGTCATCTCCTTGTTCCGCTGGATAAGCCCGCGATGGATGATCTCGCAGGCGACGGGTTGCGGGCCGTCTTCCTCCTCGGCCTTCTCGGCCTGCTTCTCGAGGTCCACCGTCATGGCGAGCAGAACCTGGAGAACCTTGGTGACCGCCCACTTGCGGCCCGGAACCGGAGGCAGCCGGTTGCGCAGATCGTCGATCGCGAAGTTCCAGAAGGCGCCGACGGCGAGTTCGGAGAGGTTACGGGTGCGGACCTCGGTGACCCTGTCCCACCCGGCCGTGTCGCCGTCGAACCCGATCTCGTCGGGCCCGATCTCGATCGCGCCGAACCTGTCGAGCGGGGCGAGGAGCCGACCCGTCAGGCGGGGTGCCTTCGGGTGAGCGGCGACGATCCCGCCGATCGACAGCTTCCAGGTCTCGGTCAGCGGAAGCGTCGGCGGCCGGACGGCCTTGAGCTGCTCCAGGACCCAGTCGTCGGCCTGTCTGGCGGTCGCCACGGCGCCCCGGCCGGCGGCCTGGATGGCCTCCTTGTCCAGACTCGCGGCCTTGTCCAGGCCCGCGCTCGCGGCTTCCCGGCCTTTGTCCAGGCCCGCGCTCGCGGCTTCCCGGCCCTTGTCCAGGCCCGCGCCGGCCGCGCGCCTGACGTCGCCCACTCGGTCTCTCAAGCCCATGACTGCGCCGCTCCGCTTTCGATCAACCCAGACGCATCATGCCGCATGAGTTCGCGTGACGCGTCCTCAGTGCGAGAGATCGTCAACTTGACTCGGCCCTGAAGAAGGGCCGGGTTTGGAGGTAGCTCCCCGGCTGGCTGCTGGGTGGGCTCCTCCGTCCAGTCACCGCTATGGGGTGGCAGGGACGCGTGACTCACGCCCCGCGGTCCACACAGCTTCGCCTTTGCGGGCGATGTTGCGGGAGGCGTTCCGGTCCGCGTGGGCAACGACCCCGCAGTTCCGGCAGCAGAAAACCGATTGGCTGACCCGGTTCTTGGCCTCGATGTGGCCGCACTCGCAGCACTGCTGTGAGGTGTAGGCCGGATCGACGAAGACCACGGGCACGCCGGCTCGCTTGGCCTTGTAGACGATGAAGTCTGCGAGCTGGGCGAAGGCCCAGGAGTGGAGGGTGACCCGTTGGGGCTTGCGGAGCCGTACCCTCTGCCGGATTCCCTTGAGGTTCTCCAGGGCGATTCCGGATGAGGTGCGTTCAGCCTCGGTCACGATCGTCTTGGCGATGATGTGGTTCTGGTTCGCGGCGTGACGCTTTTCCCTGCGTCTGCGTTTCTTCAGCAGCCGCTTGGCGGACTTGGTGCGCTTGTTCTGGAGCTTGCGGCGTAGTTCGAGCTGCCGCCTGCGGTGCCGGTTGAGTCCCCGTCCGGCGGCCTTGTAACCGGTGGAGGTGGTGGCGATGGCGGCGATGCCCAGGTCCATACCGATGAACCGGCCGGGCTCGTACCGCTCGGCCTCGGGCACCTCACACGTGGCGATCAGATAGAACACCCCGTCACGCCGGATCAGATCGGATTCGCCCTGCCGATAGGTCTGCAGCGTTTTGAGCGCACCCGCCGAGCAGGCGAACGCAATGTTCTTCATCCGGCCGTCGGTGGTCCACACCGACACGGTGGCGGCGTCGTACTGCCACGACAAGCACCGGTCGTCATACGGTTGCGCGGCCTCGGGACGGAACACGATCGGTTTGGTCTCGGCCTTGACCCGACGGCGAGTGCCCGGCTTGCCGAGGTTCCCCGCAGCGATGTTCGCCTTCAACGCGGTGTAGGCGTCACGGACCTTCTTGATGACGTGCTGGGCGGCTTGTGCCCCCAGTCCCCGGGACTTCAGCTCGGCGTAGGTGTGCTTACGCAGCTCGTACAGGTGCGGCACACCCTGCTCGAACGCCACAGCCGATACCCAGTTCGCCGCATCGTTCACCGTGTGCAGGGTCCGCTCAAGCGCCAGCGCCTGCCCGGCATCTGGCATGAGTTTGACCTGCACCACGATCTTCACAGAAGGTAACCGTAGCGTTCTTCTGTGTCATGCAAGGTGGGAATTCACCGATAACCACAGCGTCGCCTACACCCCCTGCGCACACACCTGGTCTCCCGCGCCCGAGCACCGGCCCAGGCGGCGCTAGTACGCCGCACACGAGGGAAGCGATTCCTCCCGGCCCTGAACTCAAGGGGCCGGGGTTCCTCGCTAGGTCATGCTGAACTGTCGGCGTGCGCACCCCTGGCGTCGAGGCGTCCCCGGCCTGAAGACTGTCCTGTCCCGGAGACAGCACCGCCCGATGACGACAGGAGCGTGAGCGTGCCGTCAGCCCGTACGAGAAGCCGGATCTGGGTTCGGATGAGCGCGCGCCCGATCGACGAGCCTCACCGCGTCTCGAGCCCGCTGGAGCTGCTGTTCGATCTCACCTTCGTGGTGGCGGTCGCGGCGATCACCGACCAGCTCGCGCACGGCGTCGCCGACGGGCACGGCCTGAGCCGGCTGATGCCGTTCCTCCAGGTCTTCTTCGCGATCTGGTGGGCGTGGATGAACTTCACCTGGTTCGCGTCGTCGTACGACACCGACGACGTCCCGTACCGGCTGCTGACCATGGTGCAGATGGCCGGCGTGCTCGTCCTCGCCGCGGGCGTGCCGGCCGCGTTCGACCACTCCGACTACCGCGCCGTGACACTCGGCTACTTCATCATGCGGATCGCGCTCGTCGTCCAGTGGCTGCGGGCCGGCGCCGAGGACCGGGCGAGCCGGCGCACCGCGCTGCGGTACGCCGCCGGCATCACCGTCGTGCAGGTGGGCTGGGTGCTCCGTCTCTTCTTCGGCGACGCCTCGTCCGTTCGGCTGCCGCTGTTCGTCTGCCTGGACGTCCTCGAGCTGCTGGTGCCTCTGTGGGCGGAACGCGCCAGGTCCACCAACTGGCACCCGCACCACATCGCCGAGCGCTACGGGCTGTTCGTGATCATCCTGCTCGGCGAGAGCGTCCTCGCCGTGGCCCGGGGAGTGGAGGGCGCGCTCCGCGAGACCGCCATCAGCGGATCCTTCGTCACCATCGCTCTGTCCGGCCTGGCCCTGTTGTTCGCCCTCTGGTGGATCTACTTCCTCGCCCCGGCCGGCGAAGGCCTCCGCGACCGTCGCGACCGGTCGTACCTGTGGGGATACGGCCACTACGCCATCTTCGCGAGCCTCGCGGCCCTCGGCGCCGGACTGGAAGTCGCCGTCGAGCAGACCGGACACGAGATCGAGCCGTCGTCCCGGGCGATCTGCTACGCCGTCGCGATCCCCGTCGTCGTCTTCCTGGCCCTCCTCCGGCTGGTGCAGGCGCCCCTCGCCCCGCAGGGGGCGATCAACCCCGGTGCGGTGGTGGGCGGCGTCGCCGCCGTCGCCCTCCTGCCGTTGGCGGCGCCGGCGATCGGCTCGGCCACCGTGGTCGCGGCCATCGCCGTCGTCTGCGTCCTGCTGGTCACCGTCACCATCGCCGCCGGGCGGGGCCGGCCGGAGGCGTAGGGCCTGCGGGTCATCGCGCTCCGTCCCGGGCGACCTCCGCGCGAGGCTCCGCGGCGCCGGAGGTCACGGACCGCTCGTGCCGGTGGGCGGCCGACCAGGCGAGCAGCGCCAGGACGCAGAACCCGGCCGCGGTCGCGCAGGCGCCGCCCCAGCCCCAGCGGTCGTACGACGCCGTGCCCGCCGTCGTACCGAGCGCTCCGCCGACGAAGTAGACGGTCATGTACACGGTGGTGATCCGGGATCGGGCGCCGTCCACCAGGTCGTAGAGCACCGCTTGGTTGGTCACGTGGACCGCCTGGCTGCAGGCGTCCATGAGCAGCGCGCCGACGACCAGCCAGACCAGCCCGTACGTGCCGGCGGCGAGGACGCCGAACGAGCCCAGAAACAGGACGAGGGCGACGCCGGTGACCGGCCACGCCAGGTTCCGGTGCCGGTCCAGCAGCCGTCCGCCGAAGAGCACACAGCCCGCGCCCGCCGCGCCGACCAGCGCGAAGAGCCCGATCTCGGTCTGGGAGTAGCCGAACGACCGGCTCGACAGCAGAAACGTCACGGTCGTCCAGAAGCAGCTGAACGCCGCGAACTGCGCCGCACCGACCAGCGACCGCAGGCGCAGCACCGGCTCGCGCCGCGCCAGCCGTACGACGGCGCGCATCTGGGCGAGGTAGCCGATCCCGACCTCACGGGCATCGGCCGGCAGTACGCGGCTCACCGTGATCGCGGTGACGGCCATCAGCCCGGCCGCGACGGCGTAGACGCCGCGCCATCCGGCGGCGCCGGCCACGACACCGGCGAACGTACGGGAGAGCAGGATGCCCAGCAGCAGGGCGCCCATGAGCGTGCCGATGATCCGGGCACGCTGGTCGGGAGCGGCGAGCGTGGCGGCGTACGGGATGAGCATCTGCACCACGACCGAGGAGAGGCCGATGAGCACGGCCAGCACGCTCAGCACTCCCAGCCCCGGAGCGAAGGCGGTGGCCGCCAGCGCCACCGCGTCGACCGCCAGCAACGTGGTGAGCAGAGGCCGGCGGGCGATGATGTCGCCGAGCGGTACGACCAGCAGCAACCCGGCGGCGTACCCGAGCTGCGTCGCGGTGACGAGCGCACCGGCCGAGGACTGGGCCGTCCCCAGATCGTGGGCGATGCCGTGGACCAGCGGCTGCGCGTAGTAGATGTTCGCGATCGTGACGCCGCAGGTCAGCGCCAGCAATCGGACCAACGCGCGCGACAGGGCCATGTCCACTCTCCACGGGTACGGGCTTCTCGACGGCCCTCGGCACCATAGCCCGGCCGCCGGCGGCCCCTCACCGCACGGAGCCTCCGGTCCCTCCGCCGCTTTGTTCGGGCGGGTTGTTCACCTCGGCGTTCTGGTCATGGTCGTAGTTCTCGGCCGTGTTGTCGGGCGTGACCGGGGGAGTCGGCGTCGGGGTGGGCGCGGGTGCCGCGGCGGGCGGGGCGGGTGCGGTGGGCTGCTGAGAACCGCTGTCGGCTCCGTCGTCACCGTTCTGCTGGTTGTTCTGGGCAGCGGTGTTCTGGTCATCTCCCTTGTCGTCGCCGGTCTTTTCCCCGTCGTCGTCGTTCTTGTCTCCCGAGTCGGCGCTGTTCTGGTCGTCGGTTTCCTGGCGGCTGCCGGCCGTGGCGTCACTGGGGTCGTTTCCGCCGTCGGTGTCGTCGTCGTTCGCCTTGTAGCAGGGGTTGGTGCCGCACTCGGCGGTCAGCAGGTGGATGCCCGGGTCGGTGACGTTGACCGTCCCGTCGTCCTCCTGCGGACCGTTGTTGTCATGGTCGAAATGAGGGCCGTCATCGTTGTCGAAGTCCGCGCTGCCTCCGGCGCAACCGGCCGGTGGGCAGTTCTGGTCGCCGCTGTTCTGATCGCCGCTCTCGCACGTGTTCACCTGTTCGCACAGGGCTTTCGTGACCTCCGTACCGGGCTTGAACGGCGTCGGCGGTTCGCTGCCGCCGTCGTCGGTGGTGACGAGCGGCGGCCGATGGCCGATGTCGATGGTGGTCTTCGATCCGGTGGGTTTCGAGCCGGTGTCATGAGTGTCTTGGCCGCCGGTCCGCACGCAGTGGTCGTTCGTGTCGCCGTGACCGGTGCAGTCGACGGTGACGTCTCCCTTCTTGGTGACGCAGTGCGTGCGGCCGTCGGTGCCGAAGTCGCAGTGCTGGGTGCCCTGGTCTCCGGCCAGTTGACCGTCGCAGCTCGTGCCGGTGGACGAGGTCCGGCACGTCTGGGTGCGCTTGTCGGGATAGGTCAGCGTGCACGTGTGGTCGGCGGTGGTGCCGGCGCAGCGGGTACCGGACCCGTCGGCGCCCGTGCTTCCGCAGTCCGCGGTGGCCTGGAGGTAGACGCACGAGGTCTCGTCGCCGTGGGCGTTCGTGGTCTGGCAGATCAACCCCCCGGTCGTGGTCGCCTGGCAACCGGGCGGTGTGGTCCCGGAGTGCGACGGACCGTCCTGAGAGTCCCAGCCGCACGTCCCGTCCTTGTGGCAGTAGGTGACGTCGAGGGCTTGGCCGGCGTCGCCCGTGTCGGGCATCGGCCAGCCGCAGGAGCCGTCCTTGTGGCAGTAACCGGTCGCGCCGCTCTGCGCCGTGATGTCCGTGCCCGTGCAGTCGAACTGAGCGCAGATCGCGGAGGCCAAGGCCTCGTTGTGGCCGCCGCTCGTGGTGTTGTTCGCCGAGCAGGTCCCGCCCGGGCAGAGAGAAGCGATCTTCGGGCGCTGGGAGCCGTTGCCGTTCCCGAAGGGCCCGCCACCGCTTCCCCCCATTCCGCCCGTCATCATCGAGAAGCCGAACCCGCCGATACCCGTCTGCACGCTGTCGCGGGTCTGCTCGGACTGCCCCTGTTCGTCATCCCACAGATCGGTCCCACCGGCGTACGCCGTCGTCGAAAACGAGATGTCGCGATCCTCGATGCATCGACCGTTCTCCCGGTGGCCCAGGCAGATGTCGTTGCCGGGTCCGTCGTGCAGGTCTTCGATGCAGTGGCCGTTCTCCATGTGGCCGAAGCAGATGTCGTTGCCGGGTCCGTCGTGCAGGTCCTCGATGCAGTGGCCGTTCTCCATGTGGCCGAAGCAGATGTCGTTGCCGGGCCCGTCGTGCAGGTCCTCGATGCAGTGGCCGTTCTCCATGTGGCCGAAGCAGATGTCGTTGCCGGGCCCGTCGTGCAGGTCCTCGACGCAGCGGCCGTTCTCCATGTGACCGAAGCAGAGGTCGTTGACCAGGCCTCCGTACGGGTCGGGGCCGACGCAACGTCCCCGCTCCATGTGGCCCAGGCAGGTGTCGCATGCCGGACCGCTCCGGCTGCAGTTGAGGTCCGGCAGGCCGCCCGTGGCGTTGGCGGCCGTGGAGTGCTCCTGGATCGACAGGCCGTTCTGCTGAGGCTGTCGCTGGACCGGGATCGGCCCGTACGAGCTGCGCGGCGTCTGATCGGTGCCGGTGGGCCGTTCCACCTCTCTCCCGGGAAGCGGGGAGAATTCCGGCCTGGTGCCGGAGGTGACGCTCGGCTCGGCGTACGGCTGCCACTCCGGGGCCGCCTGCGGCATCTCGGGAACGCTCGCCGGCACGGGGAGCGTTATCGCCGCGCCACCGCCGACCTGGGGGCGGGTGACCACGGTGCGCAGAGTCTCACGCAACTCACGTTCGAGGCCGTCCAGCGTGGCCTGGTCGCCGTCGGTGCGTGCCTGCTCGATGCGGCGCAGCAGTTCGCGGAGCTTCTGCAGATCGGGGTAGAGCAGCGACTGTCCGGGGACGGGCCGTTCGGGTAGCCGGCCGAGGCGTTCGACGATGGTCGCGATCTCGTCCGGTGACACCGAACCCGGGTCCGCGATCAGCCGGTCGTAGAGGCGAGCGAGTTCGTTGAGGAGCCGTCGGCGTTCCAGGTTCGTCGGGGAAGTGGCCGGGTCCTCGTCGTTCTCCTCGGGGGAGACGATGTCGCTCAGCCAGTCGCCGGAGTCGCTCGATGTCGGCGCGGTGCCGGGGTCCTGGGCGGTGTCGGGCGACGCCTCCGGCTGCTCCGTGGGCTCCGGCTGCTGCGTGGCCTCGGGCTGTGCCGTGGCATCGGGGTTCTGCGCGGGGGTCCGGACGGGGGTGGAGGGCACGGTGCGGGAGCCGTCCTCCCTTTCCCAGCGGTCGGCGTCCTGGGTGTTCTTCAGCTCTTCGCGGGCCTGCTGCTGGATCTCAGCCAGCGACTGCAGTGCCGCTTCCTCCGCGTGTTCTCGCAGCTTGCGGCCGAATCCGGGGATCAGGGAGATCGCTTTGTCGATCAGATCCGGCGCCTGGCCGATCGACCGGCCGGCGACGTAGTTGAGGTTGACCCCGGACAGGTTGAACCCGCCGTACGCGGGGCTGATGGCGCCCGGCTGCGGGATCAGCGGGTTCTGGTCGCCGAGGGAGAAGAACGTCGAGGCCACGAACTCACGGCTGAAGTTGTACTCCCAGTCCCGCCGGGTCGCGTGGACCAGCTCCCACAGGGTCTGCCGCGGAGTCAGTCCGGCCGTTCTGGTCTGGCCCTTGTTCTCGTTGGTGTACTGGATCTGGAGGACGCCGCCCACCGAGCCGACCTTGAGCCTGTTCACGAAGATCGGGAAGACGACGAGCAGGCCGACGCCGAAGTCCCACTTGTGCTGGGGCGCCATCCGCGCGCCGGGACTGTCCTTGACGAGATCCTTGCCGGTCGCGGGCTCGGCGTGAGACCACGTCCAGGGCAGTGTGCGTTCCTCCCCGGCGTGCGGCGAGTAGCGCGTCGTGACCTTCAGGTCGACCTTGCCGGTGAGGCCGTAGACGTCGTCGCTTCCGGGCAGCAGGAGCCCGTTCTCCACAGAGACGTACGTCCGGGGGATGACGAGCACGTCGTACCCGTGGACGGGCACGGTGAAGGGGGCGTTCGGCGGGCCGTTGACGCTGCCGGAGTACCTCAGCATCTCCGTCGGGCTGCGCAGCTCGACGCGCTTGAAGTCGTGCTTGGCGGTGACGTCGTAGACGCTGCCGTCAGGCATCCGCACCTCGTACTTCGCCTGGCTGAACACCGTGACCGGCAGCAGCCCGGCGTACGGATTGACCGAGTGCCGGAAGACCCGGTAGTGCGACGTCGGCGGCGTGAGCTGCGTGATCTCGGCGCCGGCCCACTTCAGCGGGTTCCGCGACGTCTCCGGCGACTCGACGTTATGGAGCTCGACGGTGGAGGTGGAGGCCGGCCGGCCGGTCCTCTCGTCGGCCGGTGACGCGATCGTCGTCATGGTCGACCTCGGCGGCACCGGGGTGCGCGCCGGGTCGTCCGGCCGCCACCGGGCGAGGTCGCCGAGGATGTTCCGCAACGCCGCCTGGAGCCGGATCCGGTCGCGCCGGTCCTTCGCGGACGGCGCCGTCTCGGCGTCCAGCGCGGCCAGCTCCTTCTTCGTCCTGGCCAGGGCCCGCAGCAGCGAGGCCAGCCCCGCACGCGCGGCCCGTCGGTCCTCCAACCGGTCGATCCGCGTCCGGTCCTTGCGGCGGAAGTACTCGATGAGGCCGCCGAGACCGTGGGTCCGGCGGAGCCAGACCGACGTACGAAGCGTCTTCGTCACCGCGGCTTCGACGTCATCCGGCCGGCCGCCGCGGGACTGGCGCAGGTTCTCCCGGCGCTCGATCCGGGCGAGGCGGCGATCGAGTGCGTCGATCTCGCCGCGCAGCTTCCTGATCTTCCGGGTGTCCTGGTCCCACTCGGCGAACCACAGGTCGTTCTCCAGCCGGCGTATCCGCTGGAGCACCGAGGCGGCCGACTCGGTGTCGCGCCGCAGCGTGTACCCGCCGTCCATGACCTGCTCGGCGAGTCCGCGTTCCTCGAAGTAGCGGTACACCAGCAGCGCGTACCGCAGCGTCGCGGCGACGGATGACGGCAGGCCCGCGCCGTACTCGCGCAGCAGGGCGGCGTCGCTCGCGGACGGCTTCGTCTCGCCCGCCAGCCGTTCCAGCCGGGCCAGCCACTGCCCCTCGCGGGCCGCGTCCAGCGCGCTCTCGGCCGCGTAACCGGCGATCAGCCGCTGGAGTTTCTCCGCCATCCGACGCCCCAGCGGGCCGACATTCGGATCGGGACGCTGGGCCTGACGCTGCCGCGCGAGCGCGTCGAGGGCGTCCCGCCGGAGCTCCTCGTCCCGGTCGATCAGCGTCTGGAGCAGCGCCAGCGCGTCGCGGAGCGGCCGCGCCTTCTCACGGTCCTCCAGGGCGGCCTTGAGCTCGGGGAACTCCCAGCGGATCCGGTTCTCCTGCGCGTTGATCCGGGCCTGGATCTCCGCGGACCAGTTCTCCGGCTGCCCGGGGTCCGAAGGGTCGTCCCTGGCATCGCCGCCGGTCGCCGTCGGCGGCCGGCGCCGGCCGCCTCCGCCGGAGCCCTGGAAGAACTGCGCCCGCCGGACCGGAGGAGACTGGCTCGTCCTCCGGGGCCGGGTGCGGCTCCGCGCGGAAGAGGTCCGGGCCGTCCGTCCGGCCGGCGTACGGGACGCGGTGGCGCGCCGGGGGCTCGACGCCCGCTGAAGCCGGCCGAGCAGGTCAGGGAGCTCTTCCGGCAGGGAGGCGTCCTGGCCGGGAGGCGGGGCGGCCGTGCTCGTCTCCGCGCGGACCGGGCGTACGCCGGCCGGCGACGTCGGTACGCCGAGGTCGCCGACGAGCACCGCCACGATCACCCCGGTCGCGACGAACCTGACAACCGAGCCGAACCGGCACCGGCCCAGCGCGCCGACGCAGCCGAACACCACGGCGAACGCGCCGGCCACGATGCGGATCGACTCGAGCGTGTGCATCTACGAGAGGTTCGGCCAGGCCGAGGGGGTGGTCGCGGTCGCCGGATCGTCGTCGTTCTGCGGCGGCGCGTACGAGTACGGCGTGGACGTGTCCTCGTCGCCGGTGTCCGTGGACGTGTCGCGGGCGGGGGAGGAGGTCGCGCCGTCGTCGAGGAGGCACAGCGGGACGATGGTGCCACCGCGCTGCCGGTCGGAGACCGGGCAGGGAGCGCACGCACGGTACGTCCCGTCGGCGCCGGGACACAGGAACGTCTTCCCGGCGGCGCTCGTCCGGCGGGCGGTGTCGTGCGCGGGATCGAGCGCGTCGCACACGCGGCGGAGCGCTTCCAGGGCCCGCGAGCCGGACGTCATCGGCGTACCGTCCGCCGCGGCCGTGCCGGCGGGACACGGCACACAGCGCTGGGGCGTCGCCCCGGACGCGGTGCCGCTCCGCGTGATCAGGCAGACACCCGCGTCGCGAGCGGCGTCGGGCGTGTCCGTCGTCGTATCGTCGCCGGGGCGCTCGCAGACCTGCGGTGTGTCACCGCTCGCGCCGTCGTCGCCGAAGGGGATCCGGCGGGGACATGTGGTGCAGTACTGCGGCGTCATGCCCGTCACCGACGTCCTGCCGTCCTCCAGCGCACAGATGTCCGGTCGCCCGGAGGCCGACGCGTCGTCGTACGGCAGGGCGTCGTCGGACGTGAGATCCAACGCGTCCGGCGTATCGGGTGTGTCCGTGCTCAGGGCGTCCGCGAGGTCGCTCAGCTCCGGGTTCGGGTCGTCGATCGTGGTCTTCGGCTCGCCGGCCGGCCGATCGTTCGCGGCGAGCACGACGGGGTGTTTCTTCGCGGCGGCGCGGGCGGCCTTCCACGAGCGTGCCTCCGCGACGAGTCGCTTCTGCTGGGTGGCCAGGGTCTTGTCGCGGGCGCGCAACCGGGACTCCAGCTTCGTGAGCTCGCTCGATGAGGTGCCGTTCGCGCGCATCGCCGCGAGGGTGTTCAGCGACTTGGCGACGAGCCGCCGCTGACGCTGGTTGGCGCGCAACCGGCTCGCGTACGGTGTGCCGGCGGCGACCTTCACGTCCACCATGGCGACCTTGGCCCGGGCCGGCTCATGCTTCTTCTTCGCCGGCTTTCGGGCGTGCTTCGAGGGCTTGGGCGACGCCGGCGCGGTCGGGACCGGCTCCGGTCGCGCGGCGGAACGCTGCGCGTGGCCGCCCCCGTACACCGCCATGCCCACGGCGATGACGCCGCAGACGAGTGCGGCTGCGAGAAAGAGCAAGGGCCAGGACGGGCGCTTGTCGCCGGCCGTTTCACGGCGGGCGAATCCGGGCTTTTTCACGGGGACGACTCCTCGTCGGGTTACCGGGGGATCGACGCGCGTCACCGCCCTGCGGCGTCGAGCGTTCGCGGCGCGGTCGGGCGTCGAGGAAAGGGAAAAGAGCGGCGCCATTGCGCCGTGTCGCGTGTCGCGGCCTGGCCGGCGACCCGCCTTCAAGCGCGTCAGGGAAGATCACCCAACACACCCGGTATCCGAGAACAAAGAATGAGCGCGAGGGACGTCGCTGTCAAGGCCTGCTCGTCAGTCCGGCGAACGTACGGCTTGACGAAAAGTGGAGCTTTGCCGAGAATTACCGTTGCCATCGGCGCGATGGTGGAACCGCTGTGAGATCTCCGCGGCGGTCATCCGGTTGAGCCGGCTGCTGAACAAGTGGTGGCGTGCCGCGTCGGGTTGGTGCCCATCCGTCGTTCCCACGACGGAGCACCGCGTACTGCACTCCTTACTTTCTTCGACCAGGTGCAGGCGTACGCCCGGCGTCGCCGCGCATCCGAGGAGCAGCAATGTCCCGTCGCGTCTCCCACGCCTCCGGCCGCCTGAGCGCCGGTGTTCGCGTCCTGGCCTCCGCCGTCCGCCGCCTGGCGGTGCTGCTGAGACCTACTCCACACACGCTGCTGTGGCCCGTCGTCGCCGCTGTGGCGTGCACCCTCCTGACCGCGGGGGGCCCGCGTTCGGACGTGATCCAGATGGTCACGCCGGCCAAGACGCCGAACCGCCCGGCGTCCGCACACCCGGCGACTCGCGAGCCGGCCGAGCTGACGAAGGTCCGCAGCGCACTGCGGGCGATGCGAGCCGTCCAGCGCGAGCTCGCGGGCGTCCCCGGAGCCTCGTCGGACGTGTACGACCGGGCCACCGGAGAACTCGCCAGGCTGGAACGGACCCTGACCGCCCAGCCGGCCGGTCCGGCCGAAGACGTCTCCCAGCCGGCCGCGTCGGCGGACGCGGTGCGCGCGCGCATCAGCCGCAAGGTTCTCGCCTTCGCCCGTGCCCAGATCGGCAAGCCGTACATCTACGGCGGGGTGGGCCCGCGCGGCTTCGACTGCTCCGGCCTGACGATGGAGGCCTACCGCGCGGCGGGAATCAAGATCCCGCGCACGTCCGACGTCCAGTACTTCCACACCCACCACATCGCGAGGGGTAAGGAGCGCCCCGGAGACCTGGTGTTCTTCAACTACCACCGTGGCATGACCGGCCCCGGCCACGTGGGGATCGTCCTCGACCCGGCTCGCCACACCATGATCGTGGCGCCGCACACCGGCACGACGGTGAAAATCCAGAACTACCTGGCCGTGGGCCGGGTGGACGGTCTCGTGGGCTTCACCCGGCCGGGCCACGGCGGAGCCGGCAAGGCCCCCGCGTCCCCCGCACCCGCCGGCCACCCGAACAGCCGGGACGACCGGCCGAAGACGGTCCGCGGAACGGCCGTCACCCCGATCGTCACCGCCGCCAGGGTGACGCACACACCCACCCGTACGCCGCACGCCCACCCGCATCCGGCCGCCGAGCGACACCCCGCGAAGAAGACCACGACGAAGAAGAAGACCGTGCTCAAGGCGGCCGTGAAGAGGCCCGCGGCGCAGGAGACGGTGATCCGTGCCTCGCGTTCCGCGCCGCTCGTGTCGTGGCCGGAATCCTCCGACCGGCGTGGCGAACGGACGGGAGAAAACCACGCGGCCACGCGGGATGCGGGTTGCGGCGCCGCCCGGCATCGGTCCGGCGCCGACGGGCGCGGCGTCAGACTTCACGGTGGAGTGGGCCAGCGGGCCACCGGCGCCCACGCGACGCGTCACACGGATCAGCGGGATGGTCGCCATGACGCCGGCGAGTAGATCCAGGGCCCGACGTACCTGCGCCCTGCCCGGGTGTGACCGGCCGATCGTTCCCACGGCGGACGGTTCCCCTCGGCTGTACTGCGCGCCCGCTCACCGAGCCGAAGCGCGCCGCCGCAGACGCGCCACCGCGTCCTCCCAGGTCATCGGCACAACGCCCGCCGCCCTCGCGAGCACACGCGAGCCACGGCCGGCCCAGGCCGCGACGGCGAGGACCAACACCGTACGACCGGCACCGGCCACGGCGGCGAAGCCGGCCACGGTACGGCCGCAGGTCGCGGGGGCGAAGCCCGTTACGGTACGGCCGCGGGCCGTAGAGGGAAGGGCGGCCACAGCCCGGCCGGCCCGGGTTCCAGGAGTGAGGACCGGTGCCACTCGGTCATCCGCCGGATCGGCGAGCCGCGTGCGACGAGTTCCTGACCAGGTCATAAGGCGATGGCATCGTCTGCGGGCCGTGATCGCGAGCGGCGTACGGCGCAGGGGCGACCGCCGGGTGCTCCGGCGGAGCGGGACCGGGCTGGTGGTTCTGGTGCTGCTGGCCGTCATGGTGTCCGCTGAGCAGCCCCGATCCGGTACCGGTGCCCCACCGGAACGGCGTACGGCGGCGGCCGGGCAGGCGCGGACGGTCGCACCGGAAGAGCTCATCCGGCAGCGGTCCGGCACGACCGCCCGGTCACTGGCGCTGGCCGACCGCCGCATCCGTACGGTGCGCGACGCCAGGCGGAAGCTGGACCGCCTGCCGGCCGGCCGTAAGAACGCCGACATCGCCGCCGCGATCCACCGGTTGGAGCGGCAGGAGCAGCGGCTCAGCCAGGTGATCAAGGCGCTTCACCGGTGGACGGCCGACTCCGCGAGCTACTCCCGCGACATCGCCCGGCGAAACCGGATCGATGCCGAGATCACCGATGTCGACCGCGCGCTGACGGCGCTGCGCGCCGTACCGCTGCGGGCGAACACCCCGTACCTGCGGGCGGCGACCCGGCGGCTGTCGCGTCGGCGGAAAACCCTGCACCGGGAACGAACCAGCATCACAGGAGCGATCGCCGGCCTGGAGCGGAGGCTGGTCGCCCCGCTGCCGAGCTGATGACCTCCGGAGGCTCGGCGGATGCGCGTTCCGGCGCTACGGAACGCACGGTCGCGTGCTCTAAGTTCTGCGCTGCGTACGCATTTGTCCCAATCTCTGTTCCGGAAACAGTGAAGTTCTGCCGCATACGAGGGCATTGACCAATAAAATGCTCACTGCCGCGTAATTCACGATCAAATAACCTGGTAAAGGATAGATCGGTGACTCCTATTCGGGTGGCCCGCCATGTCCGCTGAGGATGACGCCAAACCGCCGGAGACATGCGCCCTGCCGGGCTGTGAGCGGCCGGTGGAGCCGACCGAAGACGGTTCGGTGCGGCGCTACTGCAGCCGTACTCACCGCGTCCAGGCTCGCCGGTTGCGCAGGTTGGCCGGAGAGATGGGGAGACCGGCGGCCAAGGTCCTCGGCGAGCTCCAGGCCGACGCGGTCACCGATACGGGAGATGAGCAGGACGCTCCCGGTCTCGCGGATCCACCGGTCCAGGGCGCCGCCGGAGATGCCCCCGCCGCCGAAACCGACGATGCGGCCCTGATGTCGGAAACGTCCGTCGAGTCCCCTGATGACGCCCCGGCCGTACCTCCCACGCCGGGCGATGACTCGCGGACCCGCGCGGACGCCCCGGCCGTCGGGCGGCCTGAGAACGCGGACGCGGATCCGCCGGCGGAGGTGTCCGGGGAGCAGGGGGCGCCTGTCGCGACGGCGGGAGACCGGAGGAAGCGCGTCGCGTGGACGGCGGGGGCGGTGGCGGTGGCAGCTGCGGCCGCCGCGGTCCTCCTGTCTCTCGACCACCACCACGCGGCGCCGCCGAACGCCGCGCCCGGTCCACGGGTGACCGCGACCGTCACCGCCGGCCCGAGCCAGGTGACGGTCTCTCCGGTCGGCAAGACGTCTCCGGACCACGGTGGTTCCGGCCGCGACCGTCCGAAGAGTCACGGCGGCGACACCGCCGGGCCGGACGCTCCGGGCTCAGGGGGAACGGCGTCGCGGAAGGACGCACCGGTCAGAGCGCTGTCCGCCGTTCGCTACGGATTCGAGAACGGCAGGCAGGGCTGGAGCGTCTTCTACGGCGACGACAGTCTCAGCGCGGGTGTCGCCTCGGACCCGGCCTATCAGGGCACGCACGCGCTCCGATTGGCCGTGAAGGGTTCTGACTACGGGGCCACCGGAGTCGACCATCCGCCGGGCGTGCACGGCGGCACGGTCGTGACGTACCGGGTCTGGACCGATGGGCGGTCGCCGGGCTCAGCCACGCCGTTCGTCCAGGACGCCGGCTACCACAACCATTTCGTGTCCGGCGCCGCGGTCTCGCTGTCCGCTCACCGCGGCTGGCGCGAGATCACCTGGACCGTCCCCGGCGTCTCGGTCCTCGCCATCGGCCTGCAGGTCGGCCAGTCCAAGAAGGGTGCCGTCCTCGCCCTGGACGGCATCACCTGGTGAGGGACGTCACGGGTCCCGGACGAGCATCCGCTGGTTGATCTTGCAATGAGTACGCTTCCACTTGCAGATCGCGTTCTGCGTGGCGGTTTGGCCGCCGATGTTCTGGTTGGAAACGTTCTGGTGGCCGCGAATGTACGACGGATCGTTCACGGCGAAGATGTTCTTGTTGAACTTTCCGTTCCCTGAGCGGCTGATGATGGTGTGGTTCCTGTCGGCGGAGCCGGCCCCCCCTCCTCTGGTGGGAGTCAGAGCCGCGCTCGCGCCGGTCGCCGGTGTCAGGGCGACCGGCACGACAATGGCCGTCGCGACCAGTGCGCCCCGGGCCAACCGGATGAACGGTTCCGGGGCGCGGTGATGGCTCATGTCGCGGTGCACATCGGCGTGATACCCGTGCCCGAACGACGATCACGGGTGCGGGTGATAAGGGGCGCCGATGATTACTCACTCTTTGCCGTCAGGGCGCTGGATAAGGCGTTATATCCCCAGTTCGGATTCGCACCGGAGGGACCGGCGGAGGACCATCAGCCCCGGCGCGCGGTGTCCTGCCCGCGGAGCGCGTTGAGGATCGTCTGATGGGCGATCCAGCCGACGACGGCGGTCTTGTCGTCACCCAGCACGGGAACACCCGTTCCCTGCGTGTTGACGAGTACGTGCAGGGCGTCGGCGAGGGCGTCGTGGGCGATGACGGGGGTGGGCAGCTCGGCGAGTTCACCGATCGTGGCGGGCGGGCGGTCGCTGTCGGTGAGCGCCTCGGCGGCGGCGCGGGCGGTCACCGTGCCGCAGTACCGGCCGTCGGACGAGGTCACGGGCAGGACGCCGTGCTCGGAGGTGACCAGGAGGCGTGCCGCATCTTCCAACGTGGTGGTGTCGGGCAGCGACGGGGGGACCGGCTCCATCACCTCGGCGACCGGCGTGGTGGCCAGCGGGTTCACCGGTTCCGGGGCGTCGAGGTGGACGCCCCGGCGCCGGAGTTTGAGCGTGTAGATCGTGTCGCCGGTCAGCACGCGGCTGACGACGGTCGCCAGGACGATGGCGAGCATGAGCGGCAGGATGATCGAGTACTCACCGGTGAGCTCGAACATGATGATCACCGCGGTGATCGGCGCGCGGGCCGCTCCGGCGAACACCGCTCCCATGCCGACCAGCCCGTACGCGCCGGGCGAGGTGGCGAGCCCCGGGACCAGATGGTGCGCGATGATGCCGTACGCGCTGCCGGCCATGGCGCCCATGAACAGGCTGGGCGCGAAGACGCCCCCCGAGCCGCCGATGCCGATGGTGAGGCTGGTCGCGAGCGCCTTGCCGACCAGCAGAAGGAGCAGGAAGCCGACGAGGTACCGGCCATCGATGGCGTTCTCCAGAACGGGATAGCCGACGCCGTACATCTGGGGCAGCGCGAGGAGCAGACCGCCGAGGAGGAGCCCGCCGACGGCCGGGCGAAGCCATTCGGGGCCACGCCAGGCCCAGTCGCACAGGTCCTCGACGAGGTAGAGGACGCGGGTGAATCCCACACCGGCCGCTCCGGCGAGCACTCCCAGGCCGGCGTACAGCAGGTACTCGGCCGGGTGGCTCACGTGGAAGGCGGGCAGTTGCAGGAACGCGGTGTCACCGAGCGCGGCACGGCCGACCACGCTGGCGGTCACGCTGGCCAGCACGACCGCGCCGAAGGACTCCGCGGTGAAGTCGCGCAAAATGAGCTCCATCGCGAAGAACACGCCGGCCAGTGGCGCGTTGAACGTGGCCGCGATCCCGCCGGCGGCGCCGCAGGCGACCAGGACGCGGAGCCGGTTCTCGGTCAGCCGCAGGGCCTGGCCGATGCTGGAGCCGAGGGCGGAGCCGATCTGCACGATCGGGCCCTCACGGCCGACCGAGCCCCCCGATCCGATGCACAGCGCCGAGGCCAGGGACTTGACCACCGCGACTCGTGGGGCGATCCGTCCGCCGCGCTGGGCCACCGCGAACATGACCTCGGGGACCCCGTGGCCGCGTGCCTCGCGCGCGAATCGCTGCACAAGCGGGCCGTACAGCAGGCCGCCGACGACCGGGGCCAGCAGTACGAACCAGGGCCCCAGCCAGTGCAGACGCGAGTTGGACGCGTGTCCCGCCGCCGAGTAGTCGGCGTGTCCGGAGAACAGGTGAGTGAAGGTCACGATCAACCAGCGGAACACGATCGCGCCGAGCCCGGCGCCGGCGCCCACCACCAGTGCCGTCACCAGCAGCCCGGACGGGGCCTCCCGCAGACCTGTGATGACGGACGCGAGACCTCTCCGCGTACGGATCGGTCCGCGTCCGTCGGCGGCGAGGGAGTCGGGGCATGCGGACACGGGGAGATCGTTGCGGGGGGACACAATTGCATTATGCAACATTCTTCAGGGCGTCGCGAACCAGGAAGAATGCGATCACGATGACCCGCCGGCGCGACCCGCCTTCAGAGCGGAGTCAGGCCAGCGTCTCGCAGAGGTTCTCCACCGTGGCGTGCACGTCGCTGAAGATCCGGGTGCCGTCGGTGTGCCCGACGACCGTGAAGCTCCCGTGCAGGATGTACCAGCCCTGCGGGAAGCCGGGGCTGTCGACGCGGACGGGGACGCTTCCCCCGCCGTCGAGGCGATACTCCCTGCCGCCGTCCTGGAAGTAATGGATGATGCCATGACCGGACAGGTCTCGTACGACGGAGCGGCCGGTGCTCATGTTGGTGAAGCGGATCGCGAGAGGTCCACGGGCCTCCTCCACCTCGACCGAGCCGTCCGGGTAGGTGGAGAGGGTCCGTGCCTCGGTCGTGTCCCGGACGATGTCGCCCTTCATGGTGAAGGAGCAGACTCCGGAGGTCACGAACGGCTCGCTCGGAGCGGGGTGCCAGTCGCCCGTCCCGGCCGCGCCCGCGGCCGAGGAGAGCAGACCCACCGCCGATGCGGCGAGCGCGGCGATGATGAACGTACGGCGCATTGCCATCCTTCCGTCAACTTTCGTGGTATCGCGCATCATTGAGAGCAAGCGCCGTCACGTGCGAGGGTTTCGGTGTAGAGCGAAAGGCCGAAGTGCTCCGAATTCATTTCACGGCAGAGGACCTCCTGCGGGTCCGCATCGCCTCCGACCCGGCCCCGCTACTGGAGTTGGGCATGGCCATCGCCGCGCTCCAGCGCGACGACGCCGTGTTCACGCGCTGGGCCCGCCGCATCCGGCTGCCTCGCAGCACGCGACCGCTCTTCGAACTGATCCCGCCCACCGCCGGCGGGCCCCTCTTCCTCGACCCGGTCAGCGAGGATTTCGATGACGGCCTGGACAGAGTGCTGTCGACCCCGCGCGACGACGTGGACGCGGAACTCACCCGGAGCTGTCGGCCCACGCCCTGGACGAAGGGGTTGATCGACCGCGATCGCGACGCCTGGCGCACCTTGGAGCGCGCGCTTCGCGGCGCGTACGACGGCCTCATCGAAGCGGAGTGGACCCGCATCCGCGCGAGCTTCCACGCCGACGTCGCATGGCGGCGGATGCTGTTGTCGGAGGAAGGGCTGCGAGCGGCCCTCGTCAGCATCTGTCCTGGTTCCCGGTGGGACGGCACCACGCTGGAGCTGAACGCGCCGTGGGAGAGCGAACGGCTGCTGGGGGGACACGGCCTCACACTGCTGCCGTCCCCGTTCTGGACGGGCGGGCCGCGGACCAACGTCCATCCGGACGGGTCGATGCTGTTGGTCTATCCGGCGCTCACTCCCCTGCCGCTGATCGAACCGGAGGCCGGCGACGGCTTGGGCGCGCTTCTCGGCCAGACCCGCGCGGCCGTCCTGCGCGTACTGACCGCGCCACGGACGACCTCCGAGCTCGCCCGCACTCTGGGGATCAGCGGGGCGTCGGCGTCCGAACACGCCCGGACCCTGCGCCGCGGCGGGCTGGTCGTCACACGCCGCACCGGCAGGGCGGTCACGCATCTGATCACGCCGCTCGGCCTGCGTCTGCTCAACGCGGAGTAAGACCTACCGGATGAGATGGAGCCGAGCGGTTCCGTCCGGTGCTCGCGTGACCTCGCGCGGCGACGCTCAGGAGCCGCCCTGTGCCGGAGTGACCGGCGCCTGCAGCAGTCCGACGATCGCGTCGATCAGGCCGGTGGCCGCGTCGTGCCAGGTGGCGCGGGCGGTGGGCCGCCCGTCGGCCAGGGCGCGTTCGCGCTCCGCGGTCATGTGCACCATCAGCTGGCGGATCATCTCGTCGCGTTCGGCGCGTACCTCGGGGGGCAGTTCGGGCAGGCACCGCTTCAGCCCCTCCACGGCCCGGTTCAGCGACGGCGACGTGAGCGACTCGGCGGTCATGATCTCGCGCAGCTCCGGGTCGGTCTGCACCTGCGCGGCGAACCGGGCGAACCAGCTGGGGCCGTCCAGCGTGGCCAGGTGCTCGGCGTTCGGGCGTACGAGGCAGGCGATCCAGTCGCGAAGATCCGTGGAGCCGGCCGCCTCGGCCACCATCCGTACGCGGATCCGCTCGATGGCCTCGCTGTGCCGGCGCACGATCGCGCGGACCAGGTCGGTCTTGGTGCCGAAGTGGTAGTTGACGGCGGCGTTGTTGCCCTGCCCGGCGGCCTCGCTGATCTGGCGGTTGGACACGGCGAACACCCCGTGCTCGGCGAACAGTCGCTCGGCCGCGGCCAGGATCGCCTCTCGCGTCGCCTGTACTCGTTCGGCGCGTGCCGTTCCGCTCGCCATCGTCGTCTCCTCACCGTCGCAACCTTCTTCCGCTATGATAAGTCAATCACTTGATTTAAAAGCGAGCATCGGGCACGCTCGCCGATGGAGGTTTCCGCATCTCGTGAGTCGAGCGATCGACGCTAGGGCGCGTCTCACAGCGGGGCTTTGAGACGCGCCCTAGTTCCGCCGCATCGGCACCCCTGGACATACGTACGGAGGCTCGACCCATGTCCCACGCCCAGCCCCCCGCGCCAGGGGCGGCCGCCCCGCCGCGGGCGAACGTCGTCGTAGCGGTCCTCGCCTTCGGCGGGATCGTGGTCTCGCTGATGCAGACGCTCGTGATCCCGATCGTTCCCGAGCTTCCCCGCCTGCTGCACGCCACCGCGTCGAACGCCGCATGGGCCGTCACCGCCACGCTGCTGGCCGCCGCCGTCGCCACCCCGGTGATGGGACGCCTCGGCGACATGTACGGCAAGCGCCTCATGCTGCTCTTCAGCCTTGTCATGCTGGTGGTCGGATCGGTCGTGTGCGCGCTGAGCGACTCCCTGACCCCGATGATCGTCGGGCGGGTCCTACAGGGCATGGCGTCCGGCGTGATCCCGCTGGGCATCAGCATCATGCGCGATGAGGTTCCCGCCGAGCGGCTCGCCGGCGCCACCGCGCTGATGAGCGCCTCTCTGGGCGTCGGCGGCGCGCTCGGCCTGCCGGCCGCCGCACTCCTCGCCGACCACTACGACTGGCACACGCTGTTCTGGGTCTCCGCCGGCCTCGGCGTCCTCGTCACCCTGCTCGTCCTCCTCCTGGTGCACGAGTCGGCGGTACGCAGCGGCGGGCGTTTCGACCTGCTCGGCGCCATCGGCATGGCGGCCGGCCTGGTCTGCCTGCTGCTGGGGATCTCCAAGGGCGCCGACTGGGGCTGGACCAGCCGGACGACCCTCGGGCTGTTCGCCGCGGCCGTCGTCGTCCTGCTGCTCTGGGGCTGGTTCGAGCTGCGCGCGAGGCAGCCGCTGGTGGACCTGCGCACCACCGTGCGCCGCCAGGTGCTGTTCACCAACCTCGCGTCGGTGGCCACCGGCTTCGCGATGTTCGGGACGTCCCTGATCCTGCCGCAGATCCTCGAGCTGCCCAAGGCCACCGGGTACGGCCTGGGCCAGTCCGTACTGCACGCCGGCCTGGTCCTGGCCCCGACCGGCCTGGTGATGATGGCCATGGCACCGCTGTCCGCCATCGTCACCAAGAGCATGGGGCCGAAGGTGACGCTGATGATCGGCGTCCTGATCGTGGCCGTCGGCTACGGGCTGAACATCGTGCTGCTGCACGCCGTCTGGGAGCTCATCCTGGCCTCCTGCGTCATCGGCGCCGGCATCGGCTTCGCGTACGGCGCGATGCCCGCGCTCATCATGGGCGCCGTGCCCGCCTCCGAGACGGCCGCCGCCAACAGCCTCAACACCCTGATGCGGTCCCTCGGTACGTCGATCTCCAGCGCGGTCGCCGGCGCCATCCTGGCCAAGATGACCAACACCTTCGGAAACGTCGCCCTGCCCTCCCTGGACGGCTTCCGTACCGTGATGGCGATCGCCGGTGGCGCCGCGGTCCTCGCCTTCCTGCTCGCCATGTTCCTGCCCGGCCGCCGGCGGGCCGCCGCCACCGCGGCGGCGCCCGCGGCGTCGTTCCAGCAGGCGGAGCCGTTCCGGCCCGCCGAGCCGGCCATGGCCGCCCCCATGGCGGCGGCGTCGAACGGGATGGACGGCTTCCCGCAGGCCGGCGGGGCTCCGAGCCACGCGCAGCCTGCGCCGGCCTTCGCCTCCGCCGGGGCCGTTCCGGGCGACGGGGCGAGCGGCGGGATCCTGGTCGGCGGGCGCGTCCACAGCGCGAACAACACGCCCGTGACCGGGGCCGCGGTGACGCTGATCTCGCTGGGCGGCCAGCAGCTCGGCCGCTCGCTGGCGCAGGGGGACGGCTCGTACGGCATCGGAGTGCCCCGCGCAGGTTCGTACTTCCTGATCGCCTCGGCGGCGGGCCACAAGCCCCACGCCTCGACGATCGTCGTCGGTGACACGCCGATGCGGTACGACATCCTGCTCGGGAGCGGCAGCGGCCTGGCCGGTACGGTGCGGGCCGCGGACAGCGGGACACCGGTCGCCGGAGCGGTCATCGTCGTGACCGACGCCCACGGTGACGTCCTGACCACCGGGCAGACCGACGCGCTGGGCGAGTTCACCGTCGACGACCTGACACCGGGCACGGTCACCCTCGCGGTCAACTCGCCCAAGCACCGGCCGCTGGCCCTGCCCGTCGAGATCGAGAGCGGTGAGACCGCTCGCGTCGACGTACGGCTCCAGCCGGGCGCGCAGGTGCGCGGCACCATCCGCGGCGGAGGCGCACCGCTCAGGGACGCACGCGTGACGATCGTGGACGCCGCGGGCAACGTGGTCGCCACCACCACGACCGGGCTCGACGGTGAGTACGCCTTCGCCGACCTGGACGGCGGCGTCTACACCGTCGTCGCGACCGGCTACCGGCCACAGTCCGCCGAGGTGGTCGTCACCGGCGGCGACGTCGACGGCCACGACCTCGAGCTCGCCCCCGGCGACGAGTAGCCAGAAGAAGAGAAGAGAAACGTATGTCACTCACTGCGCGGGTTCGCGCCCGCAACGGCTGGGCCGTGCCGAACGCGGTGCTCACGGTGACCGACATGACCGGCACGCAAATCATGCGTGCGGAGGCCGACGCCGAGGGCGCCGTCGCCGACGACGCGCCCCTGACCCCGGGCCGCTACACCGTCATCGTCACCGCACCCGGCTACACACCCGCCGCGTCCACGGCGCTCGTCACCAGCAGCGGGCGCGCCGAACTCGGCCAGATCGTGCTCGGCCGCCAGGGCGGCGCCGAACTGCCCCCGCCGGGCCCGTGGACCATCGACCCGGCCCACTCCTCCGTGGCGGCGGTGGCCCAGCATCTGGGCCTGTCGAGCGTACGCGGCCACTTCACCGACTTCGGTGGTCGCATCGAGGTCGCCCCCGACGCCGACAAGTCCCGGGTCGAGGCGGTGATCCGCGCCGCCTCGATCGACACCCGCAACGGCATGCGCGACGACCACCTCAGGACGGGCGACTTCCTGGGCGTCGAGCAGTACCCGGAGATCACCTACCGCTCGACCGGCCTGACCCCGGCCGGGCCCGACCGCTGGACCGTCCACGGCGAACTCGGCCTGCGCGGCGTCATCCGCCCCGTCGACCTGGACCTCACCTACCTCGGCACCGGCCCCGACCCCTGGGGCGGTGTCCGCACCGCCTTCCGCGCCACGACCGAGCTGCGCCGTGAGGACTTCGCGATCAACTACAACCAGGTGCTCCAGACCGGGATGGCGATGGTCGGCACCACGCTGAAGGTGGAACTCGACATCCAGGCGGTGCAGGGCGAATCTCTGCCGCAGGCGTGACCACCGTCTCCGCTACCCCTGGGGGAGCTCGTCGATCAGACGCCGGATGAGAGCGCGGCTCTCCTCCGGCGGGACGGCGTCGCCCTCCTCGATGCGGTTCCACGTGTCGGTGAGGTCCACGGTGGTGAAATGGGTGCCCAGGGCGCTGTGGACGAGCGCGAGCCGGTCGCTGACCTCGGGGAATTCCAGCAGGTCGAAGGGGTTCGCGCGCGCCTCGTAGAACGGCGCGCCCCGCGGGATCACCCGGATCGTGGTGTCCGGGCGCATGCTCAGGTCGAGGAGATGGCGCAGCTGGTCCACCATGACCTCGGGCTCGGAGAGCTGCAGGGTCAGCGCGCCCTCGTCGACGATCACGTCGAGGTCGCGTCGCCGGCCACCGGGCCGGTGGCGCTGGCGGCTGTCCAGCAGGTGCCATTCGGCGTCCACGTCGCAGTCGGGGTCGATGCGGGGAGCGATGTGGCGGACGTACGCCTCCGCGCGTGCCAGGTACGGGACGGTCAGCACGCCGTAGGTGCGGATGACCGAGGCCTCCGACTCCATGAGGAGGACGTCGCGGGTGGAGGGTTTCAACCGCTCGGCGTGGGTGCTCAGCCATTCGGGGCCGTTCGGGCGGGACGCCAGATCGATCACCACGTCGGCCACCATGGAGCCCCGGACCTGGTAGCGGTCCATCATCCGCTCCACCTCGACGGGTGAAGGCCACTCGAACCCGGTCTCCACCCGGACCAGCCAGTCCGACCGGCATCCGATCTGAACCGCCGCCTCGTCGTACGACAATTCAAGGAATTCCCGAATTGTCCGTAAGTAAAGCCCCAGTCGGCGCGCGTTGATGTTCGGTTCGCGATGTTCTACAGACACAGGAGCTCCGCTCATTGTCGTGCGGTATGAGACCCAATATGCCACTGGCGGCCCCGGTGAAGCGCCTGATCGGCGCATCGCGCACCCGAGCCCTGGAGCCGGTTCGATTCCGGCCTTCTCGGGGGAGAATGATTCTCTCCTTTCACAAGATTTCTTTCATGCGATCCCAACCCGATTGGGCGGAGGGCCTTTCCGAGGTCACGAGCGGCCGGCGGCCGGCGCGGGCGCGGGCTCCAGCGGAGCGTCCGCGGTGCGGAGGTTGCCGGCGGCGAGGGTCACCGCGATGACGGCGACCGCGACCAGGGCCGCGGACGCCGCCGGGAGGCGGGACGCCGGGGAGGAGGTGTTCAGCAGGGAGCCGAGCACGGCCACGGCGATCAGGGCGCCGCTCTGCCGCAGGGTGTTCTGGACGCCCGACGCGAGGCCGGACTGCGCCGTCGGGACGTTCCCGATCAGCAGGGAGGTCAGCGCGGAGAACACCATCGTGCTAGAGACGCCGATCAGCAGCAGCCCGGTGGCGAGGACGGCGTACGGGGCGCGCGTGCCGGCGCCGGCCAGCGTGGCGATCCCGGCGGTGCAGCAGGCGAAGCCGCCGAGCAGCAGGGCGCGGTGCCCGTACCGGAGCGCCAGCGGGCGGTAGAGGACGAGCGGGCCGATCGTGCTGCCCACGGTCATGGGCAGCAGTGCGACGCCGGACGCCCCCGGGGTCCAGCCGCGCATCTGCTGGAAGTACAGCGACATCACGAACAGCGCGCCGTAGAACAGGAACCCCATGAGGCCGGCGCTGGCGACGGCCGCGGCGCGGACCCGCAGGGCGAAGAATGAGGGCGGCAGCATCGGATGGGCGGCGTGCCGCGCGGTGATCACGTATGCCGCCCCGGCCACGACGGCGGCGCCCAGCAGCCCGAGCGTCGCCGGTGCCGCCCAGCCCGCCGACCCGGCGTCGATCAGCCCGCCGGTGAGCAGGGCGAGTGTCGCGGCGGCGGTGACCAGGCCGGCCCGGTCCACGGGATGGGTGTGCCGGGGCGTCTCGGGGACGCCGGCCCGGACGAGCAGGGTGGCCACCACGCCCACGGGCAGGTTGAGCACGAAGATCGCGCGCCAGCCGACCGCGTCGATCAGAACGCCGCCGACCAGCGGTCCCACCGCCATCGAGATCGCCCCGGTGGCGACCCAGAAGACGGTGGCGCGGGCCCGCGCGTCGGCCTCGGCGAACAGGTGCGGTACGAGCGCGAGCGTCGCGGGCAGCAGCGCCGCCGCGCCGACCCCCTGCACGACACGCGCGCCGACCAGAACGCCGGTGGTGGGCGCCAGGGCGCACGCCGCCGACGCGAGAGTGAAGACCGCCACCCCGGCCAGCAGCGTCCGCCGCAGCCCGAACCGGTCGCCCAGCGCCCCGGCGGTGAGCAGCAGGGCCGCCAGCGTCAGCGTGTAGCCGTTCAGCACCCACTGCGCGCCCGCCATCGAGCTGCCCAGGCCGTCGCGGATGGCGGGCACGGCCACGTTGAGCACGCTCCCGTCCAGGATGATCGCGAAGTACGCGAGGCACATGCCCGAGAACCCGATCCGCTCACTCATGCGCCATCCCAAATAGTGAGATACAAGTCTTACAATGTGGTCAGGATGGGATCATACGCCGGTCGGTGCCGGCGTCACGCGTTGAGGGTCACCGGGAGCGCGGTGAGGCGCCACGTGCCCGGGTCGGGGGCGCGCAGCTCCTCCGGCGTCGCGGTGAGTGCGAGGCCGGGGTGGCGGCGCAGCAGCGCGGCGAGCGCGACCTGCGTCTGCACGCGGGCGATCGAGGCGCCGAGGCAGAAGTGCGGTCCGTGGGCGAAGCCCAGATGTCCGTTCGGTCCCTTCGGGCGGGTGACGTCGAGGCGTTCGGGATCGGGGAAGACGCGCGGATCGCGGTTGGCGGCGGTGACGGCGGCGGTCACGGCCTCGCCCTCGCGCACCCGTACGCCGCAGAGCTCGACGTCCTCGCGCGCGTAACGCGGGATCGACAGCAGTGTCGGGCCGCACCAGCGGATGAGCTCCTCGACCGCGCCGGGCATGAGGTCCGGGTCGTCGCGCAGCGCGTCGCGCTGGCCGGGGTGGGTCAGCAGTGCGACGATGGCGTTGGCGATGAGGTTGGCGGGCGTCTGACCGGCGAGGACCAGGTGCCAGACCAGGGTCACCATCTCGGCGTCGGTGAGCCGGTCGCCGTCCTCGGCCTGGACGGTGATGAGGTCGGCGAGCAGGTCGTCACCGGGCTCGGCGCGCCGGCGGGCGATGGCGGCCTTGGCGCCGTCCATGATGCCCGGGATGGCCTCGGCGAACGCGCGGCCGGCACCGCCCGCGACGGTGGCGCCGTACGCGCGCCAGCGCGGTCGGTCGGGGCCGGGGACGCCGACCAGCTCGCAGATGACGTCCATCGGCAGCGGACGGGTGAAGTGCGGCAGCAGGTCCACCGTCCCGTCATCGGCGGCGTGTGCTTCCACATCGTCGAGGAGTCCCTCGACGATCCGCTCGATCCGCGGCCGGAACCCGGCGGCCCTGCGCGGCGTGAACGCCGGGGCGACCAGCGTGCGCATCCGGGCGTGCTCCGGCCCGTTCATCTCGGACATGGTGCGCATGTAGGGCAGGCAGTCGTCGGGTACGTCGGGCCGCATGAAGCTGTCGGCCCTGATCTCCAGGCGCGGGTCGGCCAGCATCGCGCGCGCGGGTTCGTGGCGCGTCACGACCCACCACGGGTCCAGGCCGGGCACCCGGAGCCGCGCCAGGGGAGCCTGCTCGCGGACGCGCCCGTACGCGGCGAAGGGGTCCCGGACGACCTCCGCGTCACTCAGATCGATCTCCAGCATTTCAGATGCTCCTGTCATACGTTGTGATCATCCAGATGATGACGGTATCCCGATAGGCGCGGTGCGGCAACGCGTCGAGATGTGGCACCATTCGGCCAAACCGGTTGCCAGAAATGGGAGTCAGGGCGGATGGTCGCGGGCCGTGGTGACGCCGTGCGTGAGCTGCACCGGCTCCACGTTCTCGGCGTGCTGCGCGAGCGCGGGCCCGCCAGCCGTGCCGAGCTGATGTCCGCCACGGGCCTGTCGCGGCCCACGATCGCGGGGCATCGTGACCGAGCTGCTGGCCGCCGGAGCGATCCGCGAGGTCGGCAAGGACGCGTCGGGCGCGCGCAAGGGCCGCCCGTCGCAGCTGCTCGCGCCGGCCCTGCCCGGCGGCCGTGCCCTGAGCGTCGACATCGGCCACACCCACGTCCGAGCCATCGTGGCGGACGCGTCCGGTCACGTCGTGCACGAGCGGGTCGTGGCGTTCGAGGAGCGGCTCCGCGCCGAGCGGGCGCTGGCCGAGGCGGCGCGGCTGGTCACCGACGTGGCGGCCGCGGCGAAGGTGGAGGCCGACGGTGTCATCGGAGCCGTGGTGGGCGTTCCCTCACCGGTCGACCTGGCCGGACGGCCGGTCGCTCCCTGGTTCGGCGACCTCGACCCGCTGGAGGCCCTGCGCCTCGACGCGTACACCGACCGGGTGCGGGTGCTCAACGACGCCGATCTGGGGGCCGCGGGCGAGGCCGCCTTCGGGGCCGGGTCGCGCTTCGGCACCTTCGTCTACGTCAAGATCTCACACGGGATCGGCGCCGGTCTGATCGTGGGCGGGCGCATCTACCGGGGGCGCGGCTACGCCGGAAACATCGGCCACATCCGGATGGTCGACGACGGCGACGTCTGCATCTGCGGAAACCGCGGCTGCC
The DNA here is from genome assembly GCF_039541955.1 of Actinoallomurus oryzae. Classification (NCBI taxonomy): domain Bacteria; kingdom Bacillati; phylum Actinomycetota; class Actinomycetes; order Streptosporangiales; family Thermomonosporaceae; genus Actinoallomurus; species Actinoallomurus oryzae. Next base: position 128,666 of record NZ_BAABHF010000022.1, on the reverse strand, counting down.
TGGAGACGGTCGCCTCCAGTGCGGCCCTGATCAAGGTGCTGCAGCCGGCGCATCCCGGCGTCTCCCTGGGCTTCGCCGACCTGGTGCGCCTGGCCAACGCGGGCGACCGTGGGACGCGGGCCCTGCTCGTCGACGCCGGCCGGACCATCGGCCGGGCGCTGTCCACCCTGGTGACGGCCATGAATCCGGACGCGATCCTCGTCGGAGGCGCGGTCGGCGCCCTCGGCGAACCCGTGCTGCGCGGCATCCGGGAGGCGCTGGACCGCTACACCCATCCGGCCGCGCTGCACGATCTCGTCGTCACCGGCGCCGGGCGCGGAGCGCACGCCGAGGCGCTGGGCGGGATCGCGGTCGCCTTCGGCCTCGTCGAGGACTTCGGGTCGGCGGGCGGTCGCCCGTCCCCTTTTATGTCTTAACTCTTTACATTAACGGCGCCTGACATCGCCGCATTCAGCCATTGACACGGCCGAATGTCCTATTTGCGCTTTGCGCACCAGCTGGTGGTCACCCGTGTCAACCCCGCCCCGCGTCCCACCCGACCACGGTCCCCGTCACTCCGCCGCGCCACCCTCGAGCCCTCCGCCGCACGCGCTGCCTCAGTACGGGACGCGCTGTCCCGTACTGGACGCGCCGTGCCATGCCGCGGATCCGAGCGTGGCCCTCCGCCAAGGAGCTTCACGTGAGAGGCCTTTCCCACCAGCGCCGGGCCGCACTGACCGCGGCCGCGCTCGTTCCGATCCTGACGATCGGCGCCTCGGGCGCCATGGCCCATGCCGCCGACCATTCGGGCCCGGACGCCCCCGCGAGCCCGACCGGCAAGTCGCGGTGGACCGCCCCGCGGCCGGCGGCCGGGTGGAGCGAGGTACGCGACGCGACGCGGTTCGGGCACCGCTGCGCCCAGACCTCCGGCTGGGACCCCGGCTATGAGAACCCGACCCTCACCGAGGACTGCCTGTCGCTCAACGTCTACGCGCCGAAGCAGGCGCAGGGGCGGCGTCCGGTGCTCGTGTGGATCCACGGCGGCGGTTTCACCGGCGGCGCGGGCCAGGACACCAACCCCCGCGAGTTCGTGCAGCAGGCGAACGCCGTCGTCGTCACGGTCAACTACCGGCTGGGCGCGCTCGGGTTCTTGAACCTGCCCCAGCTGCGGCAGGCGAGCGCCGACGGGCCCGGCAACTTCGGGCTGCTCGACCAGCAGGCCGCGCTGCGCTGGGTGCAGGCCAACATCGCGGGCTTCGGCGGCGACCCGCGGAACGTCACGATCGCCGGTCAGTCCGCCGGCGGCTCGTCGGTCTGCGACCAGATCGCCTCTCCGACCGCCAAGGGACTCTTCTCCCGGGCCATCATCATGAGCGGCGGGTGCGGCATGTCGTCGGCCGCGGACGGGGAGAAGACCGGCCTGGCGTTCGTCCAGGCGGCCGGCTGCTCCGGCGCGTCGGACGTGCTCGCGTGCCTGCGCGGCAAGCCGGCCGCCGACCTCCTCGCCGCCCAGCAGAAGGCGGGCGTACGGCCCTCGGTCGGCGGAGCGGCGTTCCCGGCCGACCCCGCGACGGCGGTGCCGGCCGGGCGGACCAACCGCGTGCCCGTGCTGCTGGGGCAGGTCAACAACGAGCGGTCGCTGTTCACCTTCCAGAACTACGACTACGTGGGCAAGCCGCTGACCGCCGACCAGTACGAGGCGCTCGTCCGGTCGACCTACGGCGACGACGCGGGCAAGGTGCTCGCCGAGTATCCGGTGGGCGAATTCGACTCGCCGGACGTCGCGTGGACCACGGTGCAGGACGACTCGGCCTCCTACACCCGCCAGCGGCTCTACGCGCAGCTGTCCCGGTACGTGCCGACGTACGCCTATGAGTTCGCCGAGAGTGACACGCCCCAGTTCACCTCCATCTACCGGATCCAGCAGAAGAGCGAGGCCGCGCGGAACCATCCGTTCGGCGCCACCCACGTCGACGACCTCGGCTACCTCTGGGACTACCTCGGCCAGACGCTGCCGTACACCGACGACGAGCTCGACCTGTCCAACCAGATGATCCGCTACTGGGGCAGATTCGCCACGACCGGCGACCCGAACGGCGCCGCCACCCCGACCTGGCCGAAGTACAGCCAGCGGACCGACCTGATGATGTCGCTCGTGGCCTGCGACACCTCGCCGGCCACCGGCAAGCCCCCGGCCGCGTGCTCGGCGGTCACCGACCGGTTCGGCGCCGAGCACGACACGGCGTTCTGGAAGAGTCTCTCGTCCTGAGACACCGACGTCCGTGGGAACCTGGCGAGCGGCCCACGGCATCGAGCCGTGGGCCGCTTCGCGCGCCGGTCAGCCGTGGAGGGCCAGGTAGGGGGCGAGCCCGATGAGGCTGGCGATGAGGGCGTACTTGAGCGTGCGGGCGGGCAGGCGGCGGGCGATGACCCAGCCGAGCAGGACTCCGGCGAGTTCCGGAACGCCGACCAGGGCGGCGAGGGGCCAGTCGATGGCGCCGGCGGCGAGGTAGCCCAGCGTGCCGACACCGGCGATGACCACGGACTGGACCTGGGCGGCGGCCAGCGCGGAGAGTACGGGCGCGCCGAGGGTGACCAGCAGCGGGACGGCCAGGAGCGGGCCGCCGACGCCGACCAGGCCGCTGGCCACCGCGACACCGAAGCCCACGGCCGCGACCACCTCGGCGCGGAGCTGATGGCCCGCCGGGTCGGCCCGCGGGCGGCGGTCGCGGTACCACACCAGCGCGGCGATACCCGCGGAGAAGACGCCGAGCACGATGCCGAACGCCTGCCCGGAGACGACGCTGTTGATCAGCACGCCCAGCGGTGTGCCGACGACCGCGGCGGCGGCCAGCGTCAGCGCGGTACGGCGGGTGTGCGGGTCGCGGAGGTGCCCGGAACGCGTGTAGGCGGCGGTGGCCAGCGCCCCGGTCGCGACGTGCGTGACGATGGCGGTCCCGGCGACCTGCGCGGGAGTGAGAGCGGTCAGGGCGAACAGGCCGATGGTGGCCAGCACTCCGCCGGGACCGATCGCGGTGATCCCGACGCCGGCCACCAGCCCGAGTACGGCCAGCGCGATGAGCGTGGGCGGCTCCAGGCCGCTCACCGGGGCGTCACCGTGCGGGCATGCGCGAGACGTGGGGGAGCCACGACAGACCTCCAGGGAGAGTCGACGACGACGGGTCAGGGCGCCGAGGGGACGGCGCCGCGGTGCAAAGTGGCCTGCAGGACGAGCCGGTCCGCGCGGATGTGAACGGTCTCGGCGTCGACAGGACGCCCGTCGGCCAGCCGGGTGAGCCGGTCGATCGCGAAGACGGCCGCCCCGGCGGGGATGCCCAGCAGGGCCGCGGTGTCCGCACCGGCGGTCATCGCGTGCACGGCGAGGTCGGCGCGGCCCAACGGCTGCCCGCTGATCCGCTCCAGCAGCACGAAGACGTCCTGGTCGGTCAGCTCGCACTCCAGCAGCGGGCGGCCGATGTCCAGGGGCAGGTAGGTGGCGTCCAGCGAGAGGGGCTCGCCATCGAGCCGACGGAGTCGCTCCAGGTAGACCGCGCCCGCGTCGCGGGACAGCTCCAACCGGCGCGCGACGGCGTCCGGCACGCCGGCGACCGGGTGAGCGGCGCGGACCTCGTTGGTGATCTCGCCGCGGCCGACCAGGGTTTCGGCCAGCCCGGCCAGCCGGTCCAGGCTGTGGCCGTAGCGCTGCTGGGCCACGACGGTGCCGACCCCGCGCCGCCGGGTGATCAGTCCCTCGGCGCGCAGCAGCCCGAGGGCCGCACGGATCGCGTTGCGCGAGGCCCCCAGCTGCGCGGCGAGTACGCGCTCGTCGGGCAGCCTGCCGCCCTCGAACGCCTGGCTGGTGATCTGCTGCCGCAGCACGTCGGCGGCTCGCCGTGCTCGCTCGGCGCGGGGCCGGGAGGACACCGCGGGACCCGTCTCCATGGGCCCGACACTAGTCACAGCACATTACGCCAGAGTTACGCCACCCTTATTGACCTGCATTAACGCGTGACCAGGAGGTTCTGGGCCGACGACAACGGGTTCCGCCACCCCTCAGCGCGGCCGGCTCCACGCCAGCAGCCGTGCGGGGTTGTCCACCAGGACCCGCCGGACGAGGCCGGGGCCGGCGGTCCGCTCCAGGCGCGGCACGAACCGGGCGGGCAGGTAGACGAGACCGGGCATGCCGCCGTACGCGCGGTACCTGGTCCGCCGTGCGACGTCGCCGCCGAGCAGGAGCCGGTCGGCGCCGCCGAGTTCGGCGGTACGCACCAGGCAGTCCAGGATGGTCGAGTCGGGCCACGAGCGGTGCCGGGCCATGCCGTCGTAGCCGAGGTAGGCGCCGGTCGCGCACAGTTCGGCGTGCAGGCCGGGGTCGGGGTTGCGGTCGGCGTGGGCGAGCACGATCCGGTCGGCGGGCACTCCCAGGTCGGCGAGCGACTCGAGCACCTCGAACGCCGCGCTGCCGTGTTCGAGGTGCACCATCACCGGCGCGCCGGTGGCGCGATGCGCGGCCGACACGCCGGCCAGCACTCGGCGTTCGAACGGCCCGATCGACCAGTAACCGATGCCCGCCTTGAGGAGACCGGCGGGCGGCGCGTCCGGCCGGGGGACGGTCGGCGCGGCGTCGTCGCGTACGCCCTCGGTGAGCTCGGCGGTGAACAGCGCGCCCAGCGCGGTGGCGTCCATGCCGAGCAGAGGATGATCGCCGGGATAGTGCTCGCGGCGGTGCGCTCCGGTCGTGAGCACGATGTGCAGGCCGGTGACGCGGGCGATACGGGCGACCGCGAACGCGTCGCGGCCGAGCCCGGCCGGTGTGGCCTCGACCATGGCGTCCACGCCCGCGTTACGCAGCTCGGCCGCCTCCGCCCCGCTCCGCGCCTCGTCGTCGAGCTCGTCGCCCGGCAGCAGCGGGCTCACCTGGAACAGATGCTCGTGGTAGTCGGTACGGCCGAGGTCGGCGGGCGCGAGGTCGCCGAGTACGGTTCTGATCATCGGACCCGCGCGGCGACCCGCGAGAGCTCCTCGACGGTCGGCCCGGTCAGCTCGACGCCGAACACCTCCGCCACCACCTGGGACCAGCCGTGGACGAAATAGCGCCAGCCGTCCACGACGGTCAGCCCCGCCCGCTCGCGCTGGGCGCACGCGGCCCGCAGGAAGTCCAGCTCGCCGCGGTAGTTCAGCTCCCACACCAGCGCCTCGGCCGGGAAGACGGCGTCCGCGCTCAGGGGTGAGCCCGGCCGGTCCTTGCCCAGCCCGGTCGCGTTGATCACCAGGCTGCCCGGCGGCAGCTCGGCCAGGAGCGCGTCCGCGGGACCCTCGACGCGGTGGCCGGCCAGCGTACGGTCGTCCAGCCCGCCCCGGGTCAGCACGTCGCGGAGCCCGGCGAGGCGGTCCGCCGAGACGTCGGTGCAGACGATCCGCTCCGGGGCGTCGGCGCGGCGGGCGAGGTACCAGACGATCGCCGTGCCCGCTCCGCCGGCGCCCAGGCACAGCACGTGGCCGCCGGTCCGCGCGAAGTGGTCCGGCGCCAGGAACTCCTCCAGCGAGAGCCCGGCGGTGATCGGATCCTTGGCGTGCCCGATGAGCCGGCCGCCGTGCTTGGAGATCGAGGAGATCTCCCCGCAGAGGGCGGCGAACTCGTCGATCTCGTCGAACAGGTCGGCCGCCGCCCGGTAGACGGCGATCTTGTGCGTCGTCACCAGCGCGCCCAGCCGGTGGGGGTCGTCCTTGATCTCGGCGACCAGCGCGCGGTACCGGTCCGGAGCGGCGTCGAGCGGGACGTCGTGCCCGATGAGGCGGGCGGTGGGCAGGCCGAGAACGCGCGCCCATTCCGGGAACACGCGCATGATCGACGATCCGCCGGTGCTCACCCCGATGAACTCCATGACGGCTTCGCCGGTGACGGCCGTCATCGGCGCGCGGCGGCGAGCGCCGCGGTGAACGCGCGGGCCCGGGTGGTGATCTCGGCGCGGTCGCCCGCGGCGATCGCGCCCGACGGGCACAGCTCGCCGCCGGCGCCGACCGCGAACGCCCCGGCGGCCAGCCAGTCGGCCAGGTTGTCCGCGCCGACGCCGCCGGTCGGCATCAGCGGCACGTCGGGGAAGGGGCCGCGCAGCGCCTTCAGGTACGCCGGGCCGCCCAGCGACGCGGGGAAGATCTTCACGGCGTGGGCGCCGAGGGCGACCGCGTGCATCAGTTCACCGGGCGTCAGCGCGCCGAGCAGCGTGGTGAGTCCGGTGTCGAACATCGCGCGGGCGAGGTCGTCGCTGGTTCCGGGGCTGACCAGGAACCGGGCGCCCGCGTCGGCCGCGGCCCTGGCCTGCTCGGGCGTTGTCACGGTGCCCGCTCCGACGTACGCGCCGGGATGGTCCCGGCGGACGCGCTCGATCACCGCGGCGGCATCGGGCGTCGAGTAGGTGATCTCGATGCCGGTGACGCCGCCTTCGATCAGCGCGGACACGCAGGTCAGTGCGCTCTCCGGCGTCGGCGCCCGCAGTACGGCGACCACACCGGTCGCGCGCAGTTCCTCGATATCAGCCATTACAGATCCCCCTGTCGGTCACGACGTTCGCGGGTGTGCGTCCGGACAGCGCGTCCAGGACGGCGGTGGTGGCGCCCAGACCCATGCGGTCCACCGCCTCGACGGTGTGGGCGCCGATGTGCGGGGTGACGACGACGCGGTCGGCGAGGTCCTCGTCGAGCAGCGCGCCGCCCACGTGGCCCTCGCCGGCGAGGGTGTCGGTGGCGTACGCCGCGAGCCGGCCGGCGCGCAGGGCCCGGGCCACGGCGTCCTCGTCCACGAGGTCGGCACGCGCGGTGTTGACCAGCACGGCGCCCGGCCGGATCCGCGCCAGCCAGTCCGCGTCGATGAGCGTCGAGCCGCCCGGCGCGTGGAGCGACACGGCGTGGCACTCACGGGCGAGCGTCGCCAGGTCGGCGAGTTCGATGCCCTCGGACGCGGCCACGTACGGATCGCAGGCCAGGACCCGTGCGCCGAAGCCGCCCAGGCGCCGCGCGACTCCGCGGCCGACCCGGCCGAGCCCGACGACGCCGACGGTGAGCGCGCCGAGCTCGTGGCCCCGCGACGGCCGCCAGTCCCCGGCCCGCACGCGGCGGTCGCCGGGAACGACCCCGCGCAGGGCGGCGAGCAGCAGCACGACGGCCAGGTCGGCGACGGCCTCGCTGTTCGCGCCGGGCGTGTTGGTCACCGTGACGCCGCGCCGCGCCGCCGCGGCGAGGTCGACGGCGTCCACGCCCACGCCGTACCGCGCGATGATCCGCAGACGGGGCGCGGCGGCGAGGTGGGCGTCGGTGATCGGCGCGACGCCCGCGATCCACGCCGTCGCCTCGGCCAGCGCGGACTTCAGCTCGGCGAGGTCGTGGACGGGGGAACCGCGGACGACGCGGAGCCCGGCGCGGGTGAGCTCCTCCTCGTACGGGCGGGTGCCGCTGCCGAAGGACCGGGAGGTGACCAGGACCGTTCCGGACGGCTCAGCCATGGGCGTTCTCCCGGTCGAACCACGGCTCCAGCCGCTCGTACGCGTCCAGGAACGCCGCGTGGCGCTCGCGGTAGTCACGGTGGCGCGCGTCGTCCGGGACGAACTCGGCCGACACGTCCGACAGGTCGCGGGCGACCTCGAACCCCGGCACGAGCCCGGCGCCGACCGCCGCCGTGACCGCCGCGCCCAGGCTGTTGGCCTCCTCGCCGATGCGCCGCCGGCGTACGGTCGTGCCCCACACGTCGGCGAGCACCTGGAGCCACAGGTCGCTGGACGCGCCGCCGCCGATCGCGTCGACCCGGTCGACCGGATGACCCGCCTCGCGGAAGGCCTGGACGCAGGTGAACAGGTTGAACGCCACGCCTTCGAGGACCGCGCGGACCAGGTGGCCGGGCCCGTGGTGACGCGCCAGGCCGAGGAACACCCCGCGGGCCGACGCGTTCCAGTACGGCGACCGCTCGCCGAGCAGGTGCGGCAGGAAGTACAGGCCGCGGGTGTCGGCGTCCGCCGCCGCGGCGGTCAGTTCCTCGAACCGCGCCGGGTCCCCGCCGGGCCGCAGCACCTCGGCCGCCCACTCGAAGGAGGCGCCGCCGGTCTGCATCGTCGCGGTCGGGACGTACCGCCCGGGCACCACGTGGTCGAACGTCATCGTGCGCAGCCGCGGATCGTGCAGCGGCCGGTCCGCCGACAGCGACACCCACGACGAGGAGCCCAGATAGGTGTACGCGCCGTCCTCCGGCCCGATCACGCCGGCGCCGAGCGCCGCGAGCGGGCCGTCCCCGCCGCCCAGCACGACGGGGGTGCCGGGTGCCAGCCCGACGTCGCCGGCGGCCCGCGCGCCCAGCTCGCCGGCGACTGTGGTGGCGGGCACGATCGGCGGGAACAGGCCGGGATCGAGCCCGGCCGCCGACAGCACCCGCTCCGACCACGCGCCCGCCGCCTGGTCGTAGGCGTTCGTGCTGGACGCGTCGGACGGGTCGGTGACGAGGCGGCCGGTCAGCCGGTGGACCACGTAGTCCTTGGCGAGGCAGACGTGCGCGACCCGCGCGAACACCTCCGGCTCGTGGTCGCGCACCCACAGGATCTTCGCGAGGGAGTACGTGGGATGGATCCGGTGCCCGAGCAGCCGGTAGGCCTCCTCGGCGCCGAGCGCCTGCTCCAGCCGCTCGGCCTGCGCGGTGCTGCGGTGGTCGGCCCAGATCAGCGCGGGGCGCACCGGGCGATGGGCGGCGTCCAGCAGGACCGCGCCCATCATCTGCCCGCTGAAGGAGACGGCGCGCACCGCCGACGGGGAGGTGCCGGTGTCCGCGAGCAGCCGCCGGGTCGCCGCGCACACGGCGTCCCACCAGTCGTGCGGATCCTGCTCGGCGACGCCGCCGTCGGCGAAGCGCGTGTCGTACCGCACCGTCACCGCGGCGGCCAGACGCCCGTCGTCGTGGTGAAGAGAGGCCTTGTCCCCGGTCGTGCCCAGGTCGTGCGCGACGATCATCCGTTGCCTCCGGCGCCGCGCAGGTTCCGCAGGTGCTCGGCGGCGACCGCGGCGAGGATCAGCACGCCGGTGAGGATCTGCAGCCAGAACGGATCGATGCCGAGCAGCGTGCCGCCGTTGTCGAGCAGCCCGACGACCAGCGCGCCGACGAGCGCGCCGAGCGCCGTACCGCGCGCCCCGAACAGGCTCGCGCCGCCGATCACGCAGGCCGCGATCGCCTGCAGTTCGTACCCGGTGCCGGCCGTGGGCACGCCGTTGCCGAGCCGGGAGGCCAGCAGCACGCCGGCGAGCGCGGCGAGCAGCCCGGACAGGGTGTACGCGGTGATCTGCACGGCGCGGACCGGCACCCCGGTCAGCCGCGCGGACTCCGCGCTCGACCCGACGGCGTACAGGTAACGGCCCCAGACCGTACGGCGCAGGAAGAAGGCCACGACGACGGTGACGATGAGCATCAGCCAGGTCAGGTCGGCCACGCCGAACAGCGAGCCCTCCGCGATCGAGGAGAACCCGTCGGGCAGCGGCTGCACGGTCCGGCCGCCCGTCAGCAGCAGCGTGGCGCCCCGGGCGATCCCCATCATGCCCAGCGTCACGATGAACGGGGGAAGCCGGACGATGGCGACGAGCACCCCGTTGATCAGTCCGGCGAGCGCGCCGACCGCGAGCGCGAGCACGACGGCCCACACGACGGATCCCCCGCCGGTGGTGTCGAAGACCGCCTTGGCGGCGACGATGCCCGAGAGGCCGACGACCGACCCGACCGACAGGTCGATGCCGGCGGTGAGGATGACCAGCAGCTCACCGATGCCGAGGATGGCGTAGATGGAGACCTGGCGGCCGAGGTTGTCCAGGTTGGTGCCGGTGAGGAAGACGTCGGTGGACAGGCTGAGCGCGAACGCGAGGATGAGCAGCACCGGGATCCCGCCGAGCCCGCGGTTGAACACCTGCCCGAGCCGCAGGATCTCACTCTCGTCCGGTTCGGGGCGGGCCTTGCGGCGTGACCCGGCCGGCGGCGCACCGGTGACGTCTGTCATGAGGACTCCAGGGGGTTGAGGTCGGGCCTGTCGTCGGCGCCGCGCGGGCTGGCCAGGGCCAGGACCCGCTCCTCGGACGCCTCTTCGGCGCTCAGCTCGCCGACGAGCCGCCGCTCGCTGACCACGACCACGCGGTCGCACAGGCCGAGCAGCTCAGGCAGGTACGACGAGACCACGACGATCGCCAGCCCGGAGGCGGCCAGGTCGGCGATGATCCGGTAGATGTCGGCCTTGGCGCCGACGTCGACGCCCTTGGTGGGCTCGTCCAGGAGGAGCACCTTGGCGTCCAGCGCGCGCCAGCGCGCGATCAGGACCTTCTGCTGGTTGCCCCCGGACAGCGAGGCGACCGGGTCGGTCCACGCGCCGAACCGCAGGCGCAGGCCGTCGGCGGCGGCCTCCACGTGGTCGCGGACGCGCCGGCGGTGGACGAGACCGCGGACGCCCGCCCGGCGCCAGCTCGCGATCGCGATGTTCTCCTCGATGCTGAGCTCGGGCAGCAGGCCCGACTCCTTGCGGTCCTCGGTGAGCAGCCCGATGCCCCGGCGGGCCGCCGCCCGCGTCGATCCCCTCGGCACCGGGCGTCCGTCCACCAGGACCCGGCCTCCGCCGACCGGGTCCGCGCCGAAGATCGCGCGCAGCAGCTCGCTGCGCCCGGACCCGAGCAGCCCGGCGACACCGACCACCTCGCCGGCGCGTACGGACAGGTCGACCGGGGCGGGGAACCCCTCCGGGCGCAGGCCGCGCACCTCCAGCCGGGCGTCCGCGCCGGAGGGCTCGGGCCGACGGCCGGGGTACAGGTTGGCGATGGCCCGGCCGACCATCATGGCGATCAGCGAGTCCTCGTCCTGGTTCGCGAGCGGGCCGGTGTGCACGTGGGTGCCGTCGCGCAGCACCGTCACGGTGTCGCCGACCTGGAACATCTCCTCGATGCGGTGCGTGATGTACAGCACCGCGACGCCCTCCTCCCGCAGTGCGGCCACGCGCGCCAGCAGGGCGTCGGCCTCTTCGGGCGACAGCGCCGTCGTCGGCTCGTCGAAGATCACGACCTTCGCGTCGTTGGACAGCACCCGGGCGATCTCCACGAGCTGCCGCGTCGCCGTCGGCAGGTCCGCGACCGTCCGCCGCGGATCCAGGCCGACCAGGCCGACGCGGTCGAGCATCGCGTGGACCAGGGACCGCTGCCGCCGCCGGTCGACCAGGCCGGCGCGCGAGGGGAACGCGCCCATGCACAGGTTGTCGGCGACGGACAGGTCGGTGAGCAGGCTGAGCTCCTGGTACACCACGCCGATCCCGGAGTTCCGCGCCTCCACCGGCGTCAGCATCCGTCGCATCGGCTCGCCCTGGAGCGTGTACTCGCCGGCGTCCCGGTGGACCGCCCCGGTGAGGATCTTCATCAGGGTGGACTTGCCCGCCCCGTTCTCCCCGGCGACGCAGTGCACGGTGCCGGGCAGGACGTCCAGGTCGATCCCGTCCAGCGCGCGGACCGGCCCGAAGCTCTTGCCGATCCCGCGCAGGCTCAGCACCGGATCGGCCGTCCCGCCGCTCACCCGTGCGCCCCGGAGGTCTTCGGCGGGTTCAGCAGCTGGGCGAACTGGGCCTTGTCCACGAGGGACTTGTCGATCAGTACGGCGCCGGGGTCGATGTTCAGCGGGGGCGTGCTGCCGCGCACCGCCATGGCCGCCTCGACCACACCCTGGTAGCCGAAGAAGAACGGGTTCTGCACCACGATCGCGCTGAGCGTGCCGGCGCGGACGCCGTCCACCTCGGCCGGGTCGGAGTCGAACGCGATGCTCACCACCCGGTCGGCCGCGTTCTTCTCCTTGACCGCGCGGGCGGCGCCGGTGCCGGAGACGTTGTTGTCGGCGAAGATCCCGACGACGTCGGGCTTGGAGGTGAGCACGTCACCGACCTGGCCCAGCGCCTTGTTGGGGTCGTTGTCGTTGACCAGCGTCTGGCTGATCTGGGCCTTCGGGCAGCCCTCGGCCAGCCCCTTCTTGAAGCCGGTGAAGCGGTCCACCAGCACCTGCTGGCCGGAGACCGAACTCTCGTGCAGGACCTTGCCGTCCGGGTGGCCCTTGTCCTTCAGCAGCTCGCACATGCGCTGGCCCGCCTGCTCACCGGCCTTGATGTTGTCGGTGCCGATGAAGCCCTCGGAGTCGGTGCTGATCGCGTTGTCGACCGTGACGACCTTGATGCCGCGCTTGCGGGCCCGGTCGACGACGCCGTTGAGGGCGCTGGAGGAGTTGGAGGCGAGGACGATGGCGTCGACGCCGCGGGAGATGGAGTTCTCCACCAGCTTGACCTGGCCGTCGATGTCGGTCTCCGACGTCGGGCCGAACAGCCCGAGCCGGATGCCGTAGTCGGCGCCCGCCTTCTTCGACCCGGCCAGCATCGACTGCCAGAACTCCGAGTCGGTCGCCTTGGTGATGACGTCGATCTTGCGTCCGGCGACCGGGCTCGTGCCCGGGCCCGTGTCACCGGAGTCCCCCGCGAACGCGACCTTGCCGATGGTGAGTCCGGCCCCGATCGCGATGAGAGCGATCGCGGTCGCGACTCCGGATGAGACGTAACGGATGCGCGCCATGAGTGTTCCTCGGGTCGTTGCTGATCAGCCGGCAGGGAAGGTGAAGGGGCGCAGTTCGGGACCGCCGGAGCCGTGGAAGACGCGGTGGCCCATCCCGTGCTCGGCCACCCAGCCGTAGTCGTGGCCGGAGTCGCCGGGGTAGACGGCGAGGAACCGGTACGGCTCGTCGCCGACGTTGACGCTGCGGTGCGCCCAGTGCGGAGGGATGTAGCCGATCGAGCCGGGCCGCATCTCGATCCACTGGGGTCGTTCACCGTCGAACAGGAGCAGGCCGCCCAGACCGGACAGGCCCAGGTAGATCTCGCCGCGCGGCCGCGTGTGCATGTGCCCCTTGGTCATGTGGAACTCACCGCCGACCCGGCCGGGGAGGATCGTGGTGATCGACTGCGGCAGCTCGCCTTCCAGCTCCGGCACCGGGGACGAGGCGACCTCGTAGACGACGTCGTCGGACTCCAGCGCGGCGGTCCAGGCGGCCTGGTCGGCGTACAGGCCGCGGAGGTCGGACATCCTGCGGACGAGCACCGGGCCGGAAGGACTCATCCCCCCGGAGCGGTCGTCGAAGCCGACATGCATCGGCGGGACCGGTGGAGTCGCGAACGGTGGCACGGTGTATCCCTCCTCGACCAAGGTAGGGATACTGTCGTCCTGTAATTACAGGATGTCAATAGCTGCGACGATGTCTCATCGTCGGTGATGCCCGTGCGGTCGAGGGGTCAGGAAGCGTGCTTCGGCGTGTGGGCGCCCTTGCCGGACGGCACCGGCGGGTCGTCGTGCACGATCATGTTCGGCACGGTGCTCTGCCGTTCGCGCCGCCGCCGGAGGCTCACCTGGAACCGGCTGCGGTCCCCCCGGTGGTAGGCGACGAAGTACTCGACGGGACGGCCCGTGACGTCCCAGGCGGTGCTGCGCAGGAGCAGCACCGGGTCGCGCGGCCGGACACCGAGGGCCTCCGCCAGGGGCGCGGTCGCCGGGATCGCCTCCACGAGGCGGCGCCCGTGGTCGAGCTCGACGCCGTACTTGTCCTCCAGCAGGCCGTACAGGGACTGGCGGGTGAAGTCCTCGCTCAGGATGCCGGGAGCGACGTCGATCGGCAGGTACGTGCGGGCGAGCACCCACGGCTCGCCCCCGACGTAACGCAGGCGCTCCAGGTAGATGACCTGGTCGGCCTCTGCCAGCTCGAGCGCGGCGGCGACGTCGGCCGGCGCGGGCACCGCGTCGAGGGCGAGCACCCGGCTGCGCAGCTCGTCGCCGCGCGCCGTGACGTCCTCATAGAGCCCGGTCAGGGACTGAAAGAGCGTCTCGTCGGTCTTGCGCGCGGCGGCGAAGGTGCCCTGGCCCTTGCGGCGGACGATCCGCCCGTCCTCCTCGAGCTCGTCCAGCGCCTGCCGGACGACCGTGCGGGACACGCCGTACTCGTCGCACAGCGCCATCTCGCCCGGCAGCCGTGCGCCGGCCTCGATCTCGGTGTCCAGCCGCTGGATGAGCAGCTGCTTCAGCTGCGCGTAGTACGGCAACGGCGATCGCCGGTCGATGCGCCCCTCTGCCATGCAGGCCAGTATCGCATGCTGTCATGTCAGGATGACAAAGCCCGCCCGTTGCGCGTTCACAGCACCCGGCGGGCGCCCGGGAGGCGGCGCAGCCCCGCGGCCAGCGGGAACGCGGTCACCACCGCGACCACCGACACCAGGCCCCAGGCGGCGAGCGCGGGCAGGCCCCGGCCGGCCGGCGCGTACTGCAGGACGACCACGAGGGGGAGGTGGACGATGAAGCACGGGGCGTCCGATCCGACCGCGTACAGCAGGGCGGACCCGCCCAGGCCGCCGGCCAGCCAGATCCATCCCGTACGGGCGGGGAAGCGTTCCAGCCATCCGTAACGGCCGGCGAGCACGCCGAGGGTGAAGAAGGTCGCGTACTGCGGCACCCGGGCGGGCTCGACCTGCAGGAAGTCGAGCACGGGCACCCAGGTGTCCAGCGGGTGGCGCAGCCGGATGACGTACGTGGCCGCGGCCACCGCCAGGGTGAGCAGGATCAGCGCCCGATGACCGGGAACGGGACGCGCCGGGCGAGCGCCGTCGCGCCCCCGTGACAGCAGCCGGGCGGCCTGACGGCACAGCAGGTACAGGAGGCTGTAGGCGAGCAGGTTCTGGATGAACCACAGGTGTCCGAACTGCAGGTCGGGCCGGCTCGGCCCGCTCCAGTCCGCGGGCCGGTCGCCCAGGCCGAGGTACACGTCGGCGAAGTCTGGACCGGCGCCCATTCGTCGTCCGCCGGAGGCTGCCCGCCGTGCGCCTCCGACAGCCTGCGCAGCTCCCTGCGGGCGCCGCGCAGGAGGTGTCCGAACAGGGCCGCCGCAGGGAGCTGCGCAGGAGGTGTCCGAACAGGGCCGCGCCCGTCGCGCCGTCCTCCAGCAGGGCGTGGCGCAGGTAGCCGCGCAGCACCGGGTCCGAGCCGAACAGCCGGGCGGAGACCTCGCCCAGCGAGGTCATCAGGTCGCGCTTCTCCGCACTCTCGGACCCGTGCTCGGCGAACAGCTTCAGCGCCGCCTGGCGCAGCCGCGCCCGTCCCGTCAGATCAGCCTTCGCCGGTGCCCGCATGTCCGCAGGCTAGTGGCTTGGCTCCGGGGCCGGGCGCGACTCCTCCGGCGGTGGCGCGGGGGCGGCGGGGGACCCCGGGCGGGCGTCGCGCGAGCGGCGGGTGAGACGGCGTCCGAGGCGTTGGCAGGGCGCTTCGACGTAGCGGTAGGTGAGCGAGCTGACCCCGATGAGCACGAGGACGAAGACGGCAAGACGGAGGACGTCGTCGTGTTCCGGTGTGCCGCCGAGCTGGTCGGAGATCATCAGCAGCACGGGATGGAGGAGGTACAGGGAGAAGCTGATCTTCCCCAGCCCGGCGAGCCGGCCGGGGATGCGACGGTGACGCAGCGCCCACGCCGCCGCGAACGTCACGGCCGCCAGCACGATCGAGCCGGTCCAGTAGGTGCCGAAGGCGTCCGCCTGCGCCTTCGACATGCTGACGTCGGCGTGCCAGACGGCCGCGGCGACGGCGCCGGCCAGCACGAGAACGGTCGTCGCCGCGGCCGTGCGCCGGCGAATCTGACCGTGCTCGGCGCGGTAGAGGACGGTGCCGGTGAACATCACCGCGAGGATGGCCAGGCCCTGCCACGCGCCGACCCGGCTGTTCACGCCGACCAGGGTGAGGGCCAGCGCGCCGCCGAGCAGCCCGCCCGCGATGCGCAGCGCCGGCCGGGACGAGACGGCCGCGAGGATGGCGGAGGCCATGGTCAGCGCGGCGATCGCGACGATCGGCCCGACGCCCACCCTGGTCGACAGGGCCGCCATCGGCAGCAGCCCGCCGACCACCACGGCGCCCGCCACCAGGAGGAGCGCGACGGGCGCCGAGCGCCGGTGGACGCCGACCACGAACAGCGCGACGACCAGCAGGTAGAAGGCCATCTCGTACGACAGCGTCCACAGGACGTTGATGACGTTCGGCACGGCGAGCACGTCCTGCAACATCGTCAGATGCGCCAGGACGGCGGTCGCGGGCCGATACTGCTCCAGCCCCGCCCGCAGCCCGCGTACGCCGAGCACGAACGGCAGCACGGTGATCGCGCACGCGACCGTCAGCAGCGGGTAGATGCGCAGCAGCCGACTGATCCAAAAGCCCCGCACCTGACCGTGCCGTTCGAGGGATGCGGGGATGATGTAGCCGCTGACGAGGAAGAACACCAGCACGCCGTACAGGCCGGGGTCGAACCACAGCCGCAGGCCGGCCCGCCAGTCGGGCGTGAAGTAGTAGGTGGCGTGGTGGAGGGCGACGACCATCGCCGCGATCCCGCGGAGCAGGTCCAGCCAGGCCAGGCGCTTGGGCGCGCCCGCGGCGGCGGGCCCGGCGCGGCGCGAGGGCAGAGGAACTCGGTTCATCAGCGGAGATCCGGTCAGTGGGGGTTGGCGGTCAGCAGTTCGCTGAGCAGGTCATCGAGACTGACCAGGCCGATGAAGGGGTTGTCGGCGGTGGCGACGACGGCGAGCTGGGCGCGGGAGTTCCGCATGGTGGTGAGAGCGTCGAGCACCCCGCAGTCGGGAGGGAGGGTCGGAACGGAGTACATCATGTCGGCGGCGCGCCCGTTCGCGGTAGGACCGGTGACGGCCTCGCGTACGTGGAGCATGCCGACGACTTCCCGGCCGTCGGCGCGGACGAGGATCCGGGTGTGCCCGCGGTCGGCCGAGGTACGGCGGATGCGCTCGGCGTCGGCGTCGGCGGGCACGGCGGCGACGTCGTCGGCCGGGACGATCAGGTGGCCGATGGTGGCCTCGTGCGTGGCGATGGCCCGGCCGAGAAGGGCGTGCTCGGCCCGGCCGATCAGCCCGAGGCGGCGTGACTCGGTGATCAGATGGGACAGGCGCTGCGGGTCGGCGTGGGACTCGGCTTCGTCCGGTGGGCGGACCCGGACCAGCCGTACCAGCGCGGTCGTGGCGCCGTTGAGCACGGTGATCAGCGGCCGCGCGATCCGGGTGAAGGCGCGGAAGGGCACGGCGAGCGTCCGGGCGGAACGCTCGGGGTCGGTGATGGCCCAGGACTTGGGCACCATCTCGCCGACGACCATGTGCAGGAAGGTCACGACGGCCAGCGCGACGACGAACGCGATCGGGTGACGCACCGCCCCGGGGGCGCCGACGGCCTCCAGCGGAGGGTTGAGGACGTGCTCGAACGCCGGTTCGGTGACGGCGCCGAGGCCCAGCGAGCACATGGTGATGCCGAGCTGTGCTCCGGCGAGCATGAGGGACAGCTCGTCGATTCCGGCGACCGCGGCCCTGGCCGTACGGCTGCCGCGGGCGGCGTCGCGCTCCAGCCGTACGCGCCGCGCGGCGACGAGCGCGAACTCGGCGCCGACGAAGAAGGCGTTGCCCGCCAGCAGCAGGATCGTGATCGACAGGGAGGCCGGCAGGTTCATCGGCTCTCCTCGCGTGCCGTGGACAGCAGGCGCATCGCGATGGTGCGGGGCACGCGCCTGCGTACGCTGAGCACCTCCAGCTCGGCGCGCGCCGACGGACCGTGCCGGGGCTCCACCGCGACCTCGACGCGGTCGCCGATCCGGGGCAGCCGGCCCAGATGGGCCATGAACAGGCCGCTGAGACTGTCGTAGGCCGGGTCGTCGGGGAGCGCCAGGCCGGTGACGTCGCGTACCTGGGCGATCCGCAGCGTGGCCGGCAGCCTCCAGACGCCACCCGCCGCCGGCGCCGGGGTGGGCGCCAGGGCGTCGTTCTCGTCGGCGATCTGGCCGACGAGCTGCTCGGCGATGTCCTCGAACGTGAGGATGCCGGCGAGCCCGCCGTACTCGTCGACGACCGCGGCGAACTCCTCGTGCGCGTCGCGCATCCGGCCGAGGACCAGGTGCAGGGGAACGGTGGCGGGCAGCAGGAGCGCCGGGCGTACGAGGTCGGCGACGAGCCGGTCGTCGACGGTGCCGGGCGGCGCGATCTCCCGTACCCCGGCGATGCCGATCACGTCGTCGATGTCCTGGTCGTAGACGGGGTAGTTCGTGTAGCCGGTCTCGGCGATCCGCTCCTTGAGGCGGGCGACGGTGGCGCCGGCGGGAACGGCGATGACGTCGGGGCGCGGCACCATGACCTCCGCGGCGGTGCGCTCGCCGAAGGTCAGCGCGCGTTCGAGCAGTACCGACAGGTCGTCGGGGATCCGGCCGGACCGGTGGGACTCGCCGATGATGTCGCCGAGCTCGGTCAGCGTCGCCCCGTGGGAGAGCTCTTCGACCGGCTCCACTCCGACCAGGCGCAGCAGCCGGGTGGCGGCGGTGTCGAACAGCCGGATCACCGGGCCGGCGACGGCCAGATAGACCAGCGTCGAGGCGGCCAGGGCCTTCGCCAGGGGCTCGGCGCGGGCGAGCGCGAGGTTCTTGGGCAGCAGCTCGCCGAGGACCATCTGCACGACGGTGGCCAGGACGAAGCCGAGCGCCAGGGCGGCGGGGCCCACGGCCGTGCCCGGCACGCCGAGCGCGTCGAGGACCGGTTCGATCACCGCGGCCGTCGCGGGTTCGGCGATGAACCCCACGACCAGTGCGGTGATGGTGATGCCCAGCTGCGCGCCGGACAGCATGAAGGACAGCCGCCCCATCACGGCCAGAGCGCGCCGCGCCCGCGTGTCACCGCGCCGGGCGTCCGCGTCGAGCCGGGACCGGTCGGCGGTGACGAAGGAGAACTCCTGAGCGACGAAGTAGCCCGTCGCGACGGTCAGGGCCAGCACGGCGGCGAGCCCCGTCAGCGCGCTCAGCATGACCCGGTCCCGGGTCTATGACCGGGGTCCGACGAAGCGGACACCGAACTCCTCCCGTTCAGAGCCGTTCGACGGCGGAGCGGCACGTTCTCTTGAAGAGTACCGCCGTGACGCTTCATCGCCGCACTTCAGGCCGCGAGAGCGGCGGCCTCGAATATCCGTCGACTTGTAGAAGTAGCGGAAATAGACTGAACCTTCAGCAAGGCGTGACCGTCAAAAGAACGAGATCGTCTTCGCGAAACGGGGAGAAACGGCCGCCGACGGCTCACACGGGTATCCAACCAGCGACACAACCGAGCACCGCGAATCATCGGCGTTGCGACAGCGACGCCCCCGAGGACCACCTCAGCAACGTTTCCGCGCGAACCACCTGGCCACCACGAGACTCTGCGAAAGGGGGCGAGTCGCTCGTGCCGCGCACTCAGGTCGAGGAGTTCTCCCACCGGTCGTGGGCGGAGCCACGGGCCGGCCTCGCATGGCGATCCGCCATGCGCCGGCAGCGTAACGTCCGTGCCGCCATGACCTTCTGGACCTTCAACGGCCTGCTCGTCGTCGGTGATTTCGTCGATCACGCCTGGCCCGTACTGCATCGCCGTTGATCCGCCTGGCGCCGAAGCGCCTGGCCACGTGATGAAGTGACCCGGCCTGCGCCGCTCATCGGCCACGGCGCAACGACCTGCGAGCACGGCGCAGGCCGCGGTTCTTCAGGACGCGGACGAGCGTGGCGGCGTCCGCGTCCCGCACCTGCAGGTCTTCGACGGCCGGCGTTCCTTCGGCCGCTCCGCTGGCGGCGATGGCACCGATGATGGCCTGACACGCGGCGTCGGGCGACACCAGCGGCGTGCCGGTGGCGGCCGGCGGGCGCGCGTCGCCCGGCGGCGTCCGGCCCAGGCTGGAGAGGTCGCCGACGACGCGTACGCCCAGCCGCGTGATGGCCTCCGCCGCCTCGGCGCCGATCTCGGCCGCCCGCTCCAGGGCCCAGGCCGGGGTGGTGATCCGGTGCTCTTCGGGGAGCGGCTCGTGCGACGCGCGCATCTGGGCGATCGCGCCGTACCTGATGAACCGCGGGTACACCTTCTCCGGCCACTTGCGGCGCCGGAACTCCTTGTTGAGCAGCCTGACGAGTTCGGCCTCCCCGGAGGTGAGCGAGCGATTGGTCAGGCTCCGCTCCGCCACCAGGATCCCCTCGGGCACCCCCAGGAGCGACTCGAACGTGCGCAGCAGCATCTCCGGCCGCGACTGGTCGACCACCACGACGGTCAGGTTCGCCGGACCGACGACAGAGGTCCACCGTCCGATGAGTTCGTCGTGTCGATGACGCCGCCAGAAGGTCGGCGTTGGTCCGGTGTGCGGCGGTTTGTTGAACATGGTGTCGAGCCAGGCGTCGTACCGCATCCGCAGGCCGTTCTGGACGTACTGCTGCCACTGTGACGGCAGGATCTTGGCCAGCGGGCGCAGCGTCACGACGACGTGCACGTTCGGGCCGCCCAGGTCCTCGACGATCCGTGGCACCGCGTCGTCGTCGCCGTCGGCGAAGAACTCGCTGCTCACCACGGCCCGGTCGGCGCCGGCGCCGGCCACCTCCTCGACCAGCCCGTCCCAGGCGTCGAGGTTCGGCCTGGAGTGCCCCAGCAGCGGCGGCCGTCCGATGACGGCGTGGACGGCGGCCATCGGATGCCGGCCGGTGCCGGGGAAGAGCACGCCGTGGTCGGCCAGGCGTTCGCGGGCCGTGTGAAGGGCGCTTTGCAGAGCCGTCGTGCCGGTCTTGTGCGGACCGATGTGCAGCAGCCGGGTGCCGGGTGCCACCTGAAGGTCGTCCGAACTCACATGCTCTCCTCACCTCACGAGCCGTCTGAGCAGCCTAGGAACGCCGATTTAACGTTTCATTAACCTTTGCTGGGGAGAACTTGAGCGTCGCCGTCCCGTGCCGTGGCCGATCCGCCGGGGCGGCAGGCGCGCGCCCGGCCCACGCCGGTCCGCCGGGCGTAGAGTGAAGAAGCGGCCGTGCGGGTTCAGCCATTCTCAGCTGATCACGGGATACATCGATGAGACCGTGGGCAGGGCAACGGGAGCGCTTCGAAGGCGGGAGCCCAGGCTCCCGTGCCATGAGCCACGACGAGCTCAGGGCGAGCGTGGAGGCGCATGCCGCTCTGCGATACGTCGCGACACTCGTCGCGCGTGGGGCACCGGCGTCCGAGGTGTTCAACGAGATCGCGAGCGAGATGGGCTCGCTCCTCAAGGTCGAGCACACGGCGGTACAGCGCTATGAGAGCGAGTCCGCGATCGTCGTCGGCTCATGGAGCCGGCACCGCGACCCGGGAGTATGGCCGCCGGTCGGCGAGCGCCGGCCGCTGCGGGAGGGGAGCATCCCGCAGCGAGTGCTCCGGACGGGTCGCACCGTGGTGCAGATCGGGACGTACGACCCGTCCGAGGGGCCGGGACGGAGCAGGCGCATCCGCTCGGCGGCGGGCAGCCCCATCGTGGTCCGGGGACGCATGTGGGGTCTGCTGATCGCCTGCTGGGACGGCGGCGAGACGCGCGCCGACGAGACGGTGTGGATGTACGACTTCGGCGTCCTCGCGGCCAACGCGATCACGAGCATCGAGAGCCGTGCCGAGCTCGCCGCGTCGCGCGCCCGCGTCGTCGCGGCCGGCGACGAGGCCCGGCGTCGCATCGAGCGCGACCTGCACGACGGCGTGCAGCAGCGCCTCATCGCTCTCGGCATCGAGCTGCGGCTCGCCGAGTCGGAGGTGTCGCCGGAGGACGAGCGTCTCAGGGAACGTCTCTCACAGGCGGTGAGCGGCCTGATGAGCAT
Source organism: Actinoallomurus oryzae (assembly GCF_039541955.1). Lineage (NCBI taxonomy): Bacteria > Bacillati > Actinomycetota > Actinomycetes > Streptosporangiales > Thermomonosporaceae > Actinoallomurus > Actinoallomurus oryzae. The sequence continues at coordinate 106,978 of NZ_BAABHF010000022.1, read as the reverse complement.
CGTCGACGACCTCCGGGAGATCGCCCGGGGCATCCACCCGGCGATCCTGTCGCGGGGCGGACTCGAAGCGGCCCTGGGCACCCTCGCCCGCCGTTCGGCCGTACCCGTCACGCTCGACGTGGACGTCGGCCGGCAGCTCGGAGAACGCGTCGAGGTGACGGTGTACTACCTGGTCTGCGAGGCGCTGACGAACGCGGTCAAGCACGCGAACCCGAGCCGGATCCGGGTCGGTCTTCGCACGGAAGGGCCGGTCCTGTGGCTGTCGGTGCGAGACGACGGCACCGGCGGGGCCGATCCCGCCCGGGGCACGGGCCTCATCGGCCTGCGCGACCGGGTGGAGGCGCTCGGCGGGAGCGTGTGCCTCACGAGCCCGCCGGGCCGTGGCACGACGTTCTCCGCCTCGATCCCGATCGACTCCGCGTGACCCTGGACGAACCAGGTGATCTGGAGCTGTGAGGGCCTGTCCCGCGCGGTGGAGCGTCGAGACAGGCCCTGGGCGGTCAGACGAACACGCGCCGCGAGACGACGCCGTGCCCGAGCTGGTGATCGCTCCACAGCTCGAAGCGATCGCCCGGCCGGAGAAGCTCGAGCGCCTCCTCTTCGGTGACCGTCATGGTGACGACGTGGTGGGTGTCTCCCGGCCGGAGCGGTTCCTGGTCGTCGGTGACGATCACGGCGTTGAAGGCCCTCACGCCCCCCGGCCCGTGGCGGTGCGCGCGCACGACCAGCCTGCGGACGGCGCTCGACCTCCGCTCGGTGGCCGGATCGAGAGTGACGAGTGCACGGAATTTGAGCGACCTCATGTGGTGGTCTCCTGGGGGGTCTTCACTGATGTGCGGATGAACCGGGCCGCGTTGTCCATCGCCTCCCGCGCGGCCGGCAGCAGGCGGTTGAAGGCCTGGAAGACGTGGATCTGGCCTTCCCAGACCTGGAGTTCGCACGGCGTGCCGACCTTGGCCAGGACCTCGGCGAACTGTTCGATCTCCTCGCGCAGGGCCTCCACGCCACCCAGCTGGATGAGGAACGGCGGCAGTGTCAGGCCGTCGCAGTTCAGGAGCGAGAGCCCCGGACCGGACCAGTCGTGGCCGCCCGCGTACTGCAGTCCGCAGCGCTGGGCGATGACCGGGCTGATGAACGGGTCCCGCCGGGATCGGTCGATCTCTGCCAGGTGCTCGCAGCTGAGGTCCACCCAGGGGGAGAACAGCACGACGCCGGCCGGTGCGGGCAGGCTCGACCGGCAGGCCTCGATGGCGACCGCCGCCGCGAGATGACCGCCGGAGGAGTCGCCGGCGATGACGATCCGTCCGGCCGGCACTCCCTGGTCCAGGAGCCAGCGGTAGGAGTCCATCGCGTCGTCGAACGCCGCCGGGTACGGATGCTCGGGGGCGAGCCGGTAACGGGGGACGAGGACGCGAAGCCCCGCCGTCGCCGCGAGCCGTCCGGTGATCACCCGGTGGGTCCGCGGGGAGCAGAAGCTGTAACCGCCGCCGTGCAGGTACAGCACGGCTCCTTCGCCCGGGTCGCGCGGGCGGAGCCATTCCCCGGTGATCGTACGAGGCGCCGTCGATCGGGATCCGCGCGTCGTGGCACGGAACCGCTGCACCCGTGCCCGGGGATCCGGGCGGACCAGGAGCGCGCCGGTCGCGAAGGCCGTACGCATCATCGCGGGGGTCATGAGCCGGCTCGGGAAGTGATCGAGCAAGGGGCGCCAGCCCACGCGCATCATCTCGGCCAGAATCCGGGCCTGCCGGCCCGGGGGACGAAGGCCGGCCGCGGACCGGCTCTGCGGGCGCACCGCGGCCTGGTTCTGGAGAGCGTTCATGGTCGCCACACCACCGATCAGGACTCTGCGTGGTAGGAGATGTCCGTGCGGTACTTCGGAGCACCGGCGTCAACGGGCCGGAGGGCCACACGTTCGCCTGAGGCGGGTTTCGGTTTTAGTCAATTATTGCACTATGCAGCAATTCTTCCCGGAATCTGAGCTGGGCAAACCTTGTGCGGGCTGCGGCGCATCGGGTTCCTGGTGCGGATTATGACGTTTGCCCGGAACCGTATTTGTCCTCTGCAACGTTCGCCGGAGGCCGGGAAAACCGGGTAGAACTGGTCCATGGCAGAGCGTGCGATGTGGTCGTCGCCGGCGACCGAGCCGAGCGGTGAGGACGTGAACGCCGTGACGGCGGCCGTGTTGACCGCGTCGCGGCTTCTGGTCGCCATCTCCGCGCGATCGCTGGCCGCGGTGGAGGAGCGGGTGACCCTGCCGCAGTTCCGGATGTTGGTGGTGCTGTCGGGCCGGCCGAACATGAAGCTCGTGACGCTCGCCGAACAACTCGCGGTGAATCCCTCGACCGCGATGCGCATGGTCGAGCGCCTGGTGGTCGCCGGCCTGGTCGACCGGCGGGTGAATCCGGAGAGCCGCCGCGAGATCCTCCTGCGCCTGACGGACGCTGGGGCGCAGATCGTCGATGAGGTCACCGCCCGGCGGCGTGACGAGGTCGCGGCCATCGTCGCCGCGATGGCGCCCGGCCAGCGAGCCGGGCTGATCGCGGCGCTGCAGGCGTTCACCGAGGCGGGCGGCGAGCCCGCGCTCGGCGAACCGGTCTCCGACACGCTGATGCTGGGCTGGCGGTGATCAGGGGAGACGTCGTCGGAACCGGGCGACATCCCGCACGCCCCCCTTCCTGATCGAGGCTGCTCTTCCCGGGCTTGGACCCGTCGATTCCCGCACAATGCAAGAATTATCCGGTGTCCGGTGCGACGATCCCGGTTCGGGGAACTCCGGGCAGGTGGCGTGGGCCGCTGGCTAGTGTCAGGAGAAACGACTGCGGCAGGAGATGAGCGTCACTCATGAGGAGGCTTGAGCCACTGCTGTGGTGGCTGCCGTTCGTGGTGATGGCGATCGTCGCAGTCGTCGACCTGCTCGAAGGGCCCACGCTGGGCTATCTGCCGTTGCTGGCCCTGGGGCCGGCGTTCGCCAGCCTGCGCCGTGGTGTCCGCGGGGCCCTCCTGGTCGGACTGATCTCCGTCGTGCTGTGCGTGGTGCTCGCGGCGTACGACGGGGTGCTGGGGCATCGGCAGAACAACATGTTGCTCATCTCGCTCGCCGGAGTGACGCTGGCGAGCGCCCTGGCCAGCGCGGTCCGGCAGCAGCGCGAGCAGGAGCTCGCCGACGTACGGACGGTCGCCGAGGTCGCCCAGAAGGTGCTGTTGCGGCCGGTGCCGCGGTGGGCGGGGCCCATACGGGTCGCGGTCAGTTACATCTCCGCCGCCGCGGAGGCGCGCATCGGTGGAGACCTGTACGAGGTCGTCACCAGCCCGCTGGGCGTACGCATCCTGGTGGGTGACGTGCAGGGCAAGGGCCTGGAGGCGGTGGAGACGGCCGCGGCCGTGGTCGGGGCGTTCCGGGAGGCGGCCTACGACGAGCCGGACCTGGCCGGGGTGATCGCGCGGTTGCAGACGTCGCTGGACCGCGTGCTGTCCGGCGAGAGGTTCGTCACCGCGGTCCTCGCCGAGCTCCGCGACACACGGATCAGCCTGGTGAGCTGTGGTCATCCTCCTCCTCTCGCGATCGGAGCCGACGGTGACGTCCACTTCGTCGATCTTGCGGATCCGGCGCCGCCGCTGGGAATGAGGGACCTGAGCGACGTGAAGCCGCAGGCGCGCGACGTCTCCTTCGCCCCGGGCGACCAGATGCTCTTCTACACCGACGGGGTCATCGAGGCGCGGGACCGCGAGGGCCGTTTCTATCCGCTCCAGGAGCGCGCCTTCCTGCTGAAGGAGCGCGGTGCCGAGCAGGCGCTCGAGGACCTGCGCGCCGACCTCGTACGCCACGTCGGAGGCCCGGTCGCCGACGACGCCGCCATGCTGCTCATCCGGCACCGCTGATCGGCGTTCCGCCCGCTGGCGTAAAAGCGATGTTTGGGACGGCTGTGACTGTCGGTGCGTTAGGCCGCAAAAAATGTTCAAGGCGCGTTTCGACCTGTTGAGCTGCGGTAATGGGGCCGATAAGCATCCGTCAATCACGGGGGAGGATGCGATGACCGAACCACGAGGGCATCGCGGCTTCAACAGACCGTCCGGAGCGGGGCCCAGGGAAGAACCCATGCGCCCGCCTCCGGGGGGTGAGGTCGACGAGGAGGAGCGGGAGTTCTCGTTCTGGCAGGATCGCACCAGGGTGTTCCTGCAGCCGATCGCCGCACCCTCCATCCTGGGACTGTTCGGGCTGGCAACGGCGACCATGATGGTCGGTGCGTGGATGGCGGCCTGGTACGGCACCGCCCGCCTGCCGCTGAACCTCTACCCGATCATCTTCGTCGCGGGTGGTCTCGCGCAGTTCCTGGCGGGCATGTGGTCCTACCGGGCCCGCGACGGCCTGGCCACGGCGGTGCACGGAATCTGGGGGGCGTTCTGGCTCGCCTTCGGCCTGTTGCTGGCCACCGTCCCGGCCCTGCTCCCGCCGAGAGGCGGGGTCGCCGATTCCGCGTTCGCGTTCTGGTTCGTGGCCCTGTGTGTCATCACCGGGCTGTGCGCACTCGCGGCGCTGGCCGACAACATGGGCATGGCGGTGTTGCTCGGGCTGCTGTCCGTGGGGGCCGGCTTCATCGCCGCCGGTTACTTCTCGGGGGCGTCCTGGCCCATCCGCGTGGCGGGCTGGCTGTGGGTGATCGGGTCGGCCGTGGCACTGTACGTCGCGGCGGCGATGATGCTCGAGAACAGCTTCCGGCGCACCATCCTGCCGATCGGCCGGTACAGCATGGCGGCGAACATCCCGGGCCGTAGGGCCACCCGACCGCTGGAGTACCGGCAGGGGCAGCCGGGTCTCAGGATCGGACAGTGAGCCGCCCCGCCCGGTAGCCGGCCGCCTCGCCATGATCGTCCTCTGCCGCCCGGACCGCTCGCTGACCGGGCTGGCAGAGGACGCGCTGGTCAAGAGCATTTCTGTGTCCGCTAGGCTCAACGCCGTTGCCCGAGTCGTTGGCCCCCGCGGGAGCACAGAGTGTCAAGAGTGGCCTGGTTCTGCCGGTCGTTGGCGCGCCACACCAGTCGCGCCTACCACCTCGCCTGCGCGCGTGATGACGCGGCGAGACATCGCTACAGCGTGCCCGACGGCGTGTGGGTGTGCGACGAGTGCGACGTCGTCCTGCTGGACGCCGCGGAGGTGTCGCGGCACGGTCCGCACACCCTCTGAGGGGCGCTACCGCTCGTCGGAGGCCTGGGCCGTGGCGACGTCATGGGGGTAGGTCCGCCGGCCCAGGAGGAGAATTCCGGCGCTCGCGACCAGCGGCACCAGCGTGATGAGAAACGCCGAGCGCAGTCCGGTGGCGCTGAACGCCCTTCCCGCCGACAGCAGGTCGGCGAGGAAGCCGAAGGTCACCGGGGCGACGGACTCCGCGGCCATGCGCAGCACCGTACGCACGCTCTCCGCCCGCCCCCACAGGCGGAAGGGGACGACGTCGAGCCGGGCCGCGTCCACCGGAGGGTTGGACGCCGCCAGCGCGGCGGCCGCGAGCAGGAACAGCGGCAGGGCGATCGCCACGGACGTGGTCAGCAGCGCCGGGACGAACAGGCCGGCGGAGATGAGGAAGGCCAGCGCCGGTACGGTCAGGCGGGCGTCGAGGTGGCCACGGCGGATGAGCCGGTCGGCGATGCGCCCGCCCGCGAGCGTGCCGGCCAGCGCACCGGCGCCGACGATCACCACCAGGCCGCTGAGCGTTCCCTGGGCGAGGTGGTATTGCCGCTCGACGAAGACGACGCTGAACGTGCGCAGCCCGGCGTAGAAGAAGTAGCCCATCGCCGATGCGACGATCAGGACGACGTTGGTGGGAATCGCGAGGATGTACCGCGTCACCTCCCAGATCGACATCCGTGCCGGGTCGCGCCGCAGAACGCGGGTGGGCTCGGGCGCCACCTGACGGTCGCGCAACGCCGACCGCGCCGGATCGGGTGGCCGCGCGTCACCGGCTTCCCCTTCCCGTACGCCGGAGGACAGCCGGCGGTGACCGCCGCGAGCCGGTTCCGGCAGCTCCCGCCGGATCACCACGATGAGCGCGACGCCGAGGAGGCCCAGTAGCCAGAAGGCCGATCGCCAGGTCAGCAGCCGGGCGATGTTTCCCCCGGCCAGCAGGCCGACCCCCGCGCCGAGCAGCTCGCCGCTCAGGATGAAGCCGTAGATCCGCGCGCGTTCGGCGGAGGGGAAGTAGTCACCGATCAGCGACGCGAGCGTCGGGCCCGCCGTGGCGGTCGCGGCCCCGAGCACGAGCCGCGCCGGCAGAAGCGAGGTGTAGGAGCCGGCGAACCCGCCGGCCACCGTCGCCACGCTCCAGACGGCGATGCTCGCGGCCAGCAGACCGGTCCGCCGGACCCGGTCGGTGAGCATCCCGACGGGGATCGACGCGAGGCCGCCCATCGCCGACGACACGGCGGTCAGCGAACCGAGCTCGGTGTTGGACAGGTGAAGGCTCCGCTTGAGCTCCGGCCCGGCGGCGCCCACCGTGCCCTTGTCCGCGGAGTCGAGCGCCAGCACGCACGCGAGTACGGCGATCACCCGGAACCGGGCCGGGCCGCCCACGGCCTGGATGATCCACCGCTTCCCCGCCTCGCCCCACCAGCGCATGATCATCGGGACCGCTGGGCGTTCTCCATGCTCAGGGCGTACCTATCCGCCTCCGCACTCATTTGGACACGACGCCTCGCCCGCGTTCCATCCTCTTGGGGAGCGTACGGGCCCACGGGAGTCCGGCACGCGCTCGGACGGCGCTACGGTGAGATTTCATCTTCGCTTTGTGTAGTCAATACATCACTGTTAGTGTTTGTGTTCATGCCCCCCTCAAGTAAGCACGAAGCGATCTGCGAGATGTTTCGCAGTCACCCTGAGCTGGCCGCCGAGATCGTCGATCGTTCGCTCGGCATTTCGCTTCCTCGCTACCGTGAGGCCCGGCTCAGGTCGGAGACCGTCACCGAGGATCGGCTCGCCGAGTTAAGCGCCGACGTGGTGGTCGAGTACTGGGCGGCGGAACGGAACTTCGCCGTGATCGTCGAAGTCCAGAACGACCCGGACAAGGACAAGCCCTACAGCTGGCCGTTCTATCTGATGGGCCTGCGGTATCGCCTGAAGTGCCCGGTCAAGCTGCTGGTCGTGTGCACCTCGCGCCGCGTGGCCGCGTGGGCCTCGCGGCCCATCGACCTCGATCATCCCGGGATGACGCTGAGGCCGATCGTTCTCGGCCCCGATCAGATCCCCCAGGTGCTCGAGCCGGACGAGGCCGCCAGGAGCCCAGAGCTGGCCGTGCTGTCGGCACTGGCACATGGCCACCGGGAGGACGCGGGTAAGACTCTCGAGTCGCTGATCGATGCTTACGGAGTGCTCGATGACGATCACCGGGCTCTCTATCATGATGTCGTATCGGCAGTGCTTCCGCGGGCCACCCGGCACTACCTGGAGACGCTGATGAAGCTTAAGAACTACGAGTACCAGAGTGACTTCGCCCGCCACTACTTCAGCGAAGGCAAAGCCGAGGGGGCGGTCGAGGCGGTGGCCAAGACCATTTTAATGGTGTTGTCGGCGCGTGGTGTCTGCGTTTCCGCTGACGTCCGTGATCGCATCGTCGGCTGTGGGGATCTTGCTCAGCTGGAGGCCTGGGCGCAGCGGGCGGGAGTCGTCACCACGGCGGCGGAGCTCTTCGACTGATCCCTCGCAGGGGAGTGCTGGCCGTTACCGGACGCGCCTGACATCGGACCTTGCCTTCCCTTACTGGCGAGTAAGACTGGCGATGTGTCCGTTGTGTTACGTGGTCGTGACGACCAACTCGCCGTGCTGGAGGGCCTGCTCGACCGGGCCCGGTCCGGGCGGGGCGGTGCGCTCTCCGTTCTCGCCGAGCCCGGTATGGGGGAAGACCGCACTGCTGGAATGGGCCGTACGCCGGGCCGGCCCGGACTTTCGCACGCTCGGCATCCGCGGGATCCGGCAGGAGTCGTCGCTCGCGCTCGCCGGCCTGCACCGCCTGCTGGGCCCCGTCGCGGACCGGATCTCGTGCCTGCCCGAATGCCAGGCCGGGGCGCTCCGCCGCGTGTTCGACGGGAACGGCGCCGCCGACCCGTTCACGCTCTGCACCGCCGTGCACGCCCTGCTGACCGCGACCGCGCGCTCCGGACCCGTCCTGTGCTGGATCGACGACGTGCACTGGCTCGACCGCGCGTCGCTCGAGGCCATGGCGTTCGCCGCGCGGCGGCTGGGCGACGAGCCGGTGGTGATGCTGTTCGCCGCGCACAACGAGCACGTGACCACGCCCGAGCGTGACCGGCTCGCCGGGATCCCGCGGCTGCCGCTTCCCCCGCTGGACGAGGCCGCGAGCACGGAGGTCCTCACCGACCGGTGCCCCACCGGCGTCACCGAGGATCTGGCGGCCGGGCTGACCGAGCTGACCGGCGGCAACCCGCTCGCGCTCGTCGAGATGGCCGCGGCGCTGACGCCCGGCCAGCTCTCCGGGGAGCAGCCTCCTCCGGAGACGCTGCCGCCGGGCAGCCGGCTGCGGGCGGTGTACCGGCGGAGGTTCTTCCGCCTGTCGCCCGATGCCCGCCGGCTGGCCCTGCTCGCCGTCGCCGACGACCGCCTCGACGGCCGGACCCTGACCAGGGCCGCCGAGGCCGACCGCCTGGACCTGCGCGAGCTGGAGGCCGTACGCGCATGGGGGCTGGTGCGGGTCGACGGCGACTCGATCACGGTGCCGAGCCCGGTCATCCGCAGCGCCGTGTACGCCGACGCGCCGCTGGCCGAGCGGAACACCGTGCACGAACTGCTCGCGAGGGTCCTCGACGACGACCGGCAGCGGGCCCGGCGGGTCTGGCACCGCGCCGCGCTCGCCTGCGAGGCGAACGACGTGCTCGCCGCCGAGCTGTGCCAGGCGGCGGCCGAGGCCGGCGCGGCCGGGCGGTACACCGACTCCTCACGTGCGTGGCAGCGAGCCGCGACGTTGACCCGTGACCGGGACGAGCAGGCGACCATGCTGCTCGCGGCGGCGACCGACGCGTGGCTGGCCGGCCGGAGCAGGCGCGCACGGTCTCTCGTCCGCAGGCTCGCGCCCGCGGCGCGGCAGGGTCCGCTCCGTGGCCGCGCCGACCTGCTGCGCGGCGAGATCGAGCTGCGCGACGGGCGGCCGGCCGCCGGGCGCCGGATGCTCCTCGACGCGGCGGACCGGCTGGCGGGCCACGACCGCCGGAGCGCGGTGGTCGCGCTGGCGTACGCGGGCGAGGCGAGCTGCCTGAACGGTGACCTGCGCCGTTACCTGGCGATCGCGGAGCGCGCCGCGGCCCTGCGCGGGCGGCACGAGCCCCCCGAGACCGAGCTCCTCTTCGCCCACTTCGAGGGGATGTCCGCGACCTACCGCGGCCGCCACCAGGAGGCCGTCGAGCCGCTGCGCCGTACGGTGCGGCTGGCGGACGCCACGGACGACTGCGCGGCCAAGGTGTGGGCGGGCATGGCGGCGCAGATGCTCGGCGACGACCAGCGGACACACGAGCTGGCGGGTGAGGCGGTCCGGCTCAGCATCGACGCGGACGCGGCCGTGAAGCCGTGGGCGCTGGCGTACCTCGCCCTCGCCGACCTGTGGCTCGGCCGTCATCCCTCCGCCATGGCGCACTCGATGGAGTGCCTCCGGCTGGCCCGCGCCGCCGGCCAGGAGAACCACGCGATCGACCACCTTGCGACGATGGCGCTGCTCGCCGCGCTCCAGGGCGACAAGGACACCGCCCGCACTTCGTGGAGGCCGCCGTCCGCTGCGACGAGAGGGCGGGCGCGCGGCAGGCGCTGGAGGTCTTCGACCGGTGGGCCGCCAGCACCCGCGACGCCGTACGCCTCGCGCTGTCCCACCGCTGCCATGCGCTGCTGGCCGGCGACGACGCCGAGGGGGACGAGCACTTCCGCGAGGCGCTGCGGCTGCACCAGCGCGGCGACTCGGCGTTCGAGATGGCGCGCACGGAGCTGCTGTACGGGCACCGGCTGCGCCGGGGGCGCAAGCCGCGAGCGGCCCGCGAGCACCTGCGCAACGCCCTGCAGATCTTCGAGTACTACGAGGCGGAGCACTGGACCGAGAACGCGCGCGCCGAGCTGCGCGCGGCGGGGGAGACCGCCCCGGCGCCGGTGCACAAGGGCGCCGCGGACCTCACCACGCAGCAGCGCCAGATCGCCCGGCTGGCCGCCGAGGGCGCCACCAACCGGGAGATCGCGGCGCGGCTGTTCCTCAGCCACCGCACCGTCGACCACCACCTGCGGAACGTCTTCGTACGGCTCGGCATCCGCTCCCGCGTTGAGCTGGCGCGGTTCTTCGGCTGAACCCGGGGACTGGTGATTTCGCCGATGCGCCGCGCCGGGCGCCGAATGAGACTTCGGCCATCCGTCCCAGTCCCCCAGCCAGGAGGGAACCCATGCGCCGATCTCTCGGCACCTTCCTCGCGGCCGTTCTCGCCGCCGTCGCCTGCGTGCTGTCCGCCGGGCAGACGGGCACCGCGAACGCCGCCACCCACGTCCCCGTCGTCTTCGTCCACGGCTACACCGGCAGCGCGTCCAACTGGGTCACCGCCGAGGCGGTGTTCGCGGCGGGCGGCTACAGCACCAACGAGATGTTCGCCTACCAGTACAACTGGGCCCAGTCCAACAAGACCAGCGCGGCCGGGCTGGCGTCGTACGTCCGGCAGGTCCTGGCCCAGACGGGAGCGTCCCAGGTCGACATCGTCAACCACTCCATGGGCGGGCTGGTGAGCGACTGGTACATCAAGGAGCTCGGCGGCCAGCCGTACGTGCGGCACCTGGCCTCCATCGCCGGCGCCAACCACGGCACGACGTACGCCGCCGCCTGCACGATCTACCCCTCGTGCGTGGAGATGCTCCCGGGCTCGTCGTTCGTCCAGACCGTGACCTCGGGCGACGAGACGCCGGGCAACACGAAGTACGCGACCTGGTACTCGGCCTGCGACGGCGTGATCATCCCATACACCAGCACGGAGCTGAACGGCGCCACCAACAACAACGTGGTGTGCCAGAACCACATCGGCTACCTGACCGACACGGTGACCCTCACCGCGGTGCGCTCGTTCCTCGCGACCTGACCCGGTGCGATGAGAACGGCCGGGCCCCGGCGGCGCCGGGGCCCGGCTCCGCGCCCGGTCATGGGTCCTCCTACGTCGGAGGGCGTGACCACTGGGGCGTGTCTTTTGATTCTCTCGCTTCGCTCGGTCATGGGCTGACCGCGAGGGTGAGGAAGGCCGCGAACACGAAGAGGTGCACGCCGCCCTGGAGCAGGGTCGCGCGGCCCGGCACCACGGTCAGGGTCGCGATCACGACCGTCAGCGCCAGCAGGATCAGGTGCGTGGGGCCCAGGCCGAGGACGAGAGGTCCGCGCAGCCAGATCCCGGCCATCGCGATGGCCGGGATGGTGAGCCCGATGCTGGCCATCGCCGACCCGAAGGCCAGGTTGAGGCTGATCTGGATGCGATCGCGCCGGGCGGCGCGTACGGCGGCGATGGTCTCGGGCAGCAGGACGAGCAGCGCGATGACGACGCCCACGACCTTCTGCGGCAGCCCGGCCGCCGCGAGCGCGGACTCGATCGCCGGCGACACCGCCTTGGCCAGTCCCACCACCGCCACCAGGGCCACCAGCAGCAGGGCGAGACTCGACAGCGTGCGGCGCGGCGAGGGACGGACGACGTGTTCTCCGGCGCCGATCGCGCCGCCCGCCTGCTCCGGAGGCAGGAAGTAGTCGCGGTGGCGGACGGTCTGGGTCAGCACGAACAGGGCGTACAGCGCGAGGGAGGCCACCGCCGCGAAGCCGAGCTGGCCGGGGCTGGCCGTCGGGCCCGGACGGCTGATGGTGAACGCCGGTAGCGCCAGGCTGAGCGTCGCGAGCGCCGCGATCGTGGCCAGGGCCGCGCCCATGCCCTCCGCGTTGAACGCCACCACCCGGTGGCGCAGGGTTCCGATCACCAGGGCGATGCCCACGATGCCGTTACAGGTGATCATCACGGCGGCGAACACGGTGTCGCGGGCGAGCGACACCGTCTTCGCGCCTCCGGAGATCATCAGTGACACGATCAGCGCGACCTCGATCACGGTCACGGCGACCGCGAGGACCAGCGAGCCGAACGGCTCACCGACGCGCTGCGAGACGACCTCCGCGTGGTGCACGGCCGCCAGGACCGAGACGGCCAGGAGCACCGCCACTCCGACGGCCGCCACCGGGGACACGGTGCGCCCCCAGACCAGGGACAGCACGGCGACCGCGAGGATCGGCGCGAACCAGGTCCACTGCGCCGCCCACGCCCTCACGCGCAGGCGCGACACGACCCGGTTCCGCTGCCGATCACCTGCCGAAGCGTACGCCGCCGGGCGGTGGGGAACCGCGACCGCGGACGGCACGGGACGACCCGGACATGCGCGAACGTGACCGGCGATGCGCCCAGACGGCGCGCGGCCGGATCGCTCAGGTCCCCTCCCGGTTCGGATGGTGAGCGACCCACTCCGTCAGCAGCGCGAGGAAGTCGGCGGGCCGCTCCATGGAGGGCAGGTGGGCGACGTCGGGCCAATCGACACGGCGGGCGTCGGGCAGCGCCCGGCAGATCCGCTCGGCGCAGTCGTGCGTGGTGTCGAGGTCGTGTCCCCCGATCAGGATGAGGACCGGAGCGGTGAGATCGGGCAGGCGTTCGAGTGCGGGTGGGGCGAACTCGGCCTCGCCGGTCTCACCCAGGGACTCGGCGACCTCGAACGCGCGCCGCTGCATACGGCGTACGTGATCCTGGACGCCGGACGGCACATCGGATGGCGCACGGTCGCGGCCGACCACCCACGTGGCGATGTTGGCCTCCACCGCCGCGTCGAGGTCGCGAGCGGCCAGGGCGCTCTTCTCCGCCGCGAAGAAGTTCTTGAGATCCTCGGTCAACTCCGCCAGCAGGCTGCCGCCCGGCGGGCAGAGCAGCAGGGATCGAGCCAGGCCCGGCCTGGACAGGGCGACCTCGGACGCGACGCCGGCTCCGAACGAGGCACCCACGAGGTGACACCGGGTGATGCCGAGGTGGTCCAGCGTGGACAGGACATCCTCGGCATGCGACCAGGTAGCGCCGGGCGGCCTGCCGGACTCGCCGAAGCCGCGGAGGTCGAGGCGTACGACGTCGGACCCGGCCGTGAGCGTGTCCCACTGCGCGTCCCACATGGTCCGGTCGGCCACGCCGTCGTGAAGGAGGACGATCGGAACGTCGCCGTCGCGACCGGCGCGTTCGTAGGCGATCCCGTGCGGAGTGTGCCGGGGTGCGCTCACAAGATCTCCAGGCGCTGGGGAACGATGACCGGACCACCGAAACACCTGACGAAGCCCAGGGCAAAGCATTTACCGGGCCGCCCGGGCCTGTCTCAACGCCCCGCTGTCCTACTGCGCGGCGCGGGCCCTGAGACAGGCGCTAGGTGATCGGCATGGTCACCGCGATGGGCCAGGCGAGCAGTACGCCACCGACGACGGCGGTCAGCCATGCCGGTGCCCGGGCCGCGCGCAGGGCCGCGGCCTGAACGCCCTGCCAGACCAGGAGCGCGGCCAGCAGCGGTGCCACCAGCAGGATGAAAGACGATGCGGCGCCGACGAGCGCGGCGACTCCCAGGCCGGCCAGCGCGCCCGCCGCGATCCAGGCGTGGATCATGATCGCGGCTCGCCGCCCGTATCCGCCGCACAGCGCCTCGATCCCGCCGAAGAACGCCGCTGCGCACGCGGTGATCGGGAGGAGCGCCCAGGCCCGCGGGCCGACCGGCACGGCGTGCGCCCAGCCGAGCTGGGCCGGTACGGCGAAGGAGACCACCGTCAGGGCCACCAGGACCACGGCCGCTCCGAGGGTCGCGGTCCGTGCGCTGCCGCCGCCGTGGTTGGCGACCCCGATGCGCCCGGTGAGCCGGGCGGTGCCCAGGAGCAGGACGCCGACGACGCCGAAGAACCCGGCGATCGGGGCGGCCACCGCGAGCGGCAGCAGGCCTCGCGGCACCACCGCCATCACCGGTACCGCGGCCAGGACCGCGCCCGCGGGGATGCCCAGCGCGAGCGGAAGCGGGACCCGACGGCGCTCGCGGCCGGGTGCCGGGAGCCGCCGCAGGACGGCCGAGGCGATCGCGCCGAAGCCGAGGACGGCCGCCAGATGCAGCAGCATCGCGGATCCGGCGCGCCGGACCGGGCGGACGCCAACCTGGAGCGGGGTGCCGGCAGCGGAGCCGCCGAGCGACCCGTCGAACCAGGTCGCGACCTCGCGGTGGGTTCGCGGGTGGAACAGAACGCCGACGTGTTCGACACCGGGAACGATTACCGCCCGGCGCGCGGTGCCCGCGCGCGGATCGCCGTACGTGACGCCGGTGCGCGCCTGGGGGTAGGCGGACCGCAGCGCACCGAGGGCGCCGTCGCGGAAACCGGCGAACTCCAGACCGCCGGCGAGCAGCAGGAGGTTACGCGGGCGCGCCGCCTGCGACGTCGGCCCCTGGGAGATCGACACCGTGGCGCGGATCTCCGGGTGCGCGGTGGCGTACCGCAGGACCGCGGCGGCGCCCATCGAGTGGCCGAGCAGCCCGATCCGCGCGGCGTCCACCCACGGCATGGCGCGCAGATGACCGACGGCGACGTCCAGGTCGCGGTCGAGCCGCGCGTCGGCGGCCGGACCGTCGCCCGCGCCCGGCAACCGGGCGGTGCTCGCCCCGTGGCCCGCCAGGTCCACCAGCTCCACGGCGTATCCGCGACGCGCCAGCGTGTCCGCGAACCCCCGCATGAGCTGCCTGCTGGCGGCCAGACCGTGCGCGACCACCACTGCGGGCAGCCGGCCGGTCGTGCCCGCCGGCCGGGCCAGCTCCAGCGGTACGCCGGCCACCACGGTGGAGCGCCGCTCGATGCCCCGGTCCGCGGTGGCCAGGCCCACGGCTCCGATCCCGGCGCACACCAGGGCGAGCAGCAGTGCGACGACGCGGAGCGGCGGGAGCGCCGGTCGTTTCCCCGTACGTGGCCGCACGTCTTCCACGGTCTCCACGATTCGCTCCCTGCCGGTCGAGGCCGACGACGATCATCGCGTGGTCCCCGGTCGCCCGCACGCGGAACAGGCCCCGTGTGCGGACCGTCACGCCGCGCCGCCGCCACCTGCTCCGCTCCTCCGCACGCCCGTCCAGTGATCCAGTGGCTACCGGGTGTCCTCGCCTCCGGCGATGGGGGGTAACCTCGATGTACTACACGTCGTAGTTTTTAGTGAGGTCATGGTTCCGCCTGGGTGGTTTCGGCTGGTGCGCGCCGGGGGTTTCGCCTCGGTGTGCGTCGTGCTGTCCAAGGCCGGGCATGACCTGATGGCGTCGCGTCCGGCGCCGGCGTGGTCGGGCTGGATCGCCCTCGCGGCGGTGAGCGCGGTGGGATACTGCCTGGCCGACCGGCGACGGCCGCTGTGGTGGATCCTGCTCGCCGTGGAGGTCGCGCAGACCTGCCTCCACCTGTGGTTCACCTGGTCCACGCCGCCGAATCCGGGTGCGGCCCCCGGCCGCCTCGGCGTGGTGACGCACGGCGGCATGCACCATCTCTCCGTTGCCGGAACACCGGCGGGGATGTCCCACGGCGGCGGGATGTCGGCCGGCATGTGGGGCGTCCACGCGCTGGCCGGGCTGCTGGTCGCCCTGTGGCTGTACGCCGGTGAGCGGGCGCTGTGGCACGCGCTCGCGGCGATCGTCGGCTCCCTGGTCGGACGCACGCTCCGGTCGCTGCGGATCGTCCTGAGCGGCGGCCTCGGCGCGGATCGCGCGATGTCGGGCGCGAACCCCTGGCGCGGCGAGGACGAGACCCCGCCCGCGCTCGAAGGGCTGCGGCACGCACTGGTGCGGCGCGGGCCACCCCGGCCCGTCGGCATGCACTTCATGTGATCACAAAAGGCGCCGGTGACCCTCCGGCGCCGCTTCACCCGGTTCCGCCTGCCCGGCCGCCGGGCCGCTCATGCTCATGAGCGCTCGCCGGCCGAGCACGACTCGCTCGCTCAGGTGAACGTGCGGGCTGAACGCCGCGGAGCCGTGGTCGCGCCGTACACCCATTCACTTCAGGATCACGATGTTCTTTTTCTCTCATGCCACAGGACGCGGTGCCCGAGGCGCCGGTTCCCGGGCCACGTCCGTCCGGCGGCTCGCCGGGGCGGTCGCGCTCGGGCTTCTCACGGCGACCGCGCTGGGCGCCTGCGGGGGCCGGGCGGAGCCGCCCCCCGTGAAGGTCGCCGGGCCCACTCCCGAACTGCACGGCACGAGGATCACCACGCCGTTGCGCGAGCCCGACCTGACGTTGACCGGCACCTCGGGACGCCCGGTGAACCTCCTCAAGGCCACCGAGGGCCGGCTGACGCTGGTCTACTTCGGCTACACCCACTGCCCGGACGTGTGCCCGACCACGATGGCCGACCTGGCCGCTGCGCTGCGGAAGCTCACCCCGGCCCAGCGCGCCCGGATCGCGGTGGTGTTCATCACCACCGACCCGTGGCGCGACACCCCGAAGGTGATCAAGTCCTGGCTGGCCTCGTTCGACACCTCCTTCATCGGGCTGACCGGCGACTACGCCAAGATCCAGGCGGCGGCCAAGCCGCTCGGGATCGCGTTGGAACGGCCGTCGTCGACCACGGGCGACTACGAGGTCACCCACGGCGCCGAGGTGCTGCCGTTCGGCACCGACCATCGCGCGCACCTCATCTACACGGCCGGCGTCTCCGCCACCGACTGGGCGGCCGACCTGCCCAAGCTCCTGCGGGAGCAGGCCGCGACGGCCAAGGGAGGCAGCGCGTGAACCGGCCGGTGCGGGTCCGTCGTACGCCGCTCCTGGCCCTGGGCGCGGCGGTCGTCGCCGTCGTCGCCGCACTGGTGGCGTGGCGGTCGTCCGCTCCGGCGAGCCGGCCGGACCTGCGGGTCGTGGGCGCGTACGTGCCCCGGCCCGCCTCGCCCGACGTCGCCGCCGCCTACTTCACGGTGGTCGACGACGGAGGCGCCGGGGACGAGCTGACCGGGGTCGCAAGCGACGTCGCCGCCGAGACGATGATGCACCGCAGCACCGGCCGGACGATGGAGATGGTCGGCTCGGTCCCGATCCCGGCCAAGGGACGGCTGGTGTTCCGCCCCGGCGGCTATCACGTCATGCTCGAAAAGCCCGTACGGTCACTGCGGCCGGGGGACCACGTCACGTTGACGCTCCGTTTCCGCAGGTCGGCCCCGATCACCGTACGGGCGCCGGTCGAGCCGATCGGATACCGGCCCGATGGCACGTGACCGTGAGCGGCGCGGCCCGGCCGAGGAATCGCGGGCGGCGCCGGCGCGCACCGGCGACGACGGGCCGCCGGACGGAACGACCGACGGCGGTCGGCGGGGCCGGGGGATGAGCCGCCGCGGGCTGTTCGCGATGACCGCGCTGGCCGGAGGCGCCGCCGTGGCCACCGGCGGCGCGGGCGTGGCCGCGGCGGCACGCGGCGAGTCCGCGCGTGGCCGCGGCGAGCACCGGATCCCCTTCGACGGCCGGCACCAGGCCGGGATCCTCGCGCCGTACGCCGCGCACGGCTGGTTCGCCGCCTTCGACCTGGAGCCGGGCGCCGACGCGGCCCGGCTGCGATCGATGCTGCGCGCCTGGACGGACGCGGCACGCCGGCTGACCGCGGGCCGGGCGCCGTCCGGAGACGACGCGATGGCGACGGGGTACGGCCCGGCCGGGCTGACGATCACGGCCGGATTCGGCGCCTCGCTGCTGCGCCGGCTCCGTGTCCCGGTCCCGGCCGCGCTGGCCCCGCTGCCCGCCTTCCCGCGCGATGAGATCGATCGCGCGCGGAGCGACGGTGACGTGGGCGTGCTGTTCACCGCGGACGACGCCATCGTGGTCGCGCACGCCCTGCGTACGCTCACCCGCCTGGCGCGGGGAACCGCCCGGGCCCGATGGCAGATGAGCGGGTTCAGCACCACCGACGGCGTGGTCACCGGCCAGAACGCCACCCCGCGCAACCTGATGGGCCAGCTCGACGGCACCGGCAACCCCCGGCCCGGCGACCCGGGCTTCGACTCGAAGATCTTCGTCGGCGACACCGGGCCGGCGTGGATGCGCGGCGGGACCTACCTGGTGTTCCGCCGGATCCGCATGCTGCTCGACGACTGGGACACCCTGCCCCGGCATCGGCAGGAGCAGATCGTCGGACGCCGCAAGGACACCGGTGCTCCTCTGTCGGGCGGGACCGAGTTCACCCCCTTCGACCTGGACAAGCAGAATCCCGACGGATCGCTCGCCATCGGGCCGAGCGCCCACGTCCGGCAGGCGTCGCCGCGGTCCAACGAAGGCGCGACCATCCTGCGCAAGGGCTTCTCCTACTTCGACGGCTACCGCGCCGACGGCACGCCGGACGCCGGCCTGCTGTTCCTGGCCTTCCAGGCCGACCCGGCCGACGGCTTCACCCGGATCCAGCAGCGGCTCGCGCTCGCGGACGACCTCAGCCGGTTCCTCCGGCACACGTCCAGCGCGCTGTTCGCGGTCCCGCGCGGCTGCGGCCCCACCGGCTATCTCGGCCACGACCTCATGGAGGCACTCTGATGGACCAACCCATGACCATGGGCGACCCGCTGGCGCCGCTCACCTGGGCCCGGGCGTTCTCCACGTGGCGGTTCTCGCCCGTCACCGCGGCGCTCCTGGCACTCGCCCTGCTGGTCTATCTCGGCGGCGTGGTGGCCGCACGCCGGGGCGGGACGCGCTGGCCGCTCGCCCGTACGGTCGCGTTCACGGCCGGGCTCGCGGTCGCCGGTGCGGCGATCATGGGCAGCCCCGGCGTGTACGGGGACGGCGGTCTGCTGTGGGTGCACATGATCGAGCACCTGATGCTGATCATGGTGTCGCCGTGGCTGCTGTGCCTCGGCCACCCGGAGACCCTGCTGCTGCGCGCCACTCGCGGAGCCGCCCGGGACCGCGTCGAGTCGATCCGGGCGTCGTGGTTCGTCAGGGCCGTCCGCTCGCCGCTCACCGGACTGGCCGGGTACGCGGCGGTGCTGTTCGGCGTCCATCTGTCGGCCTTCATGGACGTGATGATGGGGTCGCCGGGGCTGATGGCGCTCGAGCGCGCCCTCTACCTCGGCGGCGGATACCTGTACTTCTCCCGGCTGCTGACCTCCGACTCTCCCCAGGTCGAGCTGCCGTACCCGCTGCGGCTGTTCAGCCTGTTCATGGGCATGTCCGCGGACACGATCGTGGGGATCGTCCTGCTCCAGGCGATCCATCCGCCCTTCCGTGCCTACGCCGAAATGCAGCCGTCGTGGGGGCCGGGCCCGCTGGCCGACGTCCACGGGGCGGGCGCCGTCATGTGGATCGGCGGCGACGGCCTGATGTTCGTGATGATGCTGGTCGTCGCCGCCCGGTGGCTCACGGACCGGTCGCCGCAGGCCGCCCGGGCCGGTGCCTTCCTGGAGTCGGTCCGGCAGGCGACCCTCGCCGGCACCGGGCACGACGCGTCCGGCAACACCCCGGACCAGAACCGTGAGCGGCTCCGGGCCAGCGGCGACGTCGACGAGGACGACGCGGCCCTGGCCGCCTACAACGCGATCCTCGCCGACCTCAACCGTGCGCCGCGCGACGGCCGGTGACCGGGCCCGTCCCCGGCCGGTCAGCCCTTCACCAGCACGGCCGTGAGCGTCATCAGCGCGACGGTCACGACCGCGGCGGCCATCAGGAGGGGACGCCGGGTGCCGACATGCGTACGGCGGCCGGCACGCCAGACGAGCGCGCTCAGGGCGAGCGCGGGGACGCCGACGGCGGGGTCCACCTTCACCAGCGCGCCGCTGAGCGAGGCGAAGGCGATGGCGGTCCGTCGCCAGGCCAGTTCGGTTCGCTCCTCGGCCAGACCCCGGTCGGAGGTCGCTTCTGGTCGCGGGGTCATCGGCCGCGTGCGGCGGAGAGGACCAGGACCGTCGCGGAGATCACCGCGATCGCCCCGACGGCGAACGTCAGGACCTTCGGCAGGACGGACCGGGGCAGCGGCTCGGACCGGTACAGGGCGCGCCGGTTGCGGCTCAGCTCCAGGTGGCCGATCACCGCGATGACGGCGCCCAGCAGGATCAGCGGGACGGCGAGCGCGGGACGTCCCCACGGCACGCCCGGGAACGGGCGCAGCAGCTGGGCGACCGCCAGCCCGGCCGCGACCAGGGCCAGCGCCGTACGGTTCCAGGCCAGGAACGTGCGCTCGTTGGCGAGCAGGAACCGCGCGTCCGGCGGTGTCTCCGGGGCGGCGATCGGGGTCGCGGGCCTGCCGCCGCGCCAGGCCCGTACGGCGACCGGCGCCGAGAGGACGAGGACCGCGAGGCCGAGTGCGGCGAGGGCGAGCCGGGCGCCGGCGGGTCCGTCGCCGAGCGACCCGGTGAGCGTGACGGTCGCCACCGCCAGCGCCATGCCCGGCTCACCGGCCGCGCCGGGTCGCGCCCGATCCGTCGAGGGCGGCGGGACCGCGTTCCGCGCGATGACGAGCGTGCCCAGGAGGACGCCGAGGGTGGCCAGCAGGACGGCGTTCACCGCTCCCGGCACCGGATCCGCGGCGATGCCGGCGGTGACCGCGAGACAGCCGGCCGCGGCGACCACGCCGCGGAGGCGGTCGCCGGTACGGTGCGCCGGGCCGAGCAGGGCGGCGAGGGCGAACCCGGCGGGCAGCGCGGCCGTGACCAGCCCGGCCACGGCCGGAGGCACGCCGCCGGCCGCGCACAGCCCGGGCAGCAGCACCAGCGGGGCGAACAACGCGAACCGGCCGGCCACGATCCCGGAGAGCGGGGCCCCTCGCCCTTGGCGCGGCGTCGCGGATACCGCCGGTCCACGGCCGGTCGGGTCAGGCTCCGCGATGAGCCCCACCGCGCGTGTCCGGGGGAGCAGACAGCGCCCGGCGACCGCGCCGGCGCATCCGGCCGGAACCCCGGCCAGGAACACCCACCGCCACCCCGCCGAGGCGATGATCAGACCGCCGGCGACCGGCCCCGCCACCAGGCCGAGGAGCGGCGCCGCGCGGAGCACGCCGGTCGCGGCACCCGGTCGACCGGGCACGACGCCGGCGCTCATCAGGGCGAGGCCCCCGGCCTGGACCATGGCCGCGCCCACCGCCTGCACCTCGCGGAACGCGATGAGAACCCCCAGCGAGGGAGCCGGCGCGCACGCCGCCGAGGCCGCCGCGACGACCACGAACCCGTACGTCCAGGTCAGCTTGTGGCCGAGCGCACCGGCCAGCCGGGCGACCGGAGGCGCCGCCGCGACCATGGTCAGCAGCGGGCCGAGCGACACCCACTGGACCGCGGCCGGCGACACGCCGAAGTGCCGCCGCAGCGCGGGCAGTGAGAACACGACGATGCCCATGTCGCACCGCAGGAGGAACGCTCCCGCGCACACCGTCGTCGCCGCGAGCCATCCGGCGTGCCGGTGCTCGCGCACGACCCGGGGCCGGGACGCCTCCGTACGCAGAGCGCCCAGAACCGGCATGTCCCCACCTCTCAACGTTAGTTCTGTAAGGGAAGGACATTACGCAACATAGGCACTCGATGACGCATAGTGACACTGGCCGTACGGGGTGACGACGGTGCGGCCGGAGAGAGAAGGTCTTGACCCGACCGCTCATTGCGTCGCGAGCCGAGTCATGCCCGGCGCCGGGGCGTGTCTCAAAGCCCCGCTGTCGTACTGCGCGGCGCTCGCTACGGACGGGGACTCGAGACACGCCCTAGTGGTGCGGGGCCGGCGGATCCGCTGTGCCGATGAGCGAGCGCGCGTGGACCAGCGCGGCGGCGGGGTCCGGGTGGACCAGGTCGGCGGGCGGGCGTCCGTCGTCGGTCGCCTGGGCGATGAGCCGGTGGTGGCGGGGGCGGACCCCGGCGAGCAGCACGGTCACGCCGCGGCTGCGCAGCTGCATGATCGTCTCACCGAGTACGCGGGCCGCCGTCAGGTCCAGCGCCGAGACACCGGCCATGCTGAGGATCACCACCCGCCGCCCGTTCACCTGGCCCAGGCCCTGGAGGAGCCGGTGAGTGGCGGCGAAGAACCAGGGGCCCTCCAGCCGGTAGAGGCCGATGTCGCCGGTCCCCGCGCGCTCGTGACCGGCGCCGTTCCCGTTCACGCCGCCAAGCTCCGCGCCGTCTCCACCCGCACCGCCGTCTCCGGCCGCACCGTTTCCGTTCGCGCAGTGCGGCTCCAGGGGCATCGCCTCGATGCGTCCGCTGCGGGCGAGCGCGGCCACGGTCACCACGGTCGCGATGACCACTCCGGCGGCGACCGCCGCGATGAGGTTCACCATCACCGTGACGATCAGCGTGAACGTCACGATCAGAGCGTCGCCGGCACTCGTTCGGACGATCGTGGTCAACGACCTGATCTTGATCATGCGCGCGGCCGCGCCGAGCATCAGCCCCGCGAGCGCGGCGCGGGGGATCGCCGAGACCAGGCCGCCGGCCGCGAAGGCGATCACGGCGAGCGCGAGAGCGTGGGTGAGAGAGGCGAGCCGGGACGTCGCGCCGCAGCGGACGTTGACCGCCGTACGGGCCAGGGTCGCCGTCGCGGGAACGCCGCCGACGAGGGGCACCGCCAGGTTGGCCAGGCCCTGTCCGAACAGCTCCCGGTCCGGGTCGCTGCGCTCTCCGGCGCCCAGCGCGTCCACGACCGCCGCCGACAGCAGTCCCTCCAGGGCGGCCAGCACGGCGATCGCCAGCGCGGAGGGCAGGAGGGTCACCGCGACGCCGAGGTGGAGGAAGTCCAGCGACGGCGACGGCAGGCCGGAAGGAACGTCGCCGATCAGCTCAAGGTGCAGGGGGAGGAACCGGGCGGCCAGCGTCGCCGTCGCGATGGCGATCAGGGCGACCGGGAGCTTCGGCAGGCGCCGGCTGCCGACCATCATCGCCGCGGCGACCGCCGCCGCCATCAGCAGGGGTGCCGGGTGTACGTCCTTCAGGTAGTCGCCGACCGACGCGACGGCCGCTCGCCATACCTTCTCCCCGTGCCGCGCGTCGAGCCCGAGCGCGGCCGGGACCTGCTGCAGGGCGATCACGATGGCCACCCCGACCGCGAACCCCTCCACGACCGAGGCGGGCACGCAGCGCGCGTACCGGCCCAGCCGGGCCAGCGCGGCCAGGATGAGCAGGACGCCCGCCATCATCCCGGCGAGCAGGGCGCCCTCCACGCCGTGGTGGCGGATGATCGGGACGAGCACCACGGTCATCACTCCGGTGGGCCCGGACACCTGGAGCGCGCCGCCGCCGAAGATGGCCGCCAGCGTGCCGGCGATCACCGCGGTGGCCAGCCCCGCCCGGGCGCCGAGGCCCGAACTCGCCCCGTAGGCCAGCGCGAGCGGTAGCGCCACGACCGCGACCGACAGCCCCGCCAGCACGTCCCGGCGCGGGTCGCGCCGCATCGCGGCCCAGTCCGCTCGCCCGGGGAGCAGGGCGGTCAGCCGGTCGCGCAGTGCCGGCCGGCGGCGGCCGCGCCGAGCGGCGGTCGCACGCCGGGATGAAAGCATGACCTCTCGCATCACACGCCCCCGTCCGCGCACATGCTCAGTGATGATTTTCCGTCGATTACAGAGAGTAATTACAGATGCGCCTGTGGCGGCAGTTACGGAATAGGCTGACTGCGCTTCCCGAAGGGCATGGGATTGTCGGCGGGCTGGCTACATGTGGAATTCCCAATGCCGACAGGAACAGTAGAATATGTTGGGTACATCAACACGCACAGTTATGGCATCTCGACCTATTCAGTCAAGGGTGTGTCGTCACGGCCGGGGAAGCCCGGGAGCGGGGGTGCCGTCCGGCCTCGACGTGCGTCCGGGTTCGGGCCCGAGCGAGCCGGGGGCGGGCGCCCGGATGAGGAAGAGTGCGACGGCCAGCAGGGTGACGGCCACGATGCCGTCCAGCCAGTAGTGGTTCGCGGTGGACACCACGACGAACAGGGTGGCGGCGGGGTGGGCCAGCCACAGCCAGCGCCGGCGGCCGCGGCCCACGGTGATGAGCCCGACCGCGATGACCAGCGCCCAGCCCACGTGCAGGGAGGGCATCGCGGCGAACTGGTTCGCCAGGCCCTGCGTGTCGACGTCGCCGTACGGGGAGGGGCCGACCAGGCGTCCGGTGTCGACGAGGCCGAAGGCCGGGACCATGCGCGGAGGCGCGAGCGGAAAGGCCAGGTGCAGGGCCAGGCCCGCGCCGGTGAGCGCGGTGAGGACGCGGCGTACCCACACGTAGTGGCCGGGATGGCGCCAGAACATCCAGACCAAGAACACGATCATGGCCGGGAAGTGCACGTTGGAGTAGTAGAGGTTGGCCGCCTTCTCCACCGCCCGGCTGTGCAGGATGAGGCCCTGCACGGAGGCCTCGCCGGGCAGGTGCGCGGCGCGTTCCCAGCTCCAGACCCGCGTGGCGTTGGCGAAGCCCTCCGAGACATGACCGTTGGCCGCCAGCCGCCCCAGCC
The DNA here is from genome assembly GCF_039541955.1 of Actinoallomurus oryzae. Taxonomy (NCBI): domain Bacteria; kingdom Bacillati; phylum Actinomycetota; class Actinomycetes; order Streptosporangiales; family Thermomonosporaceae; genus Actinoallomurus; species Actinoallomurus oryzae. The sequence goes on along the minus strand of NZ_BAABHF010000022.1, from coordinate 82,526 downwards.
GGTAGAGGCCGTACAGGACGATGACGAGAAGGAGCTCCCGTACGATCTTCGGCCGGGACTTGGGGGGTGTCGGACGCACGGTCCTGTCCTTTCTGGTCTCCTTGGCCCGACCAACCGACCCCGACCGACCTCCCGGCGCGCACGTGAGACGAAGCCTCGGGGGACGTCGGGTTCGGCGCTAGCGGACGCTGTAGGTGTAGGGGGCCTCCTGCGGTACGGCGGGCTCGCGGCGGAGCTTCTCCCCCTCGATGTCCAGGTCGGGCAGGACGCGGTCGAGCCACCGGGGCAGCCACCAGGCGGCACGGCCCAGCACCGCCATGACGGCGGGCACGAGGGTCATGCGGACGACGAAGGCGTCGATGAACACGCCGACGGCCAGCGCGAATCCGATCGACTTGATGATCGGGTCAGGAGTGATCATGAAACCGGCGAACACCGAAATCATGATGATGGCGGCGGCGGTGACGACGCGAGCGTTTTCTCCCAGACCGTTGATGGTGGCCTGCCGCGGCTTGTCGCCGTGGACGAAGTCCTCGCGCATCTTCGAGACGATGAAGACCTCATAATCCATGGCCAGGCCGAAGAGGATGCCGATCAAAATGATCGGCAGAAAGCTGATCAGCGGTCCAGGAGTGGCCACCCCGACAAGGCCGGCCAGGTGGCCTTGCTGGAAGACCGCGGTGGTGATACCGAAGGTGGCCCCGACGGTGAGCAGGAACCCTACGGCCGCCTTGATCGGCACGAGGATCGACCGGAAGACCAGCATGAGCAGCAGGACCGACAGGCCCACCACGAGCAGGAGGTAGATCGGCAGAGCGTGGGCGAGCTTCTCGGAGATGTCGATGCCGACCGCGGTGGTGCCGGTCAGCGCGACGTCGGCGCCCCGGACGGCGGACACCTTGTCCCGGATGGCGTGGACGGTGTCCTCGGTGGCGGCGTCGCTGGGGCCGGTGGTCGGGATGACGGCGAGCAGGGCGGTGGTCTTCGCCCCGTTGTACTGGGCGGGCGCGACGGCCCGTACGCCGTGGACGCCGTTCAGGAGGGTGGCGGCCTGCTGGGCGGCGGCACGGGTGGCCGTGGCGTCGTGGCCGGAGACCACGGCGACGAGCCGTCCGTTGTAGCCCTTGCCGAAGCCCTCACTGGTCAGGTCGTACGCCTTGCGCTGGGCGGAGTCCTTGGCGGCGGTGCCGGCGTCGGGGAGCGCCAGACGCATGTGCGTCACCGGCAGGGCCAGCGCGCCGAGAGCCACGACGCCGACGAGCAGGATCGGCAGCCGCAGCCGCGTGACGACGCGTCCCCACCGGTACCCGAGCTTCTCCTTCTCGTGGACGCCGACCCGGCCGGCGCGGTGGCGGCGGGGCAGCACCCGTGCGCCGGCGAAGGCCAGCACCGCCGGCAGCAGAGTGAGGGCGACCAGTACCGCGACCGCGACAGTGGCGGCAGCGGCCAGGCCCATGGCGGCCAGGAACGGGATGCCGACCACCGAGAGCCCCGCCAGAGCGATCACCACGGTGGCGCCGGCGAACACCACCGCCGAACCGGCGGTGCCGATCGCGCGTCCCGCCGCCTCATCCGGCTCCATGCCGTCCAGCCGGTACTGCCGGTAGCGGGAGGTGATGAACAGCGAGTAGTCGATGCCGACGGCCAGGCCGAGCATCAGCGCCAGCACCGGGCTGGCGTCGTTGAGCTCCACCACGCTGGTCAGGGAGTACAGCCCGGCCATCCCCACCGCGACGCCGATCAGCGCGTTGAGCAGCGTCATGCCGGCGGCCACCAGCGAGGCGAAGGTGATGAGCAGCACGACCGCGGCGACCACCACGCCGATCCCCTCGGTGGCCTCGCCCCCGCCGCCGTCCTTGGCGACGTCACCGCCGGTCTCCACCCGCAACCCGCCGTGCGCGCCGTGGGCGATGTCCTTGTACGCGGTGCGCTGCGCGCCGGTGATGTCGGCGATCTGCCCGGCGAACTGCACCTGGATGAGGGCGTAGCGGCCGTCGGGCGAGACCGACCTGGCCCGGAACGGGTCGGCGGCCCCGACCACGCCGGGGACCGCCTTCGCCTGCCGGACGATGGGCGCCACCTGCGCCTCGGTGAGCTTCGTGTTCGCGGGGGCGGCGACGACGATGGTCCCGGTGGCGCCGCCGGCGGCGGGGAACTCCTTCTTCAGGGCGTCCATCGCCCGCTGGGACTCGGTGCCGGGCATGCGGAACTCACCACTCGTCGGGCCCTTGAACGCGACCGCCGCCCCGCCCAGGGCGGCCAGCAGGATCAGCCAGACGGCCACGACACGGCCGCGGCGCCGGAAGCACGCGCGGCCGAGCCGGTAGAGCAAGCTCGCCATGGGGAGAACGCCTTTCCTTAAGAAGAACGGGGAGAAGGGCAGCACGAAAAGAACTGCCGGCGGCGGTGATGGGGGATCAGGGCCGGAGCGGTGGCGGCCCGGCGTTCAGTCGGGGTGGGGGAGGGCCCGCGGTGGCTCAGCCGGGCGTACGGCCCAGCGTCCGCAGGGCGCTGACGGTCATCGCCTCACGCAGGGTCTCTTCATCCATCTCCAGTGGGCCGGCGCCGGCCAGGAACATGCCGCCCAGCGCCATGGTCGCGGCCACCCGGTCCAGCGGTGCGGACGAGCCGCCCGCCAGCGCGCCGACCAGGCGCTGTCCGACGCCTTCGAGACCCTCGATGTCGGCCTCCCGCAGCGAGGTGGCGTCGGCCATGTTGTCGAACAGCACCTTGATCTCCTGGCGGAACCGTACGGTCAGGTCCACCAGCCCGGCGACGCCGGCGCGTACGGCCTCCTCGCCCGGCAGGGTCGCCAGCCGGGCGTCGAGCGCGACCACCTCCTTGCCGACCGGCAGCAGCAGTTCGCCGAGGATCGCCTCCTTGTTGCTGAAGTGGTACAGCAGCGAGGCCTTCGAGCATCCGACCTCCGCGGCGATGTCCGCCAGCGACGTTCCGCGGAACCCGTGCTGGACGAACAGCCGCAGCGCCGCGGCGAGCAGCTGGTCGTGCAGACCGGTGGACGAACGCGCCATGGGTCCACACTAGCTGTCCGATCGGTCAGTTCTGACCGATCGGACAGGAAGTCGGTGTGGGTTTCGTCACCGCGGTCGACGACGGCGCTTGTGGTCGGTCAGCAGGCCGGGGCCGGGAGGTGGAGGCGCCCGTCGTGGATCTCGACGATCTGGTCGGCGGCGGTCAGATGGGTGCGGTCGTGGGTGACCAGGATGGTCGCGGTGGCTCGCTCGTGGGTGAGGGCGGTGATCAGCTCGATGATCGCGGCGCCGCGTTCGTGGTCGAGGGCGCTGGTGGGTTCGTCGACCAGGAGGATGGTGGGGCCGTTCATCAGGGCGCGGGCGATGTTGACGCGCTGGCGCCGGTGCCGGCGTCGGGGGACATGAGGGTGGCGGCGACCGCGAGCAGGCTCGACTTGCCGGAGCCGGACGGGCCGGCCACGGCGGTCAAGCACCGCTGCCGACCGCCCACGAGGTCGCCCTGCTGCGCATCGCCCAGTCCGCCCCCGCCAACACCGTCCGCCACGCCCACGCCGGCACCGCCGAGGTCACCCTCAGCTACCTCGGCGACCACGTCGCCGTCGACGTCACCGACAACGGCATCGGCTTCGACCCCGCCCGGCTCCCCGACCCCGACCCGGAGAGCGGCGGCTTCGGGCTGGCGGCGTCGTGGCCGTGGGCGCCACCGCGGAAGACGCCGTCGCCCGAGCCGCCGGCGGCGACATCGACGTCGTCCTGATGAACCTGCGGTTCGGCACGGGCATGAGCGGCGCCGAGGCCACCGCCGCGATCACCGCCCGACCCCACGCCCCCCGGGTTCTGATCGTCACCACCTACGACTCCGACGCCGACACCCTGCCCGCCATCGAGGCCGGCGCCACCGGCTACCTCCTCAAGGACGCCCCGCCCGAGGACCTGGCCGCCGCCGTGCGCACCGCCGCCGCCGGCCGTACCACCCTGGCCCCGACCGTCGCCGACCGGCTCATGAACCGCCTCCGCGACCCCGTCACCGCCCTGACCCGGCGCGAGACCGAAGTCCTCACCCTGGTCGCCGAGGGCCTGTCCAACCAGGCGATCGGCCGCCGGCTCCACCTCACCGAGGGCACCGTCAAATCCCACCTGGCCCGCATCTCCACCAAGCTCGGCGTCGACTCGCGCACCGCCGCCGTCGCCACCGCCACCGACCTCGGCTTCATCCGCCGCTGACCCCGACCGGCGAACGTGGACCGGGGCGCGCGGGCCGTTCTCTCGCCGCCCGCCGAGCGGCCGGCGTTCAGGCGGGCAGGGAGGCGAGCCAGCCGGTCAGGATGGTGTTGACCTCCTCGGGGCGCTCCTGCTGGATCCAGTGGCCGCACCCGTCGAACAGGTGGGAGGAGACCAGGCCCGGCAGGGTCGTGGGGTAGGCCTCGATGGCGTCGGCCATCCACGTGGTGGAGGCGTCCAGCGCACCGCCGGCGAACACCGACGGCTGGGTGATGGGGGCGCCGTCGAAGTCGGCGAGGTCGGCCCAGTCGCGGTCCATGTTGCGGTAGCGGCCCAGCGCCCCGCTCATCCCGGTCCGTTCGAACTCCCCGGCGTACACATCGAGGTCGTCCTCGCTGAGCCAGGCGGGCAGCCGGCCGGTGGGGAACCGGTCGCGCAGCGTCCCGCCCCGGGACACGAAGTGCGGGTCCGGGGCGTCGGCGGGCGGCATGGTGTCGGCGGACAGGGCGGCGTAGAAGCCGGCGAGCCAGCCGCGGACGTCCGGTTCGATCTCGGCCTCGGCCCGCCCGGGCTCCTGGAAGTAGCCGACGTAGAACTCCTCCTCGCCGCCCATCCGCGCGAAGACCTCGCTGGGCCGCGGCCCGCCGCGCGGGGCGTAGGGCACGCTCAACAGCCCGACCGCGCGGAAGACGTCGGGCCGGACGAGGGCGGAGTCGGCGGCGATGGTCGCGCCCCAGTCGTGGCCCACGATCACCGCCGTCCGCTCGCCCAGGGCGTGTACGACGGCGACGTTGTCCTCGACCAGTTCGAGCATCCGGTACGCGGCGGTGTCCTCGGGCCTGGAGGAGCGGCCGTACCCGCGAACGTCGATCGCGACGGCCCGGTAGCCGGCCGCCGCCAGCGCCGGAAGCTGGTGGCGCCAGGAGTACCAGCACTCGGGGAACCCGTGCACCAGCAGCACGAGCGGCCCGGTGCCCTGCTCGACCAGGTGGACGCGGCCGGCGGGGGACGGAACCAGGCGATGGGTGGGCTCCCCGACCGGGACGGGCTGTGACATCGAACCTCCAGAACCTTCGGCGGGTGCGGTTCGGCGGCCGGTGCCGTACCGGCCCACCGGACCGCATCATCCGGCGTACGGGACGACCTGCGCGAATCTCGTTGCGGTTTCCGCAAAGTCCCGGTGCCGTGTCGTGATCGACACCGGGGGAGGCCGGAAGGCGGTCTCGGCGAGCTTTCCCCGCCGCGGCTCAGAGCCAGCCGGCCTCCGCCGCGATCCGTACCGCGTGGGCGCGGTTGCGGGCGCCGAGCTTGAGGGTGGCGGAGGCGAGGTAGTTGCGTACGGTGCCGCCCGACAGGCACACGTGCGCGGCGATCTCCCGGATCTCGTAGCCGCCCGCGTACCGCTGGAGGATCTCGGTCTCCCGGGACGAGAGGGGACTGGGTTCGGCGTCGAGCGCCGCCACGGCCAGCTGGGGTGCGATGACGCGGGCGCCGGTGCCGGCCTGGCCGATCGCGTCGAGCAGCTGCTTGCCGGGAACGTCCTTGACGATCAGCCCGCTGACGTTCGCCGCGATGGCGCGTCGAAGATGCCCGGGGCGTACGACACCCGTGACGACGATGACCTTGCATCGCGGGAGCAGCGCGCGGAGCTCTTCGATCACACTCAGCCCGTCGACGCCGAGCAGGTCGATGTCGAGCACGGCGACGTCGGGCCGTTTCTCGGCCGCGGCGGCGAGTACCGCCCGCCCCGTCGTGGCCTGCGCGACGAGCTGGACCCCGTCCTCCCGCTGGACGAGGGTGGCCAGAGTGTTCTTCCGCAGCCGGGTGTCCTCGGTGATCAGGACGCGGAGCCGGCGCCGCTCTCCGGTGGTCATCGGCTCACCTCGCGGGCCGGGGAGGCCGCGCCGGCGAGGGCGGACGGCGGCGCCGAGCGCCGGACGCGGGCGACTGGAGGACGGGGAACGCTGAGTCACTGATCTGCATCGGCCTTGCTGACGGAGTGGGTGCGCGGCAAGGCTAACCGCGCACCACCGGGCGCAGTCGCCACGATGCGCACGGGTCCTCGCCATCCCGCGCACACCTTCGGCGCGCCACCGGCCGTCCGTACGCCGGGTGAACCTCGCGTTCCGCCGGCGCGCATGATGGAACTGCTGTCGCATCGGGAGAGGACCAGCGTGAGTACTTTGGACATGCTTTCGGAGGACGAGCGGTTCGTCGTCGGCACCGTGCGCGACTTCGTCGACAAGGACGTCAGGCCGGTCGTGCAGGAGCTCGAGCACGCCAACACCTACCCCGAGGCCCTGATCGAGCGGATGAAGGAGCTCGGCGTCTTCGGCCTGGCCGTTCCGGAGGAGTACGGCGGCACCCCCGTCTCCACGCCGTGCTACGTGCTCATCACCGAGGAGCTGGCCCGCGGGTGGATGAGCCTGGCGGGCGCGATGGGCGGCCACACGGTGGTGGCCAAGCTGCTGCTGCACTTCGGCACCGAAGAGCAGAAGCGCCGTTATCTGCCGAAGATGGCCACCGGTCAGGTCCGGGCGACGATGGCCCTGACCGAACCGTCCGGCGGCTCGGACCTGCAGGCCATGCGCACGGTCGCGCGCAGGGACGGGGACGGATACGTGATCGACGGGTCCAAGACCTGGATCACCAACTCCCGCCGGTCGGGGCTGATCGCCCTGCTCTGCAAGACCGACCCGGACGCCGAACCCGCGCACAAGGGCATCTCGATCCTCCTCCTCGAGCACGGCCCCGGCCTCACCGTCTCCCGCGACCTGCCCAAGCTGGGCTACAAGGGCGTCGAGAGCTGCGAGCTGTCCTTCGACGGCTACCGCGCGAGCGCCGACGCCGTCCTCGGCGGCGAGGAGGGCCGCGGCTTCGCCCAGATGATGAAGGGGCTGGAGACCGGCAGGCTCCAGGTCGCGGCCCGCGCGCTGGGCGTGGGCCGGGCGGCGCTGGAGGACTCCCTCGCCTACGCCCAGGAGCGCGAGTCCTTCGGCAAGCCGATCTGGGAGCACCAGTCGATCGGCAACTACCTCGCGGACATGGCCACCTCCCTCTCGGCCGCCCGCCAGCTCACACTCCACGCCGCGCGCGAGGCCGACGCCGGCCGGCGGGTGGACATGGAGGCGGGCATGGCCAAGCTCTTCGCCTCCGAGACCGCCATGCGGATCGCCCTCGACGCCGTCCGCATCCACGGCGGGTACGGCTACTCCACCGAGTTCGACGTCGAGCGCTACTTCCGCGACGCACCCCTGATGATCGTCGGCGAGGGCACCAACGAGATCCAGAAAAACGTGATCGTCCGCCAGCTCGTCAAGCGCGGTGGCCTCGACGCCTGAGTGTCACTGTTCGCCGGGACGGCGTGGCGCGGCGACCGGCGGCGCGGTCGAGGTCGCGAAGCGCTGCGGGCGGTACGCGGCCAGCGGTTCCTGCGGCTCGCCGGCGAGTTCGGCGGCGACCATGCGCGCGAGGACCGGCGCCAGCGTGACGCCGCTGTGCGTGACGAACGCGTAGATCCGCCGGTGCGGGTCGGTCCAGCCCGCGATGGGAAGCCCGTCCGCCGGGAGCGGCCGGTGCCCGACCACCAGCGACCGGGCGGTGACCGCGTCCGTGCCGAGCAGGGCCCGTACGCGGGCGATGATCTCCTCGGCCGTCGGGTGACCGGGGTGGTACTCCTTCTGCGGATCCACCTGGGCGTCCAGGTCCAGCGCCTGCGCGATCAGCCCGTCCGGACCGTCCGGCCGTACGTGCACCGACGAGGTGAACACCACCTGGCGGAGCCGGAGCCCCGGCACGGTCGCGCGCAGCAGGAGGCCGACGCCGGGGGCGCCCACGCTCTCGTGATCGCACAGCGGCGTCGCGGCCCCGAGCAGCCGGGGGGTGACCGTGCCCGCGGCGACGACCACCTGGTCGGCGGCGAGCGTCTCGCCGTCGTCCAGGGTGACGACGGCGCCGGCCTCGTCGGAGCGCAGCGACGTCACCGCACGCCCCTCGACCAGGCGGGCGCCGTACCGCCGCGCCTCCGCGCAGCGGTACGCGACGGTCTCCGCCGGGTGCAGGACCCCCTCGTCCGGGAAGAACGCGGCCCGGTCCGGGGCGGTGGGCAGCTCGGGGGCGATCCGCCGGGGGTCCACCCACTCGGCCCGGTAGCCCCGGGCCGTGAGGGTGGCCATCCGGCGTTCGAGGTCGGCGGCGTGCGCCGGCGCGGTCGCCCACTCGAGGCGCCCGGAGTTCCGGTACCCCGGCGGGCGCTCCGCCAGGTACTCCCGGACTCCCGCGAGGTTCAGCCGGTAGTAGGACTCCGGATGCTTGTTGCCCGCGTTGATCCACGCGAAGCTCGCCGCGCTGGTGCCCGAGCCGAAGCGGTGCGCCTCAATGAGGACGACCCGCCGGCCGCCCGCCGACAGGCGGGCGGCCAGCGTCGTACCGAGAATTCCGCCTCCGACGACGACGGTGGTCATGCCGCCAGCGTCCGCCCGGCGGTCTCGGGAAGCAACCAGGCCGAGCCCGCGACGCAGAGGGCGAACAAGCCCGCGATGGAGATGCCGCCGGACAGGCCGGCCAGCGGCGCCAGACCGGTCACCATCACCGGCCCGAAGAAGGTCAGGGCGCGGGCGACGTTCCACACGAAGCCCGCCACGGTGGAGCGGACCTCGGTGGGGAAGTTCTCCACCACGAGCGGGCCGATCCCGGAGAAGGTCCCGGTGCCGACGCCGGTCACGAACATGGCCACCTGGAGCAGCCCGGTCTGGGTGTCCAGCCGGTTCCACAGCAGGGTGATGGAGAAGATGCCCAGGGCGAGCACGACCGAGTACGCGGTCAGCGTGAGGCGCCGGCCCCAGCGGTCGGCCACCCAGCCGAAGGTCAGGTAGCCGAGCAGGCTGCCGGTCTGTAGCACCATGAACCAGCCGAGCGAGTGGACCACGTTGATGTGCCGCTCTTTCGCGAGGTAGTTCGGCAGCCAGGTGTAGGGGATCCAGAAGGCGAACATGTCGAAGGTGGTCAGCGCGAAGACCACGATCAGCGTCTTGCGGTAGGGCGGGCGCCAGAGCATCGCGCGCATCTCACGCAGCGGTATCCGCTCGGTCTTCCGGCCTCCGCTCGCCTTCGCCTCCCACACCGGCGACTCCGGCATCCAGATCCGGACGATCAGCACCAGTACGGCGGGCGCCGCGGACAGGACCATGGCCCAGCGCCATCCCACGGCCGGGGCGAGCAGCGAGCCGACCACCGAGGACAGCATGATCGACAACGGTGAGGCGGCCTGCAGCAGCGCCGCGAACCGGCCGCGCAGCACGGCCGGGAAGGTCTCGCCGACCAGGGTCTGGCCGACGCCCCACTCGCCGCCGACGCCGATGCCGGCGATGATCCTGGCCACGAACAGCATCCACGTCCCGTGGGTGACGCCCGTGAGCAGGGAGCCGAAGGCGAACAGCAGGATCGAGTACTGCAGCGACTTCTTGCGGCCGACGGCGTCGCCGAGCCAGCCGAAGAGGATGCCGCCGGCCGCGGTGGCCGCGAGCTGGAGGCCGACCAGCCGCGAGTACGTCGACTCGGCGAGGTGGAGGTCGGCGATCACGGCCACCGAGATGAAGCTGAGCACGGTGTTCGTGTAGGCGTCGAAGAAGAAGCCGGCCCAGGACATCGCGAAGATCCGCCGGTGCAGGCTGGTGAGAGTGGAGGTTGCGGGTGGGGTGTCGGTGAGCATGGGACGCCTCCGCAGGGGGGTCAGGTTGTGGCGTTCCTTCGGGTGCGCTCCGCGGCCGTACCGGCGACGTCGACGAGACCCGCCGCGGTGAGCACCACTCCGTACTGGTCAAGGGCCGCGGCAGGACTCACCCTGCCGTCGGCCACGTCCGCCGCGACCGCCCCCGGGTCGCGTTCTAGGGGGTCCCCGTGGCCACCGGAGCCCGGTGCCTCGATCCGTACCGCCTCGCCCGGCTCCAGGTGGATCCCGGAGGCCCGCCCCGAGCGCAGCCGTTCGCCTTTCCCGTCGCGTACGTGCACGACGAACGCGCCGGGATCGCCGGGCAGCCCGCCGCACAGTCCCCAGGGCGGCACCTGCTGCCGGTCCGCGTGCGAGGAGAACTCCGCGCCGGAGTCGAGGGCCTGGATCTCCCGCCGGATGCCGAGACCACCGCGGAACCGGCCGGCGCCGCCGGAGTCGGTGATCAGCTCGTAGGCGTTGACCCGGAGCGGGTACTCCAGCTCGAGCGCCTCGATCGGCAGGTTGGAGGAGTTGGTGATGTGCACCTGCACGGCGTCCAGGCCGTCGCGGTCCGGGCGCGCCCCCATGCCGCCGGCCACCACCTCCGGGTAGACCCAGAAATCTCCGCCCTGTTCGCCGGCCAGCGTGAAGTAGGTGACGGACGAGTGGGAACCGGCGGGGACGCGCTCGGGCAGGGCCTTGGCCAGCGCGCCCAGCACGGCGTCGGCGACGCGCTGGCAGCAGTCCGTACGGCCCGCCACCGGCGCGGGCGGCCTCGGGTTGACCAGGCAGCCTTCGGGCGCGGTGATGGCGATGCCGTCGAAGAAGCCGCCGTTGGCGGGGATCTCCGGGTCCAGGACGGCCTTCACGGCGTAGCAGACGGTGGCCTCGAGCGCGGAGCGTACGACGTTGATGCCCAGCGCGGACTGCGGCCCGGTGCCGGTGAAGTCGACCGCGATCCGCTCGCCGGCGACGGTGACGGTCGCCGCGACGGGTACCGGGGCGCCGCCCGGCTCGTCCGGGTCGAGGTGGTCGGTGAAGGCGTACTCTCCGTCGGGCACCGCGGCCACCGCGGCGCGCAGCCGGCGGCTCGCGTGGTCGAGCAGCGCGCCGGTCGCCTCCCGCAGCGTGGCCGCGCCGTACCGGTCGTGCAGCTCCAGGAGCCGGGTCCGCCCGATGTGGCAGGCGGCGAGCTGGGCGCGGATGTCGCCGCCGCGCTCCTCGGGAAGACGCGAGTTGAGCGTGACGAACGACAGCACGTCGGTGCTCAGCCGGCCCGCGGTGACCAGGCGGACGAGCGGGATGCGCAGGCCCTCCTCGAAGATGGAGCCGCAGTCGCCGGAGTTGGACCCGGGCACGCGTCCGCCCACGTCGGAGTGGTGCGCGATGTCGGCGACGAACCCGATGAGCTCGCCGTCGCGGAACACCGGCGCGGCGACCGTGATGTCGGGCAGGTGCGTGCCGCCGCCGGCGTACGGGTCGTTGGTGATGAACACGTCCCCGTCGGTGAGACCGAGGTCCGCGCCGACGAGGTGCGCGATGAGGCCGGCCATCGAGCCCATGTGGATCGGCATGTGCTCGGCCTGCGCGATGAGCCTGCCCGCGTGGTCGAACACCGCGGTCGAGCAGTCCGACCGCTCTTTGATGTTGGTGGAGTACGCGGACCGGCGCAGCGCCACCCCCATCTCCTCGGCGATTCCCAGCAGCGCGTTTCCGATCACCTGCGTGGTGATCATGTCGGGGGCGCTCATCGCGTGGCCACCTCGATCAGTAGGTTTCCGTGCTCGTCGACCCGGCCGGTCGTGCCGGGCGGGAGGACGGTCGTGGTGTCGAGCTGTTCGACGATCGCCGGCCCGGCGATCCGGTTGCCGGCGAGCAGCGCGTCCCGGCGGTAGATCGTGGCGTCTTCGGTCCCGGCCTCGAACACCACCGGGCGCCGGGCGGCCACCGCCGACGGCGGCGGTGTGGGCCCGCCGGCGGGCAGCGGGGGCGGCTCGTGGCGCGGGATGCGCCCGATCGCCGACACCCGTACGCCGACGATCTGCACCGGGGCGCCTTCGTGGGCGAAGCCGTACGCCTCGGTGTGCAGCGCGTGGAAGCGATCGACGAGTTCGGTCAGGTCGCCCGTGGTGAGGTCACGCGCCGGCAGCGGCACGTCGAGCTCGTAGTTCTGCCGCCGGTAGCGCATCGAGGCGACCGCGGTCAGCTCCCGGTCGGCGGGGTCGATGTGCTCGGCGGCCAGCCAGGACCGCGCCTGCGTGCTCAGCCGGCGCAGTGTGCCGTTCAGCTCCGGCAGCGCTTCGGTGTCGGCGACCTGGTAGACCGAGCCGACCAGGTCGGTGCGCAGGTCGGTGACGAGGAGGCCGAGGGCGCAGAGGGTGCCGGGGTTCGGCGGCACCAGCACCGTGCCGATGCCCAGCTCGGCGGCGATCCCGGCCGCGTGCAGCGGACCCGCCCCGCCGAAGGCGACCAGCACGTGGTCGCGGGGATCGACGCCGGTGGCCACCGAGACGTGCCGGATGGCCCGTGCCATACCCGCCTCGACCAGCCGGAGGATGCCGAGCGCGGTGCGTTCACGGTCCATCCCGAGCTCGCCGGCGAGGCCGTCCACGACGGCCTCGGCCGCCGCGACGTCCAGCCGCATCGCGCCGCCGAGAATGCCCTCGGGGGACAGCCGGCCGAGCACGGCGTGCGCGTCGGTGACGGTCGGCCGGTCGCCGCCGTGCCCGTAGCAGGCCGGTCCCGGCCGGGCCCCGGCGCTTCGCGGCCCGACCGTCAGCGCGCCGCCGGGGTCGACGGCCGCGATGCTCCCGCCGCCCGCGCCGATGGTGTGGATGTCGAGCGAGGGCGAGCGTACGGGGTAGCCGTCGACGTCGCGCTGGGGCGAGACCATCGCGGTGCCCTCGCCGATCAGGCAGACGTCCGTGCTCGTACCGCCCATGTCGAAGGTGATCAGGTTCGTCCGCCCGATCCGCTCGCCGAGATGGCGCGCGGCGACGACGCCCGCGCTGGGGCCGGACAGCAGCGTGCCGACCGGGCGGTCGCGGGTGGCGGCGAGCGAGGCGAGCCCGCCGTTGGACTGGATCACCAGCGGCGCGACCGGCGAGCCCAGCTCGGCCACCCGGCGGCCCAGCCGGTCGAGATAGCGCGCCATGGGCGGCCCGACGTAGGAGTTCATCGTGGTCGTCGTGAACCGCTCGTACTCGCGGAACTCGGGCGTGATCTCGCTGGAGATCGAAACGTAGCCCTCCGGCCAGTGGCGCCTGAGGTGGTCCCGGATCTGGATCTCGTGGACGGGGTCGCGGTAGGAGTGCAGCAGGCAGACCGCGACGGCCTGGATCTCCAGTTCCCGCAGCCTGGCGATGATCGGATCGAGCCGGGCGGTGTCCAGCTCCACGAGTACCTTCCCGGCCGCGCTCAGCCGTTCGTCGACCTCGAAGCACCAGGCCCGCCTGGTCAGCGGCGCCGGCTTCGTCACGAACAGGTCGTACAGCGCGGGCCTGCGCTGGCGGGCGATCTCCAGTACGTCGCGGAAGCCCCGGGTGGTGATCAGCGCGGTGCGAGCGCCGGCGCGCTCCAACAGCGCGTTGGTGGCGACCGTGGTGCCGTGCCCCAGGTACCCGATCGACGCGGCGGTGGCGTCCATCGCGGTGACCAGGCGGTCGATGCCCTCGGCCACGGCCTCGGACTGGTCGCCGGGGGTGGAGGGCAGTTTGTACACGTCGCGTGCGCCGGTGCCGGTGTCCAGCGCGGTGATGTCGGTGAACGTGCCGCCGACGTCGACTCCGATGCGGATCACGCGACCGCTCCCTTCCGGAACCGGGCCGGGTCCAGCCCGGCGATGTCGTAGGCGGTCTCGCCCGTCGTGGCCAGATCGGCGGCGATGTCGCCGAACAGCGGAGAGAGCTTGAACCCGTGGCCGGAGAACCCGGCCATCAGCACGATGCGTGGATCGTCCGGGTGCGGGCCGAACAGCCCGTGGCCGTCCGGGGTGTAGCCGTCGAAGAACGCGCGCAAGCGGATGCCGGTGGTCTCCAGCCCCGGCAGGTACCGGCGGGCCGTCGCCGCGACCTGCTCGGCGTAGGCGGCCTCGACGTCGTGGACGAGCGGGTCGTCCAGCTCCTCCAGCACGGTGCGCGCGATGTGGAGGTTCATCTTCACCGTGCGGTCGTCGAGGGAGGAGAAGAAGGAGAAGTCACCGCCCGGGCCGCTGCGCCGGACGCCGGGCGGGAAGGCCGCCGGACGGAAGCCGCCGGGGTCACGCGCGGCCAGCCAGGCCAGCACCACGCGGCGCACCTCGATCGCCGGTGCGAGCAGATCCCAGAAGCGCCGGCTCCAGGGGCCGAGCGCGGAGACGACGGCGTCGAACGTGGTGGTGCCGCTCGCGGTGACCACGCCGATCCCGTCCGTACGCGGTTTCAGGTCGAGGACCCGCTCGCCGATTCGCAGCTCGGCCCCGTGGGCGCGGGCGCGTCCGGCCGCCGCGCGCAGCGCCGCGCTGGGCAGCAGCGTGCCGCCGGCCCGGTCGACGACGATCACTTCGCCGTCGAGGAGCCGGTGCGGGGGGAAACGCCGTGCCGCCGCGTCCTCGTCGAGCACCTCGACGTCCAGGTCGTGCGTTCGCGCCGAGGCCAGCGTCTCTGTGACGTCGGGGTGGTCGGGCGCGCCGACGGTCAGAGCGCCGGTCGGCAGGAGCAGGCGCTCACCCGAGGCCCGCTCCAGGTCCTGCCACAGCGTGCGGGCCCGCCGCAGCAGGGGGACGTAGTGGCGGCCCTCCTTGTAGGCGACGCGGAAGATCCGTGACTCGCCGCCGGCGGCGCCGTGGGAGTGGCCGGGCTCGCGGTCGTCGATGGCGGTCACCGCGAAGCCACGCTCCACGAGCCGCCAGGCGGTCATCACGCCCATGGTCCCGGCACCGAGAACCGCGATTCGTGGCGAGGCGGGCGTCACTGTTTCTCCTGTTCATACGGCTGTTTCGTGAGCTGAAAAGTAGTTGACACAACAGATGCTGCATACTCTTTGTCGTGAATCCGACGGAACTGACGCGACACGGGAGCTTCATCGAGCGGTTCGCCGCGCACGCCGGTCAGCTGACGCGCTCCGAACTCCGGGTGGCGCAGTACATCCGGCGGCACCCGGAGCGGGCCGTCGTCGCGTCGGCCGCCGCACTCGGCCGGATGACCTCCACGAGCGACGCCACGGTCCTGCGCACGGTGAAGGCTCTGGGCTACCAGGGCCTGCGCGAGATGCACGCCTCGCTCGTCGACCAGCTGCGGCGCCGGCAGGACCTCACGACCCAGCTCGCCGCCCGGGTGGAGGCGGTGGCCCCCGCGACCACCAGCGTGTTCGAACGGGTGCGGCGGGACAGCATCGCCACCCTGCGCGAGCTCTCCGCGCGGCTACCGGACGACCGCTGGGCGGAGTGCGTCCAGGCCGTGGACGCCGCCGACGGGATCCTCTGCTTCGGCCTCGGACCGGCCGGAACGGTCGCCGAGCACCTGGCGATCGCCCTGACCCGGCTGGGCATGACCGCGGTCGCCACCGCGAACAGCGGTATCCGGCTCGCCGACCGGCTGGCCACGCTGGCCTCTGGCTGGGCGCTCGTGGTCTTCGCGCCGCTGCGCATGTTCCGGGAGATCGGCGTGGCGCTGGACCGCGCGCGGGACGTCGGCGCGACGAGCGTGGTCATCACCGAGGCGCTTGCCCGTGAGGTGCGGAACCGGGCCGACATCGTGCTGACCACGCCGCCGAGCGGGGAGGGCGCGGCGAGCGAGACGCTCGCGCCGCTCGTGCTGGCACAGGCGCTGACCATGGAGATCGCCGCCCTGCGGTCGGAGCAGGCGGCTCAGCACGCGCTCCTCCTCGAGCGGCTGAGATCCGGCATCACCGGTACGGCGACCGCACGCTGAGCGCCGCCCGCCGGGCCGTACGGCACAGGTGCCGGTCGGCGAAGGCCGACCGGCACCTGGTTCCAGTGACGGAGGTTTTCTGTCAGGGGATGTAGACCCCGTTGAACCACTGTCCGTGGGCGTCGTCGGTGTACACGTCGACGTTGAAGTTGTAGTTGCCGTGCCTGCCTTCCCACAGGTAGCCGGGCAGTCCCGAGGAGGCGTTGGCGTCGCAGATCACGTCGTCGGTGCAGATCGTCAGCACGGGGACGTCGCCGAAGTAGTCGTCGGCGCCGGCGAGCGGTGCGCCGACGACGGGAGCGATGGCCGGGTGGGCCGCGGCCCCGGCGGCACCCGGTCCGGCGGCGCGCTTGGGGTCGGCGAGCAGGATCGCGTTCACGTTGCCGAAGGTCCGCCAGTTCTCGGTGACCCAGGTGTGGACCACCACGGCGCCGAGAGAGTATCCGACCACTTTGGCGTGCTGGCCCGGGCACTCGTTGCGGTGGTCGCGGATCAGCCGGTTCAGCTCGTTCACGCCCTGGCGGTCGGCGGCGCCGACGGGCACCGCCGGGTACCCGACACGCTGGCTGACATGGCCGGAGTAGATCGTGCTGTTGAGGTCGCCCGTGCCGCCCACCACGATCGTGTAGGTGCCTCCGCAGGAGGCGGCCTGTGCGGCCGGTGCCGCCGGCAGACTGATGCCCGCCAGCGCGACAAGGCCGGCCAGCAGGGTTGAGAACTTGCGCATTGAACCTCCCGCTCGTGACGGTTACGCGGCTTGTGCGACCGGTTCTTCGACGCGCGCGGAAGACGCTAATGCCATCCGATGACATCCCGATGACACGGCGATCATTCGGCCGGTCGGATGAATGGTCGTGGAACGGCCTTTCCCGGTCAGTGCTCCGGGATACCGCACCGTGATCGGCGGCTCTAGGATGCTGTCGCGATTTCCCGCCGAGGGGGCGTCGGCCCCACGATCGAGGTGGCGATGGGCAGGCGAGAGGCCCCGGTTCCCGACGGGCCGCTAAGGGAATTCGCGCTGAAACTCCGGGAGTTGCGCGACAACGCGCCCGGAGCGCCGACCTATCGCGAGCTCGCCCGCAAAGCGCACTATTCCTCGTCCGTTCTGTCGGTCGCCGCCTCGGGGCAGCGCCTGCCGACCTGGGACGTCACCAGCGCCTTCGTGGCGGCGTGCGAGGGCGACGTCGACGAGTGGCGCGAGCGCTGGTCGCGCCTGCGGGCCGAGCTCCAGGCCGCGCATCCAAACCTGATCAGTGAGGCCGGCGCCGCCTCACCGGGCTCCGGCGCCGCGGTCTCCGAGGCGTCCGCGGAGGAGGTTCCCGAGGCGGAGACACCGCCGGTGCCGGTCGCGCCGCTGACCCGGTCCGACCCGGCGAAGGTCGGGCCGTTCCGGCTGCTCGGGCGCCTGGGCGGCGGTTCGATGGGCCAGGTCTACCTGGCGGTGTCGAAGACCGGCCGCCCGGTGGCGGTGAAGGTCGTGCGCCCCCATCTGGCCGAGGACGCGCACTTCCGGCGGCGGTTCGCGGCCGAGGTCGCCGCCGTGCGCCGGGTCGACAGCCCGTACACGCCGGCCGTCATCGACGCCGATCCCCAGGCGGAGGCGCCGTGGATGGCGACCGCCTACATCGCCGGTCCCTCGCTCGGCGACGCCGTGAACGCCGACGGGCCGCTGCCGCCCGACGTGGTGATGAGGCTGGCCGCGGGCATCGCCGAGGCGCTCGCCGACGTCCACGCCGCCGGCGTGCTCCACCGCGATCTGAAGCCGGCCAACGTGCTGCTGGACGCCACCGGCCCCAAGGTCATCGACTTCGGGGTGGCCCAGGCGGACGACGGCAGCCGCATGACCCAGACCGGCGCCAGCGTGGGCACGGTGCCGTTCATGGCGCCCGAACAGGCCGGCGGCGGCGAGGTCACCGCGGCCTCCGACGTCTTCGCGCTCGGCTCGGTCCTCGCCTACGCCGCCACCGGTGTGCTGCCCTTCGGCGACGGTACGACCGGCGAGGTGCTGTACCGGATCATCCACACCGATCCCGATCCGGCCGCGCTCGACTGCCACGACGACGGGCTTCGCGCGCTCATCACCCGGTGCCTGGACAAGGACCCCGCCCGCCGGCCCACGCCGGACCAGATCGTCGAGGCCTGCGCCGATCGGCCGATGCGCGCGGGCTGGCTGCCGGACTCCCTGGACACCTCGGTCCGGCGCTCCGCCGACGACATGTCCGTGCTGCTCGCGCGGGCGGCGGCCCGCCGCACCACGGCCGTACGCCTCGGGGCCGTCGCGGCCGTCGTCCTGGTCGCCGCCGGGGTCGTGGTGGCGCTGTACGCCGCGCGCCCGTCCGGCGCACCTGCACGGACCGGTGGGGCCGCGAGCCCGGGCGGGGCGGCTCCGGGCGCGTGGACGGCGCGATCCGGGCCCTCGTGTTCGACGGGGAAGGCGGTGGCGATGGACACCACCGGCTCCTGGAATCCGCTGGCGGGCAGCGGCACGGCCGGCTGTGGGGACGCCCTGATCCACCGCACGACCGGCAGCGGTGACGGGGCGAACTGGATCTTCTACCCGGGCGTCGGCAAGACCTGTACGTTCCGCATCGACGTCCCTGCTTCGGACGTCGTCACCGCCAGTAACGTCATTTATCAGGCCTGGGACACGATTCCAGGCAAGCACACGGACGAACACCGCATCGGCGGCAATATCCGTACCGACCAGCGGGCCAATCGCGGCCGGGCCATCACCATCACGTTCGGCGCGACCAAGAACGGCACCATCGACCTGCAGATCTACGACGACTATCCCGAGCACGAGATCGAGGCCGCCAGTACGGTCACGGCCACCTGCCGCTGAGCTTGGCGTTCGGTTGTTCGGTTGTTAGTGCTTTGTTCGGCGAACAAGCATTTCCGCCGGTGACCGGCTATTTCCTCTATATCTGGGCTGCTCCCACCTGACCCATCCCGGAGGTCGCCCATGTCTCGGAAATCCTCAACCGCCCGCGTCGTGGCCTCGGCACTGGCCGCGCTCGCGCTGGTGGCCGCGGTCGCCACCGGCGTCGACACGCCTCAGGACACGGCCGCGCTCGCCGACTCGCTGGACGCGCCGAGCGCGGGCGTGCCCGGGGACCAGTACTACGTCGCGACCGACGGCGACGACGCGACCGGTGACGGATCGCGGGCCCACCCCTGGGCGACGATCCAGCACGCCACCGAGAACGTGAAGGTGGCGAGCGGCGGCGCCACGGTGCACGTGGCGGACGGGACGTACAGGGACGCCGTGGTGAACAAGGCGAGCGGGCACGCCGGCGGCTACCTGACGTTCGTCGCCGATCACCGCTGGAAGGCGAAGATCGCGCCGGCCTCGTCCGCCATCCCGTTCGAGAACCGGGGCGACTACGTCCGCATCGAGGGCTTCGACGTCACCAGCGCGGGCGGCGCCTGGAGCGGCATCCTGACGTGGGGCGAGCACAACATCGTCCAGGGAGACCACGTGCACGACATCAGGACCGAGATCGGCTCGGGCGACTGCAACGGCAGCCCGGGCGGGGACGGGATCGGCGACGACGCGTCGTCGCCGGACAACGCGTTCATCGGCAACCGGGTCGACCACATCGGCCCGTACCCGCGCGAGTGCGAGTACATCCACGGCATCTACCCGTCCGGCGCCGGTGACGTCATCCAGAACAACATCACCTACAACAGCTCCGGAAGCGGCATCCGGTTCAACCACAACGCGACCGGCGCCACGATCACCAACAACCTGTCGTTCGCCAACGCCGACCATGGAATCTTCATCACCGGCGGCGTCGACGGCACCGCCGACAAGTTCGTGATCAGCAACAACATCGTGCTGGACAACGCGATGTTCGGCATCAACGTCCGGAGTGACGCGAACGGCGAGCACAACGAGTTCCACGACAACCTGTTCCGGGGCAACAAGAAGGGCACGTACGGAAGGGACAGCAGCGAGGAGTTCACCCCGCCGAACAGCTCAGGCACCGTGACCGAGGACCCGAAGCTGGTCGACTACCGCAGCGACGGCACCGGCGACTACCACCTCACGGCGTCCAGCCCGTGCGTCGACGCGGCCGGCTCCGCGGTTCCGGACACCGACTACGACGGCGTCTCCCGCCCCCAGGGCCACGCCGCCGACATCGGTCCGTACGAGCTCACCACCGCCTCGGCGCCGGGCAGGGGCTGACCCGGTAACCGGCCAGGCCGCGAATTTCCGATCTCTTCGGCGATATCGCCGGAAGCGTACGCAGGCTCCGGTCCCCGCGCACGACGCGGGGACCGGAGCCTGCGATGAACGATTTCGCCGACGGCCCGTCAGCGGCCGTTGTCAGGACACTCGTCCCAGCTGCCGGCGTTGTCGAGATCCCCGTCGTATATCCATCCCTGTGTGGAGGTCCCGGCGATCCGTACATGAGTCCAGGAGTTGTTGTAGGCGTTTACCACGAAGCAGTGGTAATAGACCGTCCGGCCTTTGCCGGGCGTGGCGACGACGGAACACGCCGCGTACGGGCCGCTGTGAATGGGATTCCAGTCGATGACCGAACCGTAGCGCGAATCCGGATTGCTCCACGTCCATCCGCTACAGGACTTCGTGACGGCCGCCTGACTCGGTCCGGCGACGGCGATTCCCGTCCCCATTGCCAAGGCGAGCGCTCCCACGGTCACCGCCGACTTGCCACCGACCCTGCGAAGCGTCTTGGATCTCCATCGCATCGCTTTCCCCACTTTCCTCTGGGTTGGCATCGCAGGAAGACGAGTTCGGCGATCCCGTGACGCCCAGGACCCGGCAAAGCTAAGCTCAACCGGTTCACGCCCGGTTAAAGACCGGTATCAACGCAGTCCACTCGCCATTAATGGATGGAACATCGACCGATCGCCCGCCACGCCCGAGCCCGGTGGCTCAGCCTCACGGGCAGAACAGCTAGGTCTTCGACGGCGGGGTAGGGCTCCGGGCGATGGCCTCGCGGGTGGATGTCGCTGGACTTGCCGAGAAGGTGTTCGGCATTCCCGAGCTGCGGCCTGCGCAGCGAGAGGCCGCCGAGACGCTGGTCGCGGGCCGGGACGGCCTGGTGGTGATGCCCAGCGGGGGCGGAAAGTCGGTGATCTACCAGGCGGCGGCGGTCGCGCTCGGCGGTCCGGCGGTGGTGATCTCGCCCCTCGTGTCGCTGCAGCGGGACCAGACCCGGCGGCTGCGCGAGCGGGGGCTCCCGGCGGTCGCGCTCAACGCCACGGCGGGGGAGAAGCGGCGGAGCGAGGCGTACGGCCTGCTGCGCGGTGGGGCGCCGGCGTTCGTCTTCCTGGCCCCGGAACAACTCGTCCGGGACGACGTGCGCGCGGTGCTGCGCGAGGCGCCGCCGGTGCTGCTCACCGTGGACGAGGCGCACTGCGTCTCCGCCTGGGGGCACGACTTCCGTCCGGACTATCTACGGATCGGCGGGGTGCTGGACGGGCTCCCGCGCCGGCCCGTGGTGGCGGCGCTCACCGCGACGGCCGCGCCGCCCGTACGGGAGGAGATCGTCGAGCGGCTCGGGCTCCGCGATCCGGCGCGTTTCGTGTCCGGGTTCGACCGTCCGGAGATCCGGCTCGCGGTGCCGGGCTTCCACGACGCCGGCGGAAAGGAGGACGCGGTCGTACGGCTCGTGGGCGAGCTGCCCGGTTCCGGCCTCGTGTACGCGGCGACGCGCCGGGAGGCCGAGGCGTACGCGGAACGGCTCGGGGTGCCCGCGTACCACGCGGGGATGCGCAAGAGCGCCCGCGAGGCGGCCCAGCGGGCGTTCATGGACGGGGCCACGATCGCCGCGACGAGCGCGTTCGGCATGGGCATCGACCGGCCGGACGTACGGTTCGTCGTGCACGCCTCCGCGCCGGGGTCGCTGGATGAGTACTACCAGGAGATCGGCCGGGCCGGTCGCGACGGCGAGCCGGCCACCGCGGTCTGCTGCTACCGGGCCGAGGACCTGGGCCTCCAGCGGTTCTTCGCCGGCGGCCGGCCCGACGAGGACCTCCTCGCCCGGGTGGCGGAGGCGGCCGACGGGCCGGTCTCACGCCGGGAGCTGGCCGAGCGCGCCGAGATCTCGGGACGCCGCCTCGGCGGCGTGCTGAACCTGCTGGAGTCGGCCGGCGCCGTCCGGCTGGGCCGGCGGGTGGAGCCGGTGCCCGGCGCTCCGGCACCGGCCGAGGCCGCGGCCGCCGCGGTCGAGGCGGCCGAACGGCACCGCTCGATCGAGCGTTCGCGCGTGGAGATGATGCGGCGCTACGCGGAGCTGACCGACTGCCGGCGCCGGTTCCTGCTGCGCTATTTCGGCGAGTTCACCCAGGACCCCTGCGGCCGGTGCGACAACTGCGAGGCCGGCTGGTCCACCCCCGCGGACGAGGAGGACGCCACGTACGCGCCGGGCGAGCGGGTGCACCACCGGGACTGGGGCCGGGGCACGCTTCTGGGCTACAAGGACGGCCGGCTCACCGTCGTCTTCGACCACGTCGGCTACAAAGAGCTCCTGGAGGACACCGTGGCCGGCGCGGACCTGCTCCGCCCGGTGCGCGACTGACACCGCCCGTTTGGCTCCGTGGACCTGGGTAATGCCAGTGTGTGATGCCCGAACCGAAGGTGGAGACATCCGGCACGCCGCGTGGGTCCGACGCCATGCGGCGGAGCCTTTCCGCGGCCGGCGGATATCGGATGGCCTCGTGGCGTACCGGGCCCCCGGCGGTGACGCCGGTGGTGTGCGTGCACGGTGCCGGGGTCTCGAGCCGGCCGCTGCTTCCGCTGGTGGAGCGGCTGGGGGAGAGCGTTGAGACGTGGACGGTCGACCTTCCCGGCTTCGGGCGGAGTCCCCGGCCGGCCGAGCCGCTCGGGCTCACCGCGCTCGGCGACGCGCTGGCGGACTGGCTGGCGGCGGTGGAGCTGCCGCCGGTATGCCTGCTCGGCAGCTCGTTCGGCTGCCAGGTGGCGACCGACGTCGCGGTGCGTCATCCGGGCCGGGTGCGGTCGCTGGTCCTCGTCGGGCCGACGATCGACCCGATGGGACGCACGTGGCCGCGCACCATCGTGCGGTGGCTGCGCAACGCCGTACGCGAGAGCCCGCGGATGGTTCCGCTGAACCTCGCCGACTACCGCGACTGCGGTACCCGGCGGGTGCTGTTCACGTTCGGCGAGTCGCTGCGGGACCGGATGGAGGACCGCCTGCCGGCCGTCACCGTGCCGACGCTCGTCGTCCGGGGAGAGCGCGACGCGCTGGTGCCGCGGCCGTGGGCGGAGGAGGTCACCCGGCTGGTTCCGCGGGCGCGGCTGGCGACGGTGCCGGACAGCCCGCACACGGTTCCGTTCCGTGCGCCGGAGGCGCTCGCGGCCCTCGTCACCGAGTTCGTACGGCAGGACGCCAATGCGAGCGGATGAGCAGATCGCCGACTTCGACTCGGCCACCGGCATGCTGCGCGTACTCGGTGAGTACCTGCGCGGTCGCGACGCTCCGCTGCTAGCGCGTTACCCGGGCGCCGCCGAGCCGTTCGTGGCCGCGCTGCTCGGCGCGGCGAACCGGCTGCCCCGCCGGCTTCAGGAGAAGGCGTACGCCGCCAGCGGCTGGGCCGAGGCGCTCCCGGCCGACCGCATGGGCGAGGTACGCGCGGACGAACTCGCCGAGTGGGTCGTCGGCCGATACTCGCGGCGGCGCTATCCGGCGGTGTTCGTCGGGTCGTCCAACGGCGCGATGACGCACCTGGCCGCCGCTCTGGGGGCCTGCTGGCTGCCGCAGACCCTGCTGATCCCGGTGCGCCGCCGGGGCGGCCATCCCGACCGGCCCGCCGAGGCGCTGCGCACGCACCGGGACGCCGGGCGCGCGCTGCTGCGGGCCAACCCCGACCTCGAACTCCACCACATGCACGACGCGAACCAGGACCGCCTCATGGTGGCCGGCATGTCCTACTTTCGCGTCAAGTGGCGGCGGCTGCCCGAGGCGTACGAGCGGTTCCTGCGCGAGCGCCTGGCGCCCGGCGGCATGGTGATCAGTGTCGAGTGCGGGCTGAGCTGGCCCACCACCCGGATCGGCGAGCGGCACGTGTTCCAGCACGGCGCGCTGGGCGGAGCGACGGCGGAGGAGTTCCGGCACGGCAGCCCGCGCGTGGCGGAGTTCCTCGCGCGGTACGGCTCGCCGTACGACCGGTGGGACGCCCCGGAACCGGACGGGGTGAGCCCGGAGGCCGAGTGGGGTTTCCAGGACGGTCTGCTGGACTCGCTCGGCGACGTCGCCGCCCGAGCGGGTGCGACTCTGCGGCGGCTGCGGTTCGACGCGCCGGAGGACCTCAGCCCGGTCGTCGCCGACCTGTACCGCGACTGGTACCGGCGCCGTGGCATCGCGCCGGACCGGCTCCTGGTGGAGAACTTTCTGCTGGTCGAGCCCTGGTGGACCCTGCGCACCGGATCGGTGCCGTTCTGGACGGTCTTCAACACCGAGCCGTCCCGGCAGGCACTGCTGCGCCACCTCGACCAGGCCGATCCGTACGATGAGATCCGGCTCATCCTGTTCTCCCACGGCGTCGAGTCGGTCGGCCTCGCGTCCATCGACGACTGGGGCCGCGTGCTCGACCGGGCGCGGAAGGTCGGCGTCTTCACCGGGGTCGACGCCCGTGCCTACCCGCGCGACTTCGCCGTCTTCGCCCGTGCCCATCGCGAGCTCGCCCGGACCCGGCACCGGGTCCCCATGCCCGCCAGGCCTCTCGATGTCGCCGACGTGGACGAGTTCCTGGAGAAGCGGGACGACGTCGGCTGGTCGGCCTGATGGCCGAAGACGCACCGATCGTCGACGCGCTCGCGAAGCTGCTCCAGCGCTCACACCTGCTGGTGCCCGCGGACCTGGCGGCCGAGTTCACCGACGCGGTGCGCCCGCTGGGGATCTCCGAGGTCCGGTTCTATCTGGTCGATCTCCAGCAGCAGCGGCTGCGGCCGATGGCCGGTGCCTCCGGCCGTACGCCTCCGGCGCTCAGGATCGTCTCCACACCGGCGGGGGAGGCCTACCAGACGACCAGTGTGCGGAGCACCCTGGCGGAGGGAGAGCGCCGCCTGTGGATTCCCCTTCTCGACGGCACCGAGCGGCTCGGCGTCATGGAGGTCGTGTCCCCGGGCGACGACGCGGACGTCGACCAGGCGGAGCTGGAGCGATGCCGCATGCTGGCCTCGCTGGCCGCACTGATCATCACCAGCAAGTACGTCTCCAGCGACATCTACGCGCGGCTCCGGCGGCGCCGCGAGATGGCGATTCAGGCGGAGATGGCCTGGGCGTTCATGCCACCGCGGACGCTCGCGACCCGAAGGGTCATCCTGGCCGCGAGCCTGGAGCCGGCGTACGACGTCGGAGGGGACGCGTTCGACCACTCGCTTTTCCGCGATCACCTGTACTTCTCGCTGTTCGACTCGGTCGGCCACGACCTGACCGCCGGTCTGATCTCCAGCGTCGCCATGGCCTCCAGCCGGGCCGCGCGCCGTGCCGGTGGAACGCTGTCCGACAGCGTCGCGCAGGCGGATCGCGCCATCGCCGGCCAGTTCGGTGAGTCACGGTTCGCCACCGCGCTGCTGTGCGACCTCGACATGGACACCGGCGAGCTGAGCTGGATCCCCTGCGGTCATCCTCCGCCGCTGCTCATCCGCGACAACATGGTGATCAAGCAGCTCGTCCGCGAGCCGTGGCTGCCGCTCGGCCTGGGGGACACGGGCGAGCCCATGTCCCCGACCGTGTACACCGAAGAGCTCCAGCCGGGTGACCGGGTGCTCCTCTTCACCGACGGTGTCCTCGAAGCACGCGCGCAGAGCGGTCGCGAGCTGGGAGTGACGGGCCTGAGCGACTTCATCATCCGGCACAGCGCCGAAGGCCTCGCCGCTCCGGAGACGTTGCGCCGTCTCAACCAGGCGATCCTGGACCATCAGCACGGACGCCTCCGCGATGACGCCACGGTCGTTCTCGTGGAGTGGATGCCTGCCGACCCCGAAGAACGCCTCACCCTGTGAGTCACGGGAGCGACGGCGCGGTCCTTTGCCGGCGCGCGGTCCGGGTCGGACGCCACGTGGCGACCAGGGCGGCGGCGAGCAGGAGTTCGGCGATGTCCCCGCCGTAGTACATGATCTCCGCGCCGCCGCGGACCTGCGCGATCGGGGCGTTGACGTCGATGAGGAACCCGCCGTACAGCAGTTGCGCGATGACGGCGTGCCCGGCGATGGCCACGCCGAGGACGACCAGCCGGGCCCGGACGCCGGGTCTCGCCGGCGCGGGGTCGCGCCCGGCGATGACCCACGCGAACAGGCAGCCCGACAGCAGGAAGTGCAGGTGCAGCAGCCAGTGCAGGGCCGGTCGCGCGGCCGTGGCGTCGTACAGCGGGGTGAAGTAGAGGACGGCCAGGCCGCCGGTGCTGAGGCACAGCGCGATGAGCGGATGGGCCGCCACCCGCACCGGCCGGCCGCGCAGGGCGCCGGTCAGCCGCCGGGCGTGCCGGGCGGGCAGCGCGCGCAGCAGCACGCTGACCGGCGCGCCCAGTACCAGGGCCGGCGGGGCGTACATGGCGATCAGCAGGTGCTGGAGCATGTGCCCGCGGAAGTCCTCGTGCGCGAACGGGGCGATCGGCGGCAGCAGGGCCGCGGCCAGCACGGCGCATCCGGTGAGGAACGCCGCCGTGCGCCACCGGTCCCGCGAGCGGTGGGCCGGCCGGGCGCCACGCCGTACGAGCAGCAGGTAGCCGGCCGCGAGCAGCACGACGACGGTCACGGCCGGAACGGCCTGCCACGACCCGTCGTGATGCGCGGGCATCGGGTGGTCGTGCATCAGGAGCTCCGCGGCCGGTCGCGGGCGCCGTCCGGCTCGGGGTCGAAGGGCGTGCCGGAACGCTGGACCAGGTAGCCGACCAGCAGGAGCACGGCGCCGAGCACCAGGAAGCCGATGTCCCACCAGAGCTGGTGGGGACCGGTCCGTACGTGGTGGATGCCCAGGATCTGGTGGTCGAGGAGGCCTTCGACGAGGTTGAAGAGCCCCCAGCCCACGAGTATCCAGCCCCACAGCACCCGGGAGGTCCACACCCGGCGCCGCCGGTGGGTGACCCGGGAGTAGAGGATGGCCAGTCCGATGAGAACCGACAGCCAGCAGACGACGTGGAACAGGCCGTCCCAGACCGTGTTCATCTGCAGCCCTGAGACGGTGTGGGGGTCGTAGTACTTCACGCCGATGTTGTCGGTATCGGTGCTGCTGAGCATGTGGTGCCACTGCAGCAACTGGTGCAGCAGGATGCCGTCGACGAACCCGCCCAGCCCCACGCCCAGCACGATCCCCGGGAGCTGGAGGCTCGCCGGCGTCGCACCCGCCCTGACCTGGTCGGTAGCGGCGGTCATCATGTCCCTTTCGCCCGGCATTGGGAGAGTAAAGATCAACGCTCTCCCCTGGGCCGCTACCCGGTGAACGAGCGGCCAACCGCCGGACGGGTATAACGCCGAAGAGCCGACGGCGGGGGCCGCGATGGCGTACGGACCGGCCGGTCAGGGGCATGTCGGCCCCGGCCCGCATGGGGCGGAGGGTCACGGGTAGGGCGGGGCGGTGGCAGAGCCCGAACGGCCACGCGGCAGCGCGACGACCCGCCGGAACGGCGACGAGGTCGGCGCCTGCGGGTGAGGAGGCAGACAGATGAAGCGACATTCGGGCCGGCTCACGATCGCGCTTCTGGCGCTGGCGGGCGCCGCGGCGTGCTCGACGGGAGGTGGCGCGGTCCATGCCGCCGACACCGGCACGCCGTCCGCG
The DNA here is from genome assembly GCF_039541955.1 of Actinoallomurus oryzae. Taxonomy (NCBI): domain Bacteria; kingdom Bacillati; phylum Actinomycetota; class Actinomycetes; order Streptosporangiales; family Thermomonosporaceae; genus Actinoallomurus; species Actinoallomurus oryzae. The sequence goes on along the minus strand of NZ_BAABHF010000022.1, from coordinate 54,922 downwards.
ACCGGCGGCGACCGGACCTGGCTGGCAGCACTCCACCAGGCGAACCTCGCCGAGATCCAGGCCGGCGAACTGGCGAAGAAGAAGGGCACCACCCCGGCGATACGGTCCGTCGGCGCGATGATCGTCACCGACCACGTCGCCTCGGACGACCAGGTGGCGCGGGTCGCCAAGAGTCTGAAGATCACGCTGCCGTCGTCGGCGGCGCCGGCGGACGCCGCGGCGGCGAGCCGGCTCGCCAACGAGTCCGGTGGGACGTTCGACCACGACTTCGTCTCCACCATGATGACCGGCCACCAAAAGATGATCAGCAAGACCCAGACCGAGATCGCCCAGGGCGCCGAGCCGCAGGTGAAGAACCTCGCCCAGAGCACGCTCCCGGTGCTGCGCAAGCACCTGACGGCCCTGCGGAAGGCGGCGCCCACCGGCTGAGCCGAACGCCCGCGTAGGGCGCGTCTCAAAGACAGCGGGGCTTTGAGACGCGTCCTCCAGGGCCCAGATGCCCGCCGCGGGAGCCTGCCCGGGCCGGTGGACGGTCGCGTACCCCGTCGACCGGAGCCCGGGCCGGCCGGTTCAGTCGGTGGACACGGCCTGGAGCAGCTCGCCCACCTGGGGGTCGGGGAGCGCGCGGGCGACGTCGGCCTGGGCGACGATTCCGACGAGGGTGTGCCCGTCGATCACGGGGAGGCGGCGAACCTTGTGGTCGGTCATGGTGCGCAGGATCTCCCTGGCGTCGTCGTCGGCGCCGATGGTGACGGCTTCGCCCTGAGCCAGGTCACCGGCCTTGGTCGCCGCCGGGTCGTGGCCCGCGCCGAGGACCTTCACGACGATGTCGCGGTCGGTCAGCATCCCCTTCAGCCGGTCGTCCCGGCCACAGATGGGCAGGGCGCCCACATCGTGTGCGGCCATCTTCTCCGCCGCGACCAGAACGGACTCGTAGTCGCGTACGCACTCGGCCCCGCCGGTCATGATCTCGCGTGCGGTCGTCACGGTCTCCTCCTTCACGTCTCGCGGACCCGGCGTTCACCGCCGGGGCTGCTCCGCGCTACCCGCGCGACACGCGAACCAACATGGCGGGCGACCGCGTTCCGGGCGGCGGTCGCGGCGAGTGAGACGGCGAACGGCGTCCCGGTGACGGTGCCGCCGGCGGCGACGTCGTAGCGGGTGGAGATGAGCACGCCGGCCAGTCCGCAGCCGGCGCCCACGGCCACCGCGACCGCGGTCGTCGCCGGAATGTCGCGGGTCCACAGGAGGGATGGCGGCGGGTGCGACGAGCACGGCGACGGGCCGGCGCCCCGAGGACGAGCAGCTCCGCCGGCGCCCGGCCCATGAACGGGTAGGCGAACGGCGCGATGAAGATCTGTTCCTTGGCCCGCCTCAGGAGTGGAGGCGATGACCTGGTCGCTTCACTTCGCCGCCTCGGACGTCGTACGCGACGGTGCCGCGTCGGCGAGGGATTCCGGCTCGGCGGTCGCCGGTTCGGTCGGCTCGGCGGGCCGGCGGCGGTTCCAGGGCATGGCGAGGATCAGCAGGGCGATGACGGCGATCGAGCTCCTGGACCACCACTGGTGGTTCTGCCACCAGCCGACGTCGTCGAAGTGGGTCAGGTAGATGTAGCCGAGCCCGGCCCACAGGGCGGCGAGCGCGATCGCGGGGCGGCTGAACCTGGTCGGACGGGCGATCAGGAACGGCACGAACCACAGCAGGTACTGGGCGCCCATGCGCGGCGTGACGATCATGAAGGCGAGCAGGACGGCCGAGGTCATGTCGACGCGGTCGGCGCGTCGCCACAGCCACATCACCGCGAGCAGGGTGGCATACAGGACGACCTGCCCGATGCCGGCGGCGGTCGGGGCCAGCGCCCAGTTGCCGCCGGTCATCCACGCCGTCCAGCCCCATTCGCCCACGACCGGTCGTACGCCGCCGAGATACCGGGCCACGTTCAGCAGGTCCGACCAGCTCACCTTCAGTACGAGGGGCATGGTGAACAGGAAGAACACCGGGACGACGCCGGTCATCACGATGCCGCGGAGGCGTTCGCGCCAGTCGGGCAGCAGCGCCAGCAGGGGCGGAAGCAGGATGACCGGCCACGATCCGGTCGACAGCGCGAAGCCGAACATCGCCCCGGCCCAGCCGCCGCGGCCGCCCCGCGCCAGCACGTACGCCGCGACCAGGAACGCCAGCGCGACCGGCTCGATCTGCCCGTGGATCACCGAGACCATCAGCGCGATCGGGTTGCAGGCGTAGGCGAACCGGGCGGCCGGGGCGTTCCGACCGCCGGCCAGCTTCCCCACCAGGGGGATCAGCGCGATGTCGGCGGCCACGGTGACCAGCCGTCCGGCGATCTCCCAGGGCAGTCCCGCCCCCAGGCCCAGGCCGTACAGGTAGGGGATCATCGGCAGGAAGTGCCACGACCCGTGGGTGGCGACGACCGGATCCTGGTGCGCGAGGACGGCCTGCCCGGCGGCCTTGAAACCGTTCGCGAAGTCGAGCGGCTGCCAGGAGTCGGCCGCGGCGCTGATGAGCAAGAACAGGCGCAGCGCGATTCCGACGGCCAGCGCCCTGCCCAGCGACGGCCGCCAGCCGCGCCACAGGGAGAAGGCGGACAGGAGGAGCCCGGCGACCAGGACGGATGCGGTGATAACGGGGTGGTCCATTACCGGACAGATTGCCACAGCTCAGCGGCCATATCGCCGCTGACCTGCGGATTTACAGCCAACTCTCAGCGTGCCCTCGGGCTTCGCGCAGGCGCGGAGCCGCCGCCCGCCGGATCGGGACGCGCGGTGGGGGTATGCCGAGCGCGGCCACGACATCGGCTCCGCGACACCGACGGTGACCCTCCGGCCACGCGCCGGGGTGAGAACATGTCGCATGCCCTCACTCCCGCGCGTCGCCACGGCCGTGTCCGGCTCTTCTCCGGCCCGCCGGGCGGTGTTGCTCGCGGCGCTGTGCCTGCCGGCGGGATGTGCGCTGGTGGGCGGGGAGCCGTCGTACCGCGAAGGGCCGCTGCCGATCGCCACCGGAGCCGTCGACGGCGTCTACTACCGCTACGCCCGGTCGCTGGCCGCCCGCATCGGCCGCCGCCTGCCGGGCGTCCGCCCGTCCGTGGAGTCCACGACCGGGTCCGTGGACAACCTGCGCCGCCTGGCCTCCGGCCGCGACCGGCTGGCCTTCGTGGCCGCGGACGCCGTGGGAGCGGCGGCCCCGGCCCGTACGCTCCGGTCGCTGGCCCGGCTCTACGACGACTACATCCACCTTGTCGTTGCGGGCTCCGGCCCGATCCGATCGATGGAGGACCTGCGCGGCCGTACGGTCTCGGTGGGCGCGGCCGGCTCGGGCGTGGAGCTCGTGGCCGGGCGGGTGCTGGACGCCGCCGGCCTCACCTCCGGCCGGCGTCCCACCCGGGTGCGCATGGGGCTGGAGGAGTCCGCCGCCGCGTTGCGCGCGCGGCGCATCGACGCCTTCTTCTGGTCCGGAGGACTGCCGACGGCCGGCATCGCGCTGCTCGCCCGTCAGGTGCCGATCCGGCTCCTCGCGCTCGGCGCGCTCGCTGCACCGATCCGCGAGCGCTACGGACCGTACTACCGCGCCGCCGCGATTCCGGACGGCACCTACGACGGCGTCGGCGCGACCCTCACGCTCGCGCTGGCCAACTTCCTGCTGGCCACGACCTCACTGGACGACGGGCTGGCCTACCGGCTGACCGAGATCCTCATCCGCGACCGGGACGCCGTCGCCGCCGAGGTGCCCTCGGCCGAGCACCTGGACGTACGCGACGCCATCCAGACCGAGCCGATCCCGCTCCACCCGGGCGCCCTGCACTATTACCGGTCCGTCAAACCGTGACGGCCGGGGAATGATCCGCCGGCACCGCCATCGTCACGGACAGGCCGCCTCCGTCGGCGGTGGTGATGTCCAGCCGGCCCCCGCAGGCGGCGAGGAGCGTACGCGCCACGGCCAGCCCGAGCCCGGAGCCGTGCACGTTCTGGTGGCGCGGGCTGCGCCAGAACCGGTCGCCGATGCGGGCCAGCTCCTCCTGGGGCAGCCCGGGCCCGTCGTCGGTCACCTCGATCTCGACGGGGTCACCGGTGCCGGTGACCGTCACGCTCACGACCGAGCCCGCCGGGGAGAACTTCAGCGCGTTGTCGATCACCGCGTCGAAGGCGCTGCCGAGCGCGGTCGGATCCGCGACCGTCCAGACCGGCCCGCCCCAGACGCGCATCACGGCGATGTCCCGCTGGTCAGCGACGACCTGCCAGGCGGTGATCCGCTCCTCGACGAGCGCGACCACGTCGAAGCGTTCGACGGCGCCCTCGCGCTGTTCGGCCAGGGCGAGTTCGAGGAGGTCGTCGAGGACGGCGGTCAGGCGGCGTGCCTCGCTCCGGAGGTTCTGGATCTCCTCCTCCCGGCCCGGCGGCAGCGTCAGGGCCAGGTCCTCCAGCCGGAGCATGACCGCGGACAGCGGATTGCGGAGCTGGTGGGACGCGTCGGCGACGAACGCGCGCTGGCGTTCCATCGTGTCCTCCACCTTCTGCGCCATCCCGTTGAACGAGGCGGTGAGACGGCGCAGCTCGGGCGGGCCGGACGCGGCCGTCACGCGGGCGTCCAGGTGACCGATGGCGATGGTGTGGGTGGCCGCGTCGAGAGCCCGCACCGGGCGCAGCATCCAGGTCGCCAGGCGGTGGGCGAGCAGCAGGAACAGCAGGACCGCGACGGCGGCCGCACCGCAGAGCACCAGCCACCGGTCCAGGACGGCGGCGCGCATCCGCCGGGTCGGTGAGACGGTCACCACGGCGCCCACGACGTCCCCGGACTGCATCACGGGGGCGGCCACCGTGAGCGAGCGGTCGCTCCAGGGCCAGATCACGGCCGGGTCGGCGCTGTGCCGTCCGGCGTACGCCTGGCGGAGGAACGCCGAGACGTCGCCGGCGTCGCCGCCCGGGTAGCCGGGCGTGGCGACCAGTCGGCGGCCACCCCGGTCCAGCACCGCGGCCGCGATGCCGTACACCTGCTGGTAGCGCGTGAGTTCGGTGTTCAGCGTGGAGGTGGGCATGCCCGGGGCCGCGTTTCCGGCCAGCGCCGCGAACCGCACGGTGTCATCCAGGCGGTCCTGGAACAGCGCGTCCTGGTGCTGACGGACGATGCTCGTGCCCAGCGGAACGCCGAGGGCGAGCAGGATGCAGACCATGAGGGTGATCAGGGTCCCGATGAGTCGCGCGCGCACGGTGGGCTCAGCGGAGGGGGAGAGGGCGTCCGGCGGGCCGCTCGGGCGCCGCGACGATGCGGTAGCCGACCCCGCGTACGGTCTCGATCACGCCGGTCAGTGCCAGCTTCGACCGCAGTGACCCGACGTGTACCTCCAGGGTGCGGTGGTTGCCCTGCCAGCTGGTGTTCCAGATCTCGCTGATGAGCTGTTCGCGGCGGAAGACCACGCCGGGCTCGCGGGCGAGCGCCGCGAGCAGGTCGAACTCCTTGCGGGTGAGCGCCACCGGCGCGCCGTCGACGCTGACGGAACGGCGCAGCCGGTCGAGTTCGATCCGGCCGCCGCACAGCGCCTGCGCCGGACGCGGGCCCGGCGGGGTCTGGCCGCCGGCGCCGTTGCCCGGGGAGCGCCGCCGGCTGACGACGTGAATGCGGGCGATGAGCTCACCGACGTCGTACGGCTTCACGAGGTAGTCGTCGGCGCCCAGGTCGAGCCCGTGGATCCGCGAGCGCACGTCCGCGCGCGCGGTCACCATGATCACCGGGACGTCGCGGAGGGCGCGGATGCGGCCGCACAGGTCGAAGCCGTCGCGGTCGGGCAGGCCGAGGTCGAGCAGCACCACGTCGGGGCCGCCGTCGAGCCGCTCCAGCGCGTCGGCCGCGGAGTGCGCCAGGTCGACCTCGAAGCCGTGCCGCCGGAGCACCGACGCCAGCGCCGCCGCGACGTGTACGTCGTCCTCCACCACGAGCAGCCGCATGGCCCTCCTTCCGGACCGACTCTAGTGAGACCGGCGGTCCGTCCGCCCGCCCTTCGGGGACGCGTCGCCCGTTCTGCGCCGTGCAAGGCGCCCCTCTCCGGGGGGAAAGGGGCGCCTCGTCCGTTATGCCACTGGCGCGAACTCCTCGCCCTCGGCGGTGTTCGCCCGAGTGGACTCCCCGGCCACCTCGCGCGACGGGCCGGCCCAGCCGCTGCGGACGCCCCAGACGTAGAACGCCAGCGAACCGACCGCGACCACCGCCATGTCCACGCCGTACGGGATGAGGTCGTGCCCGCCGAACCGGTCGCTGCCCAGGGCCGACAGCAGCGCCATCCAGGCCAGGTAGGCGATCAGCCAGACGCCGGCCTTCAGGTGCGGGCCCCATCCCACGAACCGCTGCCGCAAGCCGTAGTAGAGGTAGATCGGCAGGCCGATCGCCATGATGCCGATGACCTCACCGGTCAGCGGCCACCTCGACCAGTACATCAGCAGCGACGCGAACGCGAAGCCCGCCGGTGCGATCACCCGAAGGGCCGGCGTCCGCGTCGGCCGGGGCAGGTCCGGACAGGTCCGGCGCAGCACCGCCACGGACACCGGGCCGGTGACGTACGAGATGACGGTGGCGACCGAGATCACCGCCGACAGGGTGCCCCAGCCACGGAAGAGGCACAGGAAGACGAAGGCGATGACCAGGTTGAACCACATGGCCGGCTGGGGGATGCCGTACTTCGGGTGGACCCGGCCGAGGATCCGCGGGAAGTACCCGTTCTCGTGCATGCCCTGGATCATCCGGGCGGTGGTCGCCGTGTAGGTCATGCCGGTGCCGGAGGGGGAGATGAAGGCGTCGGCGTACAGGGTGACCGCGAGCCAGTTGAGGTTCACCGCGATCGCCAGGTCCGCGAACGGTGAGTTCAGGTCGACGCCGGACCAGCCGTGGCCGAGCAGGTGGCCGGGGACCGCGCCGACGAACGCCGTCTGCAGGCCGACGTACACGAGCGCGGCGAGGAGAAGCGAGCCGATGAGGGCGAGCGGCACGGAGCGGCCGGGGTTGCGCGCCTCACCGGCCATGTTGAGCGGGCTCTGGAACCCGTTGAACGCGAAGACCACGCCCGAGGTCGCGATCGCGGTCAGCACCGCCGCCCAGCCGTACGGCGCGAAGCCGCCGTGGTCGGAGAAGTTGCCGCCGTGGAACCCCGACGCGATCAGCCCCACGATCGTCAGCGCCGGGACGACGAACTTGACGACCATGATGAAGCCGTTGGCCATCGCGTACAGCCGTACGGTCCAGTAGTTGATGAGGAAGTAGACGACGACCAGGAGCGCCGCGATCGCCAGTCCCGTGGGGTGGAGTTCCTTGCCGTCGTAGAGGCCCTTCGCCCAGTGCCACTTCCACGAGCTCATGTACTGGACGGACGCCTCGGCCTCGATCGGGATGACCGAGACGATGGCCACCCAGTTCGACCAGCCGCCGATGTAGCCGACCAGCGAGCCGTGGGAGTACTGCGCGTAGCGGACCATTCCGCCGGACTTGGGGAACAGGGAGCCGAGCTCCATGTACGCCAGGCCGATGAGGATCATGATGCCGGCGCCGATCACCCAGGCCAGGATGGCCGCCGGCCCCGCGACCTTGGCGGCCTTCCAGGATCCGAAGAGCCAGCCGGAGCCGATGATCGAGCTGAGCCCGACCATGAGAAGCGAGAACGTACCGAGCCGCCGGTGATAATCGCCGCCGACTCCCGCCCGCTCCGGGCGTGCCACATTCGGCATGCGGGTTACCTCCCTCTCGTCGGGTGCGGTCGGGACCGCAGGAGCCTCGCGCGCGATTTGAGAGAAGGGTGCTCCCGGCCACGGAGACGGGCCAAGGTCTTTGAGCTAGATCTGAGGTTCGTGCTCGCCCGGCTTCAGCATGGTCTAGCGAGGAACCCCGGTCCTTTAGGGCCGGGAGGAATCACTTCCCTCGCGTGCGGCACGCTAGCGCCGCCTGGACCGGTGCTCGGGGCCTGAAGACCAAGTGTGGGTATGCGAGGTGTAGGCGATGCTGTTACCCCTGTGGTTATCGGGAGATTCTCCCCCTGTGTGACACAGAAGAACGTTACAGTCACCTTCTGTGAAGGTCGTGGTGCAGGTGAAACTCATGCCGGATGCCGGGCAGGCGCTGGCGCTTGAGCGGACCCTGCACGTGGTGAACGAGGCGGCGAACTGGGTCTCGGCCGTGGCGTTCGAGCGTGGTGTGCCGCACGTGTACGAGCTGCGCAAGCACACCTATGGCGAGCTGAAGTCGCGGGACCTGGGCGCACAGGCCGCCCAGCATGTCATCAAGAAGGTCCGTGACGCCTACACCACGTTGAATGCGAACATCCGCGCCGGGAACCTCGGCAGGCCCGGCTCTCGCCGTCGCGTCAAGGCCGAGACCAAGCCGATCGTGTTCCGCCCGGAGGCGGCGCAACCCTACGATGACCGGTGTTTGTCGTGGCAGTACGACGCCGGGACCGTGTCGGTGTGGACCACCGGCGGCCGGATGAAGAACGTCCGGTTCGCTTGCTCGGCGGGTGCGCTCAAGACGTTGCAGGCCCATCGGCAGGGTGAGTCGGATCTGGTTCGGCGTGATGGGGTGTTCTATCTGATCGCCACGTGTGAGGTGCCCGAGGCCGAGCGGTTCGAGCCTGGGCGGTTCATCGGCGTGGACCTGGGCATCGTCGCCATCGCGACCACTTCGACCGGTTACCAGGCCGCTGGGCGGGGACTCAACCGGCATCGCAGGCGGCAGCTCGAACTACGCCGCAAGCTCCAAAAGAAGCGCACCAGGTCCGCCAAGCGGCTGCTGAAGAAACGCAGCCGTAGGGAAAAGCGTCACGCGGCGAACCAGAACCACATCATCGCCAAGACGATCGTGACCGAGGCTGAACGCACCTCATCCGGAATCGCCCTGGAAAACCTCACAGGGATCCGGCAGAGGGTACGGCTCCGCAAGCCCCAACGGGTCACGCTGCACTCCTGGGCCTTCGCCCAGCTCGCAGACTTCATCACCTACAAAGCCCAGCGGGCCGGCGTGCCCGTGGTCTTCGTCGATCCGGCCTACACCTCACAGCAATGCTGTGAGTGCGGCCACATCGACAGTAAGAACCGGGTCAGCCAATCGGTTTTCTGCTGCCAAAACTGCGGGGTCGTTGCCCACGCAGACCGGAACGCCTCCCGCAACATCGCCCGCAAGGGCGAGGCTGTGTGGATTGCGGGGCGTGAGTCACGCGTCCCCGCCACCCCATAGAGGGGTGCTGGACGGAGGAGCCCACCCAGCAGCCAGCCGGGAGCTACCTCCAAGCCCGGTCCTTCAGGACCCTTAAGGACCGGGTCAAGTTGACAAGGTGACGGCCACGTGCCGCCAGTTCACCACAGCGCCCAGAGCAGTGCCGCGGAGACCAGGCCCGCGACCACGACGGCGCCCGCCATCGCCGCGGTGACACGCCACGACAGCGCTCGTCCCACCATCACCATCGACGGGACGCTCAACGCCGGCAGGGTGATCAGCAGCGCGCCCGCCGTACCGGCGCCCAGGCCCGCCGCGGCCAGGGCCAGTACGACGGGGATCTCGCCGGCCGTCGGAATCACCAGCATGGTGCCGATCACCGCGCAGACCACCACCGCGAGAACGCCCAGCCGGGCGCCCAGACCGGAGAAGTCCGACAGCCAGCCGCTGAGCGCGCCGACCGCCAGGACCACGATGACGTACTCCGGAATCAGGACCAGCGCGAACCGGACCAGCGACCGCAGATAGCGCAGCGGGAGGTCACGCAGCCGCACCGGATCCGGCGGCGCCGGCGACTCCACCGGCAGCGCCCGCCCGGCGGGCGCGCCGGTCAGCCGGCCCACCAACGCGGTCACCCCGAACACCAGCGCCGCTCCGACGACGATGCGCACGACACCGAACTGCCACGGTGCGACCAGGAACAGGAACACCAGCACCGCGGGGTTCAGCACCGGGTTCCCCACCCAGTAGGCGAGGCTCGCCGGCACCGTCGCCCCGCGCCTGCGCAGGCCCACCACGACCGGAGCCGTGCAACAGGTGCACATCAGGCTCGGCAACGACGCCACACCGCCCGCGAGCGCCTGACCGAGCCGGGAGCGGCGGTTCATCACCGCGAGCAGCCACGTCCGCGGCACCAGGGCGTCGATCGCGGCCGCCGCCAGCAGGGCCACCACCGCCGCACGCCACACGGCCTGGAAGTACGTCGTCGTGAACTCCCACGCCCCCGACCACGACGGCGCCGCTCCCGGATCGCCCGACGACGCGAAGATGGCGCCGCCCGGCCACGCGCGCGTCCGGCCGAGACCGCGGGCCTTGTCCGTGTACGGCAGCCACTTCGCCCAGAGCAGACCGCCCACGAGCACGACCGCGAGCACGCAGACCCCGGCCACGCCGACCCTCACGTCACGGCGGGAACCTCCACGGACCTGATCCGGCGAGCCGAGTGTGGTCATGTCAGGGATCTTCCCTCGCACGCGGGCGATCGGCCAGTGTCGCCCGGCACCTTCCGCGCGCCGCCCCCGGCCGCACCCGGCGCGGGTGAAGAACGGTCGCGCGCCGTCACGACCACGCCGGCCGAGGCGGCGCTGACGCAGGCGACGGCGAACCACTGCGGTGAGCTCAGGTGTTCGCCCAGTACGAGCAGTCCCGCCACGGCCCCCGCGGCCGGCTCCAGGCTCACCATCACCGCCACGACCCGTTCCGGGAGGCGGCGCAGCGCGGCCTGGTCGAGCGACCACGGGACCACGGCCGAGACCAGAGCGGTTCCGGCACCGGCGAGCAGCACGTCACCGCGGAACAGGGCCGTGCCGTCGAACGCCGGACCGAGCGGCAGCACCAGGAGGGCGGCGAACCCCACCGCCCACGTCAGGTCGGACCCGTCCGCCCGGCGGGCGCCCACCCGCTTGTTCAGCACGAGGTAGGCCGCCATGAACGCGCCGGAGGTCAGCGCGAGAGCGACGCCCGCCGGTGAGAGTGGGACCGGGCCGCCTCCGGGCCGGTAGATCATCGCCACCCCCACCGCGGCGAGGCCGGCCCACAGCACGTCGGCGGGGCGCCGCGAGCCGGCGAGTGCCAGCACGAGCGGCCCGAGGAACTGGACGGTGGAGGCGATTCCCACCGGCAGGCGCTCCATCGCCGGATAGATGAACTGCATGCCCGCGATGGCCGTTCCCAAAGCGGCGATCAGGGGCAGGGCGTCGCGGCGCGGCGGACGCGGGCGCCACAGCGCGAACAGGATCAGGGCGGCGAACCCGAGCCGCAGCGTGATGACCCCCGGCGCGCCCACCTGCCCGAACATGCCCTTCCCCAGGGACTGGCCGGTCTGGACGGCGATGACGCTGCCGAGGACGAGAACGGGCGCGGGCACGCCCGGAAGCCGCTGACGTCTCATGGCGGCAGTCTGTGAAGGCCCCACCATTCGCGTCCATCGACAGATATCGCAGGGATTCGTGTTGAATGGCCACATGATCGACCCTCGCCTGCGAACACTGCGCGTCCTGCGCGAGGAGGGCACCGTCACCGCGACCGCCGAGATCCTCCACCTCACGCCGTCGACGGTCTCCCAGCAGCTCCGCGGGCTCGCCAAGGACCTCGGCGTGCGACTGCTGGAGGCGGAGGGCCGGCGCGTCCGCCTCACACCGGCCGCGTACACGGTGCTCGACCACGCCGACACCCTGTTCTCGCAGTGGGAGCACGCCCGGGCGGACCTCGCCGCGCACCGCCGGGGCGTCTCCGGCGAGGTGCGGTTCGCCGCCGTCTCCAGCGCGCTGGCCGCCCTCGTCGCCCCGGCGGCGGCACGGCTGCGCGCCGAGCATCCCGGGCTGGAAGTGTGGATGGCCGAGCAGGAGAGCGAGAAGGTGTTCGCGCTGCTGCTGGCGCACCGTACGGACATCGCCGTGGTGATCCCGACCGCGGACGGCCCGCCGCCGGACGACCCGCGCTTCGACCAGCGGCCCCTGCTGGACGAGCCGCAGGACCTGCTCGTTCCGCCGGCGCACCCGCTGGCCGCCGGCTCCACGGCGGAACTGGCCGCGGCGGCGGGCGAGTCCTGGATCGGCTCTCCCGACCGCCCCGACCAGCACCACCTGATGCTCACCGCGTGCGCCGCGGCCGGATTCACGCCCCGCATCGTCCATCGCGCCAACGAGTGGTTCGCCGTCTCGGCCCTGGTCGCGGCCGGGTTCGGGGTGGCACTGGTGCCGCGGCTCGCGCCGTTGCCGCCCGGCGACGAGGTCGTCCGTGTGCCGCTGCGAGGACGGCCGGTACCGTCGCGCCGGATCATCACCTGCGTCCGCCGGGGCAGCGACCGTCAGCCCCCCATCGCCCACGGCCTGGAGGCCCTCCGCGAAGTCGCCGCCCACCGCGCCGCCTGACCCCGGCGCCGTACGGCCGCGGCACCGGCCGATCGTTCACGTGGGACCCGACCGCGCGCACGTGTTGACGCGGATACGGCCGAGGTTATATGAACATAACTGTTCGTGGTGAACACTGATGTTCATAGAACGCGGAGCGATCTGGTGTCGCCGCGAGCCACCCACCCGCGAGGAGCCGTCCCATGCGCAGGAGATCGCTGATCGGGGCCGTTCTCGCCCTTGCCGGACTCGGCGCCGTCTCCGCTCCGGTCCGTGCCGCCGCCTCCGTGCCCGCGATGCGGAGCGGTCACGGCATCACCGTCACCGCCGAGCACCGGGTGGACGCCCGCCGCATCGACCTGACGGTCACCAGCACCGCCGTCGCCGGAGCCCACAGCGTCCATGTCCTGTTACCCACGCATTACCGTCCGGCCGAACGCTACCCCGTGCTCTACCTCCTGCACGGCGCGCTGGACGGACCCGACTCGTGGCTGACCGACGGAGACGCGGAGAAGCTCACCGCCGGCCGGCCGCTGATCACCGTCATCCCGGACGGCGGGCTCAAGGGCTGGTACACCGACTGGGCGCACTCGCGCGGCTCCGCGCCGCAGCGGTGGGAGACCTTCCACGTCGGCCAGCTCATCCCGTTCGTGGACGACAACCTGTCCACGATCGCGAGCCGCAGGGGGCGTGCGATCGCCGGGCTGTCGATGGGCGGCTTCGGCGCGATGCACTACGCGGCCCGGCACCCGCGCCTGTTCGCGTACGCGGCCAGCTTCTCCGGGGCCCTGGACCTGCTCCACCCGGCGGTACGCGTCACGATCGTGGGCGAGGAGCTCGGCGTCGTGCCGAACTCCGGACCACCGGTCGCGGCCGACGCGATCTTCGGCTCGCCACTTGCCGGGTTCGACGGCGGGTGGCGGGCGGCCAGCCCGGTGCGGCACGTCGCGTCGCTGCGCGGCATGGGCCTGGCGATCTACACCGGCGGCGGTTCGATCGCCGACCCCTTCAGCGGATTCGTGGAGAGCAACCTCCGTGACACGGCCTGGGCGATGCACCGATCGCTGAACGCCGCCGGCATCCCGCACTTCTTCGACGACTACGGCGACGGCCACGGCTACGGGCCGGAACGCTGCGACGGGGGCCACGACTTCGGTTGTTGGAAGAACGACCTGGTCAATGTGCTGCCGCGTCTCATGGCCGTCGTCTCTCACCCTTGAGGAGCCCAGTGAACGACCCGACCACGCACCGCCTGTCCGACCGCCGGATCCTGATCACCGGTGCGGCCCGGGGCATCGGTGCCGCGCTGGCCCGCCGCCTGCACGAGCGCGGCGCACGCCTCGCTCTGGCCGGGCTCGAACCGGAGTTGCTGGAGAGCGTCGCCGCGTCCTGTGGCGACGCTCCCTGGCGGCACTGCGACATCGCCGACCGGGCGGGGGTCGAGGCGACGGTCGATGACCTGGCCGCCGAGCTCGGCGGGCTCGACGTCGTCGTGGCGAACGCCGGCATCGCCGCCCAGTGGCCGGTCCTCGACGGCGACCCGGAGGTGCTGGAGACGACGCTGCGCGTCAATGTGCTCGGCACGTACCACACGCTGCGCGCCGCCGGCCGGCACATCTCCCACCCCCACGGGTACGCCCTGGCGATCGCCTCGCTCGCCGCGGCCGTCCACGCGCCGCTGCTCGGCGCGTACAGCGCGTCGAAGGCGGCGGTCGAGGCGCTCGGGGACACGCTGCGGATCGAGCTGCGGCACACCGGCGCGAAGGTCGGCGTCGCCTACTTCGCCGAGCTGGACACCGAGATGACGCGGCGCGGCTTCGGCACGCGCGCCGCCGCCGCGATGGGCGGGCACCAGGGCACCTTCACCGGGGTGACGCCCCTGCGGGCGGGCGTCGACGCGCTGGAGCGCGGGATCACCCGCCGGTCCCGCCGCGTGTACGCGCCCCGCTGGGTCGGGCCGGTGCTGGTCGCGCCCGGCGTCGCCCAGCGCGTCGTGGAGAAGGTCGTACGCTCCCGCCTCCCGACCGCGCTGGAGATCGCCCGCAGCGAGCACCCGCCGTTCACCACCGAACAGCCATGAGGGTCCGGACCGGCCGGGATCCGTCCTCCGGCGGGAAAAGACTCACGGCACGGGTCGCGGCGGGCGGGGTGAGTCCGCTGGCCAGGGTCGTCGCGTACGGGGCCGGCCGGCGGGCGGGCACCGCTCCGGTGCGGCTCTTCCTCGTTCTCGGCCGGCACCGCCGGCTGTTCACCGGGTGGCTGCACTTCGCCGGCCGGCTGATGCCGGGCGGGATCCTGCCACGTCGCGAGACCGAGCTGGTCATCCTGCGCGTCGCTCACCTGTGCGGCTCGGCGTACGAGGTCGCGCACCACACGCGGCTGGGCCGCGCGGCCGGCCTGGGCGAGGCGGACCTGCGCCGGGTGGCCGACGGTCCCTCCGCGGACGGGTGGACGGCGCGAGAGCGCGCCCTCCTGGGCGCGGTGGACGCGCTGCACGCCGAGCAAGACCTGGACGAGGCGGCCTGGGCTGAGCTGAGCCGCCACCTGAACGAGCGGGAGAGGATCGAGCTGTGCCTGCTCGCCGGGCACTACGAGATGCTGGCCACGGTCATCCGGACGCTGCGGATCGAGCCGGATCCGCCCCGTCGCCGACCAGCCCGCGCAGCAGCCGCATCACTGGTTCGCGCAAGGTGGGCAGCTCGCGGTCGCGGCCGTGGACCAGCTCGGAGGCCACCAGCTGGCTGACCGCCCCGACCATCATCCGCGCGGCGAACCCGGGGTCCGGCAGCCGCTTCCAGGCGGGATCGTCGGCGAAGTTGTCCAGCAGGCTCTGGACGAAGCGCTCCTGCACGGCGAACCGCTTGCGCTGCGCCTCCGGGCCCGCGGCGTACGACTCCAGGAAGAACACCCGGGCGAACGTCGGCTCGGCGGCGAGTGTGCCGAGGTAGATCTCCAGCGCGTGGTCGAAGCACGACCACGCCCCCTCGTCGCGGGACAGCTCCTCCTCGAAGAACCGCTCCAGCACGAGCGAGCTCCGGTCCAGCACGGTCAAGAAGCAGTCTTGCTTGCCGGAGAAGTGCTGGTAGAACGTCTCGCGCGAGACCCGGCTCCGCTTGAGCACGTCCGCGACCGAGGTCTGGGCGTAGCCCTTCTCGGCGACGGACTCGGCCATCGCCAGCAGCATCCGCCCGCGCTGCGAGGTGCGCACGGCGTCGCGGGACAGATGGTGCCGTCCCCGGGGGAGCGTCGCGTACGGACCACGTTCGTCCACATTGCCAGCCTAGTGCCGCGTTAGGCCCCAGAAAACGTCACCGCGTCGGTCACTCCGCCCGGAGCCACGACCGACGGAGCGCCCGGTCAATATACGTCACTCGTTGACAGGAGCATAGCCGACAATGGAACTATAAGTCAGCCGTCGAGTTAAGGTGTCCGTATTGTTCTTCCTTGTGATACTTATTTGCTATGTCTTACTGCATGTATCACGGCTCCGGGAGTTCGCGTGGCGCGGCGTGATTCCGCCGAGCTGAATATCGTCGTCCGCCTGTCGATGGTCGTCGTCGGGCTGGCGCTCAACGGCGTCGGAATCGGTGCGCTCATCCAGGCCGGGCTGGGGCTCGGTGCCTGGGACGTCCTGCATCAGGGGCTGTCGGATCACACCGGCCTGAGCTTCGGTGTCGTGGTCATCCTGGTGACCGTCGCCGCGCTGATCCCCTGGTGGCCGCTCCGCGAGCGCCCGGGCGTCGGGACGATCCTCAATGTCTTCATCGCCGGAATCGTGATCGACTGGGTACTCGACTGGACCTCGTCGGCGCACGCGCTGTGGCTGCGCATTTCGCTGATGATCGCCGGAGTGGCGATATTCGCCCTGGGGCAGGGAATGTACCTGGCTCCGCGATTGGGGGCCGGTGCGCGTGAGGGTCTCATGACCGGAATAAATCGTAAATTCGGCATTTCCATCCGGCTCTCGCGCTTTCTGATCGAGGCGAGTGTGCTCGTCCTCGGCATCATTCTCGGTGGATCGATAGGACTGGGAACAGTGGTCTTCACCGTGGCCATCGGCCCGTCCGTGCAACTGGCCATGCGGATCTGCGGCTACCGGGAGCGGACCACCGGCGACGAGGTCACCGGGCCGGTCGCCGCCGGCGCGCCGGGACGCTAGAGCGCGACCTCGCCGGCCACCTCCGTACGCGCCACCACTCGGCCATGACGCCACACGATGCGGTCGGTCGGAGCACGGGCGACCGCATCGCCGGGGCCGTCGGCCCGCAGCGCCACCAGGTCCGCGACCGCGCCCGGCACCGGTCCCGCCGGCGGCAGGCCGAGCAGAGCGCGTGCCCGCGGTCCGACCATCGCCGTGGCCACGGACACCGGCTGGTGTCCCGCGGTCACCAGCAGGGAGGCGGTCTCGAGGGGGTCGCACCGGCCCATCGGGTTGAAGGGATCCTGGACGTTGTCGGATCCGGCCGCGACGGTGACCCCCGCCGTACGCAGGACGTCGATCGCGGTCAGACCGCGAACGCCGCGCCGCGCGCCCGACCGGCCCTGCAGGTACAGGTTCGTGGACGGCAGCGCGACGACGCCGACTCCGGCCGCCGCGACCTGCCCGGCGACCTCGCGCGCCCGCCCGGCGGGCAGGCTGCCCAGCGACACGCAGTGCGCCGCCGTCACCGGCACTTCATGCTCGCGCGCGTGGCGGGCGACCTCGGGCAGCGTCAGTACGGAAGGGTCGGTGGACTCGTCCACGTGCAGGTCCACGCCGCATCCGCGTTCGGCCGCGACCTCGAAGCAGGTCGCGAGGGCCTGGGCGGGGTCGGCCTCGATGCAGGGGTTCCCCCCGATCAGGTCGGCGCCCGCGTCCACCGCCCGACGCAGCAGGGCCCGATGGGCGGCCGCGCCGCCGTCCGGCACGGCCGCGTGCGCGACGACCTCCAGGCGGACCACGCCGGCGACGTCGTCCCGCAGGGCGGCGAGCACCTCGACGGCGGTGACGCCGGAGAGCGGTCCGCAGCCGGTCTGGCAGCGCACGACGGTGGTCCCGGCGGCGACGAATCGCCGCAGCGCCGACAGTGCCCGCGCGCGGATGTCGCCGGGCCGCAGGTCCGCGAAGACGCTCGAGTACCCGTCCATCGCGCCCGCGAGGTCGCCCGCGCGGTTGACCGTACGGTCGGCGGTGAACGCCTTGTCGAGATGGATGTGGGGCTCGGCGAAGGCGGGGAGCAGCAACCGGCCGTCGAGTTCCACGACCGGCTCACCGGGCAGCGGGGTGAGCGCGCCGACGGCCTGGACGACCCCGTCGCCGACACGCACGTCCGCCTTGCCGCCGTCGGCGAGGTACCCGCCGCGCAACAGCTCCGTCGCCGGGCGGTCCGGCGTCATCCCTTCACCCCGCCACCGGCGATCTGCGTGAGGTAACGCTGCAGGAACGCGAAGATGAGCACCACCGGAAGCGTCATCAGGACGCCGCCGGCGAGGAGCTGCCCCCAATCCGTGGTGTACTCACCGATGAGGGAGTCGAGGCCGACCGAGAGCGTCCGCTTCTGGTCGGTGTTGATGAAGGTGTTCGCATAGAGGAACTCATCCCACACCAGGATGATGCAGAAGGCGCCGGCCGCGGTGACGCCGGGCAGCGCCGGCGGCAGGAGCACGCGCCACAGTGCCCTGAAGTGACCGCAGCCGTCGATGAGGGCGGCCTCCTCGATCTCCACCGGCACGGTCAGGAAGTAGTTCCGCATCATCCAGACGCAGAACGGCAGCGCGAACGTCACGTACACGAGCACGAGCCCGTTGCGCGCGTCGAGCAGGCCGATGCTGCGCAGGATCTTGTACAGCGGAACCGCCATGAGGACGGCGGGGAACATCTGCATGCTGACGATCGACAGCAGCAGCAGGCGCTTCCCGGCGAACTTGAACCGCGCCAGGGCGTAGCCCGCGAGGATGGCGACGAACAGGGCGAGCACGGTGGTCACCACGGCGATGACCGCGCTGTTGACGAAGTACAGCAGGAAGTTGCCGCTCTCGAACAGGCTCGTGTAGTTCGTGAGGTAGAACTTCTTCGGCAGGACGTCGTTGACGACGCCGTTCAGCTCCTGCGGCTGTTTGAAGCTGGCCAGGAGCATGTAGAGGAACGGACCGGCGAAGACGAGCACGGCCACCACGGCGCTGACGTACGTCAGGATGCGGGATGCACGGAAGGCCTTCACGACTTGCTCCCCTTGCGTCCTTCGACGACATAGAAGTAGACGGAGCTGGTGATCAGCAGGAAGGCGAACAGGATCATCGCGATCGAGGCCGCGCGACCGAGATCGAACTCGGTGAACGCATAGCGGTAGGCGAGCGTCGTCAGCGTCTCGGTCGAACCGGCCGGCCCGCCCTTGGTGAACATCCAGATTCCGTTGAAGTTGTTGATCGAGTAGCCCACCGTCAGCAGGCCGGCCAGCGCGATCGAGGTACGGATGCCGGGGATCACGACGTAGCGGAGGCGCTGGATGCGGCCCGCGCCGTCCAGCATCGCCGCCTCGTGCAGCTCCTTCGGCACCGTCTGCAGGCCGGCCAGCAGGATCACCGCGACGAAGGGCGTCCACTTCCAGGTGCTCAGCAGGATCAGGACGGGCATCGCGGTCGACTGGTCGGCCAGCCACTGGGGTGAGGTCGACACGATCCCGAGGCCGGTCAGGAGCTGGTTGAGCGGCCCGGAGGTCGGGTCGAGCAGGTAGCGCCAGACCAGGGCCACCACGATGGACGGCACGACCCAGGGGATGATCACCACGCTGCGGAACACCGCGCGGCCCGCCAGCCGCTGATGCATCAGCAGGGCGAGCGCGAATCCCAGCACGAGCTGGAGCACGAGGTTCGCGGCGCCCCACACCACGGTGTGCCAGACGGCGGACAGCAGCGCGCCGTCGGTGAGGACGGATCGGTAGTTGTCCAGGCCGGCGAAGTGGTCGGCGTCCGGATGCGTCAGGACGTTGTGCTGGAAGCTGGTCCAGATCGCGTCGACGACCGGATAGCCGAGCACGCCGGCCATCAGGATGAGCGCCGGGGCCAGGTACCACCAGTGCGGCCGGACCCGCCGACGCCGGCGACGCACCGTCGCGGGCCGTTCCGCCCGGTTCGTCGCCGGCCTCTTGACGTGAGTCACTGCCATCTGACGCCTCTACTTGCCCGACAGCTTCTTGGTCGCCGCCGCCGCCGCGTCGGCCAGGGCCTTCTCGGGTGCCTTCTTCTTCTGGATCACCAGGTCCCAGGCGTCGGCCATGACGCCCCACTCGATGTCGCCCCAGGTCGGCACGGAGGGCCGCGACTTGGCCGTCGTGGCCTGCTCGGCGAAGACCTTGCGGGCCGGGTCGCCGGTGACGAACGCGGACCCGGTGACGTCGGTACGGGCCGGAATGCGCTTGTACCCGTCCTGGAGCACCTTCTCCTGCGCCGCTCCGGTGAGCCACGAGATGAAGCCCCACGCCAGGTCGGGGTCCTTGGCCGCGCTCGTGATGCCGACCGAGTTGCCGCCGAGCAGCGTGGCGCTCTGCTTGTGCTTCGGCAGCGGCACGACGCCGTACTCCAGACCCGGGTTGCCCTTGGCGAGCGGCGCGATCCCCCAGTCCCCGATGGCCATCATCGCGACCCGCTCGGTCATGAACGGCTGGATGTACTGGTCCCAGGAGTCGGTGACGCCGAGGAACGTGGGCGGCACGACCTTCTGGGTCAGGTACAGGTTCGCGTAGAAGTTCCAGGCCTCGACGCCCTCGGGGCTGTTGAAGGCGGCCTTGGTGCCCGAGGAGTCGAGGATCTGGCCGCCGTTCTGGAGCAGCCACGGCCAGAAGAGGAAGGACCCGTATCCCTTGGCTCCCAGCATGTAGCCGTACTGCTTGCCGCCTGTGAGCCGCCGGGCCGCCGCGAGCAGGTCGTCCCAGGTGGTGGGGGGCGCCGTGATGCCGGCCTTGCCGAACATCTTCTTGTTCCACAACAGCGCCACGTTGTTGGTGTCGTACGGCACCGCGTACGTCGCGCCGTTCACCGTCGCCGCGGCGATGTTGCCCGCGAAGAACTGCGAGGAGATCGGCTTGATCCGGCTCGTGAGGTCGACCAGCATCTTCGACGCACCGAGCTGCGGAACCTGCGACACGTCGACGAGGACGATGTCCGGCCCACCGCCGCCGGTGAGCGCCGTGGTGACCTTGTCGATCAGGTCGTTGGCCGGGAACCCCTGAACGGTCACCGACACGCCGTTCTTGGCCGCGTAGTCGCCGGCCGCCTTGCGCAGCGCGGAGCTCCCCGCGCCCGCGAACGTGGTCGACGCCCACAGCGTCAGGCTGCCCTTCTTACCCGCGCCCATGCCGCCGTTGTCGCCGCACGCGGCGAGGACGGCGGTCGCCGCGATCCCGCCCGCGGCGAACAGCACTCCGCGTCGGCTGAGCCGTCCCTGCGTGAAGCCGGAGCCCTGGGCCCCGGTGTCCTGCTCTTGCACTGCTCTGCCCTCCTGATGAGGCGCCGCTTGCCGCGACGGATCGGTTCCCCACCGCCATCAGTAGGACCGGGTCGCACTAGGACTCGGTCGAGATGAGCGGTCTCCATTGCCAGTCGTCGCTGTTCTCCCGGCCCGATCGGCGGGCCAGACCACGCGTCACCTCCCAGGCACGGTCCGCCAGCTCGGTCGCGTCGGCGCCCTCGAGCCGCCCGTCGCGTACGACGAGGCGGCCGTCGATCAGGACGTCGGCGACGTCGGTGCCGTGCGCCCGCTGGACGCAGGCCTGGAGCGGATCCGCGAGCGGCTGGAGCGCCGGCCGGTCGGTCCGCAGCGTGATGACGTCGGCGCGGTCGCCGGCGCGCAGCCGCCCGCTCACGGACTCGCCGATCGCCGCCGATCCGTCTCCGGTCGCCATCCGCAGCGTCGCCGCCGACGGGAGCGCGCCGGGGCGCCCGGCGGCCGATCCCTGCGCGTACACGGCCTGACGCATCTCGGTGAACAGGTCGTCCATGCCGTCGATGCCGAGGCACACGTTCACCCCGGCCTCGCGCAGGGCGAGCACCGGAGCGAAGCCCTTGGCCAGCCGGAGATGGTTGGACGGGCAGTACGCCACGGCGACCGAGTTCTCGGCGAGCAGCTCGATCTCGCGGTCCGACAGGTGCACGCAGTGGACCAGCACCGTTCCCGGCCGCAGGAAGCCGATCCGGTGCAGCAGCTCCACCGGCCGTACACCGTGCTCGGTCTGACAGCCCTCCACCTCGTCGAGCGACTCGGCGATGTGGGTGTAGAGCCGCAGGCCGGTGCGGTCGGCCGCCCGTACGGCGGCCTGATAGCCCTCGACCGAGGTCTGGCGCAGCGAGACGGGAGCGAGGTACAGGCGGTCGGCCGGCACCTCGTCGTCGGCCGCGGCGACCGCCCTCGCCACCTGGTCGTCGATGTCGTCGACCAGCGCCGCCGGACCGTTGGTCATCAGGCCGTAGGCGAGATGGGCGCGCAGGCCGACGTCGGCGTGGCCCGCGGCCACCGCGCCGAGCAGGCCCGGCCGGTGGAGCGGGTAGACGTGGTCGACGGCGGTCGTGACCCCGGACAGCACCATCCGCGCCGCGGCCAGCGCGGTCAGCCTCCGGTAGTCCTCAGGCGTCGCGACCTCGGACGCGAGCTGCGACGACCGGATCATCTCCGCCAGGCCGTTGGTGTCGCCGCGACGGGTCACCGGCAGCATCGAGCGCAGGTGATCGTGGGCGTTGACCAGCCCCGGCAGCACCAGGCGGCCCCGGGCGTCCAGCTCCGCCCCCGCCGCCGGGCCGGGGGAGCCGGCGATCACGCCGTCGCGAACCACGAGGTCGCCGGCGGCCGGGGCGTCGTACCCCGTCACCAGGGTGCCGCCGGTGATCAGCACGTCGTCTACCACTGTCCCTCCCGCACCGCGGCGATCAGACCGTCCCGGCCGGCGCCCGCGAGGTCGAAGTCGGCGAGCGTACGGCCGTCCGCCGCGAAGTCGGTCTCCGCGGCGATGCCGGCCAGGTGGATCAGACTGTCGATCGTCGGCGTCGCCACACCGAGCTCGTCGCCGAGAGACGCCATGAGCACGAGCGCGTACGGCACGTCCTCGGTGAGGTACCGGCTGGACAGCGCGCCGGGTCCGCAGGGGAACGTGCTGCCGCTGAAGGAGGAGGCTTGCAGCGTGGCGTGCAGCGTCGCCTCGCGCTTCGGCGCGAAGCCCTGTTCGACGAGGTAGTCGGCGTAGCCCGCGGTGTCGGTCAGGCCCAGCGCGCCGCGCAGCGCGAGGATCTCGTCGTCGACCTTCTCGATGACACGGGAGACCGCCGGGGTGGCGCCCTCGCCCCACAGCAGGAACGCGCCGGTACGGCCCTCGATGGCGCCGAGGTTGCAGATGATCGGCGGGACGTGGTCGATCGCGTTGAAGTTCAGCAGCGTCGTCTCCCACACGTTCTCCGCGGGACTCAGCCACGGCCAGATCTCGCAGGCGACGTCGACCAGCTTGTTGTTCACCGGCAGGCCGGCGACGCGCGTGCCGCCCGCCTTGCGGGACGCGGTGATCAGGGCGGGCCCGCGGACCCGGGCGCCGTAGGGCAGGCTGTTGGTCTCCGCGATGTCGACCGAGGGCCGCCGTCCCGCCCGGCGCAGCGTCGCGGCGAGGGTGAGCGCTCCGCCTCCTTCGCCCACCCACAGCACGGACTGCCCGTCGGTGAGCGTCCCGGTCAGCAGGTCGGCGAAGATCTGATGGCCGAAGGCCGGCACCGACACGACGATCAACGGTGCGCCCGCGACGGCGGACTTGGGGTCGGTGGTGGCGCCGGCGACGGGGGCCCGCGTCTCGCCGTGCCACGGACAGCGCAGCCGGATCCCGCCCTCGTGCGCGACCGCCTGCACGCCGGCGGCGAACTTCGGGAAGTCGGCGAGTGTCACCGACACGCCCGCCAGGGACAGCTCGACCGCGCAGGACAGCGCGCCGGCTCCGGAACCGAGGACGACGGCGGACTGGGGGATGCTCATCGGACTACCGCTTTCGCTAGGTCGGTCAGGTGCCGGGTGGCGGTGGGCAGGTCGCCGCCGTCGACGGAGAGGATCACCTCGTCCACGCCCGAGGCGGCCAGCTCCTCCAGCCGGTCGCCGAGGTGTCCCGAGGACCCGGCGATGCAGAAGGCGTCGACCATCTCGTCGGTGACGAGGCCCTGCGCGGCGGCGCGGTCGCCCGAGCGCAGCGCGGCGCGCAACCGGGCCACGGCGCCGGCGTCGAGCCCGTACACGTCGATGAGCTCGTCGGCGTACGAACCGCCGGCCATGGTCATGCAGCGGGGACGGAGCGCGTCGCGCGCTCGCGCCTGGTCCTCATCGATCTGCACGTCGAGCATGAGGACGACGGCGGGGCGCCGGTCGGCCTCGGCGACGCCCATCCGGTCGATGACGTAGGAGATGTGCCGCGAGGACAGGCCGTGTGTGATCACGCCGTCCGCGACGCGACCGGCCAGCCCCAGCATCTTCGGTCCGCGCGCGGCCAGGTAGACGGGCGTGGCGCGGGGCTCGAAGCGCAGGGCGGCGCCGTGCGCGCGGAAGGTCTCGCCCTCGACGTCGGCCCGGCCGGCGAAGACGCCGCGCACGATCTCCACCGCCTCGGCGGTGAGCCCGAGCGGGCGGCGGGACCGGATGCCCAGCTCGCTGGCGAACTCATATCCTCCGGCGCCGAGGCCGAGGATGAAACGGCCGTCACTGATCTCGGCCAGCGACGCCGCGCTGCTCGCGAGCAGCGCCGGGTGGCGGAGCAACGGGCTGACCACGGCGGTTCCCATGGTGATCCGGCTGGTCGCCGTCGCCATCAGCGCCAGGGCGCCGGTCGCGTCCCGGTGGAAGTAGTGGTCGGCGACCCAGACGCCGTCGAATCCCAGGTCCTCGGCGCGGTGTGCCAGCTCGGCCGCTTCGGTGATCGGTCGGTCCAGCCGTACGGTGGCTGTCCGTCTCATTCGGTGCCCTTCTCACTCACTCCGGGCTCTCCCGCCCGGTCGTTCTCGGTTTCCTCGTCCACTCCGAGCAGGAGCGCCTCGGCCAGCGCCCCGGCGAGCGCCGCTCGCCGGTAGCCGGCCGACGCGCGCAGGTCGCTGATCGGCCGGATGTCGTCGTTGATCGCCTCGGTGGCCTCGGCGATGACGTCGCGGGTGGGGACGCGCCCCTCGATCGCCCGTTCGGCGTTCGGGCAGCGGACCACTACCGGGGCCACCGCTCCGGCGGCCAGCCGGACGCCGGTGAGGGCGCCGTCGGACCGCCGTGACCAGCACCAGGCGAGGTTGACGATGGAGATCGCCAGCGCCCGGCGTCCCGCCACCTTCCGGAACCCCGCCACCTCCCCGGGCCGCCAGGGCACGTCGACCGAGACGATCCACTCGCCGGGGCGCAGGCCCGTACGGCGCGGCGCCGTCGCCAGGTCGGCCACCGGGACCCGCCGGTCTCCGCCGGGCCCGCGCAGCGCGGCGATGCCGCCGACCGCGACCAGCGGCGGCACGGTGTCGGCGGCCGGCGAGGCGTTGGAGATGTTGCCGCCCAGGGTCGCCCGGTTGCGGATCTGCCCCGACGCGAAGCAGGCGATCGCCGCGCGCAGTCCCGGCAGCCGGTCGCCGAGCCCGGCCGCGACGGCGGACAGCGGCGCCAGTGCCGACAGGCGCAGAGCCTCACCGGTGTCGTGCACGGGCGGCGGTGCGTCGGCGAGCCGGGAGATGTCGGCCATCGGCCCGGTACGGGCGCCGGCGCGCCGCTGCACCAGCAGGTCGGTGCCGCCGGCCAGCAGCGTCACCTCCGGGTCGATCCGATCGACCTCGGCCATGGTGCGGGGCTGCAACAGCACGGTCGCGGCTCCCGGCGCGGTCATCGGGTCGCCTCGCGTACGGCTCGGGCGATCGCGCCATAGCCGGTACACCGGCACAGGTTGCCCTCCAGACCGGCGCGCATCTGCTCGTCGGTCGGCGCGGGATGCTCGGCCACCAGGGCGGACGCCGACACCACCATCCCGGCGACGCAGAAACCGCACTGCACCGCCTGGCGCCGTACGAACGCCTCCTGCACGGCACGGCCGGTGGCGCCCGACGCGACGCCCTCCACGGTGGTCACCTCGCCGTCGCCGACCTGGCCGACCAGCACCAGGCAGGAGCACACGGGGGAGCCGTTCATCAGCACCGTGCAGCTGCCGCACTCGCCCATGCCGCAGCCCTCCTTGGCGCCGATCAGGCCGAGGTCGTCGCGGAGGTAGTCGATCAGCCGCGCCGCGGCGTCGGGCGGGTCGACCGGAACACCGTTGACCTTCACTGCGGCCCCCTTTCTTGCGCGCGCAGGGCGGTGAGCAGCCGTTCGGGGGTGATGGGGAGCCGGTCGGACCGTACGCCGACCGCGTCGGCCACGGCCGCCGCGACCGCGGGGCCGGTCGGCACGATCACCACCTCGGCCATGCCCTTGGCTCCCATCGGACCGGTCGGTTCGTCACCGCCGACGAGACGGGTACGGATCGGTGGAACGTCGCGGATCGTGGGGATCAGGTAGTTCTCCAGGCTCTGCGTCACCGGCCGGCCGTCCACGAGCCGGTACTCCTCCATCAGCGCCAGGCCGAGGCCCTGCGCCACGCCGCCCTCCGCCTGCCCCACCACGGCACCGGGGTTGATCGCGCGGCCGCAGTCGACGGCGCAGACGACTCCGGCCACCC
Source organism: Actinoallomurus oryzae (assembly GCF_039541955.1). NCBI lineage: Bacteria > Bacillati > Actinomycetota > Actinomycetes > Streptosporangiales > Thermomonosporaceae > Actinoallomurus > Actinoallomurus oryzae. The sequence continues at coordinate 28,920 of NZ_BAABHF010000022.1, read as the reverse complement.
GGATCTCGCCGGTGAGCTCGTTGACCTCCAGGCGGACGACCTGGGCGGAGCATCCGTAGACCCGATGGGGCGCGTAGTTGCCGAGCCGTTCGGGGTCGATCATCCCGGGGTCCGCGACGTCCGGCAGCGTGAAGGTGGCCTCGAACTCGGCCCGGCCCTCGGACACCAGCCGGCCGGCGCCGAGTGCCAGGTCGGACGCGCCGACGTCCTCCAGCGCCTCCAGGAGCCGCCGGCACACCGCCGCGACCGCGGAGCCGCCGGCGTACATGCTGCGCGACGCCGCGGTCGCGCCGGACTCGGGCACGAGCTGGGTGTCGTCGACGACGACGTCGATGCGGCCGGGGTCGACGCCGAGCACGTCGGCGGCGATCTGCCGGTAGGCGACGTCGATGGCCTGACCGGTGTGGTTGGGGCCGGCCCAGATCCGTACCCGCCCGTCGACGGAGACGATCAGGCGGGCCCGGGCGGCGTCGCCGCGCCCGCTCCCGAGCCCGACGCCCTTGATGGCGAGCGCGATCCCGGTGCCGCGGCGCCACGGCGGCCGGGCCCGCCGCCGCCACTCCGCGCGGGTGACCCACCAGTCGTCGGTGGCCGCCGCGGTCAGTGTCTCGGCGACGCGCAGCCCGGGGGTGACGGGATGGCCGTACAGGCCGTGCCGGTCACCGCCGCGCAGCACGTTGCGCAGCCTGAGGTCGACCGGGTCGATGCCGAGCTCGGCGGCGGCCTGGTCGATCGCGGTCTCCAGCGCGAACGCCACCTGCGGCACGCCGTAGCCGCGGAACGCGCCGGCGTTGGCGTTGTTGGTGTAGACGACCTGCCCGTCGAAGCGAGCGACGGGCACGCGGTAGGGGCCCACCGACATCTCGGCGGAGGTCTTGAGCACGTTGGGCCCCGAGGTGACGTACGGCCCGGTGTCGGCGATCGCCGTCATGTCGCTCGCCGCGATGCGGCCGTCGCGGCCGAACCCGATCCGCACCGAGGTGTGGAACGGATGCCGTTTCGGCCCCGCGACCATCACCTCCTCGCGGCTCATCCGCAGGTGCACGGGTGCGCCCGCGGCGCGGGCGAGCAGGGCGAGGAACACCGGCATCGGGTCGTCGTTGCGGGCGCCGAACGCCCCGCCGACCGGCCCGGACACGAGGCGGACATCCTCCAGCCCGATCCCGAGCGCCCGCGCCACCTTGCGCCGGTGCAGCCCCGGGTTCTGCGAACCGCACCAGATGGTCACCTGGCCGGCCTCCCAGAGCGCGACGCCGCCCGGCGGCTCGATGGCGACGTGCTCCTGAGCCGGGGTGGACACCACCCGTTCCACCACGGTGTCGGCGTCCGACAGTGCGCGTTCGACGTCGCCCGAGGCGAATCCGATGCGGCCGGCGACGTTGCCGCCGTCGTGCAGCCGGGGAGCGTCCGGGGCCAGCGCCGCGTGGGCGTCGCCGACGACCGGCAGCGGCTCCACGTCGACCACGATGGCGTCGGCGGCGCGCCGGGCGGTGCCCGCGTCCACCGCCGCCACCAGTGCGATGGCCTCGCCGACCTGCCGGACCTGCTCGTCCGCGAGGACCGGGCCGTCCGCCTCGGTCGGGCCGAGGAGGTTGAACGGCACGTCGGCGCCGACGAGCACGCACCGCACGCCGGCCATCTTCGCCGCGACCGTCGTGTCGATTCCGGCGATGCGGCCGTGTGGGACCGCCGACCGGGTCACGGCGCCGTGCAGCATTCCGGGCAGCCGCCGGTCCGTGACGTACTCAAGGCGTCCCGACACGACCTCGTGGGCGTACGCGCCGGGAATCGAGCGGCCTACCTGCGAATTCTCGGTCGTGGTCGAGGCGGGAGACGTGGCGGTCATCAGGGCTCCTCGTCAGTGCGGTGACCGGAACCGGGATTACATACACGTGAGGTGACGCGGTACGGTGCAGCCGCAGCCGACTTTCGTTCGCTCGGCTGACAAATGTGGAGGAGCGCGCCGTGAAGATCACCGACGTCCGCTGTGTCGAGTACACCGGCTCGATGCCCCACCCCGGGCCGCTGTGGGAACAGCGCCTGCGCCGGCCCGCCGACATCTACCCCGACGTCGCCGCGATCGGCCCGCGGCAGCTTCCCGAGCGGGAGGACGGCGGTCTCGAAGTGCGCTCGATCTTCCTGCACGTCGACACCGACGAGCAGGTCACCGGGACGACGGCCGTGCTCTCGGCGGACCAGGCGCAGTGCGTCATGGGCACGCTGCGCCCGCTGCTCATCGGGGCCGATCCGCTGGCCACCGAGAAGCTCTGGGACCTCGGATACCGGTCGATGATCCACGGCCGCGCCGGCACCGGCATGCTCGCCCTGTCGGCGGTGGACTGCGCGCTGTGGGACGTTCGCGGGCAGTACTTCGGCGTCCCGAGCCATGTCCTGCTCGGCGGGCCGACCCGTGACGACGTGCCCGCGTACGTCTCGACCCTCGGCGACTCGCTGGCCGTCGACGACGTCGCGCGCCGTACGAGAGAGCTGGTCGAGGCGGGGTTCCGCGGCATCAAGTGGTTTCCGCGCTGGGGACCCGACCACGGCCACGCCGGTGTCGGCAAGGTGGTCGAGCTCGTCGCGACGGTACGCGAGGCGGCGGGGCCCGACGTCGAGATCATGCTGGACGCCTGGAGTTCGTGGGACATCCCCTTCACGGTGGCGGTCGCGCGGGAGACCGAGGCCCTGCGGCTGCGCTGGATCGAGGAACCGTTGCCCGCCGACGACACCGCGGGCTACGCCTCGCTGCGCCGCCTGCTCGGCGGCCGGGTGCAGATCGCCGGTGGCGAGCACGAGTACACGCGCTGGGGCATCGGTCGCCTGCTGCGCGAGGACCTGCTCGACCTCTACCAGGCCGACCCGCACTGGGGCGGCGGGATCAGCGAGATGACGCGGATCGGGGCGCTCGTCTCGGCCGCCGGCCGGCCGTTCATCCCGCACGGTCAGTCGTTGCAGTGCAACGCGGCGCTGACCTTCGCCGCGAGCCCGGGACTGATCCCCGAGATGGAGTACCTCCGCCGGCTCGCGCCGCTCTACCAGCACTTCCTGGCGCACCCGATCCGTCCCGAGGGCGGTCGCATCGCCGCGCCGACCGCGTCCGGCCTCGGGATGAGCCTCGCCGCCGACCGCATTCTCGACGCCCGTCCGCTCGGCTGACCCCTCATACCCCCAAGGAGAGAGAACACCGTGACCGAGATCATCGCCTGCCTGTCCGCCTACGACGAGCAGCTCGTGCGCGAGCTCGCCGGAACCGACCGCGTCGAGGTCCGTACGGCGTCCGGTTCGGGCGACCCCGCCGAGCTGGCCGCGCTGGTCAAGGGCGCGGACATCGTGATCGCCGACGCGGCCCGCCGGTACGTCCTGGACGCCGCCGCGATCGACGCGATGGATCGCTGCCGGTTCATCCAGCAGCCCTCCGTCGGCTACGACACCGTCGACGTCGGCCGGGCCGCCGAGCGCGGGATCCCGGTCGCCAACGCGCCCGGCTACAACGCCGCCGCGGTCGCCGACTGGGTGATCATGGCCACGCTCGTCGTCCTGCGGAACGGCCTGGCCGCCGACGGCATCATGCGTGGGGGCGGGTTCGACGCCATGCCGCTCGGCAACGAGCTCGGCGACCGCACGGTCGGCCTGGTCGGCATGGGCGCCGTGGGCCGCGCCGTGTTCGAGCGGCTGCGCGGCTTCGGCTCCACCGTCGTGTTCACCGATCCGGCTCCCCGCCAGGTCGACGGGGCGCGCCAGATCGGACTGGACGAGCTGCTCGAGGTCGCGGACGTCGTCAGCCTGCACCTGCCGCTGAGCGACGACACCCGGGGCATCATCGGGGCCGGCGAGCTCGCCCGCATGCGCGACGGGGCCGTGCTGGTGAACGCGGCCCGCGGCGGTCTGGTCGACCACGACGCGCTCGCCGACGGCCTGCGCGCCGGGCGCCCGGCGGCCGCCGCGCTCGACGTCTTCGAGCCCGAACCACTCGGGGCGGACTCCCCGCTGCGGTCGTTGCCGAACGTCTACCTGTCCCCGCACATCGCCGCCGGGACCTGGCAGGCCCGCCGGCGGGTCCGGGGCATGGTGGGCGAGAACCTGCGGCGTGTGCTGGCCGGCGAGCCCCCGCGGTACGTCGTCAACACCTGACCGCACGCTCCGAGGGGGCGCCCCGGCAGCCGTACGACGGTGGCCGTCGGCCGAGGTCGTCATGACGCCAGCCAGTCCAGCGCCACGGCCGCGGTCCACGACTGCGAACGGCTGCCGAGCGCCTCTCCGGTGAAGGGCTCGTAGTACTCGGCGAAACGCAGGTCGCCGAGCTGGCGCAGCGACTCCTCGCGCAACTGCCCTTCCAGCGCCTCGTCTCCGCGCCGTCGCGCCGCCCAGCCGAACAGCCAGGTGATCACCGGCCACTGCGGCCCCCGCCAGTACTGGCGCGGGCGGAACTCCGGGGAGGTGGGGGACGTGCTCGGCGGCACCGCGTGCCGCAGGTCGGGGTGCCCGCACCACTCGGGGCCGAGCAGCAGCTCCCGCTGGCGCCGCACCACGGCGACGTCGCCGCCGCACAGCAGCGGCGCGAACCCCCCGATGGTCGCGGTCGGCAGCCAGGCGCCGGTTCGCAGGTCACGGTCCTGGGCCAGCCCGCTCCGCGGTGACACGGCCGCGATGACGCCGGAGCGGAACCGGGCGGCGATCTCCTCCATGTCCCGCGCGTCGCGATGGCGGCCGGCGCCCGCGGCGAGCTCGGCCAGGATCTCGCTGGACAGCGCGAGCAGCGCCGAGGCGAAGACGTCGGCCACCCGGAAGTCGATGGTGCGCCGGATCGCCTCCTCGTCGTAGCGGGCGGCGACCATCTGGTCGACCAGCCAGATGTAACGCCGGTACTCCGCGTCCGTGGGCCGCTCGGCCGCATCGGTGACGTGAGTGGTGTCGTTCCGGGTGAACGGCTCCATCTCGCCGGCGTCCACCCGTGAGTACGGCGCGTCCCAGCGTGGCGAGTTGTCCATCCCGGACTCCCAGCTGTGGTGGATCTCGACCAGGCCGGAGCCCTCCGGGTCGCGCGACGTCGCCAGCCACCGGTGCCAGGCCAGCCAGCCGTCGAGGCTCTCGGTCAGGAACTCCTCGGCGGCGCGCCGGTCGGCCCCACCACGCCGCCGCGCCTGGTCGAGAATGCGGGCGACCGCGACGCTATGCACGGGCGGTTGACAAATTCCGGAGGTCTGCACGCCCGCCGGCGCGTCGCTCGCGACCGCGGTGCGCCAGCGTTCGGGGCCGGGGAAGTAGCCGGGCGCGGTGTCGAACACGATGTGCGGGATCATCCCGCGGCGCCACTGCGCGGTCAGCAGTGACGACATCTCGGTGATGGCGCGGGAAACCGACAGGTGAGAGAGGCCGATCGCGATGAATGCCGTGTCCCAGCTCCACTGGTGCGGGTAGAGCTCCGGAGCGGCGACCGTCAGATGACCCAGATCGTTGCGGCGGAGGACATCGGCGGCGGCATCGCCGAGGCGAGCCGTCCCGGCCGTGTCGTCTTCCAACGGCTCCTGCGCGGTTCGATGCACTAAGGCTCCCAAATGCCCCGGCGGTTCTGTATGATCGCCGAACATAATGACCCGCCATCTCGCCGGTCAAGAGTGCAATGGGGAGGAAATGTCCGTCTGTGGCAGTCGTAGGTAGCACCGATGACCCGACCGGCTCACCGTCCCATCCGCCGGCTCCGCCGCAGGACACCCCTGCCGAGCCGGCCGCCTCGGCACCCGAGCCGACCACCTCAGCAGACGGGCCGACCGCTTCAGCAGGCGGGCCGGGCGCCTCAGGAGGCGGGCCGGGCGCCTCAGGAGGCGGGCCGGGCGCCTCGGCAGGCGGGGCGGCGACGAGACCGCCTGGCGGCGAAGGGGCGACCAGGCCCGACCTGGCCGGTGCCGCCTCGCCCGGCCACCTGCTCGCCCTGATCCGTACCCGGCCGGGCTGGACCCGTCAGCAGTTGCTCACCGCCACCGGGATGTCGCGGACCACCCTCTTCGAACGCCTCGATCAGCTGTTCCGCGCCGGGTTGGTCTATGAGTCCGGATCGACCGGAGCGACGGTGGGCCGCCCGGCCCGCCTGGTGCGTTTCGACGACCGCAACCGGGTCGCGCTGATCTTCGACCTCGGTCAGACGCACGGGCGCATCGCCGTCGCCGACCTGTTCGGACGCACGCTGCGGATGGCGACGCTGCGGCTGAACATCGCCCAGCCCCCGGACCGGTTGCTGCCCGACCTGCTGGACCGCGCCGACAAGCTCCTGCGAGTGGATGAGAACGCGCAGGTCGTCGGCGTCGGCATGGGCATTCCCGGGCCGGTCGACGTCGCCACGGGCCGACTCGGCGCGAGTACGACGATGCCGGGCTGGGAGGACTACGCGATCAAGGACGTGGTGCGTTCTCGCTGGGACGTGCCCCTGCTGATCGAGAATGACGCACGCGCCTTCGCCCGGGGAGAGGCGTCGGCGAGCGGCGGACGGGGCATCCTGCTCGCGGTCAAGTACGCCAGCGGCATCGGCGCCGGCATCGTCGTCAACGGCGAGGTGATCGGGGGTGCCGACGGCGCGGCCGGCGACATCGGCCACATCCGCGTGTCGGACGAGGGGCCGGTGTGCCGGTGCGGACGCCAGGGCTGCCTGGCCGCCTGGGCCTCGGGCTGGTCGTTGCTGGACCAGCTCGCCGACCAGGGTGTGCACACGCTCGACGACGTCGTTCAGATGCACACCCACAACCCCGCGGTGATCGCCGCTCTGCGCGCCGGCGCCGAACGCCTCGGCCGGGTTCTCGCCGCCGTCGTCGCGACGGTCAACCCCGACACGCTGGTGCTCGGCGGCATCCTCGGGCAGCTTCCCCTCGTGGCCGAGGAAGTGGAGCGATGGGTACGGGCCGACGCGGTCGAGCGGACGATGCAGAAACTGCGGGTGATCACGTCCCGCAGCGGCGACGACAGCGCGACCGTGGGACTCACCCTGATGGTGGCCCAGCACGTGCTGGCCGCATCGGCGATCGACGCGGCCCTCGGCGTCGGCTGACCCCGGCGTCTGCTTGAACCGGGCGTCGGCTGACCCTGACCTGGCTGAACCCGGCGTCGGGTGAACTCGGTCAGCCCGGCGTTCGTCTCCCGTACCTCGTCCTCGGCGACGGCGATGAACTCGTGCGGACACGCAGTCCGTTCGGTCCCAAGAAATGGCGGCGATTCCCTTATCCGGGTGGACGTTGCGGATTGCTAGGCTCCGCGCCATGTTTTCGGACGATGTGGGTGCCGACCTGCGGCGGTTGGCCGACGACCCCGGCTTTCCGCACCGTGATGCGGCGCGGCACGCGGTGCGGTTCCGCACGGCCGGCGATGTCGCGGACCTGGTCGCGCTCCATGATGATCCGCACCCGTGCGGGATGACCGAGGTGATGTTCGCCATGGCCGGATCGCAGCGGCCGTGGCTCAACTGGGTGCCGATGCCGAGCGAGGCGATCTGCAATCTCGCCAACGAGGTCGGAAGCCGCCGGGCGCAGGGCGAGCGGCTCGAGCTCACCGGTCTCGGGCTCTCCGCGGCGGAGCCGGCCAGTGCCATGACCGCCTTCCGCCGGGTCGCGGGCCCGGTCGACATCGGCATCGCCGAGTTCCCGGCCCCCGACATCCGGATGACCGTACGGCCCGGCCGGTACGCCGTCTGGCGGTACGACGGCACCGAGCCGCTGCCCGCCGCGCCGCCGCCGTCGGCCGCCGCGGTGCAGGTACTGCACGAGGTCGCCGGAGAGCCGTGGCCGTCGCCGTTGTCCGGCTACCTGCAGGCCGAACCCCTCGGCGGCCTGCCGTTGGACGACCTGCTCGGGCTGCTCGCACACCTGCCCGAGCCGCCGGACACGCCACGCTGGCAGCACCTGGCCAAGTCGACCCCGACGTACTGGTACCGGCTCATGCAGCCGTGGGTGTGCCTGGGCATCCTGCACCATGCCAAGGACGAGCCGTGGCCGACCTCGACCCGGCGAAGCGTCCTGGTGGATCTCGCCTTCGGCGTCGAGGACTGGGTCGCCGACGCGGCGCTGTTCGCCCTTGTCACGTCCGCGTACCGCGAACCGCACCTGCGGGAGGAGGTACGGGGGATGGTCCGAGCCCGGCTCGACGCGGCCGTGGCCGCGAACCGCCTGGTCACGATCGAGGAATCGCTGGCCCAGCTGATGATCGTCACCCCCGGATGCCGTGCGGACGACCGCGCCGTGGCAACGGCGGCGCTGGCCCGCGCGGCGCAGAACGACGAGGAGGAGCCGGCGCCGCCCCAGAAGCGTCGCCGGTGGCGGCGCCGCGGATAGGGCCGGAGCCGGATGGACTCCGTGGGGATCACGTCGAGCTCTAGGAGGTGTCTGTAGCGGGGGAGGGGCCTGGGGTAAGAGCTCTCAGGTACTCCTCGTCGAGGATCTGATGGAACATCCGCGCTCTGCGGCTTTCGGAGGTGTCGATCCGCAACGCGCGGTTGTCGGCCCAGAAGTTTCGGCCTGGTGTCGCCCGGAACATGTGGGCGGCAGCCTCCCGGAGGTGCACTTCGGAGAACTGTCCCAATTCCCACCTGCTCTCCCAATAGGAGAGGATCAGATTCACGTACATGGCCTGCCGCTGCGTGACGGGATCGGTGGCCGACGAGTACGGCCCCCAGCATTCCAAGTAGGCCGGATCATCCATCGCCATCTTCAGCAGATCGGTGTGGATCAACCGGGACGCGTGTTCCCGGTTCGCCTTCGACTCACGAGCCTGTAGGACGAGGGACACGGCCACCCCACCGAGCGCGAGTACGGACAGCAGAGCGGCCGCCGCCCCATAGGTCTGTCCGATGTTGCCGCGCCGAGCCCAGGAGTTCGCGCTGCCGCCGAAGAGGTCGAGTGCGATCGGCGAGACGGCGACCATGAAGACTGAGACTGACACCAGTGAGATGACGAGCAGCCTGCCGTACAGCGGGCCGGTCGATCTTGATCCGCGCGAACGGCCTGTCACGAGACACCTCACCAGCCCGTTAAGAGGGCTTTCCTGTGTCCGCCAGCACGCCCGTACGCGTGAGGAAACTCGCCAGGTCCTCGCCTTTCGCCCACAGCGCCGCCATCTCGGCGCGGCACGCAACGGCGACCCGGGGATCTGTCAGCAGCTTCGCTCCCATGACGGTGCCGTCGTCGTCGTACCGCACCTGGTACGTGTTCTGCTCACCGAGCAGAATGATCTCCGGCAGCGAACCGGATGTCTCCCACGAGGCCACGTCCGACGGGGGCAATACACGGATCCGCTCTCCCAGGTCGGCGCGGATGCGCAGGACATACAACTCCCACCACAGGTAGTCGGAGAGCGGAAGCTCCACGACGCGTATCCGCCGCTGGACGATGCCGTGCGCATCGAGTCGCCGCTGGTGCTCGGCGATGCCTGTGCGCATCTCGTCGGCGAGCGCCAGTGAACGTTTCCGATCGCCTGCGGCCATCGCCGCCCAACTGGGCACATCGGGTTCTTGGAAGACCTGGCGGCGCTCCAGCTTCCAGGACGAGTCCACTTGCCAGAAGCGGGCGTCGAAGTCCTCGAAATACTCGTCGAGTTTCAGCTCCTGGCCGGTGAGCTCTGCGACGCGCTCAAGCATCAGGAATGTCGGGTTTCGCGGCGATGATCATGTTGCGCGGAATGACCACCAGGCGCTCGTCGGACACGACGCTGACTCCGGTGGGCAGCCGACCCGCGTACTGCTCGGTCATGTCCCGGCCGATCACCGCGATGTCTCCGTTGTCCAGCTCCCAGATATCCGGGCATGAGGGAGTGGCGTTAGTGCCGCCGAGCTCTAAGGCGGACTTGCCCAGCCGTCGCTGGAAGCTCGCTGCCGGGTCGGCTTCCCAGGGGCGTTCCATTCCGGCCTCCCGCTGCTCGTTCGCTGAGTGGCTTCTTGAGCATCGCACGGTGGTGGAGGCTGGACAACGACCTCGCGTCGCTTCGGAGGCGCACGGATGGGGGACCGAGCCACGGCATGGTCACCTCGCTGTACGGCTCGCCTCGCGTGTAGGTAGGTGAGTTCCGGCCCACTCAGTGCGGAATGCTCGACCAGCCGGTCGACGCAGTCTTCGGCATCGCAGTCCAACACCCAGTGAACCCCGGCAGCCGCGCCCGGGTGGTCAGAACTGGACGCCTCGGTCGCCGCGGGACGCCGGGAGGAGGCGGGCGGCCACGACGAGGGAGAAGTTCACCAGCAACGTGTGCGGCTCGTTGCTGCCCTGCTCGGTGACCCGGATCCGGGCCACCATCCCTTCCTGCATCCAGGACGCCACCTCGTCCTCGGTGGGTGGTTCGTCGACGAGAAGGAGTTTCCAGTCGGTCGTGTGGCCGGCCATGCGAAGGTGGAGTTCGCCCGTGGGGCCGCTGTCGCTCATCGCGGTCGTCCTTCCGCGGCGACGCTCGTTACGGCGTGCCGGCGTCGCCCGGCGGCCGTCGGCCGTTCGCGCCCTTGAGTCTCATGCGACGGCGGGGTCATAGGCGTTAACCCGGCCGGGGACGGCCTGGCCGAGGGTCGAGTAGATCGGGAAGGCTTGGTCGAGGCCGGTGATGCGCAGCAGTTTCCGCACGTGGGGACGCGGTCCGGCCAGGGCGACGGCGCATCCGTACGCGTCCGCCTTCCGTCGTACGGCGACGAGCATCCTCAGTCCGGAGGCGTCGCAGAACGAGACACGGGACAGGTCGATGACCACCAGCTTGGCCCCGTCCTCCAGGACGGCGGCGATCCGGTCGCGGAGGCCGGCGGTGGTGGAGATGTCCAGCTCGCCGGAGATCGCCAGCACGGTATGGCCGCGTATCGAGTGGCCGAACAGGTCGGCCCGGATGGTGTCGTGGTACATCAATTGGTCTCCGAATCGAAGGCCGGGTCACAGCGGGACTTACCGGCCGGGGCTCGAGTGAGACCGTGCCGCACGTGTCGCCCGCGGGTTGAGAACGCGGGTCGCACCACGGGCCCGGCGGGCAAGGACGGCGTCGGGCGGTGGAGCCGGAACGATCGGTGAGGCGTGTCGCCCCTCGACGATCATCCGTGAGTCCGCTGCGGCGGCGTGTTCGCCGACCCGTCTTGACCTACTGTGAAGAGGCCGAAGTAGTGGGTGCCGGGGACGGCGCCGACTCGGTTGTGAGCGCACGAAAAACCCTCGACTGACCTCAACCCTACCCCACCGAGGCGGCCCCGGGGACGACGGGCCGTGGTCGTACGGCGTCCGGCGGGAATCCGGTCATCCGGCGTCCGGCACGCGGCGCAAGGGCGCGCCGACCGCGTGCAGATGGCGGAGAACCTGGCCGTACGAACCGACGATGCTGCTCTCGTGGTACGTCAGGCCGTGTTTCCCGCAGTGGGCGCGGACGAGTTCCTGGGCCCGGCGCAGGCTGGGCCGCGGCATGCTGGGGAACAGATGGTGCTCGATCTGGTAGTTCAGCCCGCCCAGCACGAAGTCGGCGAACCGGCCACCGCGGATGTTCCGCGAGGTGAGGACTTGCCGGCGCAGGTAGTCCAGCTTGTCGGCCTCGCGTACGGTCGGCATGCCCTTGTGGTTGGGCGCGAACGTACATCCCATGTAGAGACCGAACACGCACTGGTGGACGACGACGAAGACCAGCGCCTGCAACGGGGTGAGCACGACCAGGAGAGCGGTGAGGTAGCCGGCCAGGTGCACCCCCAGCATCAGCGCTTCCACCGGCTTGGACCTGGTCCTGCCCATGTCGTCGCCGAACAGGGCCCGCACGCTCGCGACGTGGAGGTTGACTCCTTCGAGCAGGAGCAGCGGGAAGAACAGGTACGCCTGGTGGCGCGCCAGCGTCCGGGTCGCCCACCTGCGGCGGGACCGTACGTGATCCGTGGTGAAGGCGATCGCGCCGTTCGCGACGTCGGGGTCCCGGTCCTCGTGGTTGGGGTTGGCGTGATGGCGGTTGTGCTTGGTCACCCACCAGCCGTAGCTCAGCCCGATCAGCAGGTTTCCGTGGACCAGCCCGAGCAGGTCGTTGACCCGCCTCGAGCCGGCGATCTGGCGGTGACCGGCGTCGTGCCCGACGAACGCGATCTGGGTGAAGACGATCCCGAGGAAGGCGGCGACGAGCATCTGCCACCACGAGCGCCCGAGGAGCACGAACGCCGTGCCGGCGAGTGCGAACAGGCCCAGGTTGGCCGCGATCTTCAGCGAGTAGTAGCCGGGCCGGCGGTCCAGCATCCCGGCGTTCTTCACCTGCCGGGCCAGGACCGCGTAGTCGCTGCCACGGGCAGCGATGCACTCCTCGCCACCGGCACCGGCAGCAATGCCGGCCGATCGCAGGGCGTTGGACGTCATCGACACTCCTTCGGGGAAGCAGGTGCGGACCGCAGCGCCATCGCGCGCTGCTGCGACCATCCGCCGCCGAAGGCAGACCTCAACCCTGGGAGAACGAACAATCCGGCGACCGGAGCCGGCACGCTCGTACCAGGACTCGGCCTCCGCCAACGGGCACAACGGCACACCGCGTCCCCGAGTTCCCGCCCGGATCAGGTCCGATGTCCGCAGGTCGATCCGGTGGGGGCGCATACTCCGTGTGATAGCGTGCCTGCTAGTTGCAGTTGTGGTTCCCTAGACATTGGTGCGCCTGCAGGCTCTGACCTTCAGGCGCATTTTCGTTTTTCCGGGCCTTCCCGGACCTTCCCGGACGTTTCCGGACCTTCCCGGATCCGGGTCATCGCAGCGACAGGAGCCCGTAAGGCGCGCGCTCCGTCATCACCCCAGAAAGAAGAAGATCATGAGCACTGGCACCGTGAAGTGGTTCAACGCGACGAAGGGCTTCGGCTTCATCGAGCCCGACGACGGCGGCGCCGACGTTTTCGCCCACCAGTCGAACATCATGACGCAGGGCTACCGCGAGCTCCACGAGGGGCAGAAGGTCACGTTCGACATCACGCAGGGTCAGAAGGGCCCCCAGGCGGAGAACATCGTCCCCGCCTGACCTCCAGCCGCGAGCCGCCGGTCCGCACCCCCCAGGGGCGCGGACCCGCAGGCTTCCGGGCCCCGGACAGCGGTAGCATTCGCGCGATACGGCGAATGCGTCCCGCTATGGGGAAGTGAGTGGGTTCTGGTGACGGAAGCGGATCCCGGATCGGAGCAGCCGCCGGCGAGCGCGGCGCCCGGGAGCTCATCGGCGGCGTGGGCGGACGTACGAGGGGATCAGCACCGGCCGTCACTCGACCTGCGAACCGATGTGCCGCACGCGGCGCGCCTGTACGACTACTTCCTGGGCGGCAAGGACAACTTCGCGGCCGACCGGGAGGCCGCCGCCAAGATGCTGGAGATCTTTCCCGGTCTGGCCGTCGGCGCCCAGGCCAACCGCCGTTTCCTGGGGCGCGCGGTGCGGTTCGCGGCGAACCTGGGCATCCGCCAGTACCTGGACATCGGCACGGGCATCCCGGCGGCCGACAACACCCACGAGGTCGCCCAGTCGGTGGCCGCCGACTCGCGCGTCGTCTACGTGGACAACGATCCGATCGTGCTGGCGCACGCGCGTGCCCTGCTCCAGGGCACTCCCGAGGGCCGTACCGCCTACCTGGACGCCGACTTCCGGGACCACCGGCGGATCCTGTCCGCGCCCGAGACGGCCGGCCTCATCGACTTCACCCGTCCGGTGGCCCTGCTCACCGTCGCACTGCTGCACTTCATCCCCGACGAGGACGGGCCCGGGGAGATCCTCGAACGCTACAAGGCCGCCCTGCCGCCCGGCAGCGTGATGATCCTGTCGCACGCCACCGCCGACCTGGTGGACGACCCGGAGACGTCCCGGGCCGTGGTGGGCGGCTACACCGGCGCCGGCGTGAGCCTGACCGCCCGTCCGCGGGAACGCACCGAGGAGTTCTTCGCCGGCTGGGACCTGGTCGAGCCGGGCGTCGTCCCGGTCTCGGAGTGGCGCCCGGACGGGAACCTCCACGACGCCGCCCTGGCGCCCGCCCAGGCGGGCGCCTTCGCCGGCGTGGCGATCAAGCCGGTCCGGCCTTGACGGGACGGCGGGTCGAGACCCGGTAGTCGGCGCGGCGCAGGATCTCGTCGGCGTCATTGGTCGGCGGGTAGATCCAGTCCTCGTTCACCGTACGCTTGCGGGCCTTGGCCGTCTCACCGGTCCACTGGACCCGGCGATCCCAGCCGGTGGTGAAGACCGCGCCGGCGGAGCCGAGGTCGAGGCAGGTGACGTACGGGTCGGGGGCGAAGGGAACCGGCGGCAGGCCCAGCAGGTCGGCGGCCACGTTGTGACCGGCGAAGCGTCCGAGCGGGAGCGCGTGCTGGCAGCTGGGCATCGTCCGGTGGTCGCCCTCGGTCTCGGCGGCGGCGGTGTCCCCGGCCGCGTAGACACCGGGCACGCCGGGCACCCGCAGGAAACGGTCGGTGAGCAGGCGGCCGAGATCGTCGCGTTCGGCGGGCACGTCTTCGGTGAGCCGGCTGGCGCGCACGCCGGCCGTCCACACGACCGTCCGGGCGGGGATGGTGACGCCGTCGCTCAGCTCGGCGCCCTGCTCGGTGACGGCGGAGAGAGACGTGCCGAGCCGGCGTTCGACGCCCAGTTCGTCCAGGGCGGCGGTGATGGCGGGGCGCGGGCCGGGGCCGAGTTCGGGGCCCAGAGCGTCGGCGCGTTCCACCAGGACGACGCGGACCTGGTCCTCGGCGCCGTGGGGCGCCGCGACCGCGCGCAGGCGGCCCACGAGCTCGGTCGCGATCTCCAGGCCGGTGAACCCGGCGCCGACGACCACCGCGGTGAAGCGGCCGTCGGCCGGTCCCGCGGGAAGAGCGTGCAGGTGTTCGTCCAGCGCCGCGGCGGCCTCGATGGTGTCGACGTCGTGCAGGCGCTCGGCCCCGGGCAGCCGGTCCGGCCGGACGAGGTGGCTGCCGGTCGCCAGAACGAGCCGTTCGTACGACCGCTCGGAGACGTCGCCGTCGCGGCCCTGGACGGTCACCCGCCGCCGCTCGGTGTCGACGGCGGTGGCCGTGCCCGCCGAACGCTCCACTCCGATGGGCTTCAGGACGTCGTCGAGCGGGACCCGCATCGTCGCGGGGTCGGCCTCGTAGAGGCGAGGGCGGATCACCAGGTCGTCGCCCGGGGCGATGAGGGTGACCGTACGGTCCGCACCCTGCTGCCGCAGCAGCCGGGCCGCGGCGGCGGCGCTCCAGACGGCGGCGAACCCACCGCCCAGGATCACGATGTCAGACATGATCATTCCTCTCGGTTCCGGCTCCGCGTGGGGGGAGCGGTCTGGCGGCGCACCCGGGCGAGCTTGCCGGGGTTGCGGACGATGTCGACCGCGGTGACGCGTCCGTTCGCCACGGTGATCGTCACCACGGCGTCCAGCGCGCCGTCGAGCAGCCAGAGCAGGCCCGGCTCACCGTTGACGGTCGTGGGGATCATCGTGCGGACACCTCTGCGGCGGATGACGCCCGCCAGGTAGCGGGCGACCCGGTCCGCGCCGCGAACGGGCCTGCGCGCGGCCCGGACGACTCCGCCGCCGTCGCTGCGCAGGACGACACCGCCGTCCAGCACGTCCAGCAGGGCGCGGACGTTCCCGTTTCCGCAGGCGTCGGCGAACGCGTCGGTCACCCGACGCCGCTCGCCCGGCGACACCGCGAACCGCGGCGCACCCGCCTCGACTCGCCGCCGGGCCCGCGCCGCGAGCTGGCGGCAGGCCGCGGGGCTGCGGCCCACGACCCGTCCGACGTCGGCGAACGGCATCCCGAACACCTCGTGCAACACGAACGCGGTCCGTTCGGCCGGGCTGAGCGCCTCCAGCACCACCATCAGGGCCATGCTGAGCGACTCGTCCAGCGTGACGCGGTCGGCCGGGTCGGCGGCACCGGCCCGAGGGTCGCCGACGCCGACCAGGGGTTCGGGCAGCCAGGGCCCGACGTACTCCTCGCGGCGGTGACGCGCCGACCGCAGCGCGTCGCGCGCGATGCGGGCCACGGTGACGATCAGCCAGCCGGTCAGGTCGTCGATCTCGCTCCGGTCGACGCGGCAGAGCCGCAGCCAGCTCTCCTGGACGGCGTCCTCGGCCTCGTCGACGCTGCCCAGCAGCCCGTAGGCCACCGCGACCAACCGGCCGCGCAGAGCCTCGAACTCCCTCGCCGCGTCGTCATCGTCGTTCACGAAAAGGGGACGATAGAGGATCCGCGAATGTGACAACGCCATCGTGGCAGGTCAGGCGGCCCTGCGGACGGACGCCCTCACGTTCGATGGACCGGCGGAACTACTCGGGCCGGATCGTCCGGGTGGCCTGGACGGCGCGGCGCAGCCTGCCGTCGGCGGCCAGCTCTCCAAACATGTAGATCTCCGTGGTGATGGTGCCGCCCTTGCGCAGCTCGGCGACGAGCCGGTACCGGGCCGCGACCTGGTCGCCGTCCACCAACGCCTGCTCGACCTCGACACGGAGACCGGCGGCCCGTTTGCGGGCCGGGCGGATGTGATCCAGCAGCCGCCTCCGGTCCAACAGCACACCGTCGTTGACCAGCTCATAGTCCGATGTGTGGTAGCGGTCGAGCACAGCCGCCGGATCCTCGTCGCCCAGCCCTGCCTCCCGGGGATAGCGGACCAGATAGCCGGTCAGATCGGTACGGGGCGTCATCTGTTCCCCCTGAGTTCGAGTTATCTCTGACACCTGTGTCCAAGTTAGCGCCCAGCGGTAGATTGGACAACCGTGTCAGAGGTAACAGGAGGCCGGCGCCGCCGGCGGCGTTCGGACGCCGAGCGCAGCGCCGCCGCCGTGCTCGACGCCGCCGTCCAGGTGCTCGGCCGGCATCCGGACGCGAAGGTGGAACAGATCGCCGCCGCGGCCGGCGTCGCCCGCCAGACCGTGTACGCCCACTACCCGTCCCGGCCGTTGCTGGTCGCCGCGGTCCTCGACCGCATCACGGCCGAAGCCGTCGCCGCCCTCGAGGCCGCCGACGTCGACGGCGGCACCGCCACCGAGGCGCTCCTGCGCTGGCTCGACGTCGCCTGGCGGCTCTTCGACCGGTACGCGCTGCTCCTGCACCCGTCGGTGACCGCCATCGACAAGGCGGACTCCGACCGTCAGCACGCCGGGGTCATCGCGCCGCTGGAGCGCCTGATCAGACGAGGCCAGGCCGCCGGTGAGTTCGACGGCGCCCTCAGCCCGGCCTGGCTGGTCTCGGCGACCATCGCGCTCGGCCACGCGGCCGGCGGCGAGGTCGCCGCCGGCCGCATGACCACCGCACAGGCGGCGGAAGCGCTGCGCCACGGCATCCTGCGCGTGTACGGCGCCCGCGAGTCCTGACCGGCGACGGTTTCCTGCCACTCGCGAGTCCGCGAGGCGGGCGATCGACAGGCCGCCGGGAGCCCCGGCGCTCCGTCAGGTCGCCGGTGGGAGGAGCCGCTCACGCGCGTCGGCGTACTCGGCGACGATCCGCTCGACGATCCGGGCCGCCGGGAGGATCGCGTCGATGAGCCCGGCGGACTGTCCGGCCTCGACCTTGCCGCCGGTGACGTCGCCGTGCAGGGCGGCGTCTTTCAGCGTCGAGGCCTGGAACGCCTTGCGGCGGACGTCGAGGTCGGCGGCGGAGGTCTCCAGCGCGGTCATGCGGGCGGTGAAGTCGTTCGCGATCGCGCGGATGACACCGAGGCCGTGTCCGACGGTCCGAGTGTCGTCGACGCCGGCGGCGAGGACGGCCGCCTTGTAGTCCGGATGGACGGTGGCCTCCTCGCTGGCGAGGAACCGGGTGCCGAACTGGGCGCCGCCCGCGCCGAGGGCCAGCATCGCGGCCAGGCCCGCGCCGTCCGCGATGCCGCCGGAGGCGACGACGGGCGTGCCCGGAACGGCCGTCACGACGGCGCGCACCAGCACCTGCGTGGTCACCATGGCCGGCGGCGGGTGACCTCCCGCCTCGGCGCCGACGACGACGAGCCCGTCCACGCCGGCGTCGACGGCCTTGCGGGCGTGCTCGGCGCCGGCGACCACGTGCAGGCAGGTCGTGCCGGCGTCCTGGAAACGCCGCAGGTAGCGGCGTGGTCCGCCTTGCGACGCGATGAGCACCGGAGGCCTGCGCTCGAGCAGCAGCTCGATCACCTCGTCGGCATCCGCCCGGTAGAGCGGCAGGTTCACCGCCCAGGGCCGGTCGGTGCCGGCGGCCATCTCGTCCAGCGTACGGGCGAGGTCGGCCGGCCGCATCGGACCGGCCGCGACGACGCCGAGCCCGCCGGCCCGGCTGACGGCGAGCGGGAGCGCGGAACAGGACGAGGCCCAGGACATGCCCGCCTGCACGATCGGCAGGTCGATGCCGAGCAGCCGGGTGATGGGCGTGGGGATGACGGTCATGAGTCCCCCTTCACCGGAGGGCGTGACCACTGGGGCGTGT
Organism: Actinoallomurus oryzae; assembly: GCF_039541955.1. Classification (NCBI taxonomy): domain Bacteria; kingdom Bacillati; phylum Actinomycetota; class Actinomycetes; order Streptosporangiales; family Thermomonosporaceae; genus Actinoallomurus; species Actinoallomurus oryzae. The sequence continues at coordinate 10,561 of NZ_BAABHF010000022.1, read as the reverse complement.
CTTCGGCTCCCCCGTTCGGCCCGGTCATGTCCCGGCCCCGGGGCGCGGCTGTTCGAGCAGCGTGCGAGCGTGGGAGGCCAGCCGGGTCTTCTGCACCTTCGAGCTCGCGGTCATGCCGATGTGCTCGAACCCCTCGACGATGCGCAGGTGGCGCGGGACCTTGAAACCGGCCATGTGGTCGCGGGCCCAGCCGAGCAGCTCCGGCTCCGTCGCCGCTCCGGGCTCGGTGAGCACGACGAACGCGAAGGGCACCTCGATCAGCCGCTCGTCGGGTACGCCGACGACGGCGGCCTGGCGGACGCGCGGATGGCGGTGCAGGGTGTCCTCGACGTCGGCGGGCGCGACGTTCTCCCCGCCCACTCTGATGATGTCCTTCGTACGTCCGACGAAGTGCAGGCGCCCGGTCGTGTCAAGGGTGCCGATGTCGCCGGTGGACAGCCAGCCGTCACCATCAATGGCGGCGGCGGTCTGCTCGGGGGCGTCGAGGTAGCCGCGCATCACGTTCCAGCCGCGGACGAGGATGGAGCCGGGCTCGCCGGGCCCGCAGTCGTGGCCGTCGTCCAGGGCCCGGATGCGCACCTCGACGCCGGGTTCGACGCGCATCGCGCCCGAGGCCCGCACCTCCTCGGGTTCCCACCAGCACGACTGGGCGACGTTCGGCGAGGCCTCCGACAGGCCGTAGCCCGCGACGCACTCCTTGGCCCCGAGCTCGTCGATGACACGTCGGATGACCGTGGGGGAGGCCGCGACCCAGGCACCGCGCAGGTGCAGCGTACGCCGCGTGCGGTCGGGGTGGTTGAGCAGCATCAGTGCGATGGTGTCGTTGCCGGAGAAGTGCGTACAGCGCTCGGCCTCCAGCAGGCGCAGGGCCTCCGCGGGCTCGAAGCGGGGCATCGTCACCAGCGTCGCGGCGTGCTGGATCGACGCGAGGATCGACAAGGTGGTCGCGGCGACGTGGAAGAACGGGCGCGCGCTGTGGAAGCGGTCGCCCGTCCGCAGGCCGAGACGCGCGCCGGAGAAGAAGGCGTCGGCGCACATCCCGCGGTGGGTGAGCAGCACGCCCTTGGGCCGGGACGTGGTGCCGGAGGTGTACTGCACCAGCAGGACGTCGTCCGGCGTCCCGCTGGGTGGCACGTCGGCGTCCGCGGCGCCGAGGAAGTCCGGCCACGACGTGGCCCAGCCGGGGGCGTCGTCGCCGAGCACGACGACCGACGTGAGGTCGGGCAGCGCCGCGCAGACCGACGCGTCGCCGCCGAAACCGAGCGTGCGCAGCATGGCGATGAAGTCGACGCGAAGGACGCGGTCGGCGACGAAGAGCGTGGAGACGCGGGCGTGGGCCAGGGTGTAGTGCACCTCGTCGGCCGTGAACCGGGTGTTGACCGGCACCGCGACGGCGCCGACCGAGCCGATCGCGACGAAGAGCGCGACCCAGCGAGGTCCGTTGCCGGCGCAGATGCCGACCCGGTCTCCCCGCCCGATCCCGGCCCTGGCCAGCGCCGCCCGTACGCGGGCCACCTCGCGGGCCAGGTCGCGGTAGGTCATCCGCTCCTCCGCGGTGACCACGGCCTCGACGTCCGGCGCGAGCATCGCGGCACGGTCGAGGGCCTCGTGGGCGGTGAGCGGACATGCGGTCCTGAGATCCATCAGCCCTCCTCGGCCGGGTTGTCGGTGCCTCGCTCCCGCCGCGTGAACCGGTCGACGCCGTCGCGCCAGCCATCGTCGGCGAGGCACTGCTCGATGGCCGCCATCTCGATCCGGATGCCGCGGTCGAGATCGGTCTCGCCACCCAGGTCGACGGCGCGTTTGGTCAGGGCGATCGCGAGCGGCGGCGCCTCACCGATCGTCCGCGCGATCTCCGCCCCGGTCTCCCGGAGCCGCTCCGAGGGAACCAGGCGCGAGACGAGGCCGAGGTCGAGCGCCTCGGTGGCGTGCAGCGGGCGGTTCGTGAACAGCAGCTCCTTCGCCCGCCGCTTGCCGATCACGCGCTGCAACCGCTGCGTCGCGCCCACGGTGCCCCAGTGCGGCTCGGGGAAGCGAAACGTCGTGCCCTCGGCCGCGACGGCGAAGTCGGCGGCCATCGTGATCTCACACCCCGAGCCGACGACCGCGCCGTGCACGAGGGCGACGACCGGGCGGCGGCACTGCTCGATGGCGGCGTACGCGGCGAAGGAGGCGACGCGCCTGCGACGGACCCATCCGGCGTCCTTGCCGGTGCGTTCCTTGAGGTCGGCTCCGGCGCAGAACGACGGACCCCGGGCGGAGAGCAGTACGATGCGTACATCGTCGTCGGCGTCGACCTCCTCGAAGGCGGCCCGTAGCTGCCGGCACATGGGGAGGTCGACGGCGTTGCGGGCCTCGGGCCGGCTCAGCTCGACGTATGCGACGCCGTCGGACACCTCCCAGCGGACCCGGACCGGATCGGACTCGCCGGTCATCGTCAGATCACCCCTTCGGTGCGCAGGTCGGCGACCTCGGCGGGCGTGAGCCCGAGCAGGTCGGTCAGGACGGCGTCGGTGTCGGCACCCAGCAGCGGCGGCGGGGCCGGATCGGGCGGGGGAGACGCGGTCTCCCGCAACGGGGTGCGCAGGGCGGGGAAGGTGCCCTCGGTGGGGTGCTCGAAGGCGGTGACCATGGCCCGCGCCGCCGTGTGCGGATCCGCCAGCGCCTCCCGTACGCCCCGTACCTCGCCGACCGGCACGTCGGCGGCGCGCAGTTCCTTGACCAGCGGCTCGCGGTCGCGGGTGGCGATCGCCTCGGTGAGCGCCCGCATGACGCGTTCGCGCTCGGCGACCCGGCCGGCGTTGTTCCGCAGGGCGGGGTCGGCGGCGAGGTCGTGCAGCCCGAGGATGGTGCACAGGGGCACCCAGTGCTGGTCGCTGCCGCTGATGTGCAGCCACCCGCCGTCGGCGGCGCGGAACGCGGCCGACGGGACGCGTCCAGGATGTTCGGTGCCGGTACGCACGGGGTCCTCGTCGAGGGCGAACAGCCGCGCCGCGTTGAGGGCGTGCAGGCTGAGCTGGACGTCCATCATCGCGACGTCGAGATGGCGGCCGCGGCCGCCCGTCGCCCGGCCCATGAGCCCGGTGAGTACGGCGATCGCCACCCACAGGCCGGAGGTCATGTCGGCCACCGGGACCCCGGCCTTGGCCGGCGGGCCGTCCGGGGAGCCGGTCATCGCCATCACCCCGGACAGCGCCTGGAAGACGGTGTCATAACCCTTGCGGTCGCGGTTCGGGCCGGTCTGGCCGAAGCCCGTCGCCGAGACGTAGACGAGGCGGGGGTTGTCCGCGGACAGCTCCGCGTAGCCGAGTCCGAGCCGATCCATCGTCCCGGGCAGGAAGTTCTCCACGACGACGTCGACGCGGGAGGCCAGGCGGCGGGCGAGGTCGCGGCCGTCCGGGTGCTTGAGGTCGAGGGTGATCGAGCGCTTCCCGCGGTTGAACGCGAAGAAGTAGGCGCTCTCCCCGTGGGGCAGCCGTGGCTCGAACCCGCGCGTCTCGTCCCCGCTGCGCGGCCGTTCGACCTTCACCACGGTCGCGCCGAGCTCGGCGAGGATCTGGGTGGCCATCGGCGCGGCGAGCACCCGGGAGAAGTCGAGGACGGTGACGCCGGCCAGCGGCGGTCGCTCGCTCATGAGTCCTCCTGCGTCGGCGGAGAGACCAGGCGCGCGTGTTCGTTGATTCGCTCGCTCATCGGCGGAACCCGCGCATCAGCGCGTTGACGTCCTGACCGGCGCGCATCGCCGCCTCGGTGGGCAGGTCGGCGACACGGTAGAACAGGTCCTTCGCGGCCCGGATCGCGCGGGGCTCCACGGCGGCCCACTGCCGCGCGACCTCCATCGCCGCCGGCACCACCTCATCCGGCTCGACGACGCGGTTGACCAGGCCCTGCTCGGCGGCTTCGGCGGCCGTGAGCAGCCGTCCCGTGCTGATCATCTCGAACGCGAGCTTGCGGCCGAGCTGGCGCTGGAGGCCGGTCATCACGAGCGCGGGAACGATGGAGTGCCGCAACTCGGGATAGCCCAACTTCAGGTCGGTGCCGGCGACGGTCATGTCCGCGCCGATGGCGAGCCCCGCTCCACCGCCGACGGCGGCGCCGCGCACGGCGGCCACCACCGGGACGCCCATCCGCTGCATCCGGGTCTGCAGGCGGGCGGTGAGATCCGCGCGCTCGAGGACGGCTTCGGGGTTGTCGGGGGTCAGCGCGGAGAACTCCGACAGGTCGGCGCCCGCGCAGAAGCCGCGCCCGTTGCCGGTGAGCACGACGGCGCGCACGCCCGGGTCGCGGTCGGCCGTGGTCAGCGCGTCGTTCAGGGCCCGGGTCAGCGCGGTGTTCAGCGCGTTGCGCTTGTGGGGGCGGTTGAGGGTGAGAACGCGGACGGCGTCGCGGTCCTCGACGAGCAGCACCTGCTCGGACTGGGCACCGGTGCCGGCCCTGTTCTCGCCGGTGGTGGCGGTCACGAAGTCTCCTCGGTAGTGCGGCGTCAGGCGCGGGAGCGGGCGAAGCCGGTACGGGCGAAGCCGGCGCGGGCGACCATGCTGTAGAGCGGCCTGCCCAGCGCCTCCTCGCAGGCCCGTGACGCGGTGGCCAACGCGTCGATGTCGAGCCCGGTGTCGACGCCCATCGCCTCGAACAGGCTCACCAGGTCCTCAGTGCAGACATTGCCCGTGAGCCCGGCGCCGTAGGTGATGGCCGAAGGGTGGCCGCCGACTCCGCCGAGCGCGCTGTCGAAGTGCCGGCAGCCGGCGTCGAGGGCGGCGACCGCGTTCGCGATACCCGTGCCACGGGTGTTGTGGAAGTGCGCGATCACCGGGAGCCCGGGATGCTCGCGTTCCAGCCGCCGGAACATCGCCGCGACCGCGCCCGGGGTCGCCACGCCGGTCGTGTCCCCCAGCGTGACCGCGTCCGCGCCCAGGTCGGCGAAGCGCGCCACGTCCTCGGCGACCCGGCCCGGGTCGACGTCTCCCTCGAACGGGCAGCCGAACGCGACGGAGACCACGCCGATCAGCCGGAACCGCCCCGCGGCCAGCCGGATCATCTCTGCGACCCGCTCCCACTGCCCGGCTCGTGTCGTGCCGAGGTTGCGCTCGGTGTGGCTCTCGCTGGCGGAGACGAGCAGGCTGAGTTCCTCGGCGCCCACGCCGTGGTCCAGGTCGTCGATCGCCCGGCGGACGGCCCGCGGGTTCGGGCAGGTCGCCTTGAAGGCCACGCCCGGACGGCGTGTGACCTCGGTCAGCACCCGGCTCGCGTCGGCGAACGCGGGGACGCGTTCCGGATGGCTGTAGCTGGTCGCCTCGATCCGGGTGAACCCGGCGGCGACGAACGCCTCCAGCAGAGCGACCTTGGTCTCCGTGGGGACGAACGCCGGTTCGTGCTGGAGCCCGTCGCGTGCGAAGCACTCACAGATCGTGACCGCGTCGGTCATCGAGTCACCTCCTCATCAACGCCCAAGAACTATGCCAAAGCGTTGATGAAGTCAACACGAAGTCAGTCGCCGCCGACGTGCTCCCGCTCCTGGCGTTCGAGGGACAGTGCGAGCTCGGCGAGCTTGTCGATCGCGCGCAGCAGCGCCTCGCTCTCTTCGGGGGAGAGGGCGCCGAGGAACATCGCGTCGCGTTCGTTCGCCGCGGTGATCAGGCCGCGGTAGACGCCGATCCCCGTCTCGGTGAGGGCCAGCTGCGAGGTGCGCCCCGACCCTGTGGTGCGGTAGACGAACCCTCGCTCGGTAAGCTTGCTGACCACCCGGCTCATCTGCGCCTTGTCGAGGCCGGCGCGCCGGGCGAGCCGGCCCAGCGTCAGCGTCGGGTCCGATGCGATGAGGGCGATCGCGCGCCACTCGCCCAGGCTGACGTCGAACTCGCGCCGGTAGCGCAGCGCGGCGCTGCGGGACAGCGCCGATGACGTACGCGACAGGCGGTAGGACAGCAGCTCGGAGATGGGGACGAGGTCCTTGCCGTCGGCGCGCTCGACCATGGGCCCGATCCTATCGGCCTCGGTCGACTATTGACAAAGTCAACACCTGGCCCACACACTCACGTCCCAGCCGCTTCGGCGACCCAGCCCTCACCGCCCCATTGCTGAAGGAGTCGCAGCTCGTGGCCGAACCTCCAGCCGTTACCGGACCCCGCGACCAGGCGGCCTTCGACGAGCCCGCCGTGGACCGTACCGCCACGTATCGCCTGATCGCGCTGCGCCTCATGCCGTTGCTCGTCATCTGCTACATCGTCAGCTTCGTCGACCGCACCAACATCGGGATCGCTCAGCAGGGCCTGAAGCGGGACCTGGGCTTCGGGCCCGCCGTGTACGGCCTCGGGGTGACCCTGTTCTTCGTCGGCTTCATCCTCTTCGAGGTGCCGAGCAACGCGCTCCTCGCCCGGATCGGCGCGCGTAAGACGCTGGTGCGGATCATGGGCTCGTGGGGAGTCGTGACCGTCGCGACCCTGTTCGTACGGGACGAGATCACCTTCTGCGTCGCCCGCTTCCTGCTCGGCGTCGCCGAGGCCGGGTTCTTCCCCGGCGCGCTGTACTTCCTGTCCCGCTGGTTCCCCTCGGCCCGCCGTACGCGGATGACCGCGGTCTTCTTCATGGGCGTACCGGTCTCCGGGGTGCTCGGCTCCCTCGTGTCCGGCGGCGTCATGCACACCTTCGGCGGCGCGGCCGGGCTCGCCGACTGGCAGTGGCTCTTCCTGATCGAGGGCATCCCGCCGATCCTGCTGGCGATCCTGGTGCTCTTCTGGCTGGTCGACGGGCCCGAACAGGCGAAATGGCTCACTCCCGCGCAGAAGGCGGCGGTCCGCGCGGACCTGGAGGCCGACCAGGGGCGCAAGGGCGGCGAGATCCGCAAGGGTGGCGGGGTCCGCGACGGCCGCCACCAGGGCCTGCTGCCGGCGTTGCGCGACGGCAAGGTCTGGATCCTCGGCCTGTGCGCCTGCGGCGCCTACACCCTCGCGAACGCCGTGTCCTTCTGGACGCCTCGCATCATCGCCGACGCCGGCGTCGGGGATGTCCTCAACCTCGGCCTGTTCTCCGCGCTGCCGCCGCTGCTCGGCATCGTGGTCATGGTGGTCGTCGGACGGCACTCCGACCGTACGCTCGAACGACGCTGGCACGCCGCCGCCAGTTGGCTCGTGGCCGTGCTCGCGATGGTCGCGATCTCGTTGGTCCACGACAGCGTCGTCCTCGTCGTCGTCCTCCTGGCGATCCTCGCGGCGGCCCACTACTCGGGGCTGACGGTCTTCTACTCGATCCCCTCGATCTACCTCTCCGACCGTACGGCGGCCACGGGCATCGCCGTCGTGACCTCCATGGGGTCGTTCGCCGCCGCGGCATCGCCGTCACTGCTCGGTTTCATCCAGGCCAGTACCGGGAGTCTCTCCCTCGGTCTCCAGATCAGCGGGGGCATCGTGCTCCTCGCCGTCGCGCTGCTCCTGCTGGGCGTGAAGGCGTCCGACCTCAGGGAGGAGCGGTGAGCGCCGTCCCCGCGACCGGGACCGCGACCTGTACGGGCCCGTGACCGGTACCGGCGCCGAGACCGCCACCGCGTCCGCGCCGCTCGTCCGAGCGGGGCCGCGCCAAAATCGCGATAAGCGATGCGTGATCGGGCGGTTGCGGACAGTATGGGGCCATGGCCTTTCCTCTGATGCCCGGGTACGACCACATCAACGTGGTCGCCGATCTCGACCCGGTCGCGGCGATGCGGGACAAGGATCTCGGTGATCGGATGCGGGAGTACCCCCGGTTCATCACCGGAGGCGGGCCCGACTTCGGGTTCGCGATCCAGTCTGGGACCACCTGGCGCATCGGCACCGTCGGTGGAGACGACCCGTACGGGGCCCGGATCGGCTTGGCGAGTCACCTGCGCGTCGAGGCGAGAGAGCGCGAGACCGACCGGGAGGTCCGGCGCGCGATGCTGGCGGCGGCCGGCAAGCTCGACCCCGAGTCCGGCGAGCAGCTCGCCAAGGACGAGTGGGAGATCGGCGACAAGCGCTACCGGCTCGTGCGGGCCGAGAAGTTCATCCTGATCGGTGACCGGGTGATGGAGCCGCCCCGGCCGACCGACGTCGACCCGCCCTCCTCCGGCGCCTCTCTCCTGGAAGGCCACCCCATCGACCCGCTGGCGCCGGCCGGGGTGTGGGAGGCGCGCATGCGGATGAACCTGGTCGGCTGGGTGCCTCCGCTCCCCGAGCCGGTCCCGGAGGCGGTCATGACCGAGGCGCGGCACGCGATCCGCACCCACCCCGGTGTGATCCTGCTCCCGCCGGAGTTCAACGTGGTGGAGTTCGACGGCGACTCCGTCAGCCAGATCACCGGCGCGGACGGCCCCGAGAGGGCCCGCACCAACCTGGCCTTCCACTTCGTCGAGGCGCTGCCCCGCATCCGTGCGTGGGAAGGCGCCCCCGCGACGCCCGGCGAACTCGCCGAGTGGAAGAAGGCCGCCGAGCAGGTCGAAGCCTCGCCCGGCCCCGTGTTCGAGGTGCTGGGGCGGCGTTACTGCATCGTCCGGATCTCACGCATGATGCGAGTCGGCCGCGACGGCCCCGAAGGTCCACGCCCGTCGGACCAGGAGCGCTACGGCTGGCCCCGGAACCCCCAGCCCCAGGCCTGACGCGGAGCGGGTGGCCGGACGGACACGGTACGGCCGGCGCCCCCGGCCGTACCGCGTCCCGTTCCCGGGCGATGCCGCAGTCTTCCCGCGTCCGTCCCCAGGCGGTGGCCCGGTCTTACCGCGTCGCCCCGGCGACCCGCGCACCCCGGAGGGAGCCGGCCGGCGCGCGGCCGGACGGACTACCGCTCGTAGCGCTTGAGAGCGTCCGGGGTGACGGGGGTGAAGAAGTTGACCAGGTTGCCGTCCGGGTCCCTGAACAGCAATGATCGGTTTCCCCAGGGCTGCGTCGTGGGCTCGTTCACAAACTCGGGGTCGAACCGCCTGAGGTTCTCGTACTCGCGGTCGACGTCCTCGACGCGGAACTCGATGATCACGCTCTGGTTGGCCGCCGGCCGGGGCGCGTGCGGGCCGAGCGCCCGGACCGTACGGGCGCTCGCGAGGGCGATGGTCCCGGTGGGGGTGATGACCTCGGCGAAGTCGTCCGTGGACCGCTTCGCCGTCTGGCCCGTGGCCTTCTCGTAGAACTCGATCATTCGGTCGACGTCGTCGGTGATGATGCGGATCGAAGCGAAGTGCATTGCCGCGTAGCTCCTCTGTCGGGTGATGACGGCCCGACTGTAGGCCGGATACTGGACAGAAACCGTCCACTATTCGCGAGAGACTTGCTGCCATGAGTCGTCCTACCGCTCGGGTACTCGCCCTCCTGGAGATCCTCCAGGCGGGCGGCGTCCATCCCCTCGCGAGCCTCGCCGAGCGGCTGGGCGTCGACGCGCGTACGGTCCGGCGCTATATCGACCACCTGGTCGACCTCGACGTGCCGGTCGAGTCGGTACGGGGCCGGTACGGGGGCTACCGGCTCGCTCCGGGGTACCGGATGCCTCCGCTGATGCTGACCGACGACGAAGCGCTGGCCGCGCTGCTCGGCCTGATGACCGTACGGCGGACGGGGCTCGGGGCGACCTCGGCCGCGGCCGCCGACACGGCCACCGCCAAGATCCGGCGCGTGCTGCCCCGGCCGCTCGGCCGCCGGTTGACCGCGCTGCTCGCGACGGCGCGCTTCACCGCGCCGGCCGACGACGCCGTCACCGGTCCGGGCGGGCGGGTCCTGCTGAGCCTCGCCGAGGCCGCCTGGGACCGGCGCCCGGTCGAGATGCGGTACCACGCCCGCGACGAGCGGCGCAGCCGGCGGGTCGTTCACCCGTACGGCCTCGTCGCCCACTCCGGCCGGTGGTACGTCGCCGGCGCGGACTCGATCAGCGGGCAGGTGCGGACGTTCCGGGTCGATCGGATCGAACACGTCGAGGTGCTGTCCGGCTCGTTCGACCAGCCCGAGGACTTCGACGCCGCGGCCCACGTGCTGACCGGCCTCGCGCGGACGCCGTGGGCGCACGAGGTCACGTTTCGGGCGCAGGCCACTGTCGACCGCATCCGTTCGCAGTTCCCGGAGGGAGTCGCGATCGTCGACGAAGTCCCGTCGGCGCCTCCGCGGTCGAAGGACGAGGCGGTTCGGAGCGAGGGCTGGTGCCGCGTCCGGCTCCGCGCCGAGCGGCTGGAGTGGATCCCGCCCCGGCTCGCCGCGCTGGACCGACCGTTCGTGATCGAGCAGCCGGGCGAGCTGCGCGGTCTCGTGAACGATCTGGCGCGACGTCTCACCCGGTACGCGGACACCGGGCCGGGCTGATGATCCGGGGCCCGCTGTCCGAGGTCATCGTGGTGGGCATCACACCTGCTCAAACTAGGTGTAGACAGGATATTAACCGGGTCCGACCAGCGGGGGGAGGTGCCGGATGGGGGCGGACGACGTGTTCCCGGGCCGGGATCCGCCCGACCGGGTGGAGATACTCCACGAGAGCGAACGAACGCGCGTTACGCGCCTTTTCTGCGCCGAACGTTCTGTTGTGGTGAAGGAGCCGTTGGGGCCGGATGCTCAGCGGCGGTTGTCGCATGAGCTGGCGG